>NZ_JBIXKO010000051.1:0-919 GCF_044751765.1 Pectobacterium sp. CHL-2024 | reverse complement strand
GCTGCGGACAGAGGTAGGCGACCAGCCGGGTATCACCGGGGCTGTCTTCACGGGCGACGACAACGGCCTCCTGCACGCCGGGGCACTGCATGAGGCGGGCTTCGATTTCACCGAGTTCGATACGGAAGCCGCGCAGCTTGACCTGAAAGTCGTTACGGCCGAGGTACTCGATGCTGCCGTCGGGCAGCCAGCGGGCAAGGTCACCGGTCTTGTAGAGCCGGGCGCCGGGTCGGTTGCTGAACGGGTCGGGAATAAAGCGCTCGGCGGTGAGGTCGGGGCGGTTGAGGTAGCCGCGGGCGACGCCGACGCCGCCGATATGGAGCTCACCGGCGACGCCGAGGGGCACGGGCTGGCCGAGGGCGTCGAGGATGTAGAGCTGGGTATTGGCGATGGGGCGGCCAATGGGCACAAAGCTGCGGTGGTCGTCAGGCTGACAGGCCCAGAAGGTGACGTCAATGGCGGCCTCGGTGGGGCCATAGAGGTTATGGAGCTGGGCGTTGAAGCGGGCAAAGAAGCGCTGCTGGAGTTCGGCAGGGAGGGCTTCGCCGCTGCAGATGACGCGGCGCAGGGAGTCACAGGCACAGTCTGCATCGGCCCACTGGACGAACTGCTGGAGCATGGAGGGGACGAAGTGCAGGGTGGTGATGCCGGTGCGCTCGATGAGCTGCGCGAGGTAAGCGGCATCCTTGTGGCCGTCGGGACGTGCCATGACGAGGCGTGCGCCGTAGAGCAGGGGCCAGAAGAACTCCCAGACGGAGACGTCGAAGCTGAAGGGGGTCTTCTGCAGGACGCGGTCATCGTGGGTGAGACGATAGGTGTTCTGCATCCAGACGAGACGGTTGCAGAGTCCGCGATGGCTGTTCATGACGCCCTTGGGTTTACCGGTGGAGCCGGAGGTGTAGATGACGTAGGCCAGATG
>NZ_JBIXKO010000050.1:0-1016 GCF_044751765.1 Pectobacterium sp. CHL-2024 | reverse complement strand
GCTGATATCTATGCCGCCTGGGATGCGAAACCGGCCGGTCAGCGTAAGGAAGCGGCCTGGGATGAGGCGTTTGCCGCCTACGCCAGCGCGTACCCTGAGCTGGCTGCCGAGTTCAAACGCCGCACCGGCGGTGAACTGCCGGCCAACTGGCAGGCAGACGCACAGAAATTTATCGACGATTTGCAGGCGAATCCGGCGAAAATCGCCAGCCGCAAAGCGTCACAGAACGCGCTGGAAGCCTACGGTAAACTGCTGCCGGAATTCCTGGGCGGCTCTGCCGACCTGGCACCGAGCAACCTGACCATCTGGTCTGGCTCGGTTTCGCTGGATAAAGACCACGCGGGGAACTATATCCACTACGGCGTGCGCGAATTCGGTATGACGGCGATTGCCAACGGGATTGCGCTGCACGGTGGTTTTGTACCGTACACGGCGACCTTCCTGATGTTCGTGGAATATGCGCGTAACGCCGTGCGTATGGCCGCGCTGATGAAAATCCGCAGCATCTACGTTTACACCCACGACTCCATCGGTCTGGGCGAAGACGGCCCGACCCACCAGCCGGTTGAACAGCTGGCCAGCCTGCGCGTGACGCCGAACATGAGCAACTGGCGTCCGGCGGACCAGGTGGAAACGGCGGTGGCGTGGAAATACGCCATTGAGCGTCAGGACGGCCCGACGTCGCTGATCCTGTCTCGCCAGAATCTGGCACAGCAGTCACGTACGGCTGAGCAGCTGGCGAACGTGGCGAAAGGTGGCTACGTGCTGAAAGACAGCGAAGGTCAACCTGAGCTGATCCTGATTGCCACCGGTTCTGAAGTTGAACTGGCTGTCGGCGCATATGACAAACTGACTGCTGCAGGCCGCAAGGTGCGCGTAGTGTCCATGCCGTCTACGGATGCGTTCGACAAGCAGGATGCAGCTTACCGTGAAGCGGTGCTGCCGAAAGCGGTATCGGCACGCGTAGCGATTGAAGCGGGTATTGCGGACTACTGGTTCAAGTACGTCGGCCTGAA
>NZ_JBIXKO010000049.1:0-1108 GCF_044751765.1 Pectobacterium sp. CHL-2024 | reverse complement strand
TTATCAGCGATTAAGCGATAACTTTAGCAACAACGCCCGCGCCTACTGTACGGCCGCCTTCACGGATGGCGAAACGCAAACCGTCGTCCATCGCGATTGGGTGGATCAGGGTAACAACCATTTTGATGTTGTCGCCCGGCATTACCATCTCTACGCCTTCTGGCAGTTCGATGGTGCCCGTTACGTCAGTTGTACGGAAGTAGAACTGAGGACGGTAGCCTTTGAAGAACGGAGTATGACGGCCGCCTTCATCTTTGCTCAGGATATACACTTCGGATTCGAACTGAGTGTGCGGCTTGATTGAACCCGGCTTAGCCAGTACCTGACCACGCTCGATTTCTTCACGCTTGATACCACGCAGCAGAACACCAACGTTCTCGCCTGCACGACCTTCGTCCAGCAGTTTGCGGAACATTTCTACGCCAGTACAGGTAGATTTCGCCGTATCTTTGATACCAACGATTTCAACTTCTTCACCGACTTTAACGATACCGCGCTCTACACGACCAGTAACAACGGTACCACGACCGGAGATGGAGAATACGTCTTCGATTGGCAGCAGGAACGGCTTGTCAATGGCACGCTCTGGTTCTGGGATATAAGAATCCAGGTGCTCTGCCAGTTCGATGATTTTTGCTTCCCACTCAGCTTCGCCTTCCAGCGCTTTCAGAGCTGAACCACGAACCACTGGGGTGTCGTCGCCTGGGAAGTCGTACTGAGACAGCAGCTCACGTACTTCCATCTCAACCAGTTCCAGCAGCTCTTCGTCATCAACCATGTCACATTTGTTCAGGAACACAATGATGAAAGGAACGCCAACCTGACGACCCAGCAGGATGTGCTCACGGGTCTGAGGCATTGGGCCGTCAGTCGCAGCAACAACCAGGATCGCGCCGTCCATCTGGGCAGCACCGGTGATCATGTTTTTCACATAGTCGGCGTGTCCTGGGCAGTCAACGTGCGCGTAGTGGCGAGACGGGGTATCGTATTCAACGTGAGACGTGTTGATGGTGATACCACGTGCTTTTTCTTCTGGTGCGTTATCGATCTGGTCGAATGCACGCGCGTTACCACCGTAGGTTTTAGCCAGAACGGTAGTGATTGCAGC
>NZ_JBIXKO010000048.1:0-1169 GCF_044751765.1 Pectobacterium sp. CHL-2024 | reverse complement strand
CGGTTTGGTTACGATGTGGAAGGTAACCTGACGGCGGTAACGGATGCACTGGGGCAGCGCTACCAGTTCCGCTATGGGGCGTTCGATAACCTGCTGGAAGCGACCGACCCGCTGGGGGCAACGGTACGTTACCACTACAATGCGGAAGCGGAGTTCGCCGGGGTGACGAACAGTCAGGGACGGGACTGGACGTACGGTTTTGACCGCAGCGGCCGGCTGAGTGAGGAGCGGCATTACGACGGTCGGGTGTACCGCTATCAGTACGATGTGGCAGACCGTCTGGTGCAGCGCACCGCGCCGGATGGCAGCGCACTGCACTACGAGCATGATGCGGCAGGGCGGATAACGCGCATCACGGCACGGAAAGCGGACGGGGAAACGGACGGCATCACCGAACTGGCGTATGACGTGGCCGGTCGGCTGACGAAAGCCGCCAGTCCGGATGCGGTGGTGGAATACGCCTATAACCGTGCGGGGCAGGTGACGTCGGAAATGGTCAACGGCGAGGCGGTGCAGAGCGGGTACGACGCGGGTGGTCAGCGCGCTGTCGTGGAAGGGATTCTGGCCCCGCTGCAGCTGGCGTGGCAGTCGGGGCGGCTGTCGTCACTGGGTATTGGTTCACACCAGCCTCTGCAGTTCAGCCACACAGCGGCGGGCGAAGAGCAGCGTCGCACTAACGGCAGCGGGTTTGCATTACGCCACGAATGGAGCCCGACGGGGCTGTTGCAGCGTCAGGCGCTGGAAGGGGCGGACGGCCGGGTGAATGACGTGCTGGAGCGTCGTTATCAGTACGATGTGCTGGACCGGCTGACGGGTATCAGCGACAGCCACTGGGGTGAGCAGGCCTTCCGGCTGAACGGGGCCGGTCAGGTGACGGCGGAGCGCCGTGATGAGGGGCGGCGGCGTCAGGCGCGGCTGTTTGGCTACGACAGCGAACAGAACCTGTGCGAGGTGTCGCAGATAGCGCCGGGTCTGGGTGAGACGCTGAAGGTGCAGGATGCGGTGGTGCAGGCGTCGGCGCGGTACGATGCAGCGGGTCGAGTGGTCGAGCGTGGCCATACGCAATACCGGTATGACGACTGCGGGCGTCTGGCGGTGAAGCGCGAAACGCGGCCGGGGTTCAGGCCGAAGGAAACGTACTTTGACTGGGACGTGCAGGACCGTCTGGT
>NZ_JBIXKO010000047.1:0-1200 GCF_044751765.1 Pectobacterium sp. CHL-2024 | reverse complement strand
TGAGTAACCGTGTTGTTAGTCAAGTCCTCTAACCGGCTACCACCCCATGATTTTTATCATAGGGCTGCTGCGTATGCAGCACGCCATAACACAGATGGACCAGTTTCCTCATCGCCGCTCCTATCGCCACCATCTTCGCTTTTCCTTTTAGCCGCAGTCTTTCATAGAGGGCTCTCACATGACTGTTCCAACTGATAGCCGCTATGGCTCCCATATACAGTTTTGCCCGGATACCCGGCGGCCCTATTTTCGACAGTCTGGCCCTGCCACACACCGAGGTGCCTGAACGACGTTCAACCGGGATAACGCCCAGGTATGCCGCCACCTGTTCCGCGCTCCTGAAGTTATTGCCCCGGATGATGGCTAACATATTCCACCCGATTTGCTCTCCCACTCCATCAATCGATTTCAGCAGTTTCAGGTCGTTTTTTAGCCTGGGATGCTTATCTATATGCTCCGCTATCAGGCGTTCAATCCTTGCCAGCTCATCCTTTAAGTTTTGTTCAATCGACTCCAGCGAGGTCAGGATTTCTTCCGGGGCCGTGGTGGATTTTAACGTGCTCAGTCGATTTTCTATGCGTTGTTTATCATTCAGCAGACTATCCCTGTGCTGTAACAAGGCTTTGAGTTTCCTTATTTCTTGCGAAGGCGGGAGCCAGTTTTCTGGTTGTTTCAGGCAGCCATAGCACGCCAGAACATAGGCATCCACTTTATCCGTCTTCGTCAATATCCCCATTCCTTTGGCGAATTCACGCACCCGATGAGGGTTTATCACGGAGACAAGAATGTCCGACTGATGAAGGCCATCAGCGAGGTGTTCGTGATAAACCCCAGTGGCTTCCATGATGATATGAGCCTGACTCGGGTCACATTTTTGCAGGATTAACCATTGAGCCAAGGCCTGTGCTGAGTTGGGGTCATTGGGTAACACTTTCGTCTTCCGTTTACCTTTAATGCCATCAACCAATAAGCACACATCGATGAAACGTTTACTGATATCAATGCCGACGTAATACATAATGTCCCCCTTTCACTGAAGCCGTCACGCCCGTTCCGCTTGTACATTCAGAGTCAGTGCTCTAGGTAACCGTTCAATGTTAATGCTGGCGTGAAAGGTGAAACAGAGGGCTTAAACTCAATCGCAAGGTTGATAGCCTTAGCGCCCTGCGGAAGCTCACTCTGTTTCATGTAGTGATAGCT
>NZ_JBIXKO010000046.1:0-1220 GCF_044751765.1 Pectobacterium sp. CHL-2024 | reverse complement strand
TACAGCTACCGTCTTGAGCGTCAAGCTGCTGTAGCGTAATTCTCGTCATACTTTTGCTGTTTCATCACAACACCGTAGCAGATGTGTACCAGCTTTCTCATCACCCCACCCAGCGCTGACATCTTCGCTTTTCCCGCCGCCAGAAGGCGGTCATAAAACTGTTTGAGTAGAGGGTTGTGTTTGACGGCAACTATTGCAGCCATAAAGAGTTTGGCTCTCACTTCTGGAGGACCATTCTTTGAGAGTCTTGTTCTGCCGCGGACAGAGCTTCCTGAACGTTTTTCCTTAGGGACAACCCCCACCCAGGATGCTGCCTGTTCTGCACTGATGAAGTGATTTCCCCTCAGGACTACCAGCATTGTACTCCCGACTGCTGACCCTATCCCTTTTATCGACGTCAGGTATTCCATATCCCGTTTCAGCTCAGGATGGTTATCGATATGGTTATCAATCAGCGCTTGTACCACCTGCAGTTCGTTGTTCAGCACCTGAAGTATCTTTCTGACAGAGGCTTCAACCAGCGATGAACATCGCGTTGAGAGAAGTTTCTCGAGTCGGCTTTGTTCACGACCCACATCGTGTACCAACGCATCACGTCTGCTGAGGAGTGCTTTCAGTTCCTGGATAGCGGGAGAAGGGGGCTGCCACACATCCGGCTGACGCATAGCGCCATACCGGGCTAAAACGTCAGCATCGACAGTATCATTTTTAGTGAGGATACCCATGCCCTGAGCAAAGGCACGGACGCGAGCAGGATTGGCAATGATGACGCGTACCGCCCGCTCATAAAGGCCGTAAGCCAGATGTTCATGGTAAGTGCCCGTTGACTCCATCACCACCTGAACATCCGCGGGAGCGACTTTCTGCTTTGCCAGCCATTCCAGAACGCTGACTGCGACATCAGGTCCGTTAGTCAGTATTTTGGTTTTCTTGCGACCTTCCGGGCCATCTGGCCTGAGGCATAAGTCTATTTTGCTTTTTCCGACATCAATACCTAACTGAATCATACGTGTCTCCTTTCACATATAACCATCACGCCCATTTTCCTTGTTCATGCGGAGTCTATGCTCCTGGCTACCGTTCAAAGTTGATGCTGGCGTGAAAGGTGAAACAGGGGATCTCAGCTGTAAGACAAGGTCTGACCTTATAGGACGTACCAGATTCACCCTGTTTCAGGTGATGGTAGCTAACCATCACCCACTACCTAGTTCAAGATACAA
>NZ_JBIXKO010000045.1:0-1223 GCF_044751765.1 Pectobacterium sp. CHL-2024 | reverse complement strand
GCTGTGAGTTCAATGGGTCGATGCAACGCTATCCTTAATCAAGGGGGACGTTGCCATGAAACGAAGAACGCGCATTAACTACACGCCAGAACAGAAAGCGATTATCTGGGACAGGTATAAGCAAGGTGATTCCCTGCATGATATCGCCAGAATGTTCGACAGATATCATTCTTCTATTATGCCCACTATCCACCAGACTGGTGGATATCGTCCCCCTGTCCGAAAGCGGCACCCGTTAGCTCTTTCACTTGATGAAAGAGAGGAAATATCCAGAGCGCTGGTAACAAAAATCAGCATCAGAGCGATCGCAAACAAGCTATCGAGAGCACCTTCAACAATTAGCCGCGAGATCAAGAGGCACGGTGGTGCAAAACAATACCGTGCATCAAAAGCGGATACTGCTGCGTGGGAAAATGCTCTGAGACCAAAACCTTGCAAGCTAATTGAAAGACCCACACTGTGTAAAATCATCGCAGAGAAGATGCATCAGGACTGGTCGCCGGAACAAATCGCCGGTTGGCTGAAACGCTGTTATCCGGATAATCAGGAAATGCATGTGTCACATGAAACGATATATAAAACGCTTTTTATACAAACCCGGGGGGCATTAAAAAAAGAACTGCAGCAATGCCTCAGAAGCGGAAGAGTCGTGCGTAGATCCAGAACATCATCGCTTAAAGGGAAAGGATTAGGGTCAATCCCGGATACGATCTCTATCAGCGAAAGGCCACCTGAAGTCGCTGACAGAGCTATACCAGGTCACTGGGAAGGTGACCTGATCCAGGGCTCTAAAAACTCCTATATCGTCACCCTCGTAGAACGTCATTCCCGTTTTGTTATGCTGGCCAAAGTCAGGGACAACAAGACCATAACGGTTATATCTGCACTCATCAAACAAGCCCGAGAATTACCTGCTGAGCTTTATAAAACATTAACATGGGACCGGGGCGTTGAAATGACCAGCCACACCCGGTTTACTGTAGCCACAGATATTCAGGTTTACTTCTGCGATCCTCAATCCCCCTGGCAACGCGGCTCCAATGAAAATACGAACAGATTGCTCAGGCAGTATTTTCCAAAAGGAACTGACTTATCGGTTCACAGCCAGCAAAGACTAAACAGTGTTGCCAGGCAGCTCAACGAGAGGCCAAGAAAAACGCTAGACTATGAATCACCCGCAGAGCGTTTTAACCAATGTGTTGCATCCATCGGTTGAACTCACA
>NZ_JBIXKO010000044.1:0-1318 GCF_044751765.1 Pectobacterium sp. CHL-2024 | reverse complement strand
GCGCTGAGGGATCCCCACAAATCAGCGCTAATAAACCAACACCATATTTCGGTAGGTTTTGGCGAGGTGGTTAAGAACGGTACTCAGTACCGTTCGACCTAAAATTAGCGGAGAATGTCGAAGGACATTCTCCGCTAACGTTAAATATGAGATCACCCGCCGAGATTTAATGCTGTTGGCTTGGTATCTCAGATGTAGTCCTTTATTTTCAGCTTCATAGCCCAAAAGCCAGAGGACTGCTGTTGCCAGCGTCGCGAGCAGACTCAGTACCAGCAGACGTCCTGCCGTACCACTGTGGCTGGCACGCAGACCAAAACCAAAGCGCTCGCTTTTCTCGTCACGAAAGTTCTGTTCAATCTGCATTCTGCGGCTGTAAATTCTCATCACTTCACGTGGCTTAAATTCATCTGTGCTGCTGAAAATAAGCCAGGGCTCTTTGGCTGCTGAGCGTCCGTCGCACTCCTGTGACTTACGCTTAATACGGCAGCGGGAATGGTGATGCTTTCTGCCTTTCGACTCTTTTTTATGCAGGTAGAAATGGCCGTCACAGCGCGAATACTCTGCTCGGGCGAATGTTCCCGGCCCGAGATATTCCGGTGTCTTACTGGCCTTCAGTTCTTGCCTTCTAAACCAGCGCTCCCCTTCACAGTTCAGTCGAAGCAGCGTACTTCCTCGCACACGCCCAATAAAATCCCAACCCAGTGATTTGATATGGCGGAACCACGTATTTTGGAACCCGGCATCAGTGACAATAATGACTTTTTTATCAGGAGCCACGGCGTTGCTGAGGGCATCCAGAAAAGCCTTTTGGACATGGGGGTTCTGCTGCTTATCGGAAGGGACAACCTGACTCATCAGAGGAATAGAGCGACCATCGCAAATTAGGCTTGCGCGTAGAACATGGAACGCCTGTGAAGGGTAACCGCTCCAGTCAACAGCGATGACGCACCATGAAAGTTGTTGAGTCAGCAGTGAAGTAATATTTTTGAATATCAGAGGAATATCGCTGTGAAGTTCAACATTTCCCAGTAGGCGATCGATCCGTTTAATCTTGTGTTTTACCTGTGCAGTCCCAGGAAGATATCGTCCGATGCTGGTCAGGGTGAGCGACGCGCCACGAGTTAAAGCCACAGTAGCGTCAAGAAGGGCATTTTGTCGATATTTGTGGAATGGAGCTAAAGCGTCCCGGAAAAACTTCTGACATACTTGATAAGCAGGCATAGAGGTGATCTCGCTGAATTGGTCGCACAATCAGTAGATCACAAAACTCTATGCCTGTCTTTTTTTACCCGCCCATTACTGGGGATTCCTCAGCGCC
>NZ_JBIXKO010000043.1:0-1377 GCF_044751765.1 Pectobacterium sp. CHL-2024 | reverse complement strand
GGATAATGAGATGGACGCTCCATCTTAACGGCATCAGATGTGCCAGAGTATGAGTGTCAAATCTCAAAAGAAGGAGCGTCCAAATGCAAGTATCTACCCTTGGTATCGATCTGGCAAAAAACGTTTTCGTTCTTCATGGTGTCGATCACACCGGCCAGACCGTGCTGAAAAAGAAACTCTCGCGGGCAAAGTTTGCTGAGTTCGTTATCCGTCTCGACCCCTGTCTTATCGGGATGGAGGCGTGTTCATCCAGCCACCATTTTGCCCGCATGTTTATCCGCCACGGCCATCAGGTCAGGCTGATGCCGCCGCAGTACGTCAAGCCTTACGTCAAAACCAACAAGACCGATGCGACGGATGCGGAAGCCATCTGCGAAGCCGTTACTCGGCCCAATATGCGTTTTGTTCAGGTCAAAACCGTTGACCAGCAGGCTGTACTCGCCCTGCATACGGAGCGGGATATCATTATCCGGGAACGGGTCGCCTGTACGAACAGCTTGCGGGCCATGCTGAGCGAGTTTGGTTTTGTGATGGCAACAGGCAGAAAAGCGCTGAAGCAGGGCGTTCCAGAAATTCTTGAAGACGGAGAAAATGAGCTATCCCCGTTCGTTCGAGCCAGCGCATTACGGCAGATGGCGCATATTGATGCGCTGGATGACCATGTGGAGCTTATCGAACAACAACTGAAGTCATGGGCCGAAACACAGGCAGCCTGTAAACGCATGACAAAAGTGCCCGGCGTCGGACTGCTGACGGCGACGTATCTGGTCGCGTCAGTGGGTGACGGAAGGCAGTTCAGCTGCGCAAAACAGTTCTCAGCCTGGATGGGTTTGACACCGCGAGAACATTCCAGCGGAGGCAAACAGCGTCTGGGGCGGATAAGCAAACGGGGCGATGGTTACTTCCGTTATCTTCTGGTTCACGGAGCGCGGGCAGTCGCTTCCGTGATTGAGCGACACCGGGAAGACATGGGGTGGCTCGACGGATTGCTGAAACGCAAAAATTACAATGTGGCGGTAGTGGCACAGGCGAGTAAAACAGCGCGGATACTGTGGTCGATGCTGGTCCATGAAACAGAATATCGTCCCCCTGCGTGGGCCTGAGCACCGCTCAGTCCTCGCAGGGGTTCACAAAGGGTAAAACGCAGTCCGGAATTGCAGGTGTAATCAAAAAGATGGCAAAACAGGTAAGACCACAGGTGAGGTAAACCGATGCGCCAATGGGCACGATAGCCCGTAGTGGATGCTTGGTACTCACCTGGCGGATTTCATCATGGTTCGGGGCGCAGAAGCCCCATTAGAAACCGGATATATGCCTGCAGTTACCGATTTTACATCTTGCTGAAAAATGCCTTGTTCAACCGGGAGCGTCCATATA
>NZ_JBIXKO010000042.1:0-1484 GCF_044751765.1 Pectobacterium sp. CHL-2024 | reverse complement strand
GTGAGCGGCAGGGCGTCGAGCGTGACAAAGGCGGACGGGATCATGTAGTCCGCCAGCGAGGCGGCAAGCTGCTGGCGCAACGCCACTGGATGCAGTTCAGCATCAGATCGTGCGCAGAGATAGGCTACCAGACGCGTATCGCCGGGGGGGGCTTCACGGGCGATCACCACGGCGTCCTGTACCCCCGGACAGCGCAGGAGGCGGGACTCGATTTCCCCCGCTTCGATACGGAAACCGCGTACCTTGATCTGGAAGTCGTTACGGCCGAGGTAGTCAATGCGGCCGTCGGGCTGCCAGCGGGCCAGATCGCCGGTCTTGTAGAGCCGGGTTGCCGGGTCGGCAGAGAAAGGATCGGCAATAAAGCGGTCGGCGGTGAGGTCGGGACGGTGGAGGTAGCCGCGGGCGACGCCGGCTCCGCCGATATGGAGTTCACCGGTGACGCCAATCGGGACGGGCTGGCCCTGCGCATCCAGAATGTAGAGGCGGGTATTGGCGAGCGGTTTGCCGATGGTCGGCAACGGCTGCGTATGGTCGACCACACAGGCGGTGGCATCAACGGTACATTCGGTCGGGCCGTAAACGTTGATAAAGCGGGTGTCGGAAAGCGCCTGCAGGCGCGACCAGACCTCAGGAGAAATGGCTTCCCCGCCGATAAGGACCTGCGCGGGCTGGTAGGCCGGGTCGGTGCCCAGTCCGGCGTCGAGCAGCCACTGCAACTGCACCGGGGTGCAGTCAAACAGGTTGACGGCGTGGCGGGCGAAATAGCGCCAGAGCTGATGAGCATCGGCGCGGATAGCGTCGGGCACCAGCACCAGCGTGTGGCCGGACAGCAGCTGTATCCAGTTCTTCACCGAGGCATCGAACACGATACTGGCGTTGAGGGCAATGCGGCTGGGGTGCTCGAGCGCCAGCAACGTTTTCAGGCCGGTGGCGAGGTGAAGCACGTTCCGGTGGGCGACCATGACCCCTTTGGGCTTGCCAGTGGAGCCGGAGGTGTAAATCACATAGGCCAGATGGGTCGCGTTCAGCCCCTGTACCACGGGGTTAGTGTCCGGGTAGTCACTGGAGGCAGGCGTATCCAGCAGTACGGTGGGCAGCGTGCTGCTGAGTGGTGCCACTTGTGCGGATTGGGTCAGCAGAGCGACCGGGGCGGCATCGTCGAGCATATAGGCAAGGCGCTCCGCCGGGTAGGCGGGGTCCATCGGGACGTAGGCGGCCCCGGCTTTGAGGATACCGAGCAGGCCAACCATCATCTCCAGGCTGCGCTCGACGCAGAGGGCGACGCGGTCATCGGGTTTGACACCGAGCGAAAGCAGGTGGTGGGCGAGCTGGTTGGCACGGCGATTGAGTTCGCGGTAGGTGAGATGCTGGCCTTCAAACAGCACGGCGATAGCCTCGGGTGCCTGTTCAGCCTGTACTTCAAACTGTTGCTGAATTAGCGTCTCACGCGGGAAGTCGGCCTCGGTGGCGTTAAAATCGACCAG
>NZ_JBIXKO010000041.1:0-1747 GCF_044751765.1 Pectobacterium sp. CHL-2024 | reverse complement strand
CATGACCTGCCGGCGCTCGGCCTCCGGTAGCATGGGCAGGGTGGCGACAGGCTGTGCCACATCATCGGCTATCGCTATCAGGATATTCTCTACATAACCTACCACACGAATGATGGTGTCCCGGTCGAACAGGTCGGTGGCATAGATCAACCCGCCGTCGAGACCGTTTTCCGTCTCGATAAGCGACAGAGTCAGATCAAAGTGGGTGCTATGCTGCGGCCGCTCAACGGCTGAGAGCGTAAGATCGGGCAGCATCAGAGCCTGTGTCGGGGTATTGTTCAGCGACAGCATCACCTGAAAAATAGGGCTGTAACTAAGGCTGCGAGCGGGTTGCAGTGCTTCCACAACCTGTTCAAACGGCAGGGCCTGATGAGCGTAGGCGTCCAGCGCCCGCTCACGTACCTGATCGAGCAGATCCGCGACGGAGTGACAGCGTCCCGGTTCGGTGCGTAAGGCCAGCGTGTTGGCGAAGAAGCCGACCATGCCCTCCAGTTCCTGACGGGGGCGGTTGGCAATCGGGGTGCCGATGACGATATCGTCCTGCCCGCTGAGGCGGGATAGCACCACCGACCAGGCGGCCAGCAGCGTCATAAACAGGGTCGTGCCCTGCTGCCGGTTCAGTGCATGAAGGCGACGGAGCTGTCCCGCATCCAGATGGAAG
The DNA here is from genome assembly GCF_044751765.1 of Pectobacterium sp. CHL-2024. Taxonomy (NCBI): domain Bacteria; kingdom Pseudomonadati; phylum Pseudomonadota; class Gammaproteobacteria; order Enterobacterales; family Pectobacteriaceae; genus Pectobacterium; species Pectobacterium sp. CHL-2024. The sequence continues at coordinate 1,086 of NZ_JBIXKO010000041.1, read as the reverse complement.
GGAACCTGATCGCCCGCATAGCGCTGTACCGACGGTCGTGGCCGGTCGGTCGGGAGCTCCAGCAGGGCCGGTGCCCCCTGCAGTTGATTGCGCCAGTAGTCACGCAGGTCGTTGAGTGTGTCCCCCTGCAGCCACTGACGTTGCCAGACGGCGTAGTCGGCGTACTGAACTGGCAGAGGTGGTAAGTTCGCATCGCTGCCATCCAGCGCGGCCTGATACAGCGGCGCCAGCTCGCGCGCCAGAATGCCGATGGACCAGCCGTCGGAGATAATGTGGTGCTGGGTCAGCAGCAGCACATGGGTGTCATCATCCATCTGCAGCAACTGACCGCGGATCAGCGGCCCCTGTGCCAGATCGAAAGGTGCCCGCGCTTCCTGTTCGGCCAGTTCTGCCACGCGAGTGGTGCGGGCCGCCTCGTCCAACTCACGCAAGTCATGGCTGGACAGGCTGAAGCCGATGGTATCCGGATCAATCTGCTGGGCGGGCTGCCCGTCGCGGGAGGTAAAGCGGGTGCGCAGGCTTTCGTGACGGGCGACCAGCCCGTTGAGCGCGCTCGTGAGTGCCGGGCGGTCAAGCCGGCCGGTAAGGCGCAGCGCAGCGGGCAGGTGATAGGCCTGACTGGCGGCCGGATCGAGCTGTGCCAGGAACCACAGCCGCTGCTGGGCAAACGACAGCGGCAGGGGCTGGGTGCGGTCGGCCACGGGCAGGGGGAACGGCGCATCGTGCGCGGTGGCCGTGACGGCCGCCGCCAGATCGCACAGCGTCGGGTGTGCAAACAGCGCGGCCAGCGCCACGTCCATCCCGGCCTTGTTCATGCGGTTCAGAAGCTGCACCGCCAGCAGCGAGTGGCCGCCGAGGGCAAAGAATTGATCGTGACGACCGACACGATCCAGCCCTAGCAGCTCTTGCCAAAGTGCGGCCAGTGTGCTTTCGGTCGCGCCCTGCGGCGCTTCATAGTCGCGGGTGGCAAAGGCGGTCTGATCCGGAGCCGGTAGGGCCTTGCGGTCGATCTTACCGTTCGGAGTGAGCGGCAGGGCGTCGAGCGTGACAAAGGCGGACGGGATCATGTAGTCCGCCAGCGAGGCG
>NZ_JBIXKO010000040.1:0-1807 GCF_044751765.1 Pectobacterium sp. CHL-2024 | reverse complement strand
CGCCTCGCTGGCGGACTACATGATCCCGTCCGCCTTTGTCACGCTCGACGCCCTGCCGCTCACCCCGAACGGCAAGCTCGACCGTCAGGCCCTGCCCGTTCCGGATCAGACCGCCTTTGCCACCCGCGACTATGAAGCGCCGCAGGGCAACATCGAAATCATGCTGGCCGCGCTCTGGCAGGACCTGCTAGGCCTGGAGCGTGTCGGTCGTCACGATCGGTTCTTCGCCCTCGGCGGCCACTCGCTGCTGGCGGTGCAGCTTCTGAACCGCCTGGACAAAGCCGGCATAAGCGTCCCACTGGCCACCCTGTTTGCGCACCCGACGCTGTGCGATCTGGCGGCGGCCATCAGCGGTCTGACCCACGCGGCACCGTCCACGCTGCCCGTGGCCGACCGCACCCAGCCCCTGCCGCTGTCGTTTGCCCAGCAGCGGCTGTGGTTCCTGGCCCAGCTCGATCCAGCCGCCAGTCAGGCCTATCACCTGCCCGCCGCGCTGCGCCTTAGCGGCCAGCTTGACCGCCCGGCGCTCACAGCCGCGCTCGACGGACTCATGGCCCGTCACGAAAGTCTGCGTACCCGTTTTACCTCCCTCGACGGGCAGCCCGCCCAGCAGATTTCCCCAGATACGCTCGGCTTCAGCCTCGCCTGCCATGACTTGCGTGAGTTGGACGAGGAGGCCCGCACCACTCGCGTGGCAGAACTGGCCGAACAGGAAGCGCGGGCACCTTTCGATCTGACACAGGGGCCGCTGATCCGTGGTCAATTGCTGCAGTTGGATGATGACACCCATGTGCTGCTGCTGACCCAGCACCACATTATCTCCGACGGCTGGTCCATCGGCATTCTGGCACGCGAGCTGGCCGCGCTGTATCAGGCCGCCAGAGAGGGACACGACGCCCAGTTGCCTCCGCTGCCGGTCCAGTACGCCGACTACGCCGTCTGGCAACGTCAGTGGCTGCAGGGGGAGACGCTCGACAATCTGCGGGACTACTGGCGTCGTCAGTTGGAAAGCGCACCGGCGCTGCTGACGCTGCCGACCGACCGGCCCCGACCGTCGGTACAGCGCTATGCGGGCGATCAGGTTCCCTTCCATCTGGATGCGGGACAGCTGCGTCGCCTGCATACCCTGAGCCAGCAGCAGGGCACGACCCTGTTTATGACGCTGCTGGCCGCCTGGTCGGTGGTGCTATCCCGCCTCAGCGGGCAGGACGATATCGTTATCGGCACCCCAGTCGCCAACCGCCCCCGCCAGGAACTGGAGGGCATGGTCGGCTTCTTCGTCAATACGCTGGCGTTGCGCGCCGAGCCGGGACGCTGTCACTCCGTCGCGGATCTGCTCGATCAGGTACGCGAGCGGGCGCTGGACGCCTACGCCCATCAGGCCCTGCCGTTTGAACAAGTGGTTGAGGTGCTGCAACCCGTTCGCAACCTCAGCTACAGCCCGCTCTTTCAGGTGATGCTGTCGCTGAACAATACCCCGACACAGGCCCTGACGCTGCCCGGCCTTGAGCTCTCTGTCGTTGAGCGTCCGCTGAACCGCACCCACTTTGATCTGTCGCTATCGCTGATTGAGACAGAAAACGGTCTCGACGGCGGATTGATCTATGCCACCGATCTGTTCGAGCGGGATACCATCATTCGTGTGGTGGGTTATGTAGAAAATATCCTGATGGCAATGGCCGACGATGTGATGCAGCCGCTTAATTCGCTGCCCATGCTGCCGGAAGCCGAACGCCAGCAGGTGCTGGTCGATTTTAACGCCACCGAGGCCGACTTCCCGCGTGAGACGCTAATTCAGCAACAGTTT
>NZ_JBIXKO010000039.1:0-2328 GCF_044751765.1 Pectobacterium sp. CHL-2024 | reverse complement strand
GTAGCGCTGCCCCAGTGCATCCGTTACCGCCGTCAGGTTACCTTCCACATCGTAACCAAACCGCGTCTCGCTGCCGTCCTCGTACACCACTTTCGACGGTGACTCGCGCACGCCGTCATATTCCCAGCGTCGGACCTGTACGCCCGCTTCATGTCCGATATGCCGCTCTGTCAGGCGGTCAAGGTCGTCATAGCGGAACATGACCGGCGGTGCATTATCCCGCTCAAGGCTGCTCAGCAGCCCACGATGATTATAGTGATAACGCTGCAACACGCCGTCCGGGCCTATCACCGTCGACAGCTGTCCCTTGTCACCATAACGGTACAGCCACTCTCGCCCTTCCGGGTCATTTACCTCGAATTGTTATCACCACGCAGGATATCCATGAACTGTGGGGCAACTTGCAAGCCCTGAGCGTTGCGTCGTTTGATAGTTTCGTACCCGCCTGTACCGCAACGGCTTAATACTGACGCGACGGGATGAGAACACCGATATCGCGGCGCGGCTAAACGAACTGGACGGCTGCGAGACAGAGGGTGCGGACTGGGTAAGTGACAACGGGGAACTGACATTGACGGGTGACTGGCTCACCCAAAGCGGGTTACCCGGCCAGCAGTTAAGTATTGACGTGCTGCCCGGTAAAATAACCATTCGGGCTGAGTTGGGGAATATACTGGCGTAGTACGCAAGCCGATAAAAATATCTGGAAGGATCGTGTGATCGCTTCCGGATATTTAATATAAAAGAATTAATGGATAACCCCATCATCAAAATATGCTTCTAAATCTCCGCTTAGATCTAAAACCCCATCTTGTAAATCTGGATAAATATAATTTGAGAAAATAATCATATATTCCGATGTTTTTCTTGCAGCATCATATCTGCTAGACAAGGTTATTTTCTTTTCAAAAAAAGAATTCTTAATTTTACCTTTTATAGAGTAAAAAGTAACTTCCACATCATAAAAACAGTGCGGTGGTAATTCACGAAAATCATCGTTCATCAATCTACATCCGATCGATAACACGGCCATAATATTCCTCCCATTAGTCAATGGCATCTCACATCTAGCTATGAAGACATCTTCTCCAAAGAAGATGTCTTCCAGGCGAGAGAACTCATGATTCGAGACAGAATGGAGAACCGTAGGATCTATATCATACATATGGTTTTTTAAAGAAAACCAACCGGAAGGAAAAGAGAACAAAGATAACGGTTTATATCTTTTAAAAAAATCAATATTTTCCATAGAATCACTTCCCAAGATATTCAATATATTTTTCAGGAGATATTGGATGACCATGAAACTCATTAGTACTTTTAGTCACTTCAACTCTCATGAATTGAGTTGGTTTTCCATTATTATATCCCACCGTCTTACCCGCATCATATATATAGTAATCAGAACCACCTTTTTGTGGCACATACTTACCATTTTTCAATGCCTCTTTTTCTAACTGGTTTCTAAAACTGGTTGCGTCTTTTGAGGTTGTAGATCCTTGAACACTTTCGTCCCAATATTGAGAAGGTCCTTTGTTACTAGACAACTTTATAGCATCTTCTCTCGTTTTTGCTTTTGTGTGTTTATCATACGTAGCAGATTTAGAATGATGCCTTCTTTTCCTATCTTCTTTAGGATCAGGTGGACACCCACTCAACCCCAGCGGATCAACCCACTCCAACGGGTTATGAACATATCCCTGCGGCCTTATTCCCCCACCCAGCCCTATCGGGTCCGGCGACAGGTACTGTCCGCTTTCCGCATCATAGTAACGATGCCGGTTGTAGTAAAGCCCCGTTTCCGCATCAAACAGCTGACCCTGATAGCGCAGCTCACAGTACACCTCTTCGTTCGCCGCATCCCCTAGGTAGCGCCGCAGCGGGATAGGCCGTCGCTCTTCGCGGTGTACGCCCCACAGTCCCTGCTCCCCGCGCCAGCGGACTTCCCCTTCCTCACTGCACAACTCTCTCGCGGTTCCTGTCAGGTCGGTCACGATGTAGTGCAGTTGTGTGCTGTCGCCCTGCGCCTCCACCTGTGCCAGTGGCCGGAAGCTTCCCGGCTCGTATACCCACTGCACTTCCCGTGCCGCTGACCCGTCCGCCCGGTACTGCTGCTGACCAATCAGCTGGTCACCGTCCCACCGGTACGCCACCCGCGCGACCGCCTGCGCCGAAGGGAGTTGTCCCTCACGTACCTTACTGACTCTGCGGCCAAACGCATCGTAGCGATAGCGCCAGCGTGCCCCGTCCGGCAGACTCACCCGCACCAGACGGTCCTGCACGTCCCAGTCAAAGTACGTTTCCTTCGGCCTGAACCCCGGCCGCGTT
>NZ_JBIXKO010000038.1:0-4692 GCF_044751765.1 Pectobacterium sp. CHL-2024 | reverse complement strand
GACTGTACTGCCATCACGCCCGACCTGCTGCCGATGGTGACACTCACCCAGCCGGAGATCGATACGGTGGTGGCTACCGTCGCCGGCGGAGCCGCCAACGTACAGGATATCTACCCGCTTTCGCCTCTGCAGGAAGGCATTCTTTTCCATCACCAACTGCAGAAGCAAGGCGATGCCTACTTATTAAGAAATCTGGCAGCCTTTAGCACCCGTGAGCATCTCGATAACTTCCTTGCCGCATTGCAGCAGGTTATCGAACGTCACGACATTCTGCGCACCTCTGTTTGCTGGCAGGGACTAAGCCAGCCGGTACAGGTGGTCTGGCGTCAGGCAATATTGCCAATCAACCATTTTAAACCGACCTCATCAGAGGCGGTATTGGCACAGTTACAGGCACATACCGATCCATGCACCCATCGTGTCGATCTGAATCAGGCTCCCTTGTTTAGGGCCGATATCGCTCACGATCCTAAACAAAACGAATGGCTGCTGGCGCTGCGCTTCCACCATCTGGTCTGTGACCATATGACGCTGGCACTGATCGTCGGTGAAATCCGTCAGCTGTTGCAGGGCCAGCAGGACGCCCTGCCAACGCCGCTACCGTATCGTAATTTTATCTACCAAACCTTAAATGTACCGACCTCAGAGCATGAGGCCTATTTCCGCGAACGGCTGGCGGATATCGATGCACCGACAGCGCCTTTTGGCCTGCTGGATGTACAAGGGGATGGCGGCAGCGTCACCGAGGCACATTTGCCTCTGGAAGCCACTTTGGCATCTGCGATTCGCAGTCAGGCTCGCCGTTTTGGCGTCAGCCCCAGCGTGCTGTTCCACGTGGCCTGGGCACAGGTGCTCGCGCAGACCAGCGGTCGTGATGACGTGGTATTCGGCTCTGTTCTACTGGGTCGACTCGCTGGCACCGCCGATGCCGATCGGATCATGGGGATGTTTATCAATACGTTGCCGCTGCGAATTTCTCTTGCGGATCGCGGTGCAGCGGAGGTGGTTGAGCACACCTCGCACGATTTGATGACGCTGCTGGAGCATGAACAAGCCTCACTGGCATTGGCTCAACGCTGTAGCGGCGTGGCACCCCCCATGCCGTTATTCAGCACGCTGTTCAACTATCGCCACAGCTCACAAGATATTGACGATCTTGCCTGGAGCAGCATGCGTTTGCTCACGTCAGAAGAACGTACCAATTATCCACTCATTCTTTCTGTCAACGACCGGGGTAACGCGTTTAGCCTGGAAGCGCAGGCCATTGAGGGAATCGATCCTGAGCGCGTGGTGAATTACCTGATGACGGCAATCAGTGGTCTGACAGCTGCATTGGAAACGGAGCCCCAGCGACCGATACGCAGCCTATCCGTGCTACCGGAATCAGAACGTCAGCAATTGCTGACTGACTTTAATGCCACTGGCACGGATAGCCTGCCGCACGCGCTGATTCACGAACGTATTGAACACGCGGCACGCCAGACGCCAGATGCCATTGCGGTCATATTCGGCGAACAGACCCTCAATTACGATCAACTCAACCGCCGCGCCAACCGTCTCGCCCATCATCTGCTTACGCTCGGTGTACAGCCGGACGATCGGGTTGCGATTTGCGTCGAACGCAGTCTGGAGATGATTGTTGGTCTGCTCGGCACCCTCAAAGCCGGTGCCGCCTATGTGCCGCTGGATCCCTCTTATCCTGTCGATCGTCTGACTTACATGCTGGAGGATGCCGCCCCTGTTGCGCTGCTGACGCAAACCGATCTGGTCGCCCTGTTGGATAGCCCTCTGCCCACTATCGAACTCGATAATCTGCCAGCCGCTATCGCGAACGAGGCACCAGACAGTAACCCGACACCGCAGTCGTTTGGCCTGACGCCACATCATCTGGCGTATGTCATCTACACCTCTGGCTCCACGGGTAAACCCAAAGGGGTCATGGTTGAGCATCGTAATCTGTGTAATCTGGTTGATGCACTGTCTGATGCCTTCAATATCACCCGCGACAGCCGCCTGTTGCAGTTTGCTTCTTTCAGTTTCGATGCCTGTGTGTTTGAAGTCGCAACCACCCTTTCTCATGGCGGTAGTCTGGTACTTGCCCCGCGAGAAGCGCTACTGCCCGGCGAGGCGTTGCTGACGACGCTACAAACACAGGCGGTCACTCATGCGTTATTACCGCCTATTGCTGCCAGTGCTCTACCACCCGATGCCGACCTTCCTATGTTGAAGACCCTGATTCTGGGCGGAGAGGCGTGCACCGCGGCGCAAGTTAAGCGCTGGACATCGGGCCGGCAGGTGTTTAATGCCTACGGTCCAACGGAGATTACCGTCTGTGCTACTTTGTATCGCTGCGATGGGAGCCATAACGGAGCACCACCGATTGGCAGCCCAATTGCCAACACGCAAATCTATATTCTGGATGAGCAAAAACAGCCAGTTCCCCTTGGGGTCGCCGGTGAAATCTATATTGGCGGTGCCGGTGTCGCACGCGGCTACCTTAATCGCCCGGCATTGACGGCCGAGCGTTTTATTGCCGATCCATTTAGCGATCGTCCAGATGCTCGGCTCTACAAGAGCGGCGACCTTGGCCGCTGGTTGCCCAATGGCGATATCGAATATCTGGGCCGTAACGACTTCCAGATCAAACTGCGCGGTTTCCGTATTGAACTGGGTGAAATAGAAACGCACTTGATGCAGTGCAGCGGCGTCGGCGAAGCGGTAGTGATTGCCCGTGAAGACAGCCCCAGCGACACCCGACTAGTAGCCTATCTTTGCCCACAATCGGGTGCGGAACTCCACCCGACTGACCTGCGTCAACAGCTCAGCCAGCATCTGGCCGAGTATATGGTGCCTTCTGCTTTTGTCATGCTTGATGCTTTCCCACTCACGCCAAACGGTAAACTCGACCGTAATGCGCTACCCGCGCCCGGCCAAACGGCAGTCGCCCGTCATGACTATGAAGCGCCGCAAGGCGAGCTGGAGACAGCTCTCGCGCAAATTTGGCAAGACTTGCTGGGGCTGGATCGCGTTGGCCGCCACGATCAGTTCTTCGAGCTCGGTGGTCATTCGCTGATGATTGTCAGACTTATTGAACGTCTGCGTAGCATTGGCTGGACACTTGAAGCCCGAAGCCTCTTTTCTACCCCAGTTCTCTGCGACATGGCACAGGAAATACTGGAGAACCAAGATAAATCGGTGTTCATCGTCCCACCTAACCGGATTGCCACAGACACCACAATCATTACGCCCGCGTTGTTGCCACTGGTCACACTGTCTCAGGAAGAAATCGATACGGTTATCGCGACGGTACCCAACGGCGTAGCCAATGTGCAGGATATCTACCCGCTGGCCCCCTTGCAGGAAGGCATTCTGTTCCATTATCAGTTGCAGGAGAAAGGCGATACCTATCTGTTAAACAGCCAGCTCGCCTTTGACACACAGGCACGCCTTGATGGTTTTCTCAGCGCATTGCAACAGGTTATCGCACGCCACGATATTCTGCGCACCGCTATCTGCTGGCAAGGGCTCCACCAACCCGTACAGGTGGTTTGGCGACAGGCACCGCTGACGGTAAACACCCTGACAGCAACATCATCGGGCGATATCCCAGCACAATTGCGTGCAGCTACCGATCCCAGCAATCATCGGCTCAACCTCAACCGAGCCCCGCTGCTTGCGGCGACGACGGCGCACGATCCGATTCGCGGCGAATGGCTATTGTCGCTGAGCATCCATCATTTGATCAGCGACCATATAACACAGGCGTTGATCATCGACGAAATCCACCTGCTATTGCAGGATAAGGCAGAAGCGCTTCCTAAACCGCTACCGTATCGCAATTTTATCGCGCAGATCCTGAACGTCCCGCTTTCTGAGCATGAGCAGTATTTCCGCAGCCGACTGGCGGATATTGACACGCCGACAGCACCTTTCGATCGCGTGGATGTGCAAGGCAACGGCGAAGACATCACCGAAGCGCGTCTTTCACTCGATCACGTACTGGCTGATACCATTCGCCGTCAGGCTCGCCAGCAGGGAATTAGCTCAAGTGTGCTATTCCATGTTGCCTGGGCACAGGTTCTTGCACTGACCAGCGGTCGTGATGACGTGGTCTTTGGCTCCGTGCTTTCGGGTCGCCTGCAGGGAAGCTCGGGGGCCGATCGGGTGATGGGGATGTTCATCAACACGCTGCCGCTGCGTGTATCGCTCCGTGAGCGCAGCGTACACGATGTTGTTCAGAATACGTCTCATGAGCTGATGGCGCTATTAGCCCATGAACAGGCACCGCTGGCATTGGCTCAGCAATGCAGTCAGGTTCTCCCTCCTCTGCCGCTGTTCAGCACGCTATTCAACTATCGGCATTCCCAGAAAGATACTAGCAACACATTCTGGGAGGGCATGCGCCAACTGAGTGGGCGAGAGCGCACTAACTATCCGATCACGCTGTCAGTGGACGATCTGGGCGATGGCTTCAACCTGACCGCAAAAGCCGTCATGGGCGTCGACCCTGAACGAATCGTCCACTATATGCTTACCGCGCTTGAGAGTCTGGTCACGTCGTTGGAGAGCACACCGCAACAGGCGGCGCTAAGCCTGCCCATATTACCGGAAGCCGAACGCCAGCAGGTCCTGGTCGATTTTAACGCCACCGAGGCCGACTTCCCGCGTGAGACGCTAATTCAGCAACAGTTT
>NZ_JBIXKO010000037.1:0-5063 GCF_044751765.1 Pectobacterium sp. CHL-2024 | reverse complement strand
CCTGGCGGCGATAGCGCGGTGGTCCCACCTGACCCCATGCCGAACTCAGAAGTGAAACGCCGTAGCGCCGATGGTAGTGTGGGGCTTCCCCATGTGAGAGTAGGGAACTGCCAGGCATCAAATAAGTGGAAAGCCTCTGTCGAAAGACAGGGGCTTTTTGCTATGGGCGTTAGGAAAAATTGTTTATCCGTATCCGGTGGCAAAAGGCAGTCGGTATCTCGCGTAGATCAGGTAGACTATGTGATATCTGAATTAGTAGGTATTTCCATCATGCCATCGAGCATTATTTCATTAAAGCCTCATAACTCTTTCTCATTATCTGTGTCTGCCTCTCGTATTGCGGTAGCAGATACTCAAGAACAATTGATCGAGGAATGGCGCGTCGCCTGCGCATCACAAGAGCCCATTTTATTGCTAGGAGAAGGAAGTAATGTCCTTTTTCTGGAGGATTTTTTAGGTACTATTCTGCTAAACCGACTCAAAGGTATAGATATTCGCGAAGAAAGCGATGGCTGGTATCTTCATGTTGGTGCAGGTGAGAATTGGCACCAATTAGTTGAATATACGCTTAAGCGTGGCATTGCTGGGTTAGAAAATCTGGCATTAATTCCCGGATGTGTCGGTTCTGCACCGATACAGAATATCGGTGCGTACGGTATCGAATTACAGCATGTTTGTGATTATGTTGACGTGTTGGATCTGGCTGAAGGTAAAGTCATGCGTTTTACCTCTGAGGAATGCCAGTTCGATTACCGTGAAAGCATATTTAAGCATCAATACCGCTCTGGGTTTGCGATTACCGCAGTAGGGTTCTTTTTAAAGAAAGAGTGGAACCCGATACTTAACTACGGTGATTTGGTCAAGCTGGATCCTAAAACCGTTACGCCACAGCAAGTATTTGATTCTGTATGCTATATGCGTCGAAGTAAACTCCCAGACCCTGTAGTGACAGGTAATGCTGGTAGCTTCTTCAAAAATCCAATAATTACACAACAGCATGCCGAACGTATTTTACGAGAGTATCCGAATGCTCCTCAGTATTTACAAGCTGATGGTAACGTTAAATTGGCCGCTGGATGGTTAATTGATCAGTGTAAACTTAAAGGATTCCAGCTTGGTGGTGCCGCTGTTCACGAGAAACAGGCATTGGTTCTGATTAATAAAAATAATGCAAAAAGCTCAGATATTGTTGAATTAGCTCGTTATGTCCGCAACCAAGTTTCTGAAAAATTCTCCATACAGCTGGAACCTGAAGTTCGCTTTATTGCTGCGCATGGAGAGGTCAATGCCATCGAGGTATTATCATGAAAGATATTACAGTTCCTCTTAAGTTGATTAAAATCCTCTCTGATGGGGAGTTTTATTCCGGTGAGTTACTGGGCGAAATGATGGGGATGAGTCGAGCTGCGATTAATAAACACATCCAAACTATACGAGATTGGGGAATTGATATTTTTACTGTAACGGGTAAGGGTTATTCTTTGCCAGCGCCTATGCAGTTATTAGATGAAGAAGTTATCCTTAAGCACCTACCTGAAGGTGGCGTAACGGTTTTACCTGTCGTCGATTCTACGAATCAGTACATTTTAGAACGATTGGATACACTGTCCTCCGGTGATGCATGCCTTGCTGAATATCAGCAGTCTGGGCGTGGTCGTCGGGGGCGACAATGGTTTTCACCCTTTGGTGCGAATTTGTATTTGTCCTTATATTGGCGCCTAGAGCAGGGACCAGCTGCGGCTGTTGGGGTGAGTCTGGTTATCGGTATCGTAATGGCCGAAGTGCTACATAAGCTGGGTGCTGATGGTGTTCGAGTCAAATGGCCTAATGATTTATATCTGAAGGATAGAAAGTTGGCTGGCATTCTTGTCGAACTGACAGGGAAAACTGGGGATGCAGCTAATTTAGTCATTGGTGCAGGTATTAATCTACAAATGAGAGAACCTGCTCCAGATACGATTAATCAAGGCTGGATAAATTTACAAGAGGCAGGTATAGAGATTAATCGTAATACTCTCGCTTCGACTCTTATTTCTGAATTAAGAAGCGCTTTGGCCGTCTTTGAACTACAAGGTCTTGAGCCATTTATTCCCAGATGGGAAAAGTTGGATAACTATTTTAATCGTCCGATCCGCTTGGTTATCGGTAATCGCGAAATTCATGGGATAGACCGAGGAATCGATCGCCAGGGTGCATTGTTATTAGAAGCCGATGGTTTGATAACACCGTATATTGGTGGGGAAATTTCTCTGCGCGGCGCATAAAAAAGGGGAATTCCCCCTTTTACATGTTCATTCATTTTCACTTTCTTAATCGAACACATTCAACGGCATGATTAGCACTTTTAGTCATAATAAGACTAGCTCTTTCCCGGGTGGGAAGGATATTTTCTTTTAGATTAAGTCCATTAATTTCCTTCCATAATTGAGATGCAATACCGACGGCTTCTTCTTTCGTCAATTTTGCGTAATTATGGAAGTATGAATTTGGATTTGAGAATGCACCTTGTCTAAATTTCAAAAATCTATTTATATACCATGTTTGTAGCAGTGTTTCAGGCGCATCCACATAGATAGAGAAATCTACAAAGTCAGAAACAAAAACTCTATGTGGATCATGTGGATAGTCCATTCCGCTTTGTAAAACATTCAACCCTTCTAATATTAAAATATCAGGTTGCTCCAACACTTTATTATTATTAGGAACGATATCATATGTTAGATGAGAATAAGTTGGGGCCGTGACTTTGTGTGTCCCTGATTTTATATCAGAAACAAATTTTACCAGGCTGTGCATATCATATGATTGTGGAAAGCCTTTTTTCTTCATCAAGTCGCGTTCTTTTAGCACTTTATTTGGATGAAGAAATCCATCGGTTGTAATAAGTTCTACGCTGCGGTGTTCTGGCCAGCGGCTTAATAGCGCTTGGAGCACACGGGCTGTGGTACTTTTCCCTACAGCGACGCTACCTGCGATGCCGATTATGTAAGGTATTTTTTGTCCATCGGTTCCTAAAAACTGCTCAAGCACAGCCTGACGGCGTAAATTAGAGCTTATATAGAAATTGAGCAGGCGAGATAGCGGCAGATAAATTTCCGCGACTTCGTCTAATGAAAGGTCTTCGTTAATGCCTTTGAGCTTAACGATTTCTTCTTCTGTCAGCGTTAACGGGACGGAATCGCGCAAGGCGGCCCATTGGCTGCGGTTAAATTGTAGATATGGCGTGGCTAAGGATTGCTCTCTGTTGCTCATAAGTCGTGTTCTGCCTGCTTCACAGGTAAGAAAAGGGACTCTCAGCTCAGCGAAGAAAACGGGCTATTAGTTTAGCCAACGCGATGATCGCGGCACCTTCTCTTATGCAATAAATTTTTGATAATGGGCAGGTTAACACTTTGCTGCTAGAAAGAAGAAGAGAAAATCGGTGCTGTACCCGATGCTTCTATGTTTACGCATCGGGTACTCGCTAGCTAGCGATGGCTTTACCTAACCCATTCACAGCAAAGAGGCGCTTATAATAGATGGCCGTTGGGTGGTAATAACCATCAGGGGTGCAAGCATAGTCTGGTAATTCTCCCAGATGGCGATAACCCAAGGCACGGTAGAACGCTTCTGCGGGGGAACCTGCTTGGGTGTCTAAGTAGAGCAGGCCTCTCTGCTGTAAAAGTGCGCTCTTTTCCAATAGTTGAATGAGCAGTCGGCCTATTCCCGCTCTTCTTGTGCGGCTATGGACCAGTAATTTTTGAATTTCAGCTCTGTTTTTCCCGTTTGTTTTTTGACACAACTCGAGCTGTACGCTTCCGACAATACCCTCCTCATCGCGCGCTACCCATATCATACGTTCACCGCTGGAAACGGATGTTTGCAAACTATGAAAATATTCTGTGGCTTCTTTATGGGACAGTGGCGAGTGGTATCCAACAGAAGCGCCTTTTTCTACAGCATCTATCAATAGATTAGCCAGTTCCTCACGATAGACAGGTAAGGTTGCTGCATTGAGTTGAACGGTTTTCATCGTATTTTGCCCCTTTGACAGAAATTTATTTTTAACCAAGCAAAATGCATTCCAGGTCTGTTTTCTTAGAAAAGTGAGCAAAATAGCATCGGTCGGTGCAGCGACTGCTCTTCTAAAGGGCAAAACCGTATTTTTGGTGCAAGAGAAACAAGAGGAAGGTTGGTGGCGAAATCACCATTTTGTTGGATAGGGTTGGTGGTTCTTTGCGCTAATTCTTACTGTTACTCTAGATTTATAGCTGAATTTGGATAAAATCTAAGCGATAGCGCATTTTACGCAATTTTTTTGTTGCATCGAGCGTTCTGTCTACCTAGAATGCGCAGCACTTGAAGCCGGCTTAGCTCAGTAGGTAGAGCAACTGACTTGTAATCAGTAGGTCACCAGTTCGATTCCGGTAGCCGGCACCATCAAGTACACAATCAGGTGGGGTTCCCGAGCGGCCAAAGGGAGCAGACTGTAAATCTGCCGTCACAGACTTCGAAGGTTCGAATCCTTCCCCCACCACCAAATTCAATCCTGGTAACAGGATATTCGATACGGTAGTAAGACTGAGCCGGATCGACGAAGGCGGGGTCTATAAAATCTTATTCCTCAACTTCAAAATCTACAGAAAAATTAGGTAGCCGAGTTCCAGGATGCGGGCATCGTATAATGGCTATTACCTCAGCCTTCCAAGCTGATGATGTGGGTTCGATTCCCACTGCCCGCTCCAAGATGTGCTGATATAGCTCAGTTGGTAGAGCGCACCCTTGGTAAGGGTGAGGTCGGCAGTTCGAATCTGCCTATCAGCACCACTTCCTTTTCCTCCTCCTGATTTTCTTTCTGTGAATAAATTCAGCAAGCTATCGCTTGGTTGATGTGGTGATACCACCGATTTATCCGTGTCTTAGAGGGACAATCGATGTCTAAAGAAAAATTTGAACGTACAAAACCGCACGTTAACGTCGGTACTATCGGCCACGTTGACCATGGTAAAACAACGCTGACCGCTGCAATCACTACCGTTCTGGCTAAAACCTACGGTGGTAACGCGCGTGCATTCGACCAGATC
>NZ_JBIXKO010000036.1:3356-5118 GCF_044751765.1 Pectobacterium sp. CHL-2024 | reverse complement strand
GCACTGCTCTTTAACAATTTAATCAGACAATCTGTGTGGGCACTCACAAGACCGTATCTTAACGATATAAAAAGTCTTGAAGAGTGAACAACAGTAAATTCATTACGAATAAACAGTTACTAATTCTTTGAGCATCGCTGACGAGTTCAGCAAATCAAACAAATCTTAAATTGAAGAGTTTGATCATGGCTCAGATTGAACGCTGGCGGCAGGCCTAACACATGCAAGTCGAGCGGTAGCACAGAAGAGCTTGCTCTTTGGGTGACGAGCGGCGGACGGGTGAGTAATGTCTGGGAAACTGCCTGATGGAGGGGGATAACTACTGGAAACGGTAGCTAATACCGCATAACCTCGCAAGAGCAAAGAGGGGGACCTTCGGGCCTCTCG
The DNA here is from genome assembly GCF_044751765.1 of Pectobacterium sp. CHL-2024. Classification (NCBI taxonomy): domain Bacteria; kingdom Pseudomonadati; phylum Pseudomonadota; class Gammaproteobacteria; order Enterobacterales; family Pectobacteriaceae; genus Pectobacterium; species Pectobacterium sp. CHL-2024. Next base: position 4,731 of record NZ_JBIXKO010000036.1, on the reverse strand, counting down.
CCATCAGATGTGCCCAGATGGGATTAGCTAGTAGGTGAGGTAATGGCTCACCTAGGCGACGATCCCTAGCTGGTCTGAGAGGATGACCAGCCACACTGGAACTGAGACACGGTCCAGACTCCTACGGGAGGCAGCAGTGGGGAATATTGCACAATGGGCGCAAGCCTGATGCAGCCATGCCGCGTGTGTGAAGAAGGCCTTCGGGTTGTAAAGCACTTTCAGCGGGGAGGAAGGCGGTGAGGTTAATAACCTCATCGATTGACGTTACCCGCAGAAGAAGCACCGGCTAACTCCGTGCCAGCAGCCGCGGTAATACGGAGGGTGCAAGCGTTAATCGGAATGACTGGGCGTAAAGCGCACGCAGGCGGTCTGTTAAGTTGGATGTGAAATCCCCGGGCTTAACCTGGGAACTGCATTCAAAACTGACAGGCTAGAGTCTTGTAGAGGGGGGTAGAATTCCAGGTGTAGCGGTGAAATGCGTAGAGATCTGGAGGAATACCGGTGGCGAAGGCGGCCCCCTGGACAAAGACTGACGCTCAGGTGCGAAAGCGTGGGGAGCAAACAGGATTAGATACCCTGGTAGTCCACGCTGTAAACGATGTCGATTTGGAGGTTGTGCCCTTGAGGCGTGGCTTCCGGAGCTAACGCGTTAAATCGACCGCCTGGGGAGTACGGCCGCAAGGTTAAAACTCAAATGAATTGACGGGGGCCCGCACAAGCGGTGGAGCATGTGGTTTAATTCGATGCAACGCGAAGAACCTTACCTACTCTTGACATCCAGAGAATTTGCTAGAGATAGCTTAGTGCCTTCGGGAACTCTGAGACAGGTGCTGCATGGCTGTCGTCAGCTCGTGTTGTGAAATGTTGGGTTAAGTCCCGCAACGAGCGCAACCCTTATCCTTTGTTGCCAGCGATTCGGTCGGGAACTCAAAGGAGACTGCCGGTGATAAACCGGAGGAAGGTGGGGATGACGTCAAGTCATCATGGCCCTTACGAGTAGGGCTACACACGTGCTACAATGGCGTATACAAAGAGAAGCGACCTCGCGAGAGCAAGCGGACCTCATAAAGTACGTCGTAGTCCGGATTGGAGTCTGCAACTCGACTCCATGAAGTCGGAATCGCTAGTAATCGTAGATCAGAATGCTACGGTGAATACGTTCCCGGGCCTTGTACACACCGCCCGTCACACCATGGGAGTGGGTTGCAAAAGAAGTAGGTAGCTTAACCTTCGGGAGGGCGCTTACCACTTTGTGATTCATGACTGGGGTGAAGTCGTAACAAGGTAACCGTAGGGGAACCTGCGGTTGGATCACCTCCTTACCAAGAAGATGTGTGTTAAGTGAAGTGCTCACACAGATTGTCTGATGAAAATA
>NZ_JBIXKO010000036.1:0-2998 GCF_044751765.1 Pectobacterium sp. CHL-2024 | reverse complement strand
TCAGTCTGTCAATGAGTCTCTCAAATAATCGCAGCACGATGATGATTCAATCGAAACATCTTCGGGTTGTGAGGTTAAGCGACTAAGCGTACACGGTGGATGCCTAGGCAGTCAGAGGCGATGAAGGGCGTGCTAATCTGCGATAAGCGTCGGTAAGCTGATATGAAGCGCTATACCCGACGATACCCGAATGGGGAAACCCAGTGTGTTTCGACACACTATCATGACATGAATACATAGTGTCATGAGGCGAACCGGGGGAACTGAAACATCTCAGTACCCCGAGGAAAAGAAATCAACCGAGATTCCCCCAGTAGCGGCGAGCGAACGGGGAGGAGCCCAGAACCTGAATCAGTTTGTGTGTTAGTGGAAGCGTCTGGAAAGTCGCACAGTAAAGGGTGATAGTCCCGTACACAAAAATGCACAGATTGTGAGTTCGATGAGTAGGGCGGGACACGTGACATCCTGTCTGAATATGGGGGGACCATCCTCCAAGGCTAAATACTCCTGACTGACCGATAGTGAACCAGTACCGTGAGGGAAAGGCGAAAAGAACCCCGGCGAGGGGAGTGAAATAGAACCTGAAACCGTGTACGTACAAGCAGTGGGAGCCTACTTGTTAGGTGACTGCGTACCTTTTGTATAATGGGTCAGCGACTTATATTCTGTAGCAAGGTTAACCGTATAGGGGAGCCGCAGGGAAACCGAGTCTTAACTGGGCGTTAAGTTGCAGGGTATAGACCCGAAACCCGGTGATCTAGCCATGGGCAGGTTGAAGGTTGGGTAACACTAACTGGAGGACCGAACCGACTAATGTTGAAAAATTAGCGGATGACTTGTGGCTGGGGGTGAAAGGCCAATCAAACCGGGAGATAGCTGGTTCTCCCCGAAAGCTATTTAGGTAGCGCCTCGTGAATTCATCTTCGGGGGTAGAGCACTGTTTCGGCTAGGGGGTCATCCCGACTTACCAACCCGATGCAAACTACGAATACCGAAGAATGTTATCACGGGAGACACACGGCGGGTGCTAACGTTCGTCGTGAAGAGGGAAACAACCCAGACCGCCAGCTAAGGTCCCAAAGTCATGGTTAAGTGGGAAACGATGTGGGAAGGCATAGACAGCCAGGATGTTGGCTTAGAAGCAGCCATCATTTAAAGAAAGCGTAATAGCTCACTGGTCGAGTCGGCCTGCGCGGAAGATGTAACGGGGCTAAACCATGCACCGAAGCTGCGGCAGCGACACTTAGGTGTTGTTGGGTAGGGGAGCGTTCTGTAAGCCTGCGAAGGTGGCCTGTGAGGGCTGCTGGAGGTATCAGAAGTGCGAATGCTGACATAAGTAACGATAATGCGGGTGAAAAACCCGCACGCCGGAAGACCAAGGGTTCCTGTCCAACGTTAATCGGGGCAGGGTGAGTCGACCCCTAAGGCGAGGCTGAAAAGCGTAGTCGATGGGAAACAGGTTAATATTCCTGTACTCGGTGTTACTGCGAAGGGGGGACGGAGAAAGCTAGGTTATCCGGGCGACGGTTGTCCCGGTTTAAGCGTGAAGGTGGATGACTTTGGTAAATCCGGGTCATCGTTAACACTGAGGCGTGATGACGAGTCACTACGGTGATGAAGTAACCGATGCTACGCTTCCAGGAAAAGCCTCTAAGCTCCAGGTAACATCAAATCGTACCCCAAACCGACACAGGTGGTCAGGTAGAGAATACTCAGGCGCTTGAGAGAACTCGGGTGAAGGAACTAGGCAAAATGGTGCCGTAACTTCGGGAGAAGGCACGCTGATGGTAGGTGAAGTGACTTGCTCATGGAGCTGAAATCAGTCGAAGATACCAGCTGGCTGCAACTGTTTAATAAAAACACAGCACTGTGCAAACACGAAAGTGGACGTATACGGTGTGACGCCTGCCCGGTGCCGGAAGGTTAATTGATGGGGTCAGCCGCAAGGCGAAGCTCTTGATCGAAGCCCCGGTAAACGGCGGCCGTAACTATAACGGTCCTAAGGTAGCGAAATTCCTTGTCGGGTAAGTTCCGACCTGCACGAATGGCGTAATGATGGCCAGGCTGTCTCCACCCGAGACTCAGTGAAATTGAACTCGCTGTGAAGATGCAGTGTACCCGCGGCAAGACGGAAAGACCCCGTGAACCTTTACTATAGCTTGACACTGAACCTTGAGCCTTGATGTGTAGGATAGGTGGGAGGCTTTGAAGCGTGGACGCCAGTCTGCGTGGAGCCAACCTTGAAATACCACCCTTTAATGTTTGATGTTCTAACGTGGACCCGTAATCCGGGTTGCGGACAGTGTCTGGTGGGTAGTTTGACTGGGGCGGTCTCCTCCCAAAGCGTAACGGAGGAGCACGAAGGTTAGCTAATCCTGGTCGGACATCAGGAGGTTAGTGCAAAGGCATAAGCTAGCTTGACTGCGAGAGTGACAGCTCGAGCAGGTGCGAAAGCAGGTCTTAGTGATCCGGTGGTTCTGAATGGAAGGGCCATCGCTCAACGGATAAAAGGTACTCCGGGGATAACAGGCTGATACCGCCCAAGAGTTCATATCGACGGCGGTGTTTGGCACCTCGATGTCGGCTCATCACATCCTGGGGCTGAAGTAGGTCCCAAGGGTATGGCTGTTCGCCATTTAAAGTGGTACGCGAGCTGGGTTTAGAACGTCGTGAGACAGTTCGGTCCCTATCTGCCGTGGGCGTTGGAAGATTGAGAGGGGTTGCTCCTAGTACGAGAGGACCGGAGTGAACGCACCACTGGTGTACGGGTTGTGATGCCAATTGCATTGCCCGGTAGCTAAGTGCGGAAGAGATAACCGCTGAAAGCATCTAAGCGGGAAACTTGCCTCGAGATGAGTCTTCCCTGGGCACTTGATGCCCCTGAAGGGCCGTTGAAGACGACGACGTAGATAGGCTGGGTGTGTAAGCGTAGCGATACGTTGAGCTAACCAGTACTAATGACCCGAGAGGCTTAACCTTACAACACCGAAGGTGTTTT
>NZ_JBIXKO010000035.1:0-8193 GCF_044751765.1 Pectobacterium sp. CHL-2024 | reverse complement strand
GTAGCGCTGCCCCAGTGCATCCGTTACCGCCGTCAGGTTACCTTCCACATCGTAACCAAACCGTGTCTCGCTGCCGTCTTCGTACACCACTTTCGACGGAGACTCGCGCACGCCGTCATACTCCCAGCGCCTAACCTGTACGCCCGCTTCATGTCCGATATGCCGCTCTGTCAAACGGTCAAGATCGTCATACCGGAACATCACCGGTGGTGCATTATCCCGCTCAAGGCTGCTCAGCAGCCCACGACGATTATAGTGATAACGCTGCAACACACCGTCCGGGCCTATCACCGTCGACAGCTGTCCCGTGTCACCATAACGGTACAGCCACTCCCGCCCTTCCGGGTCGTTCACCTCGATAACCAGCCCGGCCGCATTACGCTCGTAATGCCATTCGCTGCCCAGCGGGTCGATGTAGGCCAGCAGTTGTCCGTTATCATCATATTCATATTGATGCGTCGCACCGTCAGGGAGAGTAACCTCGGTCACCTGTCCCCAATCGTTACGCTGATACGCAGTACGTCCCCCCAGCGGGTCAGTCTCGGCCACCAGTTGGTTGTCCACCCATTCGAACCGGATCTCACCACCATCGGGTGTACGCTTTAACAGAATATTATTACGCTCATCACGCACATAGCTGATCACCCCGCCAAATCCGCTGTGGTAATGGCTGGTCAGGGTGTCATCGTCGTATTCAAAGTGACCCGGCCAGTAGCCTTCCGAGGTTCTGTCACGTATTACACGGCCTTTTTTATCGTAATCATGCTCAACCCAGGTCGACGCTAAATCCGACCAGCGCAGCAGCCAACCTTCCGGCGAGTAGCGATAGTCAAAGTTGTGTCCTTCATCCGCTCGCACGCTCAGTAAATGCCCGCTACTGTCATAGGTATAGCTAGCCAGTGTTTTCAAAGGCTTGCGATTAGCATCACATAACGTTAAACAAGTAATACGTTGACGACGGGTTTCCACATTAATCAGGCGCTTGTCAGGCAAAGCCACCCAGCGTAATACGCCAAACTCCCAAATAAGCGAGATCTGGTTATCCTGACTATCTTCTATGGATGTTAGACATAATTCCATCCCTCTGGCGTGCTCAAACCGATAGTGCAAACCACCTGCATCTTGCAGAATCAATCGCCCTTGTTGGCGGGTCAATCGCCACTGCGGGTTAGATGGAGAACGGGAACATTCCCCCTCGACAGGCAAAACAAATATCGCCTGATTGAACTCACCGTCAGTCAGTGTCACCACACCGTCTTCAAGTGTCAGGCTCATATCCCAGTTACTGCGCCATAGCGATCCTAATAAACCTGATTTCCTCTCACCACCAGACCGGTAATAGCGTTTCATCGCCAGCGGCAAAATACCCGCTAGTTGGAAATCAGTACGCCACTCCACCATATATCCTGTCGCCATATCGACCGGTTCGCCTTCACCTTGGCATTTATTTGATGTAGAGCAGGTCTTTCCATCTGCCGTACTAGCCGTAGATGACGCATGACCGGGAGTGCCATCAACATCTGACGGTGTTTTATCTGCTATCTTAATTTCAGGTTTTGCCGCCTTATCTTTACCTACCGCTGTTCCAGATTTTCTGGTAATAATTTTCCCAATAAACGTATTAACTTTCTGGATAATTGCATCAATAATCTCTTTAAATTTGCCAATTAATTTTTTAATAACACCACAAATCGCAGAAAAACTATCTTTTGCAAATGCAACAATCCAACTTTTTGCTGAACTTGTGGCGTTATTCACCATCAGTTCAATAGCCGTAATGATTTTATTGAGCAGCTTTATAGCCTCTTTAGCTTCCTTATTAATTTTTTCAGCGAAGTCTATTAACCATCTGACAATATTACCATTAGATAGATTTCTAATTTCACGAACAGCCAGCTGAACGGCCTGATTATCCAATGCACTTTTCTCTAATGCTTTCATTGCACGGACAACAGATTTACCTGCAATCTTTAGCGCATGTCCAGGACCTGGAATTACACCTACGATATTCAGTGCACCTTCAGCCAGAAAGTAGTTATCCTCCAGGTTATCTGGTTTTTTATAGGCAGCCCAACACCACTCACCAATAAAATAAACATCGGGGGCCTGACCAACAACAGGGATAAAACCGAGAATAATTTGACAAAGTAGCAAAACCGCTGTTTCTGTTGTCTGATCGGCAACTTCTGCCGACAAACTATGATGGATTTTATTAACTGCCCGCTTAAATTCACGATCCCCTGCATTAATCTGTTTTTTTAACGTTTGAAAACGGTCATAGGCTAGTTGATATTTATCTTCGACATTAGAAAAAAATCGTCCACTCCATGTACTATCATCAACATTAACTTCATCATAACGTTCACTGTCCTCAGCGTCGTACTCTACAATCCCTTTTTTATGCAGTAGTAAATAAAGGGTAAAATACTCTCCTGCTAATGCTGCATGAGCGGGATTAGCTTGAAGTACCGGGTTATTTTCTACGGTATCAGGGGAATCAAAATCATCGGAACCTTCCTGAATATCAAGTTGATAAGTACTACACGCCATATTTTGGACTTTAAAGTACCCATTTTCATCCGTTTGCCCATCCGTTTTATTCCCTTTACTATCGGTTAAAACAAAAGGAGCATTTGGTACAGGATCCCCTGACGAGTAGACATATTGAACAAAGGTTTCACACTCACATTCTTTACACCCTCCTTGGATGATTTTATCCGTTGAAAACTCTTTTTTCGCCGCGGCACTACTTTGGAGTAATGAATCCTGCTTATCCTGACTCATGAAATGACGTCCTTTTTATTTTATGCTTCGTCCAGGTGGTCAATAGCTGCCTGATACAGGCGATCCATACGGCTTTGCGTGCCAATGTATTCAGCCTGTACCAGAATGTTTTTTGCCCAAGGCTGATGCATGAACTCCGGCGAGAGTTCTGTCGCCAGTGCCAGCCAGCGCACGATATCGCGGTCGTTATTAAAGCCGCGGCTCCTCGCCTGTTCCGCCTGCTGATAAGTAAACGCCTCTAGTTCATCATCAGGCGCGTTTTGCCAGTCAACATGGTAAGCACGCAGATGTTCCATATAGCGCGCCAGATTGTGATGCCCGTAAGGCACCATGATGGCTTGCCATTGTTCGTCACTCAGTTGGCGAGGCAGGATGTCAGGAATAGAGTGTGGTTCGCGGGCGGTAAGACTTAAGGCACGTATCGCGCCGTCAGGGGAAATATCGCAGAAGCTGGCTATCGGGCCATAGAGCGCACAGGCTTCCTGTGCGGAACTGGCGGATAACAGCTGATTCATCACCTGCCAGTCACCCACGCGCAGGATGGCATTCTCCCCAGAAGGTGAAGTCACCAGGCTCCACTGTCGCAGATGTTTCGTCACCTCAAGCAGCTGATCGAGCGGTGAATATGTCTGCATAAACCATTCCATCTGTAACCCCATTCCCCAGCCCGGCTGAGTGATGATGTGTTCTTTCACCTGCGACCAGTTAGAGGCATGAAGCGGGATGCAATAGGGCGATACCGAGGCATGAACGCGCCCCGCTTCTCCCCAGTACAAACGCGTCTGTTCCAGGCTGCCCCCCCAGCGTTCGGCCAGCCACGGCACAGCATCGTTCATCGACGCTTCGGCGATAACAAAACAGCCGCCCTGAGCGATACGCGTTTGCCAGACGGCGTCATCTTCCGGCAGCAGTTCAAGGAAAGGTTGCGATACACTCACAGCGTGACCTCCGGTATGTCAGGTAACTCTCCCCGCATCCAACCGGGGCGATGGTAATTAAGCTGCACACTCTCAATACGTTCAGGCTCAGATTTAAAAATCCGAATACTGTCCGCGATCGAATAACGTTCAGTTAGATGAATAAAGATCGGGTGCAAATAGAATTCACTGCCGAGCACCCAGCGATGAGCGGACCAGGCTTCACATTCCGTTTCACTGGCTTTCGGGTAATAGTTCTCAGCTAATGCAATGCCGCTAATAAAGCGTGCTTTTACTATTTCAATATCCAGAGGAAAAACACATTGTGCACTGACAAAAAGAAACAGTTCATTCGCCAGTCGGTGTAGACGATTATCATTAGCGAGAAGGTAATATTGATAGTGCGTTAATGTAATGTGGTACGTTTGATTAATATCGTTCTTTTTTTCTTTATTAACATCCTGCTGTGCGAATAGCTGATACTCCCCACGTTCACTATTCACGATGGGCAAATACAGGTTATTCAGCGGGCCGAGAAAATCCGTTTGTGCCGCAAGATCCAAGGTAGACCACCAGGCCGATAAAACGTCTGGCGCATAGCTACGAAATAGCGCTCGAGTGCCATCAGGCCAGAAGCAGGAAATACGCTGCTGCCAAAAATCAGCCACCTGCTGCAATGTCAGGTCGCCATGTATGAGCATCACGCCACCATGCCGCTCCGGCTGTGTCTCAGCCAGCCAATGCAGCAGTGTTTCTCCTGGTTTGCCTTCTTCTATTTTCACCACAATAGGCGCCCACATCTGCCAGTTTTCGGCATCCTTGCCAAATTGCAGCTGTTGCCATATATCCGCCGCAGCAGGTTGAAAAGCCTGCCAATATTCCGGTAGTTGGGGATAATTCAACGGCGAGATAATAGCGAACAACGGCGCATTAAACTGGCTGATTTCAAACAGAGTAGAACCGTTTGCCATCATCGTTATTTGCCTGTGAATAAATGAGATAATTTTTAATACGATGAGCGTGTATTGATAATCGCAGCAACGACCCGATAATCACGAAAATTATCGGGTCGAGACATGCCGTTTATTTTTATGACGCAAAATACATAATAAAACGGAGAATAAAACTATACTGGCAGCCCTTTTTCCCAACGCTCCCGAACTTCAGTAGGTGACAGCGGTGGGAATTTAACGCCCCGCTCCAGTAACAGCTGTTTTACCTTCAGCGCCCAAGGATAGTGGGGAGATTTAGGGGACATAATGGATAAGCTGTCGTGCACACGCCACGCCAGGCTACTACCAGTTGAAGAATAGGTATCGAAACTTGCGCCCTGTTCAATCAACCAATAAACAATTTCGTATTCATTTACATAAGCAGCATAAAGCGCACTATTTCTTTCATTTTGATCTTCTAAATTCAGATCAGCCCCTTTTTCAAGGAGTAGCTTAATATCAATCCACCGTTGCTCATTAATGGCGCTAAATATTGCAGGCTGACCACGCCGACCAATTGCATTCGGATCTCCACCTGCATCTAGAATAATGCGCAGCCAGTCCGGATCTTTGGCTCCCGCCACGGAATTAACTGCGCTGTCGCCAAATCCGTCTTTATAGTTTGGATCGACACCCAGTTTAAGTGCCAGCGTGACGGCCTTTTTATCCTTCGTCTCATAAATCAGCCACAGCAGCGGCGTGACGCCTTCTTTTCCCTGAATATTCAGGTTAACGCCCTGCGACAGTTGATGACGAGCGGCTGATTCGTCACCTTTTTGAATGCTTTCCAGCACCGCCACCACAGGCGGTTCAAAAAGTTCACTCGCCCGCATACTGTGTCCTCCTGCCTGACAAGCGGTTAATAATCCCAGAATAACGACGCCTACCCATTTTATACGTGCCAACCATTGCATTATATTCCCCTGAATGTATTGGTTATCTTCCCGATATCTTCCTTTTTCTGGCTTTCAATACCCGCAATCACCTGATCCATACCGTGGCGAGCAATCGGCGAGCCCCCTACTGCGGGAAGCGCCATCATATCACCGCTGGCTTTCGGCAGCCCCCCTCCCAGTAGCTTTGCAACACCGATAACACCACCAATCGCCGCGCCGGCGGTTCCGCCAATCAATGCGCCCGCACCGGATAGCAAACCTGGAATCAAAGCCTTACCGTAAGTTTGCACCATGGTTAATATCTCGCCATCGACCGCTTGTGTTTTAATCAATGACGCCGTTTCTGCCAATGTCGCACCACCACCTCGCAAGGCCGTATTCTCATGTAATCCTGCGGCATTGAACGTATAGCCGGGAAGTTTTGTCGCACTGACAGCAGCAGAGGCTAACCCGCCCCCCAGAGAATGACCAACAATAACAGGTGGAGGATTTGGTATCAGATCTTTGACTTGAGTCGCAAGATCCATTGCTTGTTTGTACTGCGCAGCTTCAAATCCCATACCCTGAGTGGCGTTAGTCAACCAATCTTTCACTCCCGTCACCGCATTATTAGTGCCCCGGTAGGTCAACATGGTTTCGCCATTAATCGCTGATTTAAACAGTGCAGAACCAAACCCTGTTTTCTTATCCATGAAGTCATTGTCCGTCAAACCCGGAAGTTTTTGGACATCCAGCAGTTCCAATCCAACCGGTGCTTTCGGCAGTTTATCCAGCACCCCTCGTCGGAACTCATCGACCGAATAAACGTACTGAGCCGCTTCGGCGCGTAAGATGCTGTCGTTGTTAAACGCCAGTCGCTTTGCCGCATCGGCTAATCCCGGCAGCGTTGCCGCCTCGGTCGCCAATTTGGCACGCGCCAGATAGCGATCTTTACGCTGGGCGACGGAGAGCAGGTCATCAAGAATGGGCAGCTCGGCGACCGACGCCCACTCCATTAACGTCGGCAACAGCATTGGCGTCAATGCCAGCAGAGGGGCGCGGCTTTTTGCCGATTGCTCGGCGCACGGCTTCACTGGGGACTGATAGGGCGAATCGCCAATGATGACGTTCCCGCTGCCAGCAGCAACCGAGCCGCCGCAGCCGATCGCATCACCGATACGCGCAGCCAGCTTTCCATTGATGATGACCGTACCGGAGCCCGCGGATATCGCCCGATTGTGCACGCCGTGGGGCACATTCGGGCAGGGGCAAGCGTGGAGTAAAACCGCATCGCTTTTACGGGCGGCTGGTTTGCCATTGATAATGACATCACCGCTACCTTCAATTATCGGGGTGGCGGGGAAACAGCCGTGCCCCGCGCAGCTGTCACCTAGACGTGCAGCACCTGGCATAGTTCCTCCTTAACGTCTGTCTGGCGCATCGGGCAGCGTAGGCTTCGTCGGATCTTCTGGCGTAATGGATACTGGCGCAGTCCCTACGCCAGCCGCACCGCCATCGTTGATTTTCACAATCGTCCCGGAAATCGTGACGCCCGCGCTATCAATCTTGATAAAGCCGCCAGGCCCTTTGATGGTCAGAGCCTGTCCCGCTTCCAGCACGATATCCGCAGCTTTCAGGTAGCTGTCCGTATTCACCAGAACGCGCTGGTGCGCACCGATCAGCGTCTCTTCAGAACCGGACATCGTGGTCTGACGGCTCCCCTCGATACGGGTAATCTCCCCACCGCCGATGAAACGTTTGAATGAAGCACCAATTTTCTGAATAAAACTCCGGCCAATTTCCTGATGATGATCCTGACCGATGTTTTCAAAATCATCCTTGCCTATCGTTCGGTGGCGGTGACGCGTGACCCGTTGGAACTGATCCTGATCCACGCTGAGGTGCTGATCGCGCCCTACGCTCTGCCGGTGGATGTTGTTGATAACACCATCCATATCTTTCTGAGCGTGATAGTAAATCTGTTCACGCGTCGCCTCATCCTCAAAACGCAGTTCGTTGAAGCCGCTGCCTTTATGCGTATCGGTACGAAGCGTGGTACGCGTTTTATGTGCTGGTAAAACGTACGGCGTCGGGTTGGTGGCGTGGAAAGTACGCCCGGTGACAATCGGCTGGTCCGGATCGCCTTCAAGGAAACTGACGATCACTTCATGGCCGATACGCGGGATGGCAATCATGCCGTACTGCCCGCCCGCCCAGCCCTGACTGACCCGCACCCAGCAGGAACTTTGATCATTGCTCGCGCCGTAGCGATCCCACGGGAATTGCAGTTTTACCCGACCATACTGGTCACAGTAGATTTCCTCCCCCGTTGGGCCGACGACGGTGGCGATTTGCGGGCCGTCCACCATCGGTTTGTAGGGCATGGCAGCACGCCACGTCGTTGCGCCTTTCACCACGGCAAAACTGTTACTCATGGTCGTCGGTTCGCCGCCGCTTTCCTCTTCCAGCGCCTGCGGCTGTTGCCCGACGTGCGTCACGCTCACCGTCTGCCAGACCGCATTCAGCGTCGCATTCGGGTGCTCCGTCAGCGTGAAGGTGTTACCCGGCATCAGCCCCGCGCAGTTGGATTCCCCTTCGCTCGTCACCGCCCCTGAGCGCAGCGCA
>NZ_JBIXKO010000034.1:0-8924 GCF_044751765.1 Pectobacterium sp. CHL-2024 | reverse complement strand
TTGTCGTCGCCCGTGAAGACAGCCCCGGTGATACCCGGCTGGTCGCCTACCTCTGTCCGCAGCTCGGCGTCACCCCCGACCCCGCCGACCTGCGTCAGCAGCTCAGCCTGCATCTGGCCGAGTACATGGTGCCCGGCGCGTTTGTCACCCTCGACGCCTTCCCGCTTACCCCTAACGGCAAGCTCGACCGCAAGGCCCTGCCCGCCCCTGACCAGTCCGCTGTGGCAACCCGCGACTATGCCGCTCCGCAGGGTGAGGTCGAAACCGCACTGGCCGCTATCTGGCAGGAACTGCTGGGGCTGGCACGCGTCGGCCGCCACGACCACTTCTTCGAGCTCGGCGGCCACTCGCTGATGGCCGTCAGCCTGATTGAGCGACTCCGTAATGTGGGCCTGACGCTGGACGTGCGTAGCATTTTTTCCGCACCGGTGCTGAGTGAAATGGCACAGGCGATACTAGCGCATCAGGATAAACCGGCTGTGGTGGTGCCGCCCAACCGCATTCCAGCAGGCTGCACCGCCATCACGCCCGACCGGCTTCCGCTGGTAACGCTCACCCAGCCGGAGATCGATACGGTGGTGGCTACCGTCGCCGGCGGAGCTGCAAACGTACAGGATATCTATCCGCTTTCGCCTCTGCAGGAAGGCATACTCTTCCACTATCGCTTTCAGGAGCAGGGTGACACCTACCTGCTGTACCACTTGCTGGCGTTTCAGGATCGCGCTCGTCTTGATGCCTTTTTAGATGCGCTTCAGCAGGTTATCGATCGCCACGATATCCTGCGCACCGCCGTCTGCTGGCAGGGACTAAGCCAGCCGGTGCAGGTGGTCTGGCGTCAGGCAGTCTTGCCCATCAACACCTTTGAACCGACGTCATCAGATGACGTTCCGGCTCAGTTGAAGAAACAGACCGACCCACGCACCCGCCGTCTTAATCTGAATCAGGCACCGTTGCTCTCGGCCGACATTGCTCACGATCCGACAACGGGTGAATGGCTGCTAGCCTTAGGATTACACCACCTGATTAGCGATCATATGACGCTGACGCTGATCGTCGGTGAAATCCGCCAACTGTTGCAGGGTCAGCAGGATGCCCTGCCAACTCCGCTGCCGTACCGTAACTTTATTGCCCAAATATTAAGCGTCCCGAATACGGAGCATGAAGCGTATTTTCGCGAACGGCTGGCGGATATTGATGCGCCGACGATTCCTTTCGATTTACTGGATACACAGGGAGAGGGCGAGAATATCGCTGAAGTCCGCATGCCGCTTCCTGCGCCATTATCCAGCGCAATATATCAGCAGTCCCGTCGTTTAGGGATCAGCCCCGGAGTGCTGTTCCATGTGGCCTGGGCGCAGGTGCTGGCGCAGACCAGCGGCCGTGACGATGTCGTCTTCGGCACAGTGCTGTTAGGCCGCTTGCAAGGTTCTGCGGGTGCCGACCAGGTCATGGGGATGTTTATCAATACGCTGCCGCTGCGGATTTCTCTTGCCGAACGCAGCGTTTTGGACGCGGTACAGGAAACCTATCACGATTTGACAGCGCTGTTGGCACATGAGCAGACACCGCTTGCGCTCGCTCAACGCTGTAGCGGCGTGGCACCACCCATGCCACTGTTCAGCGCCCTCCTCAACTATCGCCATACGCAGATAAATAAAGATACCCGTCCCTGGGAAGGCATTCGGGTGCTGACGGAAAATATACGTACCAACTATCCGTTTACACTTTCGGTGGATGATATCGGGGACGGGTTCAGTTTCCTGGCACAAACCAGCACAGAAATTGATCCTGCGCGAATCGCTCACTATCTGCTCACCGCGATCCACGGTCTGGTTGAGGCATTGGAGAACGAGCCACAGCGCCCAGTCCTGACGTTATCCGTCCTGCCGGAAAATGAACGCCAAAAACTACTGGTCGATTTCAACGCTACTGATGTCGTACGACCTGACTCTGCACTCGCCCACGTGCAGTTCGAAGCACAGGTTAAACGCACTCCTGACGCCACAGCAGTGGTATTTGAGTCGCAATCATTAAGCTACGACGAACTTAACCGTCAAGCCAACCGCCTCGCCCATCACCTGCTCTCACTCGGTATACAGCCGGACGATCGGGTCGCGATTTGCGTTGAGCGCAGTCTGGAGATGGTTGTCGGCATGCTGGCGGTACTCAAAGCCGGCGGAGCCTATGTGCCGTTAGATCCGTCTTACCCCGTTGACCGTCTGACTTACATGCTAGAGGACGCGGAACCTGTCGCACTGCTAACGCAAACCGATCTGGTCACCCAGTTGGGTAGCCATCTCCCTGTGATCGAACTCGATAATCTGCCAGCCGCTATCGCTGACGAATCACCAGACCATAACCCTGATCCAGGATCGTTCGGCCTGACGCCACGCCATCTGGCCTATGTTATTTATACTTCCGGTTCTACCGGCAAGCCGAAAGGAGTGATGGTTGAGCATCGCAGTATGTGTAACCTGCTTAGCGGACAGATAGAGGCTTTGCATATTGCAGCAGACAGCCATGTGATTCAGTTGGCTTCTTTCAGTTTTGATGTCTGTATGCAGGAATGCTGCATGACGCTGCTAGCAGGTGCGACGCTCTACCTTGCCGAACGCGCGGCTATCCTGCCGGGGGCAGCACTTCGTCAAACGCTGGAAGACAACACGATTACGCACATGCTGATAACACCGACAGCATTGGCGGCACTGGATGGGCTACCGGAAACATTACAGACGCTGGTCGTCGGCGGTGAAATTTGCCCGCCTGCGTTAGTCAAACGCTGGGCAGCCGGACGGCATATGTTTAACGCCTATGGTCCGACGGAAACCACCGTCTGCGCCACGCTTTATCCGTGCAGTATTCAGGATGAAAGAGAACCTTGCATTGGTCGCCCGCTTGCCAATACGCGGATCTATATTTTAGATCCACAAGGCAAACTGGTTCCCATCGGCGCGACCGGAGAAATTTACATCGGCGGCATCGGCGTCGCACGCGGCTACCTTAACCGCCCGGCGTTAACGGAAGCGCATTTTATTGCCGATCCGTTTACCGATGATCCCGATGCCCGCCTCTACAAAACGGGCGACCTGGGTCGCTGGCTGCATGATGGCAACATCGACTATCTGGGCCGTAATGACTTCCAGGTGAAAGTACGCGGCTTCCGTATCGAACTGGGGGAAATTGAAGCACGCCTTATTCAGTGCTCGGGCGTGAAAGAAGCTGTCGCAATCGCCCGTGAGGACGAACCGGGAGAGACACGTCTGGTCGCTTACCTCATTGCACAACCCGGTGTTGAGCTGGTGCCTGCCGACCTGCGTCAGCAATTGGCTCACCATTTAGCCGAATATATGGTGCCCAGTGCCTTTGTCACGCTCAATACTTTTCCGCTCACGCCGAATGGCAAACTCGATCGCAAAGCGTTACCCGTTCCTGACCAGACCGCTGTCGTGACCCGTACCTACGAAGCGCCTGTGGGTGAAAAAGAAACCGTTCTGTCGTCCATTTGGCAAAACCTGCTGGGCTTAACGCATGTCGGACGCCGGGATCACTTTTTCGAACTCGGCGGCCATTCACTGATGGCGGTTAACCTGATTGAGCGATTGCGTAATCTGGGTTACCGGCTTGATGTGCGTAGCGTCTTTGCATCACCAACGCTCGCCGATATGGCGGAGTCGATGCAGGTACAGCAGGAGAGTAATCTCAGCGGCGTTGCGGCTAATCTCATCCCCAACGATTGCAAACAAATTACGCCCGACCTGTTGCCGCTGGTCACACTGTCTCAGAATGAAATAGACGCTATCATAGATAGCGTACACGGTGGCACGGCCAATGTGCAGGATATTTATCCGCTCTCTCCCTTACAGGAAGGCATTTTATTCCATCATCGGTTGCAGGCGCAGGGCGATACCTATCTACTCACTAACCTTGTCGCTTTCGATACCCGTGAACGCCTCGATGATTTTTTGGATGCACTACAGCGCGTCATCGATCGCCACGATATTCTGCGCACCGCTCTCTACTGGCAGGGATTAAATCAGCCCGTACAGGTTGTCTGGCGTCAGGCCCCGTTGAGCGTGAATACGTTTGTTCCTGCGCAAACAGAGCACGTTCTGGCGCAGTTAAAAGCATACACTGACCCCAGCGTTCGTCGGCTTAACCTGAATCAGGCACCGCTGTTTGCCACAGATATTGTTCACGACGCTGAGCGGAATGAGTGGCTACTGGCTCTGACCTTTCATCACCTCATCGGTGATCACATGACGCTGGCGCTGATCATTGAAGAAGTGCGGCTGCTATTGCAGAACCGTGGCGACGTACTACCGACGCCATTGCCCTATCGTAACTTTATTGCGCAAAATATCAGCGTTCCCACATCAGCACATGAGGACTATTTCCGCAGCCGATTGGCTGATATCGATGAGCCTACCGCCCCCTTCGGCTTGCTGAATATACAAGGCGACGGAGACAATGTCGTGAAAGCCAGCCAGCTACTCGCCCCGTCGCTCGCCATGGCAATCCGCAAGCAGTGCCGCCAGTTAGGTATCAGCCCAGGTGTTCTGTTCCACGTTGCATGGGCACAGGTGCTGGCGCAAACCAGCGGTCGCGATGATGTCGTCTTCGGATCGGTGCTGCTGGGTCGACTCCAAGGGTCGGCTGGCGCGGATCGGGTCATGGGCATGTTTATCAATACGCTGCCGCTTCGCCTCTCACTTGCCGAGCACGGCGTGCGGGATATCGTCCAATCCACCTACCGCGATCTCACCGCCCTACTTGAACATGAGCAAACCCCGCTTTCCGTGGCGCTGCGATGTAGCGGCGTGACGCCTCCTATACCGTTGTTCAGTACGTTGCTTAATTACCGTCATAGCCAGACAGGGGCAAATGACAACAGCGCCTGGAGCGGTATAAAACTTCTGGCGACCGAAGAACGGACCAACTACCCAATCACACTGTCCGTAGACGATCTGGGAGAAGGATTTAGTCTGGTGGCGCAGACCGTCAGTGAGATCGATCCCGCCCGCATAGTGAATTATATGATGACGGCGTTACGTGGACTCGTTGAGGCGTTAGCCATTGATCCGCTACAGCCCATTCTTGGCTTATCAGTCCTACCGGAAGAGGAGCGTAAAACGCTGCTGGTCGACTTCAACGCGACCGAGGCCGAGCTCCCACGCGAGCTGCTTCATCAGCTCTTTGAACAACAGGCTGCGCGGACGCCAGATGCCATCGCTGTCGCGTTCGAAGAACAGTTGCTCAGCTACGCGGAACTCAACCGCCGCGCCAACCAGTTGGCCCATCATCTGCGTTCTCTGGACGTAAAACCGGATGACCGCATCGCGATTTGCGTCGAACGCAGCCCGGAAATGGTCGTCAGCCTGCTGGGTGTTCTCAAGGCTGGCGCAGCCTATGTGCCACTTGATCCATCCTATCCGGCAGAACGTCTCACTTACATGTTGGATGATTCTGCCCCGGTCGCACTCCTGACACACTCATCACTGCTTGAGTCGTTGCGTTGCGATCTGCCGACAATTCTGCTGGATAACGTTTCCCTGTTCGACGCCTACCCAGAGAGTAATCCTGAGGCCCAGACGTTCGGGCTGACGCCTCACCATCTGGCCTACATCATTTATACCTCGGGTTCGACAGGGAAACCCAAAGGCGTCATGGTTGAGCACCGCAACATTGTGGCCTCGACTTACGCCCGACAGTTAACCTATCCCCCGTTCGAACGGGTATTGCTGCTGTCCTCCATTGCCTTTGACAGCGCGCTTGCCAGCGTATTTGGCACGCTCACGCGCGGAGGAAGCCTGTATCTGCCAGAACAGACGATAACCGTCGATCCGGCGGCCATTTTACATATGCTTCATGAGCACCGCATTTGCTGTCTTTTGTGCGTGCCGTCTTTGGCCCTGAGCCTCTTGCAGATGAGCCACAATGAGGAACTGACCTCTCTGCAAGCGCTGATTGTGGCGGGTGAACGCTGCCCACCGGAAATCCACACCGCGATTGAACAGCTCGGTCTGTCAACCGCACTGTATAACGAATATGGTCCCACAGAAGCCGCCGTGTGGGCGTCCGTCTACCCTGTGGCGTCGTCCGAGACGTTCCACAAGCGATTCACCGTGCCAATTGGTCACCCTATCGCCAATAGCCAAATCTATATTTTGGATCCGCAGGGACGTCCAGCTCTGCTCAACGTCGCCGGGGAAATTCACATCGGCGGCGCAGGCGTGGCACGGGGCTATCTGAATCGCCCAGATCTGACGGCAGAACATTTTATTCCCGATCCCTTCTCACACGAACCAGAAGCCCGAATGTACAAAACCGGCGATCTCGGCCGCTGGCTGCCGGACGGTAATATCGACTATCTGGGTCGTAACGATTTCCAGGTCAAGGTACGCGGCTTCCGTATTGAACTGGGTGAGATTGAGGCACGCCTCATGCAGCTTCCTAACGTGCAGGAAGCGGTGGTCGCCGCGCGCGAAGACATCCCCGGAGATATGCGTCTGGTTGCCTACCTTCGCTCTCAGCCTGACACCGATCTCAATCCCGCCGATCTGCGTCAGCAGTTGGCCGAACAGTTGGCTGAGTACATGGTCCCCAGTGCTTTTGTCACGCTCGATGCCTTCCCACTTACGCCAAACGGCAAGATTGACCGCAAAGCGCTACCCGCGCCGGATCAATCAGCCGTCGCAACACGCGGCTATGTCGCACCGCAAGGAGAACTCGAAACCGCATTGGCCCAGATCTGGCAAGATCTCCTGGGGCTGGACCGCGTTGGTCGCCATGACCAGTTCTTCGAGCTTGGTGGCCATTCCTTGATGGCAGTCAGCCTGATTGAGCGGTTACGCAATATCGGCCAGACACTGGACGTTCGTAGCGTGTTCTCCGCTCCTGTGCTCTGCGATATGGCACAGGCCATACTTACCAATCGCTCAAAACAACCTCTGGTCGTTCCTTCCGTCCTGATTTCACCGGACTGCACAGCCATTACACCGGAACTGCTGCCGCTGATTTCACTTTCTCAGCGTGATATTGACGCGATTGTCGCGACCGTTCCCGGCGGCGCGGCCAATGTGCAGGACATTTACCCGCTCGCGCCGCTGCAAGAAGGGATCTTGTTCCATTATCTGCTTCAGGAACAGGGAGATACCTACCTGTCGCAAACCGTGATTGCTTTTGATAGCCGTGAACGCCTTGATACTTTCCTCAGCGCACTACAACGCGTTATCGAACGCCATGACATCCTGCACACCGCCGTCTGTTGGCAGGGACTTAGCCAGCCTGTCCAGGTGGTCTGGCGTCATGCACAGTTACCGATAAACACGCTGGAGATCGACTCGGACGATGATGTGCTCGGTCAGCTACGCGCCCATACCAGCTCGCATACGCGCCGTATCAATCTGAGTCAGGCACCGTTGCTCACCGCGGATATCGCTCACGATGCAGCCAATCAGGAATGGCTGCTGGCGCTAGGCTTCCATCATCTGGTCTGTGACCACATCACGCTCGCCCTGATGATTGACGAGATACGCACAATCTTGCAGGGCCATGATGATGATCTGCCAACGCCGCTGCCTTACCGTAACTTTATCGCTCAGATTTTAAGTGTGCCCATGTCCGCTCATGAAGCGTATTTCCGCTCCCGGTTGGCCGATGTAGAGGCACCAACCGCGCCTTTTGGTCTGATCGATATAAAAACGGCTGGCGAGCATGTGGACGAAACCATGCAGTATCTTGAGCCTGCATTAGCACAAGCAATACGCCACCGGGCAAACCGACTGGGCGTCAGCCCCAGCGTCCTATTCCATGTGGCCTGGGCACAGGTGTTAGCCCATGTCAGCAACAGCGATGATGTGGTGTTTGGTTCCGTCCTGCTTGGGCGTTTACAAGGTACGGATGGCGCAGACAGAGTAATGGGGATGTTTATTAACACACTGCCGCTGCGCATTTCCCTTAACGACCGCAGCACAATTGATGTCGTACGCTCAACCTATGATGAACTCATCTCGCTTCTGGAGCATGAACAAACGCCGCTGGCGCTGGCACAACGATGCAGTGGCGTCATGCCGCCAATGCCGCTATTCAGTACGTTATTCAACTTCCGTCATAGTCAGCACAGTGCAGCTAACAACGATACGGCCACCAGAGTCTGGCAGGGTATGCGTCAATTAACCGTGGAGGAACGCACCAACTACCCGTTAACCATATCGGTGGACGATCTCGGTAAAAATTTCCGTCTGGTTGCCCAAACCAGTCCAGAAATTGACTCTAGCCGTATCACCCAGTATCTGGAAACCGCGATTCAGGCGTTAATTGAGGCGTTGGCCACGGAGCCAGAGCGTCCTATCATGACGCTGCCGATCCTACCTGACAGCGAACGCCGGCAGGTCATGGTCGACTTCAACGCCACCGACGCCGACTTCCCGCAGGATGCGCTTATCCATCAGCTCGTTGAAGACCAGGCCGCTCGCACACCCGAGGCCATCGCCGTCCTCTTTGAAGACCAGCACCTCTCCTATGACGCACTCAACCGCCGTGCCAACCAGCTCGCGCACCACCTGCTTTCACTCGGCGTCCAGCCCGATGACCGCGTCGCCATTTGCGTCGAGCGCTCTCTCGACATGGTCATCGGACTCCTCGGCATTCTCAAGGCCGGGGCCGCCTATGTTCCGCTTGACCCCGGTTACCCTGCCGAGCGTCTCGCCTACATGCTCGATGATGCCGCCCCCGTCGCCCTGCTCACCCAGGCCGGCCGCCACGAGCTTCAGACCGGTGAACTCCCGCTCATCCTGCTCGATACCGCCGACTTCAGCACGCGGAGTGACCACAACCCCGACATCGCCGGACTCGACGCCCATCATCTGGCCTACGTCATCTACACCTCCGGCTCCACCGGTAAACCCAAGGGCGTCATGAACAGC
>NZ_JBIXKO010000033.1:0-9116 GCF_044751765.1 Pectobacterium sp. CHL-2024 | reverse complement strand
GAAACAGCAAAAGTATGACGAGAATTACGCTACAGCAGCTTGACGCTCAAGACGGTAGCTGTACGCTCGGATTGCGCAGATATGAATCTCATCCCTGAGATTCACCCTTGCAGGGCCGTCGCAAGCGACGTTCAAAAACGTTCCTGACGTTTTTGTCCCTGGCGCAAACGCTTTACTCTTCTATTCCGTTACTCCCGTTTTCATTCGGTGTCAGCCGCTTTCGTTCCTTTGCATGAGATATTACGCTTTCGGGGCCGTCATTTGCTGCGCCATGACCCGCATATCGTGGCCGGTTGGGATTTGATGAATGCGGAGATCGAACTCCGGTAAGATCGCAAAGATATGGTCGAAAATATCAGACTGAATGCTTTCGTAATCGACCCAGGCGGTTGTGTTGGTAAACGCATAAATCTCCAGCGGTACCCCTTCTGACGTTGGCGCAAGCTGCCGCACCATCAACGTCATCCCTTTATGAATACCCGGATGCGTGCGCAGATAAACCTGAAGGTAGGCGCGGAACGTGCCTAAATTCGTCAAACGACGGCCGTTCAGCGGTGATGTCAGGTCGGAGTCGGACTGGGCATTATGCTGATCCAGTTCACTCTTCTTATTCTGAATATAAGGCGACAGCAGCTTGCTGCGCAGTAAGCGCGCCTGTTCGTCTTCCGTCATAAAATGCACGCTGGTGGTATCGATATTGATACTACGCTTGATGCGCCTGCCCCCAGATTCGGACATCGAACGCCAGTTCTTAAAAGAATCGGAGACTAACGCGTAGGTGGGAATGGTGGTGACGGTATTGTCCCAGTTTCTCACTTTTACCGTCGTCAGCCCGATATCGATAACGGCCCCGTCAGCGCCGTATTTCGGCATTTCGAGCCAGTCTCCCAGCGTTAACATGTCATTGGCGGAGAGTTGGATGCCCGCGACCAATCCCATAATCGGATCTTTGAACACCAACATCAGGACGGCGGCCATTGCGCCTAACCCACTGATTAGAATCAGCGGCGATTTCCCGATGAGTAGTGACACCACCATAATACTGATGACAATAGTGGCGATCAGTTTCAGGCTCTGGAAGATACCGCGCAGCGGCAGCTGGCTGGCGACTTTGGTGCGGGCGGAAACGTTGAGCAGAACATCGAGGAGCGAGAACAAGGACAGCAGCGCAAAAACCATGATCCACACCTGGGAACAGATGATTAGCGCTTCACGGGTTTCACTCTGCGAGGGAAGCCACACAAAGACCTGAATATTCAGGATCACCCCTTGTAGCAAGAAGGCCAGCCGGTTAAATAAGTTGTGTTGCGTCAGCGCCTGCTTCCACCCGTGTCCCTCGGTTTTTCCCGGCTTATTGAGTGAGCGCAGTACCATTCTTTTCAGCACAACCTGATGAAAAATCAGGTGGATGACGGCAGAAATGAGCAATATCAGCCCAAGAACAATCAGTAACGCAATGAGGCTAGCGTGTTGTATTCCAGCTTCTCTCAGCCATAGCGCGAGATTTTGTTGCATGCGTTCTCCTTTTATTCCAGTGAATCTGTCGTGCATGAACACGATGTGGCTTTAAGGCTAAGGATTTAGCGCCCCTAGTCAACCTTTTGTATTATTTAAGATATCGCACGGAAGAGACGGTGAGAGGTGAAGAAGAACAGAGGGATAAATTGCGGGCAAAGAAAAAGCCAGTCGCATCGCGACTGGCTTGGCCATCATATTGCCATGTCGGCAGGATGAGGAATTACAGCTTGTCTGCGTTCTCAGACAGGTATTTTGCTACGCCGTCTGGTGACGCGCCCATACCGGATTTCCCTTTTTCCCACTGCGCCGGGCATACTTCGCCGTGCTCTTCGTGGAATTGCAGGGCATCAACGGTACGCAGCATTTCATCGATGTTACGACCCAGCGGCAGATCGTTCACCACCTGGTGACGAACTACGCCGTTTTTGTCGATCAGGAAAGAACCACGCAGTGCAACACCGACTTCTGGGTGCTCAATGCCGTAGGCCTTCTGGATTTCGCGCTTGATGTCAGCAACCATCGCGTATTGCACTTCGCCGATGCCGCCTTTGTCCACAGGGGTTTTACGCCATGCGTTGTGAACAAACTCGGAGTCGAAGGAAACGCCAACCACTTCTACACCGCGTTTCTTGAACTCGGCATAGCGGTGATCGAAAGCAATCAGCTCTGACGGACAAACGAAGGTGAAGTCCATCGGCCAGAAGAAGATCACGGCAGCTTTACCGTTGATGTGCTTCTTCAGGTTGAAATTTTCGACGATTTCGCCACTGCCTAAAACGGCAGCTGCGGTGAAGTCTGGGGCTTGACGAGTTACCAGGACCATAATTACTCCTGTAGATAGCGGTTAATGATCGGATGATATAAAAAACAGCGAGTAGTATAGGGACTCTGCCTAAGTGAATACAGGCAAAGAGACCAATCAATGAGATAGCTTCTGTCTATTGAACTCATCGCTATTTCCTTTCAAGGGGCTAGATTAACCCTTTTGATGGAAAGGACAATACCCGTCATACTTCAAGCTGCTTGTGCGTTGGCTACTCTTACTCACCCCAGTCACTTACTTGAGTAAGCTCCTGGGGATTCGTGCGCTTGCCGCCTTCATGCAACTCGAATTATTTAGGGTATACGTTACGTAGAAAAATGGAAACGTTGCGATCTTTCTTACAGCTGCTGCGCTTTCGCTAATTGCATCATCCGTGGATAAAACTGCCAGAAGAGTGTTTCAAATTGGTGATAGTGCTGCTCGATATCCTGAAAAGAGCCGGACAGTGCAGCCAGTTTCGGACGGCGTACCGACATTCTGTGTAGCACATCGGCGATAAACGGCAGCTCTGCGTAACGGGTCATCCAGCGTTCCGGCCACAGATAGCGATTCAGGTTCTGAAAGCGTTCCGGCGTTTGCGCCAGATGCGGCTCGATTTGTGATTGCGCGCTGTCGATAAAGGCTTGCAAGGGCGTGTCCGGCACCAGCTGTAGCCAGTGACGCGCAAGATAGTGATCCCACAGCACATCCAACGTAATCGGCGAAACGCGGCGGAATTCATCGCTGAAATACTGACGCGCCTGTTTGACTTCCGGCAGGCTGTCGGTCAGCGAATCAACGCGACGATGCAGACGAATACCCGCGACGATCTCGTCAGCGTAGCTGTCCTGCGGGTTGCCGCGCACGAAATCCGCCATCAGATTACCTAATAGGGAGCTGTCGGCCAGCGTGGCCAGGTGGAGGTGGGCAAGAAAATTCATCGTGACAGTATATACCTTTTCTATTGGATATCATGCATTCCACGACTCAGGTGCTTATTTCTTGCAGCCATGCGCTTGCGGCTCTAGACTAGACCGCCCATTTTTAATGTATTACAGCTAAGTGAATTGCCATGCGTGTTACCGATTTTTCGTTTGAACTTCCTGAATCATTGATTGCCCATTATCCACAAGCAGAACGCAGTGGGTGCCGCCTGCTATCGCTGGACGGGCCGACGGGAAATCTGACGCACGGCGTGTTTACCGATTTGCTGGATAAACTGAATCCCGGCGATCTGCTGGTATTCAACAATACGCGCGTGATTCCTGCTCGTCTGTTTGGCCGTAAAGCCAGCGGCGGCAAACTGGAAGTACTGGTCGAGCGTGTGCTGGATGACCATCGGGTACTCGCGCACGTTCGGGCGTCAAAAGCGCCAAAACCGGGTACGGAACTGCTGCTGGGCGATGACGAAAGCGTCAAGGCCACGATGACCGCTCGCCACGATGCGCTATTTGAGCTGCATTTCGATGATGCTCGCGATGTTCTGTCGATCCTGAATGATATCGGCCACATGCCGTTACCACCGTATATCGACAGGCCGGATGAGGATGCCGACCGTGAGCTTTATCAGACGGTGTATAGCCAACGTCCAGGCGCCGTAGCGGCACCGACGGCGGGCTTGCACTTTGATGAACCGATGTTGGCCGCGCTTCGTGAGAAAGGCATCGACATGGCGTTCGTTACGCTGCATGTCGGGGCGGGGACTTTCCAGCCTGTACGCGTCGATACGATTGAAGATCACATCATGCACGCCGAATATGCCGAAGTACCGCAGGACGTCGTTGATGCTGTTCTGGCGTGCAAAGCGCGGGGAAATCGTGTGATCGCCGTTGGTACTACCTCAGTACGTTCACTGGAAAGTGCCGCGCAGGCCAGCCAGAACGCGGCGATCGAACCGTTCTTCGGCGATACCAAAATTTTCATCTATCCGGGCTATCACTACCGCATTATCGATGCGCTGGTGACCAATTTCCATTTACCCGAATCGACGTTAATCATGCTGGTGTCGGCCTTTGCCGGTTACCAGAACACGATGTCTGCCTACCGCCAGGCGGTGGCAGAGCAATATCGTTTTTTCAGCTACGGTGATGCGATGTTTATTACGCACAATCCGATGGCCGAACAGGAAAACGTGGGCTAAACCCACTTTCCACATAATAGGAACGCCACAGACCACGCTCTGTCAGGCGTTAATACATCATTACCATCAGACTGTTTTTCTGATGCCGGAGGCTAAGTGAAGTACGAATTACAAACAACGGACGGCCGTGCGCGACGCGGTAGATTGATTTTTGAACGTGGCGTAGTGGAAACCC
This sequence comes from Pectobacterium sp. CHL-2024, assembly GCF_044751765.1. Classification (NCBI taxonomy): domain Bacteria; kingdom Pseudomonadati; phylum Pseudomonadota; class Gammaproteobacteria; order Enterobacterales; family Pectobacteriaceae; genus Pectobacterium; species Pectobacterium sp. CHL-2024. The sequence continues at coordinate 4,481 of NZ_JBIXKO010000033.1, read as the reverse complement.
CGGCTTTTATGCCCGTGGGGACGTACGGCACGGTGAAAGGCATGACGCCGGAAGAAGTGAAAGAGACCGGCGCACAGATTCTGCTCGGCAATACATTCCATTTGTGGCTGCGTCCTGGTCAGGAAATCATGAAGCTGCATGGCGATCTACACGACTTCATGAACTGGCACGGCCCGATTCTGACGGACTCCGGCGGTTTTCAGGTGTTCAGCCTCGGCGATATTCGCAAGATTACCGAACAGGGCGTGCATTTCCGTAACCCGATCAACGGGGACTCGATTTTCCTTAGCCCGGAAAAATCGATGGAGATTCAGCACGATCTCGGTTCCGACATCGTCATGATCTTTGATGAGTGTACGCCGTACCCTGCCGATTGGGATTACGCCAAGCGCTCTATGGAGATGTCACTGCGCTGGGCAAAACGCAGCCGTCAGCGTTTTGATGAGCTGGAGAATAAAAATGCGCTGTTCGGTATTATTCAGGGAAGTGTTTACGAAGATTTACGTGATGTATCCGTAAAAGGGCTGGTAGACATTGGCTTTGATGGGTACGCTGTGGGCGGTTTGGCTGTAGGTGAGCCGAAAGAAGACATGCACCGTATTCTGGAGCACGTTTGCCCGCAGATTCCAGAAGATAAACCGCGCTACTTGATGGGCGTTGGCAAGCCGGAAGATTTAGTCGAAGGTGTCCGCCGCGGTGTCGATATGTTTGACTGTGTCATGCCAACGCGCAACGCACGTAACGGGCATCTCTTCGTGACTGATGGCGTAGTGAAAATCCGTAATGCGAAGCATAAAGATGATGTCAGCTCGCTGGATGAACACTGTGATTGCTACACGTGTCGCAATTATAGCCGCGCCTACTTGCATCATCTTGACCGTTGCAACGAAATACTCGGAGCACGACTCAATACCATTCATAACTTGCGTTATTATCAGCGTTTAATGGCAGGTTTACGTCAGGCCATTGAAGAGGGTAAATTAGAGCACTTTGTGGTGGATTTTTACCAACGCATAGGCAAACCGGTTCCGCCGCTTGCTGAAAAAGACGTTGCCGCAAGCAGCTGATAGTCCGTTTGCTATGCATTGTATCTTGTTATGAATTGTATTTTGTTGTGAAGCGTTTTTACGATTATAAGGTTGATAACTTATCTTTTTGATAGCTTATCTTTTGACAAAAAAGAGGATATTTAAATGAGTCTTTTCATCTCCGATGCTGTAGCTGCAACCGGCGCTCCGGCTCAGGGAAGCCCGTACTCTCTGGTTATTATGCTGGCCGTTTTTGGTCTGATTTTCTACTTTATGATCCTGCGTCCTCAGCAAAAACGCGCCAAGGAACACAAAAAGTTAATGGATTCTATCGGCAAGGGCGATGAAGTCTTAACGACCGGTGGTCTGGTTGGTCGCGTAACCAAAGTGTCCGAAACTGGCTATATTGCGATTGCGTTGAACGAGACCAATGAAGTGGTTATCAAACGTGATTTCGTGGCTGCCGTGCTGCCGAAGGGCACGATTAAGGCCCTGTAATTTCCGATTTTCCCGAAGGGAACTGCCGTGTTAAATCGTTATCCTTTGTGGAAGTACCTGATGCTGGTCGTGGTGTTGTTTGTCGGCCTGCTCTACGCACTTCCTAACCTATATGGTGAGGATCCGGCGGTACAAGTTACTGGCGCGCGGGGAACCGCCGCCAGCGAAACGACGCTGATCCAAGTCCAGAATGTTTTAAAAGAACAGAACATTACCAGTAAGTCGATTGCATTGGAAAACGGTGCAATTCTGGCTCGCTTCTCTAACCCTGATGTTCAGCTCCGTGCGCGTGAAGCGCTCGTTAATGAGCTGGGCGAAAAGTTCGTCGTTGCACTTAACCTGGCACCTGCTACGCCAACCTGGCTGCGGTTGTTGGGCGCTGAACCGATGAAACTGGGGCTTGACCTGCGCGGCGGCGTTCACTTCCTGATGGAAGTGGATATGGATACGGCGCTGGGTAAACTACAAGAACAAACCATGGACTCTTTGCGCAGCGATCTGCGTGAGAAGAACATTCCTTATGCCTCCGTGCGTAAAATTGATAATTACGGTGTCGAAATTCGTTTCCGTGATGCTCAAACGCGTGATGAGGGCATCAACTATCTGACGACTCGTCACCGTAATCTGGTTCTCAGCAGCAGCGGCAGCAACCTGCTACGCGCAGTGATGTCTGACGAACGTCTGCGTGAAGCACGTGAATACGCCGTACAGCAGAACATCAATATCCTGCGTAACCGTGTGAACCAACTGGGTGTTGCTGAGCCTCTGGTACAGCGTCAGGGTGCCGATCGCATCGTCGTTGAGTTACCGGGTATTCAGGACACGGCGCGCGCGAAAGAAATTCTTGGTGCAACCGCTACGCTGGAATTCCGTCTGGTTAACAGTAATGCTGATGCAACTGCAGCGGCGAACGGCCGTGTGCCGGGCGACTCTGAAGTGAAGAACATGCGTGACGGCTCACCTGTGGTGTTGTTCAAGCGTGTGATTCTGACGGGCGACCATATTACCGATTCGACATCGAGTACGGATGAATACAACCAGCCTCAGGTGAATATTTCTCTGGACAGCGCGGGTGGCAACACCATGTCCAACTTCACCAAAGACAGTATCGGTAAGCTGATGGCGACGCTCTTTGTGGAATACAAAGACAGCGGCAAGAAAGATGCGACTGGCCGTTCGATATTGGAAAAACACGAAGAAGTGATCAACGTAGCGACGATTCAGTCGCGGTTGGGTAACAGCTTCCGTATTACCGGCATTGATAACCCGAACGAAGCGCGTCAGCTTTCTCTGCTGTTGCGTGCGGGTGCGCTGATTGCGCCGATCCAGATTGTTGAAGAACGTACCATTGGACCAACGCTGGGGATGCAAAACATCACTCAGGGGCTGGAAGCCTGTTTGTGGGGCTTGATCGCATCGATCCTCTTTATGGTCTTCTTCTACAAGAAGTTTGGTGTCATCGCGACCAGTGCACTGGTTGCTAACCTGGTGCTGATTGTCGGCGTGATGTCGCTGCTGCCAGGGGCGACGCTGACCATGCCGGGTATCGCGGGTATCGTGCTTACGCTGGCGGTTGCAGTCGATGCTAACGTACTCATTAACGAACGTATCAAAGAAGAACTCAGTAATGGTCGCTCCGTGCAACAGGCCATTCATGAGGGCTACAAAGGTGCATTCAGTTCGATTGTTGATGCGAACGTCACGACGTTGATTAAAGTCATCATCCTGTATGCGGTTGGTACCGGTTCTATCAAAGGGTTTGCTATCACGACTGCGATTGGGATTGCGACCTCAATGTTTACGGCGATCGTCGGTACTCGTGCCATCGTTAACCTGCTTTACGGCGGTAAACGTATCAACAAGCTGTCTATCTAGGAGTGCGTTGTGGCACAGGAACAGGAATACAACATTGAACAACTCAATCATGGGCGTAAAGTCCATGATTTCATGCGCTGGGACACATTGGCATTTGTCATTTCCGGTCTGCTGATTATCGCTTCTATCGCGATTATGGGTGTACGTGGTTTCAACTGGGGACTCGATTTTACCGGTGGTACGGTCATTGAGATTAACCTTGAGAAACCGATCGATCTCGATGTCCTGCGTAGTTCATTAGAGACCTCTGGATTTTCAGAGCCGCAGGTGCAGAATTTCGGTAGCAGCCGTGACGTAATGGTACGTATGCCACCCGTTTCTGGCAGCGAGAACGAAGCGCTCGGTAACAAAGTGTTGAAGGTGGTGAACGATACCTTCCAGCAGCATGCGACGGTGAAACGTATTGAGTTTGTCGGGCCGAGCGTGGGGAGTGATTTGGCACAGGCGGGCGCATTGGCGCTGCTGTCTGCGTTGATTGCTATCCTTATTTATATCGGTTTTCGTTTTGAATGGCGTCTGGCGATGAGTGCCGTACTGGCTTTGGCGCACGATGCGATCATCACGATGGGTCTGCTGTCTCTGTTCTCTATTGAGATTGACCTAACGATCATTGCGTCGCTGATGTCGGTAATTGGTTATTCACTTAACGATAAGATCGTGGTATCTGACCGTATTCGTGAGAACTTCCGCAAGGTTCGTCGTGGCACACCTTACGAGATTACCAACATCTCTCTGACACAGACGTTGCATCGTACCATCATCACATCGGCGACCACGCTGGCGATGATTGTGATTCTCATGGTCTTCGGTGGTGCATTGTTGCATGGCTTCTCGTTGACGATGTTTATCGGTGTGATCATCGGTACGATCTCTTCTATCTACGTTTCTTCCGCTCTGGCGCTGAAACTGGGTATGAAGCGCGAACACCTGATCGTTCAGAAAGTGGAAAAAGAAGGGGCGGACCAACCGTCTATCCTGCCTTAATCTCCTGACTGTAAACATAAAAAAACCCGCGTTGCGCTGAGGGATCCCCACAAATCAGCGCTAATAAACCAACACCATATTTCGGTAGGTTTTGGC
>NZ_JBIXKO010000032.1:0-10081 GCF_044751765.1 Pectobacterium sp. CHL-2024 | reverse complement strand
AGAATACCTGCCTGTCACGCAGGGGGTCGCGGGTTCGAGCCCCGTCCGTTCCGCCACTTATTATGAAAAAGCCCTAAGTTAACGCTTAGGGCTTTTTCATTTTTGAATATTAGAATTTGTATATAAATTCGTTCCTTTCTCCTTCTCTTCTTTTTTGTTTTTGCCGATCACTTCATTTTTCCTACCCTATCGCCGAGCGTACATTGTAAGTCTGCGATAAAATTCTATAACAAAAGAGTGCTCTTTTTTGATAGGGTATTTAGAGTATTGAAACCAATAGTGGATTAGGCGTGCGGAAAAGAACCTATGCGATGAGGTATGTTGCCGGCCAACCAGCTGAACGTATCTTTCCTCCCGGGGAAATGCATTATCCGGGACAAGTGCTACCGACAGGCTCATTGTTGCTGGAGGGTGATGTTTTACGCGTAATGGTGTGGAACATTTTTAAGCAACAACGAATGAACTGGCTTTCCGTGTTGCAGAATTTCGGTAAAGGTACCCAGCTAGTTCTGTTGCAGGAAGCGCAAAGCACGCCAGAACTCATCCGTTTCGCAACCACTAACTACCTTTCTGCCGATCAGGTTCCTGCCATTATTCTCCCGCAGCATCCATCTGGTGTGATGACGCTATCAGCTGCTCAGCCAGTATATTGCTGTCCTTTACGTGAAAGGGAACCCCTGTTGCGTTTGGCTAAGTCCTCGTTGGTGACGGTCTACGCACTTCAGAATGGCCAGAGGCTGATGGTTATCAATATCCATGCGGTTAACTTTAGTTTTGGTGTTGAGGTTTATACCAAGCAGTTGGCTGCGATTGGGGAACAACTTGTACATCATCAGGGGCCAGCTATTATGGCCGGAGATTTTAATGCGTGGAGTCAGCAGCGTATTAACGCACTTAATCGGTTTGCGGCAAGGATGGGATTGCAGGAGGTACAATTCGTTGATGACCAACGGCGAAAGGCGTTTGGTCGCCCGCTCGATTTCGTCTTTTACCGTGAGCTGACCGTTAACCAGTCTTCTGTATTGGTGACTCAGGCCTCAGATCATAACCCACTGCTCGTTGAATTTAGCCTGAGTTAATCGCTATAAAAAAACAGCCCTCTACAGATGTAGAGGGCTGCTTATCGTTACTGATTCTGATATGACGTTAAGAATCAGGTTTTATATTGCTGCTAACATAAAGCGTCAGACGATCGCCTGGCTGGATGTTGGCATTCTTGTTGATAACCGTATTCCAGCGCATCACATCAGCGATATTTACGCCGTGCCGTTTAGCAATGCTTGCCAGTGAATCACCCTTTCTAACCTGGTAGGTGATAGAACTGCTATTGCCTGAAGCTTTGGCAACTTGCAACGTCTGGCCAACCTTGAGCGCACCAGCGCTACGCAGATTGTTCCAGCTCTGCAAATCTTTCGTGCTGACATTAAGCCGTGCCGCAATGGCTGATAAGGTATCACCCGAGCGTACCTTATACTGCTGTGATGCTGGTGTTGGCTGCGTTTGCGCTAAGCGTGTTGGTTGAATCGCTGCGATGTCACCATCAGCCAGTGAATCTTTCAACTGCTCAACGTGAGCTTTAGGAACCATAATGTAATGTGGCCCATTTGGCGCGGTAACATTACGTTTATAGCCCGAGTTATAGCTCTTCAGCTTATTCAACGACAAACCAGCCATCTCAGCAGCTTGCGTCAACTCTATCTGCTGCCCCAGCTCAACCTTTGCTAATGCGCGGCTTTCATTGGGCTGCGGCAGACTCACGCCATACTTCTTGCTGTTTTTAAGAATATCGCTCAAAGCCAGCATCTTAGGCACATAGATTGACGTTTCCCTCGGTAACGCCAGTGCCCAGAAGTTGGTTGATTTTCCTTTCGCTTTATTCGCTTTCATCGCCTGCATGACGCGGCCTTCACCACTGTTGTATGCAGCAACAGTCAATAACCAGTCGCCATCAAACATCGTGTTGAGTCGTTGCATCATATCCAGCGCAGCCGTCGTAGACGCAATCACATCACGACGTCCGTCGTACCACTGGTTTTGTTTCAAACCATAATTGCGTCCTGTGCCAGGGATAATCTGCCATAGCCCAGCGGCATTGGCGGATGATGTGGCACTTGGATCAAAAGCGCTCTCCACTATGGGTAGCAGTACCAGTTCCATCGGCATTTTACGTTGCTTAATCTGCTCGACTATCCAGTACATGTACGGCTCTGCCCGTAATGTTACATCGTGGAGATAGCTCTTATTTTTCAAATAACGCATTTTTTGCTCGCGGATCCGGGCGTTTTCCGGAACCTCCATCTTCAGCTCGTCGCCAATGAAGTTCCACAGATCTCGTTGCGCGAGGCTATCGTCATCTAGCCATCGCGCTGAGGCCTCTCGACCACCTGTGTACTTTCCTGCTTCACTTTGACTTGCCGAAGACAAACTCTGTGCATGCTGCTTGGGTTGTGAGGTGTCATGTGGTGAGACCTGACAACCCGCCAGCAAGACTGAGGCGATGAGTATCGCTTTAGCCTTCATATGTTGGTCAATAGTTGCTTAAAAGACGAGCAAGGATACTTTGATTAGATGAATAGCACAACCTAAACCTTCAGAAGTAGTCTTTCTTGCTACGTAGCATCTCAAAAGCTTGCCAATTCTCTATATTTTCAGGTTCCTTTGATAATTTCCTTTTTAAATCAATTTCATGACAGCGGAGGAATAGGTTGATTCTTCTCTCCAGCCCTAATGTCGTTGGTAAACTAGACTGCGATTTTTCTCGTATCTGACTGATTTCATGGAGATAAGCCTCAATAATGGGATCTTCTGGCAATATCGCATTAGAAAATCTTAAGTTTGATAGCGTGTATTCATGAGCGCAGCACACTATCGTATCATCAGGGAACTCTGCTATTTTTTGAATAGATTCATGCATTTGTCTCGGTGTGCCTTCAGAAATACGACCGCATCCCGCTGAAAATAGGGTGTCGCCACAGAACAAAAATGGCGCACTGTAGTAGGCAATATGACCAGATGTGTGCCCTGGAACCTCAATTACAGAAAATTCCGAATTTAACAAAGAGACGGTATTTCCTTCTTCCACCAGGTAGGTCGTGCCGCATTTAGCCGTTTCTTTTGGACCAAAAACAGGCAGATTAGGGTAATGCTTGAGGAGCTCGCTGACGCCTCCTACATGGTCGTTATGATGGTGAGTGAGCAAGATTGCTTCGGGGAAAAGTGAATGCTGATCGAGCGCATTAAGCACCGGGAGAGCCTCACCAGGATCGACGATCACACAGCGATTTTCTTTATTGCTCAATAGCCAAATGTAGTTGTCCTGAAGTGCGGGGATACTGATAAGATTCATTCATCACCTCTTTTTTCTAGCAGCCTGAGGACGAGAACAGAAGATGAAATTGGCACGAACCCCTCAGACCATTGTTGCACCTGACTCATGGGATGATATCACCTGTGGGCAATTTTATCGCGAGTCGATTGAACTGGCTTTGTTGCCATGGTGGTCAAAACTCTTTGGTTTTCATCTTATCAAGGTAGGGGCGCTAAGCGCGGAAATCCATGTAACAGAGTGTGCGATTGCGCATCAGGTTAATGTTGCTCCACACGGCGATAATCTTCAGGTCATCGCAGATGCTCATCAATTACCGTTCTCTGAAAAGTCGATCGACGCCTGCCTGCTTGCTCAAACGCTGTCATATTCATCGGACCCGCATCGTATTCTGCGGGAGGTTGATCGTGTCTTGATCGATGATGGTTGGTTAATCCTGAGCACGTTTAATCCGATCAGCCTGGTTGGTTTGGGTAAACTGATCCCCAGACTCAATAAAAAACATCCTTATTGCAGCCGCATGTTTACTCAAATGCGTATTACGGACTGGCTGGGGCTATTGAACTATGAGGTTATCGAACAGACCCATTTTCACGTTACGCCATGGCGAAGAAACAAAGGGAAGTTGAATAAACATATTCCGATGTTGGGGTGTCTGACGCTGATTATTGCCCGGAAGCGCACAATTCCGCTGACGTTTACGCCGATGAGGGCGAGATTGCGCAAAGCATCAGTGCGCCGCACGGTGGGCGCAACAAAGATATATCGAAGATGAGGCGGACGCCTACGGTGATTTACTCAGCCTGATAACCGGTGTCATCAAGCGTTGGTGCACTGGCGGCGGCGCGAGCAAGTTCATCACAGCGCTCGTTTTCGGGATGACCAGCGTGCCCTTTTACCCATTCCCAGCGTACGGAATGACGTTGAATCGCGATATCCAGTCTTTGCCAGAGATCGACGTTCTTGACCGGTTTTTTATCGGCGGTTTTCCAACCCCGCTTTTTCCAGTTATGAATCCAACTGGTGATTCCCTGACGAACATATTGACTGTCTGTGCTGAGTACGACGTCACAGTCAGTGGTTAGTGTTTCAAGCGCTGCAATTGCGGCCATCAGCTCCATCCTGTTATTCGTCGTAAGACGATAACCCGCACTCAATGCTTTTTCGTGCTGCTTGTAGCGCAGCAGGGCGCCATAGCCACCGGGGCCGGGATTACCGAGGCAAGATCCGTCGGTGAAAATTTCTACCTGTTTGCGCATCTCTGGTAGACTCTCCCTTATGATAAAAACGGCAAGTCTGACATAAACGAAAACGATGAGCACTGAAATTACGCGACAAATCGTCCTGGATACAGAAACCACCGGTATGAATATGCTGGGGGTTCACTATGAAGGGCATAAAATTATCGAGATCGGTGCGGTTGAAGTGATTAACCGCCGCCTGACGGGCCGTCATTTTCACGTCTATATCAAACCCGATCGTTTAGTGGATCCCGAAGCGTATAACGTACACGGTATTAGCGATGAGTTTCTGGCTGACAAGCCGACGTATGCGGATATCGTGGATGATTTTCTCGATTTTATCCGTGGCGCAGAGCTGGTCATCCATAACGCAACGTTTGATATTGGCTTTATGGATTACGAATTTCGGCTGCTGAACCGAGATCTTCCTAAGACGGAGACGTTCTGTAAGATCACTGATAGCCTGTTAATGGCGCGGAAGATCTTTCCCGGTAAGCGTAACAGTTTGGATGCGCTCTGCGATCGCTACCAGATAGATAACAGCAAGCGTACGCTGCACGGCGCATTGCTCGATGCCGAGATTCTGGCAGAGGTTTATCTGGCGATGACCGGTGGTCAGACGTCACTGACTTTTTCGATGGAAGGTGAAACGCAGCAGAAGAGCGAGAATACCGAAACGATCCAGAGAATCGTCCGCCCTCAATCGGCGTTAAAGGTACTTTACGCTGATGAGGCAGAGCTATTAGCGCATGAACAACGTCTCGATCTGATTGCTAAAAAAGGCGGGAGTTGCCTGTGGCGGGCAGAATAGCATCGCCGTGATATTCGCCTTTTGCGCAGTAAAAAGAATCGGCTGATCGCACTGCGGGTGAGAGAATAGCCAGCAAGATGAAATTATAAGCAAACAGAAACGGTTAGTTATAAAAAGCATTGACGTAATAGTGCCGTCATCTTAGTATTCATCCCGCTCAGTGAGCACGAGTGGAGCGGTAGTTCAGTTGGTTAGAATACCTGCCTGTCACGCAGGGGGTCGCGGGTTCGAGCCCCGTCCGTTCCGCCACTTATATGAAGGCCCTGAATCAGAAATGGTTCAGGGTTTTTTCATTTCTGGGTTTATCGAAAAAAGACTGTAGAGAAGCGTTTGGAGAAAAACGCGGCCACCCGAAAAGCAGCGGCCGTTTTTTTAGAAGTCCCAGTCTTCGTCTTCAGTGTTGACGGCTTTACCGATCACATAAGATGAACCCGAGCCAGAGAAGAAGTCGTGGTTCTCATCCGCGTTTGGCGATAGCGCTGAGAGAATCGCGGGATTCACATCCGTCATGCTGGCGGGGAACAGCGCTTCATAACCCAGATTCATCAGCGCTTTGTTCGCGTTGTAGTGGAGGAATTTCTTCACATCTTCCGTCCAGCCGACGCCGTCATAGAGTTCCTGCGTATATAACACCTCATTGTCATACAAATCCTGTAGAAGGTCGTAGGCGAAATTTTTCACCTGCTGCTGACGAGCGGAATCGACCTTCGCTAAGCCGCGCTGGAATTTGTAGCCAATATAGTAGCCGTGTACCGCTTCATCGCGGATGATAAGCCGGATCAAATCCGCCGTGTTGGTCAGCTTGGCACGGCTTGACCAGTACATAGGCAGGTAGAACCCCGAGTAGAACAGGAACGACTCCAGAAACACGCTGGCGACTTTCTTCATCAGCGGATCGTCACTGCGGTAGTGCGACAGAATAATGTCGGACTTTTTCTGTAGCGCCGTATTCTCTTCGCTCCAGCGATACGCATCATCAACTTCGCTGGTTAGACACAGCGTCGAGAAAATAGAGCTGTACGAACGAGCATGCACCGCTTCCATAAAGCTGATGTTAGACAGCACGGCTTCTTCATGTGGCGTCACAGCATCGGGCATGAGTGTTGGTGCGCCTAGCGTATTTTGGATGGTATCTAACAGCGTTAGTCCAGTGAAGACACGGATCGTCAACTGACGCTCGCGGGCATTCAGCGTACTCCACGACGGAATATCGTTAGAAAGTGGCACCTTTTCTGGCAGCCAGAAGTTAGACGTCAGCCGGTTCCAGACTTCCAAATCTTTGTCGTCTTCAATTTTGTTCCAGTTAATCGCCTGGACGCGAGTGAGTGCGGTCATGCTTCGATTTCCTTCCGCGATGGCTTAGAGCGCACAGGACACACAGCCCTGAACTTCGGTGCCTTCCAGCGCCATCTGTCGTATGCGAATGTAATAAATAGTCTTAATGCCTTTGGTCCAGGCGTAGATCTGCGCTTTATTGATGTCGCGCGTGGTGGCGGTATCGCGGAAAAACAGCGTCAGCGACAGCCCCTGATCGACGTGCTGCGTGGCGGCGGCATAGGTGTCGATAATCTTCTGCGGCCCAATCTCATAGGCATCCTGGTAATACTCGAGATTGTTATTGTTCATGTAAGGGGCAGGGTAGTAGACGCGACCAATCTTGCCCTCTTTACGAATTTCGATACGTGACACAATCGGGTGGATGCTGGACGTCGAGTGGTTGATATATGAAATCGAACCGGTCGGCGGAACTGCCTGCAAGTTCTGGTTATAAATGCCGTGCGCCATCACGGATTCGCGCAGCGCTGCCCAGTCCTGCTGAGTGGGAATGTGGATGCCAGCCTGTTCAAACAGCTCACGTGCGCGTGTTGTTGTGGGTTCCCAGATTTGCTCGATGTACTTATCAAAATACTCACCCGTAGCGTATTTTGAGAGTTCAAAGCCTGAGAAGCGCTGATTCCGCTCTATCGCTAAGACATTCGATGCCCGAATTGCGTGGAAAGCAACGGTATAGAAATAAATGTTGGTGAAATCGACGGCTTCTTCTGTGCCGTAAAAAATCCGTTCTTTCGCCAGATAGCCATGCAGGTTCATCTGACCTAAACCAATGGCGTGCGATTGGTCGTTGCCTTTTTCTATGGACGGCACAGAGCTGATGTGGCTCATATCGGAAACGGCGGTCAGCGCGCGGATCGCCATTTCAACTGTCTGGCCGAAATCGGGCGAGGCCATCGCATTGGCAATATTCATCGAACCGAGGTTACAGGAGATGTCTTTACCGATGTGGCTGTAGCCAAGATCGTCGTCGTACAGGCTGGCCTCGTTGACCTGCAAAATCTCAGAGCACAGGTTACTCATATTGATACGGCCGTGAATCGGGTTCGCGCGATTCACCGTATCCTCAAACATCATGTAGGGATAACCGGACTCGAACTGGATCTCAGCGAGGATCTGGAAGAATTCGCGCGCCTTAATTTGGGATTTACGGATGCGCTTGTCGTTGACCATCTCATAGTATTTTTCGGTGACGCTAATTTCTGACAGCGGCACGCCATAAACTTGCTCGACATCATAGGGCGAGAACAGGTACATCACCTGATTATTCTTCGCCAACTGGAACGTGATATCGGGAATGACCACACCTAAAGACAGCGTCTTGATGCGGATTTTCTCATCGGCATTTTCCCGCTTGGTATCCAGAAAACGCAGAATATCGGGGTGGTGTGCATTGAGGTACACTGCCCCCGCGCCTTGGCGCGCACCAAGCTGGTTGGCGTAGGAGAATGCATCTTCCAGCATTTTCATGATAGGGATAATGCCGGACGACTGGTTTTCAATACGTTTGATCGGCGCACCGGTTTCGCGGATGTTGCTGAGCATGAAGGCCACGCCGCCGCCGCGTTTTGACAGCTGAAGCGCGGAGTTAATTGCTCGACCAATCGACTCCATATTGTCTTCAATGCGCAGCAGGAAGCAGGAGACCAGTTCGCCGCGCTGCTTTTTACCACAATTGAGGAACGTGGGAGTGGCGGGCTGGAAGCGTCCACTGATGATTTCATCGACCAGCGCGCTAGCGAGTGCCGTGTCCCCTTTAGCGAGAGTCAACGCCACAAGGCAAACGCGATCTTCGTAGCGCTCCAGATAGCGCTTGCCGTCAAAGGTTTTTAGCGTATAGCCGGTGTAGTATTTGAACGCACCCAGAAAGGTTTGAAAGCGGAACTTGTGAGCGTAGGCCTGCTGGAAAAGACTCTTGATGAAATCGAACTGATATTGATCCAGCACTTCCGCTTCGTAGTAGCCTTCTTCCACCAGATAACGCAGCTTTTCTTCCAGATTGTGGAAGAACACGGTGTTCTGGTTTACATGCTGTAGGAAATAACGGCGCGCCGCGAGCTTATCCATCTCGAACTGGATATTCCCCTCTGCGTCGTAGAGGTTGAGCATCGCGTTCAATGCGTGGTAATCGAGTGAGTGGGCATCTGCGTCTGCCTTGGTTGCCTTTGCACTCACGTGGTCTGTTGTTGCCAAAATTCAGTTACTCCCTTACGCACGTTTGCAACGTCTTCTGCCGTGCCGAGCAATTCAAAGCGGTACAGGTAAGGCACCTGACATTTCTGCGCAATGATGTCGCCAGCGATGCAGTACGCTGCACCGAAATTAGTATTGCCTGCGGCAATCACGCCGCGCAGATAAGCGCGATTATGCGGATCGTTGAGAAAGATGATGACCTGACGCGGCACAGCCCCTTTCGTGCTGCCTCCGCCGTAGCTGGGGACAACCAGAATATAGGGGCGATCAACTTTCAATGCAGGCTGTTCTGTCGCTATCGGAATTCTCAGGGCTGGCAAGCCAACCCTGGAAATGAAGCGATGCGTGTTTTCCGACTGGCTGGAGAAATAGACCAGCGGGTTCATATTGCCCCCTTACTGCAATTGCAGGGCGGCGTTCAGAGTACTGATCTTATCCGGGCGGAAGCCGCTCCAATGATCGTCGGCCGTCATCACGACGGGTACCTGTTGATAGCCCAACGCTCTTACCTGCTGCAACGCCTGTTCATCTTCAGTTAAGTCCACCAGTTGATAGTTAATTCCTTGCTTGTCCAGCGCACGGCATGTGGCGTTGCATTGAACACAATCTGGCTTAGTGAAAATAGTAATACGCATGATTCGTATTTACCCTTTGGCGTGAAAGAAGTATGTCGGAGCGGCTATCTTCAGGGCATGTGCACCCGAACCGATCCACTGGGTAGCGACCCGTTACGCGAGCGCCACACAAAGAATACTAGATGTGGGTGTTTTAAATTTCAACCACACAAGATATATGATTTTCAGTTGACCTTATACCAATTGACGCGAACCCAGATGCAGCAAGGCTGGGAGAGAATGCAAGTAAAAAATGCAGAAAGAAATAAATGTGACGCGCATCATTTTTGACGAAATAGTGTGCGAAGAAATGAAGGGTAATGTGGGAAAGACAAAAGCCAACATGACTAATCCAGCTTTCCTTTGGTAAAAGGTGGCTTCTTAGTAACGCTTTTTTATGCTGACTAAGAGACAATTTCGTGCGCAATGATACCGGCATTTTCATGCTACTTCATAGCACGCGCCCGACGCAGGGCGCTTGTATCTTTCTCACGTAGTGATGAGCTATCACTACATGAAACAGAGTGAGCTTCCGCAGGGCGCTAAGGCTATCAACCTTGCGATT
>NZ_JBIXKO010000031.1:0-11842 GCF_044751765.1 Pectobacterium sp. CHL-2024 | reverse complement strand
GATTTGACACTCATACTCTGGCACATCTGATGCCGTTAAGATGGAGCGTCCATCTCATTATCCATGCGGCTCACCCGGCGGCCACGCCCACCTCAGCAGAATTTTAACGCCAGTTGAAAACCAACACTTGTTAACCCACAGATATTATTTCTTTTACTGGCATCTTAATCGGCATCATAGCCGAGATTCGGCGCCAACCAGCGCTCCACCTCACTCACTTCCATCCCTTTACGCACCGCGTAATCCGCTACCTGATCGTGTTGGATTTGCGCGACGGCGAAGTATTTACTGTCGGGGTGGCTGAAATACCAGCCGGATACCGACGCGCCCGGCCACATGGCATAGGATTCGGTGAGCTTCATGCCGGTATGCTTTTCCACATCCAGCAACTGCCAGATTTGCACTTTTTCCGTGTGATCCGGGCAAGCAGGATAACCCGGTGCAGGACGGATGCCCTGATAGTTCTCGCGGATCAGCAGCTCATTACTGAGGTTCTCATTCGGCGCATAGCCCCAGTAGACTTTACGCACACGCTCATGCAGGTATTCCGCAAAGGCTTCCGCCAGACGGTCGGAGATCGCCTTCACCATGATCTTGTTGTAATCATCATGCTGCGCTTCCCACTGATCGGCCAACGTATCTTCTTCCAGCCCACCGGTCACCGCAAACGCCCCGAGATAGTCCGGCTTGCCGCTGGACTTCGGTGCCACAAAATCAGACAGGCAGTAGTTCGGGAAGTCGGTTTTCTCCGTCTGCTGACGCAGATGGTGGCTCACTGACAGCACCGTTTCACGCCGTTCATCGGTATAAATCACTACGTCATCGCCAACGCGGTTCGCTGGGAATAAACCCACCACACCACGCGGATTCAGCGCACCGCGTGCGGACAAGTCGTCCAGCATCGCGTTGGCATCGGCAAACAGGCGCTTGGCCTCTTCACCCACCACCTCATCCTCCAGAATGCGGGGATATTTCCCGGCCAGCGACCAGGTCATAAAGAACGGCGTCCAGTCGATGTAGTTGCGCAGCGTTTCGATGCTGGCTGTCACTGCCTGCACGCCCAGCCGATGCGCAACTGGCGGCGTGTAGTTCTCCCAATCCAAATCGGAAGCGTTAGCGCGAGCCGCTTCCAGCGTAACGGGCGGCGTTCTCGGTTTTTTACGCGCGTGCTGAATACGCACGGTTTCGTACTCTTTACGGGTACGCGCAACAAAGTCGTCATATTGCGTACTGGACAGCAGCGCTGACACCACACCAACAGACCGGGACGCATTCTGCACGTAGACCGTCGGGCCGCTATAGTTCTGCTCAATCTTCACGGCAGTATGTGCTTTAGACGTCGTCGCCCCACCAATCAGCAGCGGCAGCGTGAAACCCTGACGCTCCATCTCTTTCGCCACGTTGACCATTTCGTCCAGCGACGGCGTAATCAGCCCGGACAACCCGATAATATCGACCTTTTCTTCGCGTGCGGTCTTCAGAATCTTGTCCGTCGGCACCATCACGCCCAGATCGATAATTTCGTAGTTGTTACATTGCAGCACCACACCGACGATATTCTTACCGATATCGTGAACGTCGCCTTTTACCGTCGCCAGCAGGATCTTCCCAGCTGACGTGCCTTTGGCTTTGCTGGCTTCAATGTAGGGTTCGAGATAGGCCACCGCTTGCTTCATGACGCGAGCGGATTTCACGACCTGCGGCAAAAACATTTTCCCCGCGCCGAACAGATCGCCGACGACGTTCATGCCATCCATCAGCGGGCCTTCAATCACCTCTATCGGCCGTGCGGCCTGCTGGCGCGCTTCTTCGGTATCCAGCTCAATAAATTCGGTAATGCCTTTCACCAGCGAATATTCCAGACGCTTCTTCACATCCCAGCCGCGCCATTCCGCCTGCGTTTTATTCCCTTCATCTTCCGTTTTGCTGCCGCGATATTTTTCTGCCAGTTCGAGCATGCGCTCGGTGGCATCGCTGCGACGGTTCAGGATCACATCCTCCACCGCATCGCGTAATTCCGCAGGGAGATCGTCATAGATCGCCAACTGACCGGCATTCACGATCCCCATGTCCATGCCGTTGCGGATCGCGTGATAGAGGAAGACAGCGTGGATCGCTTCACGCACCAGATCGTTACCGCGGAATGAGAAGGAAACGTTGGATACCCCGCCGGAGATCATCGCATGCGGCAGCTGCGCCTTGATGTCCGCACAGGCTTCGATGAAATCCACCGCGTAGTTGTTGTGCTCATCGATCCCCGTTGCCACAGCAAAAATGTTCGGATCGAAAATGATATCTTCCGGTGGGAAACCGACTTCTTCCGTCAGGATACGGTACGCCCGGCGACAAATTTCAATTTTACGGGCGCGAGTATCCGCCTGACCGACTTCATCAAACGCCATCACCACCACAGCCGCGCCGTAGCGCCGTACCAGTTTGGCGTGATGCACAAAGGCCTCAACGCCTTCTTTCATGGAAATCGAGTTAACAATGCCCTTGCCCTGAATACATTGAAGCCCCTTCTCAACCACCTCCCACCGAGAGGAATCGATCATGATCGGCACCCGGGCAATATCCGGTTCACCGGCAATCAGGTTCAGGAATCGGACCATCGCCGCTTCCGCATCCAGCATGCCTTCATCCATGTTGATGTCGATAATTTGCGCGCCGCTTTCCACCTGCTGACGGGCAACATCCAGCGCTTCGTTGTATTTTTCTTCTTTGATCAGACGCTTAAAACGGGCGGAGCCGGTGACGTTCGTCCGCTCCCCGACGTTAACAAACAGCGTGTTGGCATCGATATTCAGCGGTTCCAGACCGGATAGGCGGCAAGCCACCGAAATCTCTGGCAGCTTGCGCGGCGGTACACCTTCAACAACTTTTGCCATCGCAGCAATATGCGCGGGTGTCGATCCGCAGCAGCCACCGACGATATTCAGAAAACCGGATCGCGCCCATTCGCCGATATGTTTCGCCATATCGGCCGGATCCAGATCGTATTCTCCAAAGGCGTTGGGCAGCCCTGCGTTCGGATGCGCACTCACATAGCATTCTGAAATACGTGACAGCTCAGCGACATACTGACGCAGTTCATCCGGCCCCAGCGCACAGTTCAGGCCAAAAGAGAGCGGACGGGAATGACGTAAGGAGTTGTAAAACGCTTCTGTTGTCTGGCCGGATAGCGTACGCCCTGACGCATCCGTGATCGTGCCGGAAATCATCACCGGCAGCTCGATGCCTAATGCCTCAAACTCGCTTTCTACCGCGAAGCTCGCCGCTTTAGCGTTCAACGTATCGAAGATGGTTTCGATCATGATCAGATCGACACCGCCTGCGATCAAGGCTCGTGTCGATTCGCGATACGCTTCCACCAGTTGATCAAAACTGACGTTACGGTATGCCGGATCGTTAACATCGGGAGAGATCGACGCGGTACGGTTCGTCGGGCCAAGCACACCGGCAACATAACGTGGCTTATCCGGTGTTAAGGCCGTCCATTTGTCCGCGCTAGCACGCGCCAGCTGTGCAGCAACGGTATTAATTTCCGCCGACAACGCCTGCATATCATAGTCCGCCATCGCAATGGTGGTGGCGTTGAAGGTGTTGGTTTCGAGAATGTCGGCACCGGCTTCCAGATAGGCGTCATGGATTTCGCTAATCACCTGCGGCCTGGTTAGCACCAGCAGATCGTTATTTCCCTTCACATCACTCGGCCAGTCAGCAAAGCGCTCACCGCGATAATCTGCTTCCTGCAGGCGATAACCCTGGATCATGGTTCCCATACCACCATCCAGCACCATAATGCGTTGCGCCAACTGACGCCGCAATTCGTCTACCCGATTACTCACGCGAACCCCATCCCCGGCCAATAAATACGATATATTGCGTCTATCCTAGCATAAGTTGTGAGCACGCTAACGCGGTGTAGCATGAGACTTTTTCAGGTCATTTGCCGATAAAAAGTGCAGAGAAAGAAGAGTTGCATTCTGCGGTGAAAAAACGAAAATCAATTCCATTACCATAAAAAGGAATCGACGCCATGACGCCACCAGAGCCAGCTAAACGCGGGAAAAAACCCAGAGCCAGCGCGAGCACCGCTGCACAACCGACCGGGCAGGTGCAGTCGTTGACCCGTGGCCTGACGCTGCTTGAATATATCGCCAAAGCCAACGGCAGCGTGGCGCTAACCGATCTCGCTCAGCAGGCCGGTTTACCGAATTCCACGACCCACCGTCTGCTCACCACCATGCAGCAACAGGGTTTTGTGCGTCAGGTTGGCGATTTGGGCCTGTGGACGATTGCTTCACACGCGTTTATCGTCGGCAGCAGCTTTCTGCAAAGCCGCAACCTGCTGGCGATTGTGCATCCGATAGTACGCAAGTTAATGGAAGATTCTGGTGAAACCGTCAATCTGGCCGTGCTCGATCAGACCGATAGCCAGGCGATTATCATCGATCAGGTGCAGTGTACGGCGCTGATGCGTATGTCTGCACCGATTGGCGGTAAGTTGCCGATGCATGCTTCCGGTGCCGGGAAAGCCTTTCTGGCGCATTTGCCCGATGCACTGGTCACTCAATTGCTACACAAGAAAGGGCTGCACGGCTACACGCCACATACCTTCAGCTCGCCACAAGCGTTGAAAGAAAACCTGTCGCTGATTCGCAAGCAGGGCTATTCGTTCGATGACGAAGAGCACGCGCTAGGGCTGCGCTGTATCGCGGCCTGCATTCTGGATGAACATCATGAAGCGTTCGCCGCCATTTCCATCTCCGGCCCCGTGTCACGCATAACGGACGACCGCGTCACAGAACTCGGCGCGCTGGTGATCAAAGCTGCGAAGCAGGTCATGCAGGAATACAGTGGGTTATGAATAAGGTGTATTCCTCGTAATAAGCTGCCAATTATGGTGGGCTTTACTATTACCCGGCATGAAAATTATGCAGCGGTGAACTTGACCGCCGAGTGAGCGACAGGACGTCGCGAAAGCCAGTGCCGCGTCGGGAACGCGTCACTGGCGGCTCGACTAGCGGCCAAGAGCATCGATGGAACCGCGTAGCGGCATAATTTAGCCGGAAGCCTGGGTTCGTAGGGCGGCGGCGACTGAGCCGCCCTACGTCGGGCGCGTATACGGTATCGCATGTAAATGGCTGCGGTGTGGCGCACGAAACGCTCTCTGAGACAGAATACATATAACGAATAACGAGCCACGCTCAAATTGCAGCACGTTGACTAAAACGCTTGCGGCGTCGGTAGGCGTAAACATCCTCAATGTGCCCTTCCCGGATACGCTGCTGTAGTGCTCGCCAGTAATCCGCACAAAACAGATCGCCGTGCATTTCCTCAAACAGCGTGCGAATGTGGCGGTCGCTACACAGGAAATGGGGAAATTCTTCGGGAAATACGTCATTCGGCGCGACGCTGTACCACGGCTCGGCGGCCAGCTCATCTTCCGGATGACGCGGCGGCGGGATTTTGCGGAAATTTACTTCAGTCATGTAGCAAATTTCATCGTAGTCATAAAATACGACTCGCCCATGACGCGTGACGCCGAAATTCTTGAATAGCATGTCGCCGGGGAAAATATTCGCCGCGGCCAGCTGTTTGATGGCATTGCCGTATTCTTCAATCACATCGTGCAACTGCTGTGCACTTGCCTGTTCCAGATAGAGGTTCAGCGGCGTCATCCGGCGCTCCATGTACAAGTGTCGGATCACCAATTGATCCCCCAGATCTTCCAGCTTTTCCGGGACCTCACGCCAAAGCTCATCCAGCAACTCTGGACTGATACGATGCTTATCGATGACGAAGTTTTCATATTCCTGCGTATCCGCCATGCGCCCCACGCGATCGTGCTCTTTCACCAGTTGATAGCACGCCATGACCCGCTCTGCACTTACCTCTTTCTGCGGCGCGAAACGATCTTTGATGGCCTTAAATACGCGATCGAACGACGGCAACGTAAACACCAACATCACCATACCTTTCACGCCGGGAGCGATAATAAACTGCTCTTCTGATTCGGCAATGTAGTGCAGATATTCGCGGTAATACTCGGTTTTACTGTGCTTCTGGCAGCCAATCGCCAGATAAAGTTCCGCCGTCGTCTTCCCCGGCAAAATGTCACGCAGCCAGGCCACCAGCGCCGACGGCAACGGGGCATACACCATGAAGTACGAGCGGGCGAAACCGAACACAATGCTGGCGTCTGCTTGGCTGGTTAAGCAGGTATCAATAAATAGCGCCCCGCGTTCGTTGTGGTGAATCGGCAACAGGAACGGAAAGACACCGTCAGGGAGCGACAGTTTGCCCACCAGCCAGGCCGCTTTGTTACGATAAAACAGCTCATTAGCCAGTTGTAATGTCGCCTGCGCAAGCTGCTCCGCTGAGAAAGTACGCTGCAAATACACAGTGATATAACCAATATCACGCGGCAAATCTTCCCACGGTAAACGCAGCGGCACATCGCTCAGCAGCTTTTCCAGCATGTTCTGCCAGCCGTCAGTGGGCACAAACGTCTTGGCGATAGGCCGGGGGATTTCACGAAAGCGTTGTTCAGGCTGAGAGCTGAAAACAAACAGCTTATCCGGCGTCAGTTCCCGATGGTTGAACAGCCGACAGTAGACGGAATTAAAGAAACTCTCCGCAATCTCAAAACGCGGGTAGTCCGGCAGTAAGCGAGTATAGATATGCTTCACGCGAGCCAAAAAATCCGCATCATCGCAGCGAATGCCCGTAATACAGCGCAGCTGTTCAACCACCAGACCAACGTGGTGATCGTAGAGGTGAATACGCTGTTTCATTGCCTGTTGTACGGCAGGCCAGTCAGCCTGTTCAAAGCGCTGCTGCGCCCCTGCTGTCACTTCGAGAAAACGTCCATATTGCGCATCAAACCCTTGCAGGATCGTCTGCGCCACCAGCTTTTCAAGGTCACGCGTCATCATGATCTCCCGATGAAACCCGGCCAGCCGAACACTGACCGAGCAGGATCAGAACTGCTGTTCTTCCGTCGATCCCGTCAGCGCCGTCACTGAAGACTCGCCTCCCTGAATGATGTTCGTCACCTTATCGAAGTAGCCGGTACCCACTTCCTGCTGATGCGATGAGAAGGTATAACCGTCTTTAATCGCCTCAAATTCAGGCTGCTGCACTTTTTCTACGTAGTGCCTCATCCCTTCACCCTGCGCATAGGCGTGCGCCAGATCAAACATGTTGAACCACATGCTGTGGATACCGGCCAGCGTAATGAATTGGTACTTGTAGCCCATCGCCGACAGCTCATCCTGAAAACGTGCGATCGTGCTGTCATCCAGATTCTTCTTCCAGTTAAAGGAAGGAGAACAGTTGTACGCCAGCAGCTTACCGGGGAACTTCGCGTGGATAGCCTCAGCAAAACGACGCGCCAGCGATAAATCCGGCGTTGAGGTTTCGCACCACACCAGATCGGCATACGGTGCGTAGGCCAGACCGCGGCTGATTGCCTGCTCGATCCCGGCTCGCGTGCGATAGAAGCCTTCCACCGTACGTTCTCCGGTGATGAAATCACGGTCATATTCATCGCAGTCAGACGTCAGCAAATCCGCCGCATCGGCATCGGTTCGCGCAACCAGTAAGGTCGGTACGCCCAACACATCCGCCGCCAGCCGCGCTGCGATCAGCTTCTGAATCGCCTCCTGCGTTGGCACCAGTACCTTGCCTCCCATGTGCCCGCATTTCTTCGCTGATGCAAGCTGATCCTCAAAGTGAACCGCCGCAGCACCAGCTTCAATCATTGATTTCATCAGCTCAAACGCATTCAACACGCCGCCAAACCCCGCCTCCGCATCCGCCACAATCGGCAGAAAGTAGTCGGTATGGCGCTTGTCACCCGGTTCAATGCGGTTCGCCCATTGAATCTGATCGGCACGTCGAAAGGTGTTATTGATGCGTTCAATCACCGCAGGTACGGAGTTCGCCGGGTAGAGAGACTGGTCGGGATACATGCTGGACGCCAGATTGGCATCCGCCGCTACCTGCCAGCCGGAAAGGTAAATCGCTTCGATGCCCGCTTTCGCCTGCTGTAAAGCCTGCCCTCCTGTCAGCGCGCCCAGGCAATTCACATAGCCTTTGCGCGAATCACCATGCAGCAGGTTCCATAGCTTTACCGCGCCGAGCTGCGCGAGCGTGCATTCCGGGTTCACCGATCCCCGTAGATTAATCACATCTTCTGCGCTGTAGGGGCGCGTAATCCCTTCCCAGCGGGCGGTTTTCCACTCTTTTTCGATATGCTGGACTTGTTGGGTGCGAGAGGTCGTCATAGCAGAGGTTCCTTTTTATTATCAGTCAGGATTAATCAAGCAATGCGTAGCCAGGTAACGTCAGGAAGTCGATCAGCTCATCTTGCGTGGTAATTTGCTCCATCAGCCGAGCAGCTTCATCAAAGCGCCCTCCGCTGAAACGGGCATCACCGAGTTCCTCCTGAATCACAAACAGTTCTTCGGCCAGCATCTGGCGGAACAGCACCTTGGTGATCACACGACCATCGCTCAACGTCTTGCCGTGGCGAATCCACTGCCAGATTGAGGTGCGGGAGATTTCTGCCGTCGCTGCGTCTTCCATCAGCCCATAAATCGGGACGCAGCCATTGCCAGATATCCATGCTTCGATGTACTGCACCGCAACACGGATATTCGCGCGCATCCCCACTTCCGTTCGCTCTCCCGGGCAAGGCTCCAGCAACTCTTCTGCACAGATGGGCGCATCCTGTTCACGGCTGATATCGAGCTGATTTTTACGCTCACCTAACGCCTGATCGAACACTTCCATCACCGCATCGGCCAGCCCCGGATGCGCCACCCAGGTGCCATCGTGACCATTGTGAGCTTCCAGCTCTTTGTCTTTACGTACCTTATCCAACACCCAGTTATTGCGTTCCGCATCCTTACTCGGAATGAACGCCGCCATCCCGCCCATAGCAAACGCGCCGCGACGGTGACAGGTTTTGATCAATAGCCGCGAGTAAGCGCTAAGAAAGGGTTTCTCCATCGTCACCGACTGGCGATCGGGCAGAACGCGATCGCTGTGGCTCTTTAATGTTTTGATGTAGCTGAAGATATAATCCCAGCGGCCGCAGTTCAGCCCAACGATATGGTCACGTAAGTGATAGAGAATTTCGTCCATCTGGAAAACGGCAGGCAGCGTTTCAATCAACACCGTCGCCTTGATCGTCCCACGCGGCAGATCAAAGCGATCTTCTGTGTAGCAGAAGACATCATTCCACCAGGCCGCTTCCTGCCATGATTGGGTCTTTGGCAGATAGAAATAAGGGCCACTACCTTTCTTCAGTAGTTCCTGATAGTTGTGGAAAAAATACAGCGCGAAGTCGAACAGGCTGCCGGGAATCGCTTCCCCCTGCCAGGACACGTGTTTTTCGGGCAGATGCAAACCGCGAACGCGGCAAATCAATACGGCAGGGTTGGGTTTCAGTTGGTAGATCTTTCCTGTTTCATTGATGTAGGAAATCGTACCGCGTACGGCATCACGCAAGTTGATTTGCCCATCGATCACCTTTTCCCATCCCGGTGACAGCGAATCCTCAAAGTCCGCCATGAAAACTTTCACGTTGGCATTTAATGCATTGATCACCATCTTGCGTTCGACCGGACCGGTAATCTCAACGCGACGATCCTGAAGGTCATCGGGAATACCGCGTATTGTCCACGCCTTATCACGAATGGAAGCTGTTTCTGAAATAAAATCAGGCAGCTTACCCTGATCGATATTACGCTGTTGTACCTGCCGCTCGGCGAGTAATTGATTACGGGCTGGCGTGAAACGTGCGACCAGCTCTGTTAAGAAATCAATCGCTTCTTCCGTAAGAATTTGCTTCTCGCCTTCACCAAAACGCTGACTAAACGCCAATTCTTTGCTTATCGTCTGCTGCATCATTCGTGGTTCCTTTTCAGATTCCGCTTCATTTATCAACAACCGCCAAATCGGCAAACCAGTATGTACATTTCTTAGCCGACAGAATTAAGCGTAATACAATAAAAAACAAAATCAAAAACAATTTCCATTTTAATAAAAAAGTAAAAATAACCCCATGATAAAAATGAAAATTAAAATCAAAAAGGAAGAGAAATAACTTTCACTAACCAACGGAAATGAAAGAGTTCAGCACAAAAAAGAAAGGCACCTCAAAAGGTGCCTTAGCGAAAAGAAGGGGAATGGGTTAGTCCAGCGTAGGGTTCATCCGGCGTAAATCGTAAGGCGTGATCTGGTAAACATAGTAATTCAGCCAGTTAACAAAAAGCAGATGACCGTGGCTACGCCAGCTCGCTTTCGGTGCCAGTTCAGGGTTGTCATCGGGGAAATAATTCACCGGAACGGCCGGATCCAATCCAGCGTCGCAATCACGGAAAAACTCCCCCGCTAGCGTCGAGACATCATACTCTGGGTGTCCGGTAACAAATGCCAGACGCTTATCTTTGCTGGCAAACAGATAGGCTCCGGCCTGCTCTGACTCAACCAGAATCTCTAAATCCGTATGCTGACGAATTACATCAGCAGGGAAATCTGCATAGCGTGAATGTGGTGCCAGGAACGTTTCATCAAAGCCACGAGTCAACAACGCATGAGGTTGCAACGTTTGATGTGAATAAACACCAGATAGCTTTTCCTTGCGCGTCATCTTGGGAATACCGTAGAGGATATTGAGAGCAGCCTGCACAGCCCAACACACGAATAATGTGGAGGTAACATGCTCTTTTGCCCACTCGATGACACGTGCGATCTGTGGCCAATAAACAACATCGCAGAAATCGACTAACCCAAGCGGTGCGCCAGTAACAATCAGGCCATCAAAATTTTCGTTTTGGATGTCGTCGAAATCGCAGTAGAAGTTATTCAAATGCTCAGCCGGCGTATTCTTTGATTCACGACTATCGATACGCAGCAGCTGGATATCGATCTGTAAGGGGGAATTGGATAACAGGCGCAGAAACTGGTTTTCAGTCTCGATCTTTTTAGGCATCAGGTTCAGAACCAGCACTTTGAGGGGACGAATTTCCTGCGTTTTAGCACGCGAGGACGTCATCACAAAGACGTTCTCATTCCGCAGAAAATTAACGGCTGGTAACTCATCAGGAACCCGAATTGGCATAACCTTATATCCTCAAAGCATACGTTTAAACGTTTAGACATCCAGATGCCCGAAGATAGCGAGTTTTCGTTCTAATGTCGAGCGCTCAGAGCATAAGGTGAAAATGTTTCACGAAACCTAGTATGCGTCATCAGTGCGACTTCTGCTGAATGTGTTTAAGCACGTCAGTATCACTCAGGGGAACAGCCCATAGCAAAAAGCCCCTGTCTTTCGACAGAGGCTTTCCACGTGTTTGATGCCTGGCAGTTTATGGCGGGCGTCCTGCCCGCCACCCTCCGGGCCGTTGCTTCGCAACGTGCAAATCCGCTCCCGGCGGATTTGTCCTACTCCAGAGAGCCCTCATCGACAAACAACACATAAAACAAAAGGCCCAGTCTTTCGACTGAGCCTTTTGTTTTATTTGATGCCTGGCAGTTCCCTACTCTCACATGGGGAAGCCCCACACTACCATCGGCGCTACGGCGTTTCACTTCTGAGTTCGGCATGGGGTCAGGTGGGACCACCGCGCTATCGCCGCCAGGCAAATTCTGTTTCATTCCAGCCGTTACTATGGTGACTTTATCTTTCTCGTCATCACGCAACCACCAGAACCAATCTCTGAACAAGCTGAACATCGTTTCATATGAGTCTTTCATCACCCACAAAACACCTTCGGTGTTGTAAGGTTAAGCCTCTCGGGTCATTAGTACTGGTTAGCTCAACGTA
>NZ_JBIXKO010000030.1:0-11939 GCF_044751765.1 Pectobacterium sp. CHL-2024 | reverse complement strand
TTGTCGTCGCCCGTGAAGACAGCCCCGGTGATACCCGGCTGGTCGCCTACCTCTGTCCGCAGCCCGGTATTGAACTGATGCCTGCCGAGCTACGTCAGCAGCTCTCGACACATTTAGCCGACTATATGATTCCGTCAGCCTTTGTCATGCTGGATACTTTCCCGCTTACGCCGAACGGCAAGCTTGACCGCAAGGCGCTGCCCGCACCTGACCAGTCCGCTGTGGCAACCCGCGACTATGCCGCTCCGCAGGGTGAGGTCGAAACCGCGCTGGCCGCTATCTGGCAGGAACTGCTGGGGCTGGCGCGCGTCGGCCGCCACGACCACTTCTTCGAGCTCGGCGGCCACTCGCTGATGATCGTTAATCTGATCGAAGAAATGCGGCGTCGGGGCTACCCACTTGATGTTCGCGGTGTCTTCTCAACACCGATTCTCAGTGAAATGGCGCAGGCAGTGCTGGCGCATCAGGATAAACCAGCTGTGGTGGTGCCGCCTAACCGCATTCCGGTGGACTGTACTGCCATCACGCCCGACCTGCTGCCGATGGTGACACTCACCCAGCCGGAGATCGATCGGATAACTGATACCGTGTCTGGTGGTGCGAGCAATATACAAGACATCTATCCGCTCGCACCGTTGCAGGAAGGTATTCTCTTCCACCATCTCCTGCAAGAACAGGGCGATACTTATCTGCTCCGCAGCGTGGTGGCCTTTACCCACCGCGAGCGTCTTGATGCGTTTCTCGGTGCACTTCAACACGTCATTAATCGCCACGACATTCTGCGCACCGCCGTGTGCTGGCAGGATTTAAGCCAGCCGGTGCAGGTAGTCTGGCGTCAGGCAATATTGCCCATCAACCATTTTGAACCGACCTCACCGGATGAGGTACTGGAACAGTTGCAGGCCCATACCGAGCCGCGCACACGCCGGATCGATCTCAGTCAGGCGCCGTTGTTTAGAGCCGATATCGCTCACGATCCTAAACAAAACGAATGGCTGCTGGCGCTGAGCTTCCATCATCTGATTAGCGATCATATGACGCTGGCGCTGATCGTCGGTGAAATCCGTTTGTTATTGCAGCATCGGGCTGACGCGTTACCGACGCCGCTCCCGTACCGCAATTTTATCGCCCAGACGCTAAGTGTACCGAACTCAGCACATGAAGCGTATTTCCGCGACCAGCTAGCTGATGTTGATGAACCAACCGCACCTTTTGGGTTACTCAACGTACAAGGCAGCGGCGAGGATATCCACGAAGCCCGTCTGGTGCTAGATTCCACGTTGGCATCCGCTATTCGACAACAGGCGCGTTCTCTTGGCGTCAGCCCCGGCGTGCTGTTCCATGTTGCCTGGGCGCAGGTGCTCGCGCAGACCAGCGGTCGTGATGACGTGGTATTTGGCTCTGTTTTGCTCGGTCGTCTTGCAGGTACAGAAGGGGCTGACCAAATCATGGGGATGTTCATCAATACGCTGCCGCTGCGAATTTCTCTTGCAGATCGCGGCGCAGCAGAGGTGGTTCAGCACACCTCACACAATTTGATGATGCTACTGGAGCATGAGCAAGCACCGCTGGCGCTGGCTCAACGATGTAGCGGTGTGACACCGCCAATGCCGTTATTCAGTGCTTTACTCAACTATCGCCATACGCAGGCCGGTTCGACCGACAATACTTTAAGCGACATTCGTGTACTAACGTCAGAGGAGCGCACCAACTATCCACTCACGCTTGCAGTAGACGATAGGGGCGAAGGATTTAGCCTGGTTGCGCAGACACTGGCAGACATCGACCCTCATCGTCTGGTGAGCTATCTGATGACGGCAATCAGCAGCCTGGTCGACGCGTTGGAAACAGAACCTCAGCGTTCCATGCTGAGCCTGCCGGTGCTGCCGGACAACGAACGTCAACAGATGCTGGTTGATTTCAACGCGACCGACGTGGATATCCCACGACATGCGCTTATCCACGAACTGTTTGAAGCACAGGCTGCCCGCACGCCCGATGCCATCGCGGTGGTATTCGGGGAAACCGTCCTTAGCTATGACGATCTTAATCGCCGGGCTAATCGCCTTGCCCACCATCTTCTCTCGTTCGGCGTACAGCCCGATGCGCGCGTCGCGATTTGTGTCGAACGCAGTCTGGACATGGTTGTCGGGCTACTCGGTATCCTCAAAGCCGGCGGGGCCTATGTACCATTAGATCCGACTTATCCCGTCGAACGTCTGCGCTACATGCTCGATGATGCCAAACCCGTCGTACTGATCACTCAGTCGGCCCATATCGGGATAATGAACGACAGCTTGCCTGTGGTTCTGCTTGATGGCGGGGACACCAGTCCGTTTGATAACGAACCGGATACTCCGACTGAGGCTCGTAAGCAAGGGCTAACGCCACGGAATCTGGCCTATGTGATTTACACCTCTGGCTCCACAGGGAAACCCAAAGGCGTCATGGTTGAACATGCCAACATGGTTAATTTCCTCTGTTCGATGCGTAAGGAACCCGGCATAACCCAAGAGGATGTTCTACTCGGCGTCACGTCTCTGTCTTTTGATATCTCCATATTGGAGATCTTCCTGCCGCTATTGAACGGTGCTCGACTGGTTCTGGCCACGCAGGCACAGGCAGCAGATGCACAACAGCTGGCGATGCTGATCGAACGCCACGCGGTGTCCTTCATGCAGGCCACGCCGTCGACCTGGCGTATGTTACTGGAGTTAAGTGATTTCACCCTGCCGCCGGACTTTAAAGCATTGTGCGGGGGGGAAGCGCTGCCTGAGAATCTGGCGACCGCGTTGCTTCAGAAGGTAACGACGCTCTGGAATCTGTATGGCCCGACAGAAACTACGATCTGGTCCACGCTAAATGGCCTGACGGCACCGACACCTTATATTGGTCACCCCATCGCCAATACCCAGATCTATATTCTGGATCCGCAGGGGCGCGTGGTTCCTCTCGGCGTCGCGGGGGAAATCCATATCGCCGGTGCCGGCGTCGTTCGCGGCTATCTTGGTCGTCCCGATCTCACGGCAGAGCGCTTCATCCACGATCCGTTCTCACGTTCGCCAGAAGCCCGGATGTACAAGACGGGCGATCTCGGGCGCTGGCTGCCTGACGGCACACTTGAGTATCTGGGGCGTAACGATTTTCAGGTCAAAGTCCGCGGTTTCCGTATCGAACTGGGGGAAATTGAAACCCGCCTCGTCCGCTGCCCAGGGGTGCACGATGCTGTGGTTATTGCCCGAGAAGATAGCCCCGGCGACAAACGGCTGGTTGCCTACCTCCGTGCTCAGCCTGATACGGCGCTTGATCCTGCCGAACTACGCCAGAGGCTCAGCGAGGAATTGGCTGAGTACATGATCCCGAGCGCATTCGTCACGCTGGATGCCTTCCCGCTCACGCCAAACGGCAAACTTGATCGCAAGGCGCTACCGGCACCAGACCAGTCGGCAATAGCCACTCGCGGTTATGAAGCACCTCAGGGTGAACTGGAAACCGCGCTGGCTCGGATTTGGCAAACGCTGCTGGGGCTGGAGCGTGTAGGGCGACATGACCATTTCTTTGAACTCGGAGGGCATTCGCTCCTTGCCGTGCAGCTAAACGCCCGCATACGTGCGGAATTTTTAACCGACATCCCCATCGTTGCCATTTTCCAACATCCGCAGCTATCCGCGCTGGCGGAGGTCATTCTGGCCGCACAAATTCACGCAGCCTGGGGAAATGACACCGACGCTCTCACACACGATCTCGACTCAATGTCAGCAGAAGAATTAATGGCGATTTTAGACGGAGACACGAACGATGAATAAAGAAAACATGAGCATTGAAGAGCTAAAACGCGCCGTTCTGGAGAAAAAAGTTAAAGAACAGCTGAAGCAGCGTGGACATCAACAGCGTCCGTCGATTAAGAAAGTCGATCGGAACATGCCGCTGCCACTCTCTTTTGCTCAACAGCGGCTGTGGTTTATTGGCCAGCTCGATCAAGCAGCCAGTCAGGCCTATCACCTTCCCGCGGCCCTGCGGCTTACCGGCAAACTCGATAAATTGGCGCTCACGGCTGCACTTGATAGCCTGATCGCTCGCCATGAAAGCCTTCGCACGCATTTTGCGCTGGTTGATGGTCAGCCCTGCCAGCAAATTGCCCCCGAAGAGACACGCTTTTGTTTATCCAGCCTCGACCTGCGCGACCTTGACGAAACGGCACGAGCACAACGGGTGGCCGAGTTGACAGAGAGTGAAGCGCGTGAACCGTTCGATCTCATGCAGGGTCCGCTGATTCGCGGTCAGCTATTACAGTTGAGCGATGAAGAACATGCGTTGCTCATTACCCAGCACCACATCATCTCCGATGGCTGGTCTCTGGGGATCTTCGTGCGTGAATTTTCTGCCTTGTATCGCGCCGCACTCAGCGGCCACCCGGCACATTTACCACCGCTACCGATTCAGTACGCCGATTATGCCGCCTGGCAACGCGACTGGCTCAAAGAAGATACGCTCGCCGAACAGCGTGATTTTTGGCATAAGCAGTTACAGGGCGCGCCCGCGTTGTTAGAGCTGCCAACTGACCGTCCGCGCCCCGCAGTGCAGCGTTATGTGGGCAGCCATGTGTCTTTCCATCTCAGTGCCGATGTTCTTAATGCGCTAAAAATACAAGGCCATCAACAGGGAACCACGCTGTTTATGACCGTACTTGCCGCATGGAGCCTCGTGCTGTCTCGTCTCAGTGGTCAAGACGACATCGTCATTGGTACGCCGATCGCCAATCGTACCCGCCATGAACTGGAAGGGCTGATTGGCTTCTTCGTTAATACGCTGGCACTGCGTATTGAGCTGAACCAGTGTAAGACGCTGGAAGCGCTGCTGGCTCAGGTTAAGGAACAGTCACTTTCCGCTTATGCTCATCAGGATCTCCCATTCGATCAGGTCGTGGAAGTGCTGCAACCCGCACGTAGCCTCAGCTACAGTCCCGTTTTTCAGGTGATGCTGGCCCTGAATAATACGTCGTCACAGAGATTAACGCTGTCCGATCTGGACGTCTCTTTTATTGAACAACCTAAACACAGCGCTCAGTTTGACCTGATGTTATCGATTAGCGAGACAGATAATGGTCTGACTGGTTCACTGGAATATGCCGTCGATCTTTTCGATCGGGAAACCATTGAGCGCGTGGCTGGCTACGTAGTAAATGTACTCACAACTATTGCCACCGACGTGGAACAACCTCTGTGGTCCGTGCCGATGCTGTCAGCAGACGAGCGCCAGCAGGTGCTGGTCGACTTTAACCCGGCCAACGCCGAGCTGCCGGCTCCCGCGCTGATTCAGGCGCGCTTCGAAGCGCAGGTGCAACGTTCACCCGACGCCACTGCCGTCGTCTTCGAATCACGTTCGCTCAGCTATCAGGCGCTCAACCGTCGCGCCAACCAGCTCGCCCATCACCTCATCGGCCTCGGCGTTAAACCCGATGACCGCGTCGCCATTTGCGTCGAACGCAGCCCTGAGATGATTATTGGCCTTCTGGCTATCCTTAAAGCTGGAGCCGCCTATCTTCCGTTAGACTCCGCCTACCCATCCGAGCGCCTTGCCTATATGTTGGAGGACGCCACTCCCGTGGCTCTGCTCACCCAGTCGGCACTAACCGATGTCCTGCCGGACACCGCATTGCCAACCGTACTGCTTGACGCACACGACGTCTTTGATGCACAGCCTGACCACAACCCCGACGCGCACGCACTGGGCGTCACGCCGGGTCATCTCGCCTATGTTATCTACACCTCCGGCTCCACTGGTAAACCCAAAGGCGTTATGGTCGAGCATGCCAGTGTCACCCGCCTGCTCGATGCAACGCAGGACGATTTCCACTTTGACAACCACGACGTCTGGACCCAGTTCCACTCCTTTGCGTTCGACTTCTCGGTCTGGGAAATATGGGGAGCGCTCACCTACGGCGGCAGGTTGGTTGTCGTTCCGGCCCTGTGTGCTCGTTCACCTCAGGAGTTCTATTCCCTGCTCTGTCGGGAGCACGTAACGGTACTTAACCAGACGCCGGGGGCGTTCCGCCAGTTGATTGCCGCACGGGATGGCGCTGACCACACGCTGCGCTGCATCATCTTCGGCGGGGAGGCGCTGGAACTACATATGCTGGCCCCGTGGATAGCGGATAACCCGGTTGAACACACCCGTTTGATTAATATGTACGGCATCACCGAGATTACCGTTCACGCCACCTTCCGCGAACTGAGCGCCGCCGATATTACCGCCGGGCGCGGTAGCCTCATCGGCAAGCCCTTGTCGGACCTGCGCGCCTACCTGCTTGACCCGCACGGTCAGCCGGTACCGGTCGGCGTTGCCGGTGAGCTCTATATCGGGGGGGCCGGCGTTGCGCGCGGCTATCTCAACCGTCCCGAGCTGACCGCTGAACGCTTTATTGTCGACCCGTTCTCTGAAAGCCCGGCTACCCGCCTCTACAAAACCGGCGACCTCGCTCGCTGGCTGCCTGATGGGACGCTGGACTATCTGGGGCGCAACGACTTCCAGGTCAAAGTGCGCGGTTTCCGTATCGAGCTGGGGGAAATCGAATCCCGTCTGGTGCAGTGCCCAGGCGTTCAGGAAGCGGTGGTGCTCGCCCGTGAGGATGTTCCGGGGGATACCCGTCTGGTGGCCTACATTCAGCCTCAGCCCGAAGCGGTACTGGAACCTGCCGAACTACGCCAGCAGCTCTCGACGCATTTAGCCGACTATATGCTGCCTAGTGCCTTTGTCACGCTCGATACTTTCCCGCTCACACCAAACGGCAAGCTGGATCGTAAGGCACTCCCCGCGCCTGAACGTTCCGCCGTGGTAACACGCGACTATGAGGAACCTGTCGGGGACATTGAAACGGCATTGGCTAAAATATGGCAAGACCTGTTAGGGTTAGAACGGGTGGGACGGTATGACCACTTTTTTGAACTCGGCGGCCATTCATTGCTGATTGTCAGTTTGATTGAAAAACTGCGTCACCTCGGCTTAAAACTCGACGTTCGTAGCGTATTTACTGCACCGACACTTATCGAACTGGCTGATGCCATTCAACACGACCGGGGCGAATCCCGCTTCATTACGCCAGACAACCTGATCCCCGACGGTGCGGAACACATCACGCCTGATATGCTGCCTCTGGTAGCGCTGTCGCAGCAGGAGATTGATGCCATTGCTGACACCGTTTCTGGCGGTGCCGCCAATATTCAAGACATCTACCCTCTGGCTTCTCTGCAGGAAGGCATTCTCTTCCATCATCGCCTGCATCCAGATAACGATCCCTATGTCGTATCGTCGCTCTTGCGGGTCGAAAATCAAACGAAGCTGGATGCGTTTATCGCAGCATTACAATCCGTAATTAACCGACACGATATTCTGCGCACGTCGATCCACTGGACGGAATTGACGCAGCCGGTTCAGGTGGTACATCGCCACGCAACGTTGAATGTGCATCATCTGGAACCAGAAAACAGCGTTGATGTGGTCACCACGATGCGGGAAAGAATCGTTTCCTCACACACCTCAATGGATTTGTCTCAGGCACCATTAATGCATTTGTACGTAGCGCCTGATTCAACATCACCGGTGCTTTATATCCTGCTTCAATTTCACCACATCATTGATGACAACCTTTCACTGCGTCAGCTACTTGCGGAAACTACCGCGTTTCTGATGGGAAAAGGTGAGATGCTTCCACCCTCATTCCCGTATAGAAACTTTGTGGCTTATACCCGCCAGGAGGATAAAAACCAGGCAGCAGAAGCGTTTTTTCAAGACTATCTGGCGGACATCGACGAAATTACGGCTCCGTTTGGCGTGGCGAATATTCAAGCCAGAGGTGAAAGCGCGGCAGAAGCGCGTCAATCGCTTAGCCCCGCATTTTCACAAACGATCCGTGACGTTGCCCGCCGGTTCGGCATCAGTCCGGCAGCACTGTTTCACGCCAGTTGGGCATTGGTTATTGCCCGCACCAGCGGACGGGACGATATCGTGTTCGGTACAACATTATCGGGACGTATGTCAGGCCTCGATGGCAGTACAACCGCACTAGGTATGTTTATCAACACGCTTCCCTTCAGAATAAAGCTGGCAGGTATAAGCGTGGCGACGCTGGTCAACACCGCGAATGACATTTGCGCCAGTTTATTACGCTATGAGCAAACCCCGCTGTCCACGGCCCAGCAATACAGCGGGCTCGGCTCTATGCCGCTGTTCAGCGCCCTACTTAATTGTCGACACACCAATGACAGAGGTGTCGAAGCGCCGAATTTAAGACAGTTCGGTATAGAGGGCCTGTTTAGCCGTGAACGCACTAACTACCCATTGGGCATCTCAATTGATAATAATCGTGAATGTTTTTCGCTCTCGACCCAAACCATCAGTCCTATCGATCCGAATAGAGTGAATGCCTATCTGTTGCAGGCAATAGAACAGCTCGTCACCCTATTAACCGATGCGCCAGAAACGCTCGCAGAGGCTATCGATATATTGCCCGCCTCAGAATACGAGCAATTATCGGTAGGCTTCAACGCAACCCATAGCGATTTCCCAGATGGATCTTTAATCCATCAACGGTTTGAACAACAGGTTGCCCAAACGCCTGATGCTATTGCGGTCGTGTTCGACGCGCAAACGCTCAGCTATGACGGCCTTAATCGTCGTGCCAATCAATTAGCCCACCATCTCCTGTCACTCGGCGTGCAGCCGGATGACCGTATTGCCATCTGTGTAGAACGCAGCGTGGAAATGATCGTCGGTCTATTGGGCATTCTTAAAGCGGGTGCGGCTTATGTCCCACTCGATCCTGCTTATCCAGCCGAGCGTCTGACCTACATGCTTGATGACGCTAAACCGGTCGCACTGTTGACCCAGACAGCATTGATTGAGACGCTGAACAGCACGTTGCCGCTGGTGGTACTGGACGATCCGCAATTCACTGTGTTTAAGCATGCCTCGCAAGATAATCCGGATGCGGATGTGCTGGGGCTAACGCCACATCATCTGGCGTATGTTATCTATACCTCGGGCTCCACCGGTCAGCCGAAAGGCGTGATGATCGAGCATCGTAGTCTGTGTAACCTTGCTAACGCACAGATTCGCGCATTTGGCATCACTGAAAATAGCCGGCTTTTACAGTTTGCCTCTTTCAGTTTTGATGCCTGTATCTCCGAAGTGACGACCACGCTGTGTCAGGGAGCCAGCCTCGTTTTGGCCTCTCGTGAGGCGTTATTGCCCGGCGACGCGTTACTCAATACGCTACAAACACAGGCTATTACTCATGTGACGCTCCCGCCAATTGCTGCCAGCGCCCTGGATCACACCGCTGAGCTTCCTGATTTGACGACGCTGATATTCGCGGGCGAGGCGTGCCCTCCGGCACTAGCCAAACGCTGGGCAACCGCGAAGCGGGTCATTAACGCGTATGGCCCGACGGAAAGCACCGTCTGTGCAACGATCTATCAATACCATCACACTGGGGACGATTTTCTGTCCATCGGGAAACCGATCGACAATACCCACGTTTATATTCTTGATGCGAAGGGTCAGCTCGCGCCACTCGGTGTCGCTGGCGAAATGTATCTGGGCGGCGTCGGTATTGCGCGCGGCTACCTCAATCGCCCTGAACTGACCGCGGAGCGCTTTATTCCCGATCCGTACTCCGACCAATCTGGTGCCAGAATGTATAAAACCGGCGACCTTGGCCGCTGGCTGCCCGATGGCAATATAGAATATTTAGGCCGTAATGATTTTCAGATCAAACTGCGCGGCTTCCGTATTGAACTCGGCGAAATCGAAGCGCGTCTCATGGCCTGTCCTGGAGTACAGGATGCCGTCGTTATCGTCCGGGAAGATAATCCTAACGATAAACGACTGGTTGCCTATATACGGCCCCATACCGGTGCTGAAATCGAGCCAGCAGCATTGCGCCTGCAGCTCTCACAGCATCTGGCTGAATATATGTTGCCTGCGGCTTTTGTCACACTGGAACAGTTCCCACTGACTCCAAACGGGAAACTCGACCGTAAGGCGCTCCCAGCACCTGACCAACTTTCTGTTGCAACCCGTGGCTATGAAGCGCCGCAAGGTAGCATCGAGATCGCATTGGCGGATAGCTGGAAAACGCTACTGCGGCTGGATCGCGTTGGACGCTATGACCACTTCTTTGAACTCGGCGGCCACTCGTTAATGGCCGTCAACTTGATAGAGCGGCTGCACCATCTGGGTTGGACAATTGATGTCAGCCGTATCTTCTCTACGCCGGTGCTGTGCGAGATGGCGCAGGCGGTACAAGCGAATAAGGACAAACCAGTGTTCTCGGTGCCGCCTAACCGTATTCCCAAACACTGCTCGGCGCTCACCCCCACGATGTTGCCTCTGGCTACACTCACTCAGGTAGAGTTGGACACCGTTGTCGCTACCGTATCCGGCGGCGCGGCCAACGTGCAGGATATCTATTCTCTCTCGCCTCTCCAGCAAGGCATTTTGTTCCATCATCGCCTGCAAGAGCAGGGAGATGCTTATCTGCTTAACAGTTTATTGGCCTTTGATAACCGCGAGCGGCTTGATACGTTTCTGCATGCCCTGCAACAGGTTATCGATCGCCACGATATTTTGCGTACCTCGTTCTGTTGGCAGGGGCTGACTCAACCGGTTCAGGTTGTATGGCGTCACGCACCGCTGCCGGTGAGTACGTTTGTCCCAGCCTCAGACGACAATATTCTCTCGCAGTTGAAAGCCTACACCGACCCGCGCCATCGTCGCCTTAATCTCAATCAGGCACCGCTGCTCTCCGCTGATATCGCCCATAATCCGGCGACAGGAGAATGGCTATTGGCATTTGGTTTCCACCATTTGGTTGGCGACCATATGACGCTGGATCTTATCGTCAGTGAGATCACCACCCTACTTCAGGGACGCGCAGAGACGTTACCTCCTTCGCTTCCATACCGGAATTTTATTGCCCAAATTCTGAGCGTACCGCCTTCTGTTCACGAGCAGTACTTCCGTTCTCGTCTGGCGGACATCGATACGCCGACCGCGCCTTTCGGCATCTTGAATACGCAAGACGACAGTGACCCTATTGCAGAAGCACGTCTTGTTCTGGATACCCCATTAGCGCAGGCGATTCGCAAACAGGCTCGCCAGCTTGGTATCAGTCCAAGCGTGCTATTCCATATCGCCTGGGCTCAGGTGTTAGCCCATGTCAGCAACAGCGATGATGTGGTGTTTGGTTCCGTATTCCTCGGTCGTTTGCAAGGAACGGCAGGGGCAAGTCGAATTATGGGGATGTTTATTAACACGCTACCTCTGCGTATCACCCTCGCAGACCGCAGCGTGCTGGATGTTGTGCAGGAAACCTACCGCGATTTAACCGCGCTTTTGGAACACGAGCAGACGCCGCTAACAC
Source organism: Pectobacterium sp. CHL-2024 (assembly GCF_044751765.1). Lineage (NCBI taxonomy): Bacteria > Pseudomonadati > Pseudomonadota > Gammaproteobacteria > Enterobacterales > Pectobacteriaceae > Pectobacterium > Pectobacterium sp. CHL-2024. Next base: position 517 of record NZ_JBIXKO010000030.1, on the reverse strand, counting down.
TGGCGCAACGCTGTAGCGGCGTCATGCCACCAATGCCGCTGTTCAGTGCGCTATTCAACTACCGTCACAGTCAGCTGGGCACAACGACAGACAGGGTATGGCGTGGTATGCGTTTGCTCACAGCGGAAGAACGTACTAACTACCCTTTCACGCTTTCAGTTGACGATCTTGGCGAGCGCTTCCGTCTGGTTTCTCAGGCTATTGAAGGGGTCGATCCACTGCGCCTCGCGCGTTATCTGGAAACCGCGATTCAGGCGTTAATTGAGGCGTTGGCCACGGAGCCAGAGCGTCCTATCATGACGCTGCCGATCCTACCTGACAGCGAACGCCGGCAGGTCATGGTTGACTTCAACGCCACCGACGCCGATTTCCCGCAGGATGCGCTTATCCATCAGCTCGTTGAAGACCAGGCCGCCCGCACGCCCGAGGCCATCGCCGTCCTCTTTGAAGACCAGCACCTCACCTATGACGCACTCAACCGCCGTGCCAACCAGCTCGCGCACCACCTGCTTTCACT
>NZ_JBIXKO010000029.1:0-25058 GCF_044751765.1 Pectobacterium sp. CHL-2024 | reverse complement strand
GTGAAGGCGGCCGTACAGTAGGCGCGGGCGTTGTTGCTAAAGTTATCGCTTAATCGCTGATAAACTTAATGCATGAAAAAGGCACTTCGGTGCCTTTTTTTACGTCCAAATGGTTAGATGGAAATTGAAATAAAAATAATTCTTATTTAGAATAACTCAGTTGGTTAAAAAATCGCTAGGAGCGGTTTCAAATGCTGGTTGTAGTGTCCTGAAAGGTAGTGCGAAAGACACTCGCGATAACAATGAGTCATCCTGATATGTATGTGTGTTTGTGCAACGCAATTTCTGACAAAGTCATTCGTAATGCTGTTCGTCAGCACCAGCCTCAATCCATGCAGCAATTACGCAAACTCGTCCCTATCGGGACAGATTGCGGTAAGTGTATTCGTCAGGCGCGTGTCATTTTTGAGGAAGAGCAGGCTAAAATTCCTGATATGTATGAAGTAGCATAAAATGTAGGGTTGTTTTTTTGACTCTCTGCTTACCGGTTCTACACTTTAAGAACTGGAGCGGAGGAGCATGTCATGAAAGGCGATAAAAAAGTCATCACACACCTGAATAAGTTATTGGGCAACGAGCTGGTAGCCATTAACCAATATTTTCTTCATGCCCGAATGTTTAAAAACTGGGGCTTAACCCGTCTTAACGATCACGAATATCATGAGTCTATTGACGAAATGAAACATGCTGATCGCTACATCGAACGAATCCTGTTTCTCGAAGGCATCCCGAATCTACAGGATTTGGGTAAGTTAAACATTGGCGAGGATGTCGAGGAGATCTTACGTTCTGATCTTCAACTTGAATTGGATGGCGCAAAGAATTTGCGTGAGGCAATTGCCTATGCTGATTCGGTGCATGACTACGTCAGTAGGGATCTAATGATAGAAATTCTTGCCGATGAAGAAGGGCACATCGACTGGCTGGAAACAGAATTAGACTTGATTTCACGTCTTGGCATACAAAACTATCTTCAAGCTCAGCTAAAAGCTGAGTAACTGATTATCATAGCCTGCTATGTAATTTATGCCCCAATTCGGCCGGACTGTGCACATTGCTCCGGCCGCGTTAAAATCATTTCATCCTGCTTATTGCTTCCCCAGCCAATTTGCGTATAATGCGCGAGCTTACCGAAACTAGGTAAGCCTGATTCAATCCGAATCAGACGGCCAATATTCATTTATTGACCAAAACAATACTCCCGATATGGGGGTTATGTGCTGACGATTACACTCCCCCATCAATCGAAATGGGTGTGAGGAGTAATCATTTACGTTTATAAATAATTGGAGCTCTGGTCTCATGCAGAACCAAAGAATCCGTATCCGCCTGAAAGCGTTTGATCATCGTCTGATTGATCAATCAACTGCGGAAATCGTCGAGACTGCTAAGCGCACTGGTGCGCAAGTACGTGGTCCGATCCCGCTGCCGACCCGCAAAGAGCGCTTTACCGTTCTGATTTCTCCGCACGTCAATAAAGATGCGCGCGATCAGTACGAGATTCGCACTCACAAGCGTCTGGTTGACATCGTTGAGCCAACCGAGAAAACCGTTGATGCTCTGATGCGTCTGGATCTGGCTGCTGGTGTAGACGTGCAGATCAGCCTGGGTTAATCAGGTCATTGAGCGATTGAGAGGTTGAAACAATGATTGGTTTAGTCGGTAAAAAAGTGGGCATGACCCGTATCTTCACTGAAGATGGCGTATCTATCCCCGTAACCGTTATCGAAATTGAAGCAAACCGCGTAACTCAGGTTAAAGACCTGGCTAACGACGGTTACCGCGCTGTGCAAGTAACTACTGGTGCTAAAAAAGCAAACCGTGTTACTAAGCCAGAAGCAGGTCACTTTGCTAAAGCTGGCGTAGAAGCTGGCCGTACTCTGCGTGAATTCCGTCTTTCTGAAGGCGAAGAGTTCACTGTAGGTCAGAGCATCAGTGTCGAAATTTTCGCAGACGTTAAAAAAGTAGACGTTACTGGTACATCTAAAGGTAAAGGTTTTGCTGGCACAGTTAAGCGCTGGAATTTCCGTACTCAGGATGCTACTCACGGTAACTCCTTGTCCCACCGCGTTCCGGGTTCTATCGGTCAGAACCAGACTCCGGGCAAAGTGTTCAAAGGCAAGAAAATGGCAGGCCAGCTGGGTAACGAACGTGTAACCGTTCAGAGCCTGGACGTAGTGCGTGTTGACGCTGAGCGCAACCTGCTGCTGGTTAAAGGTGCTGTTCCGGGAGCTACCGGTAGCGACCTGATCGTTAAACCAGCTGTGAAGGCGTGAGGAGATAGCAATGGAATTAGTATTGAAAGACGCGCAAAGCGCGCTGACTGTTTCCGAAACTACCTTCGGTCGTGATTTCAACGAAGCGCTGGTACATCAGGTTGTTGTTGCTTATGCAGCAGGTGCCCGTCAAGGTACCCGCGCCCAGAAGACCCGTGCTGAAGTAACTGGTTCCGGTAAAAAACCTTGGCGTCAGAAAGGTACTGGCCGTGCGCGTTCTGGTTCTGCTAAGAGCCCGATCTGGCGTTCCGGTGGTGTAACCTTCGCTGCTAAGCCACAGGACCACAGTCAGAAAGTTAACAAAAAGATGTACCGCGGCGCGCTGAAAAGCATTCTGTCCGAACTGGTACGTCAAGATCGTCTGATCGTTGTCGAGACGTTCTCTGTAGAAGCACCGAAAACTAAGTTGCTGGCACAGAAACTGAAAGAAATGGCACTGGAAGACGTGTTGATCATCACCGGTGAACTGGATGAAAATCTGTTCCTGGCTGCGCGTAACCTGTACAAGGTTGACGTGCGTGATGCAGCAGGTATCGACCCAGTTAGCTTGATCGCCTTCGACAAAGTCGTTATGACTGCTGATGCAGTTAAGCAAGTTGAGGAGATGCTGGCATGATCCGTGAAGAACGTCTGCTGAAAGTACTGCGCGCGCCGCACGTATCTGAAAAAGCATCTACCGCGATGGAAAAAACTAACACCATCGTTCTCAAAGTTGCTAAAGACGCGACTAAAGCAGAGATCGTTGCTGCTGTAGAGAAACTGTTCGAAGTAGAAGTTAAAGACGTAAACACCCTGGTAGTTAAGGGTAAAGTTAAGCGTCACGGACAGCGTATTGGTCGTCGCAGCGACTGGAAAAAAGCTTACGTCACCCTGAAAGAAGGCCAGAATCTGGACTTCATCGGCGGCGCTGAGTAAGTCGGAGGAGAAAGACAATGGCAGTTGTTAAATGTAAACCGACATCTCCGGGTCGTCGCCACGTTGTTAAAGTGGTTAACCCTGAGCTGCACAAGGGCAAGCCTTATGCCCCGTTGCTGGAAAAGAACAGCAAATCCGGTGGCCGTAACAACAATGGCCGCATCACTACCCGTCACATCGGTGGTGGTCACAAACAGCAATATCGTCTGATTGACTTCAAACGCAATAAAGACGGTATTCCTGCGGTTGTTGAGCGTCTGGAGTATGATCCGAACCGTTCCGCGAATATCGCGCTGGTTCTGTACAAAGACGGCGAACGTCGTTATATCCTGGCGCCGAAAGGCCTGAAAGCCGGCGACCAGATTCAATCTGGCGTTGATGCTGCGATTAAAGCGGGTAACACCCTGCCGATGCGTAACATTCCAGTCGGTTCAACGGTTCATAACGTAGAAATGAAACCAGGTAAAGGCGGCCAATTGGCTCGTTCTGCTGGTGCTTACGTTCAGATCGTTGCTCGTGACGGTTCTTACGTTACCCTGCGTCTGCGTTCTGGCGAAATGCGTAAAGTCGAATCCGACTGCCGCGCTACGCTGGGCGAAGTTGGCAACGCTGAGCACATGCTTCGCGTTCTGGGTAAAGCTGGTGCTGCACGCTGGCGTGGTGTTCGTCCTACCGTTCGCGGTACGGCAATGAACCCAGTCGACCACCCACACGGTGGTGGTGAAGGTCGTAACTTTGGTAAGCACCCGGTTAGTCCGTGGGGCGTTCAGACCAAAGGTAAGAAGACCCGCAGCAATAAGCGTACTGATAAATTTATCGTACGTCGCCGTACTAAATAATCTTAGAGGATAAACCATGCCACGTTCTCTCAAGAAAGGTCCATTTATTGACCTGCACTTGCTGAAGAAGGTAGAGAAAGCGGTGGAAAGCGGAGACAAGAAGCCTTTGCGCACTTGGTCCCGTCGTTCAACGATCTTTCCAAATATGATCGGTTTGACCATCGCTGTCCATAATGGTCGTCAGCACGTTCCGGTGTTTGTTTCCGATGAAATGGTCGGTCACAAACTGGGTGAATTCGCGCCGACTCGTACTTATCGCGGCCATGCGGCCGACAAAAAGGCCAAGAAGCGCTAAGGTAGGAGGAAGAGATGGAAACTATCGCTAAACATTGCCACGCTCGTTCTTCTGCTCAAAAGGTTCGCCTGGTGGCAGACCTGATTCGCGGTAAGAAAGTGTCGCAAGCTCTGGAAGTTCTGACCTACACCAACAAGAAAGCTGCTGGTCTGGTTAAAAAAGTGCTGGAGTCTGCTATTGCTAACGCAGAACACAACGATGGCGCTGACATTGATGATCTGAAAGTCGCGAAAATCTTCGTTGACGAAGGCCCAAGCATGAAGCGCATTATGCCGCGTGCTAAAGGTCGTGCGGATCGCATCCTGAAGCGTACCAGCCACATTACTGTGGTTGTGTCCGATCGCTGAGACTCTGGAGACTAGCAATGGGTCAGAAAGTACATCCTAATGGTATTCGCCTGGGTATTGTCAAACCTTGGAACTCTACCTGGTATGCGAATACCAAAGAATTCGCTGACAACCTGGACAGCGATTTTAAAGTTCGTAAATACCTGACGAAGGAACTGGAGAAGGCTTCCGTTTCTCGTATCGTTATCGAACGTCCGGCAAAAAGCATTCGTGTGACTATTCACACTGCTCGCCCGGGTATCGTGATCGGTAAAAAAGGTGAAGATGTTGAAAAACTGCGCAAAGTCGTAGCGGATATCGCTGGCGTACCTGCACAGATCAATATCGCAGAAGTTCGTAAACCTGAACTGGACGCAAAACTGGTTGCTGACAGCATCACTTCTCAGCTGGAGCGTCGTGTGATGTTCCGTCGTGCTATGAAGCGTGCGGTACAGAACGCCATGCGTCTGGGCGCTAAAGGTATTAAAGTTGAAGTAAGTGGCCGTCTTGGCGGCGCTGAAATCGCGCGTACCGAATGGTACCGTGAAGGTCGTGTTCCATTGCATACACTGCGTGCGGATATCGACTACAACACCTCCGAAGCGCACACCACTTATGGTGTTATCGGTGTGAAAGTGTGGATCTTCAAAGGTGAGATCCTGGGTGGTATGGCTGCCGTTGAACAACCGGAAAAACCGGCTGCTCAACCTAAAAAGCAGCAGCGTAAAGGCCGCAAGTAAGGAGAGTCGCTGATGTTACAACCAAAGCGTACAAAATTCCGTAAGGTGCACAAGGGCCGCAACCGTGGTCTGGCGCAGGGTACGGATGTTAGCTTCGGCACTTTCGGTCTGAAAGCTGTTGGCCGCGGTCGCCTGACTGCTCGTCAAATCGAAGCTGCACGTCGTGCCATGACTCGTGCTGTTAAGCGTCAAGGTAAGATCTGGATCCGTGTATTCCCGGACAAACCGATCACCGAGAAACCGCTTGAAGTTCGTATGGGTAAAGGTAAAGGTAACGTGGAATATTGGGTTGCCTTGATTCAGCCAGGTAAAGTCCTGTACGAAATGGACGGTGTGCCGGAAGAGTTAGCCCGTGAGGCATTCCAACTGGCAGCAGCGAAACTGCCTATCAAAACCACCTTTGTAACTAAGACGGTGATGTAATGAAAGCAAATGAGCTGCGTGAAAAAAGCGTCGAAGAGCTGAACACTGAACTGCTCGGCCTGCTGCGCGAGCAATTTAACCTGCGTATGCAGGCTGCCAGTGGTCAGTTGCAACAGACTCACCTGGTAAAACAAGTGCGTCAGAATATTGCACGTGTTAAGACTTTACTGACTGAGAAGGCGGGTGCGTAATGACCGATAAAATCCGTACTCTGCAAGGTCGTGTTGTAAGCGACAAAATGGAGAAATCCATGGTTGTTGCTATCGAACGTTTTGTGAAACACCCGCTTTACGGTAAATTCATTAAGCGTACGACTAAGCTGCACGTACATGACGAGAACAATGAATGCGGTATCGGTGACGTGGTTGAAATCCGCGAATGCCGTCCGCTGTCCAAAAATAAGTCTTGGACACTTGTTCGCGTTGTAGAGAAAGCGATTCTGTAATAAAGTAGCGCTCTTCTCTTATGATAAACGGCTCTGCAAAGGGCCGTTTATTTTTTCTACCCATACCAAGGAAGCGGTGTTATAATGCTGCGCCCTCAATTATGGGGTATTTAATGGCCCGAAAGGGTCCTAGAGTAGTAGTTGACAAGCGGAGCACTAAAATGATCCAAGAACAGACTATGCTGAACGTGGCCGATAATTCCGGTGCACGTCGCGTAATGTGTATCAAGGTTCTAGGTGGCTCGCACCGTCGCTACGCAGGCGTCGGCGATATCATCAAAATTACCATCAAGGAAGCAATTCCTCGCGGTAAGGTGAAGAAAGGCGATGTTCTGAAGGCGGTAGTGGTGCGCACCAAGAAGGGTGTTCGTCGCCCGGACGGTTCTGTCATTCGCTTCGATGGCAATGCTTGCGTTATTTTAAACAATAACAGCGAACAGCCTATCGGTACGCGTATTTTTGGGCCGGTAACTCGTGAACTGCGTAATGAGAAGTTCATGAAAATTATCTCTCTGGCACCAGAAGTACTTTAAGGAGCGAATCATGGCAGCGAAAATCCGTCGTGATGACGAAGTTATTGTGCTAACCGGTAAAGATAAAGGTAAGCGCGGTAAAGTAAAAAATGTCCTGTCTGCTAGTAAGGTCATTGTTGAAGGTATTAACCTGGTTAAAAAACATCAGAAGCCGGTTCCGGCCCTGAACCAACCAGGTGGCATCGTTGAAAAAGAAGCTGCAATTCAAGTTTCTAACCTTGCAATCTTCAATGCGGCAACTGGTAAGGCTGACCGTGTAGGCTTTAGATTCGAAGACGGAAAAAAAGTCCGTTTCTTTAAATCTAATAGCGAAACTATCAAGTAATTTGGAGTAGTACGATGGCGAAACTGCATGATTACTACAAAGACGAAGTAGTTAAAAAACTCATGACTGAGTTTAACTACAATTCTGTCATGCAAGTCCCTCGGGTCGAGAAGATCACCCTGAATATGGGTGTTGGTGAAGCGATCGCTGACAAGAAACTGCTGGATAACGCAGCAGCTGATCTGGCAGCAATCTCCGGTCAAAAACCGTTGATCACCAAAGCACGCAAATCTGTTGCAGGCTTCAAAATCCGTCAGGGCTATCCGATCGGCTGTAAAGTAACTCTGCGTGGCGAACGCATGTGGGAGTTCCTTGAGCGTCTGATTTCCATTGCTGTACCGCGTATTCGTGACTTCCGTGGCTTGTCCGCTAAGTCATTCGATGGTCGTGGTAACTACAGCATGGGTGTGCGTGAGCAGATCATCTTCCCGGAAATCGACTACGATAAAGTCGATCGCGTTCGTGGTTTGGACATTACCATTACCACCACTGCGAAATCCGATGATGAAGGCCGTGCGCTGTTGGCCGCCTTTAACTTCCCATTCCGCAAGTAAGGTAGGGTTACTAATGGCTAAGCAATCCATGAAAGCACGCGAAGTTGTTCGTGTGAAACTGGCTGAAAAATACCGCGCTAAACGCGAGGAATTGAAAGCTATCATCTCTGGTGTGAACTCATCCGACGAAGATCGTTGGGATGCAGTTCTTAAGCTGCAGACTCTGCCGCGTGATTCCAGCCCGTCTCGTCAGCGTAACCGCTGCCGCCAAACTGGTCGTCCGCACGCTTTCCTGCGGAAGTTCGGGTTGAGCCGTATCAAGGTCCGTGAAGCCGCTATGCGCGGTGAAATTCCGGGTCTGAAAAAGGCTAGCTGGTAATTGTCACCAATTGAATCACGGGAGTAAAGACAGATGAGCATGCAAGATCCGATCGCGGATATGCTGACCCGTATCCGTAACGGTCAAGCCGCGAACAAAGTTGCGGTCACCATGCCTTCCTCCAAGCTGAAAGTGGCAATTGCCAACGTGCTGAAGGAAGAAGGTTACATTGAAGATTTCAAAATCGAAGGCGACACCAAGCCAGTTCTGGAATTAGAACTTAAATATTTTCAGGGCAAGGCAGTGGTAGAAAGCATTCAGCGAGTAAGCCGTCCAGGCCTGCGCATCTATAAAAGAAAAGATGAGCTGCCAAAAGTTATGGCCGGTTTGGGTATCGCAGTTGTTTCTACCTCTAAAGGTGTTATGACTGATCGTGCAGCTCGCCAGGCTGGTCTTGGTGGCGAGATTATCTGCTACGTAGCTTAATCGGGAGGAAAAATGTCTCGTGTTGCAAAAGCACCCGTCGTCATTCCTGCCGGCGTAGAGGTAAAACTCAACGGTCAGGATGTTTCGATTAAGGGTAAAAACGGCGAGCTGAGTCGTAAGATCCACGATGCTGTTGAAGTGAAACAAGCTGACAACGCTCTGACTTTCGCTCCGCGCGAAGGTTTTGTTGACGGATGGGCCCAAGCTGGTACCACTCGTGCTCTGTTGAACGCAATGGTTATCGGTGTTACCGAAGGCTTCACTAAGAAGCTGCAACTGGTTGGTGTTGGTTACCGTGCTGCTGTTAAAGGCAACGTGGTTAACCTGTCTCTCGGGTTTTCTCACCCAGTAGAGCATGCACTGCCGGCAGGTATTACTGCAGAATGCCCAAGCCAAACTGAAATCGTACTGAAAGGTGCTGATAAGCAGGTTATTGGTCAGGTTGCTGCGGAATTACGCGCCTACCGTCGTCCTGAGCCTTATAAAGGCAAGGGTGTCCGTTACGCCGACGAAGTCGTGCGTACCAAAGAGGCTAAGAAGAAGTAAGGTAACACTATGGATAAGAAAGCAGCTCGTATCCGTCGTGCGACCCGCGCACGCCGCAAGCTCCAGGAACTGGGTGCGACGCGTCTGGTGGTACATCGTACTCCACGCCATATTTATGCGCAGGTCATTGCACCGAACGGTTCTGAAGTCCTGGTAGCCGCTTCTACTGTAGAAAAAGCTATCGCTGAACAACTGAAGTCTACCGGTAATAAAGACGCAGCAAGTGCAATAGGTAAAGCTATTGCAGAACGCGCGTTAGAAAAAGGCATCAAAGATGTCTCTTTCGACCGTTCCGGTTTCCAATATCATGGTCGAGTCCAAGCACTGGCAGATGCTGCCCGTGAAGCTGGCCTTCAGTTCTAAGGTAGAGGTGTAAGATGGCTCACATCGAGAAACAAGCTGGCGAACTGCAGGAAAAGCTGATCGCGGTAAATCGCGTATCTAAAACCGTTAAAGGTGGTCGTATTTTCAGCTTCACCGCACTGACTGTAGTGGGTGATGGCAACGGCCGCGTTGGTTTTGGTTACGGTAAAGCTCGCGAAGTTCCAGCAGCGATCCAGAAAGCGATGGAAAAAGCCCGTCGCAATATGATGAATGTCGCGCTGAACAACGGCACCCTGCAGCACCCAGTTAAAGGTGCTCACACGGGTTCTCGTGTGTTCATGCAGCCAGCTTCCGAAGGTACCGGTATTATTGCCGGTGGTGCAATGCGCGCCGTTTTGGAAGTTGCAGGGGTTCACAACGTATTGGCTAAAGCCTATGGTTCCACTAACCCGATTAACGTGGTTCGTGCAACGATTGATGGTTTGGCAAATATGAAGTCCCCAGAAATGGTCGCTGCCAAGCGTGGTAAATCCGTTGAAGAAATTCTGGGGTAATGACCGTGGCAAAGACTATTAAAATTACTCAAACCCGTAGTGCAATCGGTCGTCTGCCGAAACATAAGGCGACACTGCTTGGCCTGGGTCTGCGTCGTATTGGTCATACAGTTGAACGTGAGGATACTCCTGCGGTTCGCGGTATGGTCAACGCGGTTTCCTACATGGTTAAAGTAGAGGAGTAACAGATGCGTTTAAATACTCTGTCTCCGGCCGAAGGTGCTAAACACGCACCGAAGCGTTTAGGTCGTGGTATTGGTTCTGGCCTGGGCAAAACCAGTGGTCGTGGTCACAAAGGTCAGAACTCTCGTTCTGGCGGTGGCGTGCGTCGTGGTTTTGAAGGTGGTCAGATGCCTTTATATCGTCGTCTGCCGAAATTCGGTTTTACTTCTCGCAAAGCAATGATCACGGCAGAAGTTCGTCTGTCTGATTTAGCTAAAGTAGAAGGCGACGTGGTTGACCTGAATACGCTGAAAGCCGCTAATGTTATTGGCATTCAGATTGAGTTCGCGAAAGTGATTCTGTCTGGTGAAGTTGCTCGTCCGGTAACGATTCGTGGTCTGCGTGTCACTAAAGGTGCTCGTGCTGCTATCGAAACTGCTGGCGGTAAAATTGAGGAATAAGTAGCAGATGGCTAAGCAACCAGGATTAGATTTTCAAAGTGCTAAAGGCGGAGTTGGTGAACTGAAGCGCAGACTTTTGTTTGTTATCGGTGCGCTAATTGTTTTCCGTATTGGCTCTTTTATCCCAATTCCTGGTATTGATGCCACTGTGCTTGCCAAATTGCTTGAACAGCAGCGAGGCACCATCATTGAAATGTTTAACATGTTCTCTGGTGGTGCTCTCAGCCGTGCTTCTATCTTTGCACTGGGTATTATGCCGTATATTTCGGCGTCGATTATTATCCAGTTGCTGACGGTGGTTCATCCCGCGTTGGCTGAAATAAAGAAAGAAGGGGAAGCTGGCCGTCGTAAGATCAGTCAGTATACCCGTTACGGTACCTTGGTATTGGCTATATTCCAGTCAATCGGTATTGCTACCGGTTTGCCGAATATGCCTGGAATGCAAGACTTGGTGATAAATCCAGGTTTTGCTTTCTACTTTACCGCTGTTGTGAGCCTGGTTACTGGGACAATGTTCCTGATGTGGCTGGGAGAACAGATTACGGAACGTGGTATCGGTAACGGTATCTCGATCATAATCTTCGCTGGTATTGTTGCGGGACTACCGCCGGCCATTGGCCATACTATCGAGCAAGCTCGGCAAGGCGACCTGCACTTCCTCCTGTTGCTGTTGGTTGCAGTTTTAGTGTTTGCAGTAACCTTCTTCGTTGTTTTCGTTGAACGTGGTCAGCGTCGTATCGTCGTTAACTATGCAAAACGTCAACAGGGGCGTCGTGTTTATGCAGCACAGAGTACGCATTTACCGCTGAAAGTGAATATGGCCGGGGTTATCCCTGCAATTTTCGCCTCCAGTATTATTCTGTTCCCAGCCACGATTGCATCTTGGTTTGGGGGCGGTACCGGTTGGAACTGGCTGACAACTATTTCGCTGTATTTGCAGCCCGGACAGCCGCTTTATGTGTTACTCTATGCGTCTGCAATCATCTTCTTCTGTTTCTTCTACACTGCGTTGGTTTTCAACCCGCGCGAAACAGCAGATAACCTGAAGAAGTCCGGTGCATTCGTGCCAGGAATTCGTCCGGGAGAGCAAACGGCGAAATATATCGATAAAGTGATGACTCGCCTGACTCTGATTGGTGCGATGTATATTACTTTTATCTGCCTGATCCCGGAGTTTATGCGTGACGCAATGAAAGTACCTTTCTATTTCGGGGGTACATCTTTATTGATCGTTGTTGTCGTCATCATGGACTTTATGGCTCAAGTGCAAACTCTAATGATGTCGAGTCAATATGAGTCTGCATTGAAGAAAGCAAACCTGAAAGGCTATAACCGTTAATTAGGTGAGCTTGAGAAGTTACGGAGAGTAAAAATGAAAGTTCGTGCTTCCGTCAAGAAATTATGTCGTAACTGTAAGATTGTTAAGCGTAACGGTGTCGTTCGTGTGATCTGCAGTGCCGAGCCGAAGCATAAACAGCGTCAAGGCTGATTATCTCGCATATTTTTCTTGCAAAGTTGGATTGAGCTGGCTAGATTAGCCAGCCAATCTTTTGTATGTAGCTGCAACATTATTTGAGTATCCTGAAAACGGGCTTTTCAGAATGGTGTTGCTGTATAAAATTGTAGGAGTGCATAGTGGCCCGTATAGCAGGCATTAACATTCCTGATCATAAACATACCGTTATTGCGTTAACGTCGATTTTCGGTATCGGTAAAACCCGGTCGCAGGCTATTTGTGCTGCAACAGGGATTGCCGAAGATGTTAAGATCAGTGAGCTGTCTGAAGAGCAAATCGATAAGCTGCGTGACGAAGTTGCCAAGTTTGTTGTAGAAGGTGATCTGCGTCGTGAAGTTACCCTGAGCATCAAGCGTCTTATGGACCTTGGTACTTATCGTGGTTTGCGTCATCGTCGTGGTCTGCCGGTTCGCGGTCAGCGTACCAAGACTAACGCCCGTACCCGTAAGGGTCCGCGCAAACCGATCAAGAAATAATCGGGGTGATTGAATAATGGCAAAGGCACCTATTCGTGCACGTAAGCGTGTAAGAAAGCAAGTCTCTGACGGTGTGGCTCATATCCATGCTTCTTTCAACAACACCATCGTAACCATTACTGATCGTCAGGGTAATGCGCTGGGTTGGGCAACTGCCGGTGGTTCCGGCTTCCGTGGTTCTCGTAAATCTACGCCGTTCGCTGCTCAGGTAGCTGCAGAACGTTGCGCAGAGGCCGTGAAAGAGTACGGTATTAAGAACCTGGAAGTTATGGTTAAAGGACCTGGTCCGGGCCGTGAGTCTACTATCCGCGCATTGAACGCGGCTGGTTTCCGCATCACTAATATTACTGATGTGACTCCGATCCCTCATAACGGTTGTCGTCCGCCGAAAAAGCGCCGCGTATAACGCCGCTTTTAGGATTGTTGGAGAAAGAAAATGGCAAGATATTTGGGTCCTAAGCTCAAGCTGAGCCGTCGTGAAGGCACCGACCTGTTCCTGAAGTCTGGTGTTCGTGCGATCGATTCCAAGTGTAAAATTGAACAAGCTCCTGGCCAGCACGGTGCGCGTAAACCGCGTCTGTCTGACTATGGTGTACAGTTGCGTGAAAAGCAAAAAGTTCGCCGTATCTACGGTGTTCTGGAGCGTCAGTTCCGTAACTATTATAAAGAAGCTGCACGTCTGAAAGGCAACACAGGTGCAAACCTGCTGCAACTGCTGGAAGGTCGTCTGGATAACGTTGTTTATCGTATGGGTTTTGGTGCCACTCGTGCTGAAGCACGTCAGATGGTAAGCCACAAAGCTATCATGGTAAACGGTCGCGTTGTTAGCATCGCTTCTTATCAGGTATCCCCGAATGACGTAGTCAGCATCCGTGAGAAAGCGAAAAAGCAATCTCGCGTGAAAGCCGCTCTGGAGCTGGCTGAACAGCGTGAAAAGCCAACTTGGCTGGAAGTTGATGCTGCCAAGATGGAAGGTGTGTTCAAACGTATTCCTGAACGTACCGATCTGTCTGCGGACATTAATGAACACCTGATCGTCGAGCTTTACTCCAAGTAAAGCTTAGTACCAAAGAGAGGACACAATGCAGGGTTCTGTGACAGAGTTTCTAAAACCGCGCCTGGTTGATATCGAGCAAGTGAGTTCGACGCACGCCAAGGTGACCCTTGAGCCATTAGAGCGGGGCTTCGGCCATACTCTTGGCAACGCACTGCGCCGTATTCTGCTTTCATCCATGCCAGGTTGCGCGGTGACCGAGGTTGAGATTGATGGTGTACTGCATGAGTACAGCACCAAAGAAGGCGTACAGGAAGATATCCTGGAAATCCTGCTCAACCTGAAAGGGCTGGCGGTGAGAGTTCAAGGCAAAGATGAAGTTATTCTTACCCTGAATAAATCTGGCATTGGCCCTGTGACTGCAGCCGACATCATCCATGATGGTGATGTCGAAATCGTCAAGCCGCAGCACTTAATTTGCCACCTGACCGATGAAAATGCATCTATTAGCATGCGTATCAAAGTTCAACGTGGTCGTGGTTATGTGCCGGCATCTGCCCGTATTCATACGGAAGAAGATGAGCGCCCGATTGGTCGTCTGTTAGTTGATGCTTGCTACAGCCCTGTAGAGCGTATTGCCTACAATGTTGAAGCAGCTCGTGTAGAACAGCGTACTGACCTGGACAAGCTAGTCATCGAAATGGAAACCAATGGCACGATCGATCCTGAAGAAGCGATCCGCCGTGCGGCTACCATTCTGGCTGAACAACTTGAAGCTTTTGTTGACTTACGTGATGTTCGTCAGCCAGAAGTTAAAGAAGAGAAACCAGAATTCGATCCGATTCTGCTGCGCCCTGTTGACGATCTGGAATTGACTGTCCGCTCTGCTAACTGCCTTAAGGCAGAAGCTATCCACTACATCGGTGATCTGGTACAGCGTACCGAGGTTGAGCTGCTCAAAACGCCTAACCTTGGTAAAAAATCTCTTACTGAGATTAAAGACGTACTGGCTTCCCGTGGTCTGTCTCTGGGCATGCGCCTGGAAAACTGGCCACCGGCAAGCATTGCTGATGAGTAACCAGATCACAGGTTAAGGTTTTACTGAGAAGGATAAGGTCATGCGCCATCGTAAGAGTGGTCGTCAACTGAACCGTAACAGCAGCCATCGTCAGGCTATGTTCCGTAACATGGCTAGTTCTTTGGTTCGTCATGAAATCATCAAGACGACCCTGCCGAAAGCGAAAGAGCTGCGTCGCGTTGTTGAACCGCTGATTACTCTTGCCAAGACCGACAGCGTTGCTAATCGTCGTCTGGCATTCGCCCGTACTCGTGATAACGAGATCGTGGCAAAACTGTTTAATGAACTGGGCCCGCGTTTCGCGAGCCGTGCCGGTGGTTACACTCGTATTTTGAAGTGTGGCTTCCGTGCTGGTGACAATGCGCCGATGGCATACATCGAGCTCGTTGATCGCTCAGTTTCGCAGACAGAAGAAGTGGCTACTGCAGAGTAATCTGTAAGAGCGTAAAAAAACCGGGGAAACCCGGTTTTTTTATATCTGAAATAAGTCATGCTTTCGCATGAATATACATGGTAAGCAACTACCCGTGTCTGAGTGAGCTGAAAAATACATCCCACCTATTCTCATCTACCTATTTCGACTATATACTCTGCACGTTTTATTGATGTACATACCAACCCGAGTTCCTTAGGAGTAATGATGACCACATACCGCCATAAACGTGGGAAAATCCAGGACAACGCCATTGAGGCATTGCTACATGACCCACTGTTTCGTCAACGAATTGAAGTGAATGAAAAAGGGAAAGGAAGTTATCGTAGGAAAGAGAAGTACATAAAGAAAGGTAATTGGGAGGCCAGTGGTAAGCAATCAAATGATTATTTACCTCTGGCCTTTCTGCTTTCTGAGTAACGATACTGAGTCTAAGTAGAAACTTAATTCTTACTGTCTAGTTTGTTGTTCTTTTAGTAAGTCGCGAATTTCAGCTAAGAGCTTTTCTTCAGCGCTAGGCTTTGGTGGTGCGGCAGGGGTATCTTCCTGTTTGCGCCGCATTTTATTCATAAGCTTGATCGCTATAAAAATCGCGAAAGCGACGATGACAAAGTCGAAAATATTCTGGATGAAAGCGCCATAATTCATGACAACGGCAGGAATTTCGCCTTGTGCATCACGGAGAATAAGGCTGAATTGTTTAAAATCGACACCACCAATCAAAAGCCCAAGTGGCGGCATAATAATATCTGATACCAGAGAAGAGACGATTTTGCCGAAAGCTGCACCAATAATGACACCCACCGCCAAATCGACAACGTTGCCACGCATGGCAAACTCTCTGAATTCTTTGATGATGCTCATATCTGTTCTCCTTGCCAAAATTTATAAATTAATTCTAACCAATAGCCGTATCTTTGCCAGATTATCGATGGGCAATAAATCTGTACCCACATTACAAAAAGAAAGGGCTCGGTTGAAATAGGCGTTCAACATCAGGCACAAATTTCTTGTCGGCCAAGAACATGATGACGTGATCACCTTGTTCAATTTTGCTATTTGCGTTGGCAATGATGACGTCATCACCGCGAACGATAGCACCGATGGTTGTACCGGGTGGAAGCTTAATATCTTCGATCATTCTGCCGACAACTTTCGATGTGCCCTCATCTCCATGGGCGATGGCCTCGATTGCTTCGGCTACACCACGACGTAAAGAGGATACGCTAACAATATCCGCCTTGCGGACGTGGCTGAGTAGCGCAGAAATTGTTGCCTGCTGTGGGGATATTGCGACATCGATGACGCTGCCCTGAACCAGATCGACATAAGCCCGACGTTGGATAAGTACCATTACTTTTTTCGCGCCCATGCGCTTAGCCAGCATAGCTGACATAATATTCGCTTCGTCATCGTTGGTAATGGCGATGAATACATCGATCTGCTCGATATGCTCTTCGGCGAGGAGTTCTTGATCTGAAGCATCGCCATGGAATACGACCGTATTTTGCAGAAGTTCAGCCAGTTCCACAGCTCGGTCTGCATTTCGTTCTATCAACTTGATGCTGTAGTCTTTTTCTAACCGCTGCGCTAATCCTGCACCGACGTTCCCGCCACCAACAATCATGATCCTTTTATACGGTTTTTCAAGGCGCTGCAGCTCGCTCATCACCGCACGGATATGTTGTGAAGCGGCGACAAAAAATACTTCATCTCCAGCTTCGATAATAGTGGAACCCTGTGGGCGAATCGGACGATCGTGACGAAAAATAGCCGCAACTCGGGTATCTACGTGAGGAATGTGTTCACGAAGAGAAGTCAGAGCATTACCCACTAGTGGGCCACCATAATAGGCGTTAACTGCCGCAAGACTCACTTTGCCTTCAGCGAAGTTGACGACCTGAAGTGCTCCAGGATATTCGATCAGTTTGTAAATGTTATCGATCACTAGCTGTTCTGGAGAAATTAAGTGATCGATGGGAACCGCTTCTGGTAAAAACAGCTGTTCTGATTCACGAATGTATTCAGCTGCACGAATGCGTGCAATCCGGTTTGGTGTTTTGAAAAGAGAATAAGCAATCTGGCAGGCTACCATATTCGTTTCATCTGAATTGGTAACGGCGACCAGCATATCTGCATCTTCTGCTCCCGCTTCACGCAGTACGCGTGGATGAGAGGCATAGCCTGTAACGACACGCAGGTCAAACTTATCCTGAAGCTGGCGTAACCGATTTGCATCAGTATCAACGACAGTGATGTCATTGTTTTCACCCGCTAAATTTTCCGCCAGTGTTCCGCCGACCTGACCCGCGCCAAGAATGATAATTTTCATAATAAGCCATGCCGTTTATTGATTGCTGTCTGTTGCAGACAATACTGGGTTCAATATCAGTTTTTTACCAGCTTCGCATAAAAGAAACCATCACCACCATCGGCATGGGGAAGCATCTGTATACCCGGTATTTCTCTTGTTCCTGTATCGACAAGCGTTGCATCGGTATGGCGAGTCAAGAAATCAGCAACTTGTTGGGTATTTTCTTGCGGCAGAATAGAGCAGGTAGCATAGACCATCGTGCCGCCTGTTTTGAGATGTGGCCAGATGGCATCAAGAATTTCTTTTTGCAATGCCACTAATTCCTCGATGTCTCTATCTCGGCGCAACCACTTAATATCAGGATGACGGCGAATCACACCCGTGGCCGAGCATGGGGCATCCAACAGAATGCGATCAAACACACGTCCTTCACACCATGAATCAGGGTAACGTCCATCACCTTGTTTTACTTCGGCATGCATTTGTAGCCGCAGTAAATTTTCTTTTACCCGGCCTAAACGCGTTTCATCTACATCGACAGCGAGCACATGAGATTTTGGTGCCGCTTCTAAAATATGTGTCGTTTTTCCGCCGGGTGCAGCGCAGAGATCGAGGATCTGTTCGCCATCTTGTGGATCGAGCCAATAGACGCAACCTTGAGCCGATGCATCCTGTACGGTTGCCCATCCTTGCGAAAATCCTGGCAATTGATCAACCGCACAGGGAGCAGTAAGTCGTATCGCATCGCTGTATTCAGCATGAGGAAATGCCTCGATTCCCTCTTGCTCTAACAAGTTTAAATACGCTTCACGTGTGTGGTGTAATCGATTCACTCGTAGCCACATTGGGGGGCGTTGATTATTCGCCTCAACGATGTTTTGCCAATGATGTGGATAGGCACGTTCAATGCGCGCCAGCAGCCAGCTTGGATGCAGATAATGAGATGAGTGAGTTGCCTCACGTTGAATCAGTTCTTCCTGCTGACGCTGAAATTGGCGTAATACGCCATTAATCAGTCCCTTGAGCTGTGGCCGCTTTAATGCGACGGCACCTTCTACTGTTTCTGCCAGGGCCGCATGTGGCGGGATCCGAGTGTAGTGCAACTGGTAGATGCCGACCATGATGAGGTAGTGCAGCGTGCGTTGTTTACCCGTAAGAGGTTTAGCCATCAGTTGTTGAATACACCATTCCAACTGCGGTAAAACGCGTAATACGCCGAAGCAAAGCTCTTGCAAAAGTGCGCGATCTTTATCGGAGACTTCACGCTGATGAACAGGTAATAAGGCACTGAGTGATTGTCCCTGATCCAGAACCTGCCCCACCACTTTTGCGGCAATACTGCGTAGATTGTATGAGCTTTTCATGTGTTAGCGATGACGTATACGTAAAAGAGAGAGGATATACCGGCATGGTGCCGGTATGAAAAATAGATTAGTCCAGTGTATTACCGGGAACGAACCACTCACGACGTGAGTTAAGCAGATCCTGTGCGGCCATGACTTTTTTGCCTGCGGGCTGCAATTCCTGAATATTCAAGATGCCATCGGCTGTTGCTACCTGAATGCCTTGCTTGTCTGCCTGTATGATTGTACCGGGCTGTGAGCCATGTGCTTTGGCGATGACCTCAGCTTTCCAAACTTTCACTGGCTGTTCATCGACGATGAAATAGCTGACTGGCCAAGGATTAAAAGCACGAATACAGCGTTCAAGCTGCTCGGCAGATAACTGCCAGTTGAGACGAGCTTCTTCTTTGCTGAGCTTTTCTGCATAGGTGGCAAGGGCATCATTTTGTGTTTCAGCAACAGCGCTGCCATCAGCAAGTTGTTCCAGCGTTTCCAATAAGCCACGTGGGCCCAGCTCAGCAAGTTTATCGTACAACGTTGCGCTGGTATCCTGTGGCAGGATTGGGCACGAAATTTTGTGCAGCATTGCGCCAGTATCGAGTCCAACATCCATTTGCATGATCGTCACGCCGGTTTCACTATCCCCAGCCCACAATGCACGTTGAATGGGTGCTGCGCCGCGCCAGAGGGGCAACAGAGAACCGTGAACATTAATGCAGCCAAGGCGAGGCATGGATAACACGGGCTGCGGCAGAATTAATCCGTAGGCGACAACGACCATAACATCGGCATTTAACGCCTGAACCATCGCTTGATTTTCTTCCGGCCGCAGAGATTTAGGCTGGAAAACGGGGATGTTATGCTGCTCTGCCAGTATTTTTACCGGACTGGGAGTGAGCTTGTTGCCCCTGCCTGCTGGACGGTCGGGCTGGGTGAAAACGCCAACGACTTCATGGCCCGATGATAAAAGCGCGTCGAGGTGACGCGCGGCAAAGTCAGGGGTTCCGGCAAAGATTATGCGTAAAGAATCAGACACGGTGCTTCCTGTCAGGATGAAAATTATCGGGCTCGACTATTCTGCTTAGCCAGTTTTTCCAGTTTTTGACGAATGCGCTGGCGTTTAAGCGGGGAAAGGTAATCGATAAACAGTTTCCCAACCAGATGGTCCATTTCGTGCTGAATACAAATGGCGAGTAGCTCGCTTGCTTCAAGTTCGAACGGCTTACCGTCACGATCCAATGCGCGCACTTTCACATGCTCTGCACGAGGAACCAGCGCACGCGTTTCAGGGATCGACAGACAACCCTCTTCGATGCCCGTATCGCCGCTCTTTTCAATCAGCTCGGGATTGATCAGCACCAGTCGTTGGTCTCGTTCTTCAGAGACGTCAATAACAATAATACGCTGATGAATATCCACCTGTGTCGCAGCCAGCCCAATACCTTCTTCTTCGTACATGGTATCGAACATATCATCCACGATACGTTGAATATCTGCATTGACTTCTTTTACTGGCTGCGCAGTGATGCGGAGCCGCTCGTCTGGAAAATGTAATACCTGCAAAACTGCCATATATGTTTAGATCTGTATCTGAATAGTGAGAGAGTCTTAGTCCCCATTCTAGACATTTCCTGCCCCGATTGACAGCATCGGCACTGAATTGCAGCACTTATCTGAACAGAGCGGAGTAAGGGACACCGATGCGATCAACGGAAATCTGGCTACGTATGACGGGCGTACGGCATCTGGGTGCCAGACGTGCTTGGGCGATTGTCAGAAAGCTTATTGACTTAAACTCGTTCGATAACGAGCTCCTGAGGGCGTTAGGCCTGTCTGATACCCAAATAGCCCAATTCTGTACCTACGATCGTAAGACTCTGGAAGAAACCCTTAATTGGTTGTCTTATCCCAATCATCATATCGTGACGTGCGAAGATGCCTTATATCCTTTTCTATTGAGCAATATTCGTGATTTTCCGCTTCTACTCTTTGTTTCTGGCTCTCCTGAGTTACTGGCATCGCCACAAATATCGATTATTGGTAGCCGGGGGAGTAGTGCTTACGGTGAACGCTGGGGATGTTTTTTCGCCCAGGAGCTTGCCGCGAATGAACTCACGGTAACAAGTGGGCTAGCGATTGGCATTGATGGTATTGCTCATCGTGCTGCTTTGGATGCGGGAGGGCGAACCATTGCAGTGCTGGGAAGCGGGTTGAAAAATATTTATCCCAAGCGGCACGCTAAGCTTGCTGAACGTATCTGTGGCGATGGTGGTGCGTTGGTCTCTGAATTTCCCCTCTCGATGCCGCCTTTTCCAACCAACTTTCCCAGAAGAAATCGTATTATCAGCGGGTTAGGGCTGGGTGTTCTGGTCATTGAAGCGACTATCCGCAGTGGGTCGCTGGTCACTGCGCGTTATGCTTTGGAGCAAGGACGAGAGGTTTTTGCTCTGCCGGGACCGATTGGCAACCCGATGACTGAGGGAACACACTGGTTGATCCAGCAAGGAGCCAGCCTGGTGACACATCCGAAAGATATTCTTGAGCAGTTGGTGAGTGAGTTACAGTGGCTGCCGATGGAAAGCGGGCAAACTATTTCTAACGAAGAAGAGGATGGCGAATTGCCATTTGCCGACGTGTTGGCTAACGTAGGAGATGAGGTTACACCTGTTGACGTTGTCGCTGAACGTGCCGGCCAACCTGTGCCAGAGATAGTCACTAAGCTATTAGATCTGGAGTTAGCAGGATGGATCGCAGCAGTACCCGGCGGCTATGTCCGATTAAGGAGGGCAGGCCATGTTCGACGTACTCATGTACTTGTTTGAGAGCTACATCCACAATGAAACTGAAATGCGTGTCGATCAGGATACGTTAACTGATGACCTCACCCGCGCTGGATTCCATCGTAACGATATCTATAGCGCGTTGAGTTGGCTGGAAAAACTGGCTGATATTCAGGAAGGGCAGACTGCGCCGCTTTATTTAGCGAACGATCCTCTGGCTATACGGATCTATACGCAGGATGAGGCGCAGCGTCTTGATGCGGAATGTCGTGGCTTTTTATTGTTCCTTGAGCAAATTCAGGTTCTGAACCTTGAAACGCGGGAAATGATCATTGAGCGCGTCATGGCGTTGGAAACACCGGAATTTGATTTGGAAGATCTGAAGTGGGTCATTCTCATGGTGCTTTTCAATGTACCTGGTTGTGAGAATGCCTATCAGCAAATGGAAGAATTACTCTTTGAGGTCAATGACGGTTATGTGCAATAGCCAGAGGAATAATAGTTCGAATGGCTAAGCCTGCACTGTTTGCTGAAAAAAAACAGGAAATGTGTCCAGACTGTGGGTCAGTGCTGGTTATCCGTTCTGGTCGGCACGGCCCATTTCTTGGCTGTTCTGCGTATCCGGAATGTGAGTTCATTCGCCCGCTGAAAGCACAAGCTGATGGACATATCGTCAAAGTGTTAGATGGGCAGCAATGTCCGCTTTGTCAGTCGACCTTGGTCTTACGGCAAGGTCGTTATGGGATGTTTATCGGCTGTGGCAATTACCCTGAATGCCATCATACCGAGACTATTGATCGCCCTGATGATACGGCGATTCGATGTCCACAGTGTAATGAAGGCACGCTGTTACAGCGTAAATCTCGCTACGGCAAGGTGTTTCATTCTTGCGATCGCTATCCCGATTGCCAGTTTACGTTAAACCATAAGCCGATAGCGGGTGAATGCCCTTCTTGCCATTACGCTTTATTGTTTGAGAAAAAAACGGCACAAGGTATCAAGCTATTTTGTGCCAGTAAATTATGTGGAAAACCGATAGCGGTAGAAGTTGATAAGAATGAGTGATGTGTCTGATGAACGAATGATTCCCGTTTTGCGGGAGTTACATAACGAGCAGGTTATTGCATACCCGACTGAAGCGGTATTTGGGTTGGGATGCGATCCTGATAGTGAAGTGGCGGTTAATCGCCTGCTGGCGTTAAAACAACGCCCTTGGCAAAAAGGGTTGATCCTGATTGCGGCAGATTTTAGCCAACTGGCTCCTTATATTGATGACAGTACGTTATCCGATGAGCAGAAAGCCGTGATGTTTTCCACATGGCCAGGTCCGGTTACTTGGGTATTGCCAGCAAAACGCACGACTCCGCAGTGGTTAACGGGCCAATTTTCTTCGCTTGCAGTGCGTGTTAGTGATCATCCGTTAGTCAAGGAACTGTGCCTGCGCTACGGTAAACCGTTGGTATCGACCAGTGCCAATTTAAGTGGTCAACCGCCTTGCCGCACGGCTCAGGAAGTTTCTCTACAGTTTGGTGATGATTTTCCTGTGCTGGTTGGGGATGTCGGCGGAAGAATGAACCCATCAGAAATCAGGGATGTATTAACAGGCGAGCTTATTCGTCAGGGGTAACGACAAGTTGGAGAAGAACGTGTCTGAAGTAACGTCTTTTGCGGTTTTTGGCAACCCGATTGCGCATAGTAAATCACCTCGCATACATGAGTTATTTGCTGCACAGACGGGGATAACGTTGACGTACCAGCGCGTGTTGGCGCCTCTGGATAATTTTGAGCAGATGCTGCGCCAGCATTTTCGTGATGGTGCTGGTGGGGCGAATGTGACAGCGCCCTTTAAAGAGCGTGCCTTTGCTGAGGCCGATGAGTGTAGTGAGTGTGCCGCGCTTGCGGGGGCGGTCAATACATTGAAGAGATTGAGTGACGGCCGCCTGTTTGGCGATAACACCGATGGCATTGGTTTGCTCAGCGATCTGCAACGATTGGCGCTGGTGAAGCCGTTGGATCGTGTTTTGCTGGTTGGTGCGGGTGGCGCGGCGCGGGGTGTTATCCAACCCCTGCTGGCTTACGGCTGTACAGTGGTGCTGACGAATAGGACCTTTTCCAAGGCCGATGCCTTAGCTAAGATCTTCCGTGATATTGGTGATATTAACGCTGTTGCTCTCGATGATTTACAGGGGCAGTCGTTCGATCTGATCATCAACGCTACATCTTCTGGTATGTACGACAGCGTTCCTAACTTACCGACAGAACTCATTTCGCCGGAAACGTGCTGTTATGACATGTTTTACCTGCCGCAGCTGACACCATTTTTGTCATGGTGCATACAGCATGGTGCCCTCCATTATGCAGATGGTTTGGGAATGCTGGTGGGGCAAGCGGCACATGCGTTTAAACTTTGGCATGGCATCATGCCGGATGTGGAACCCGTGATTGCTTTACTAAAGCAGGATCTTGCTAAATGAATCAGGCGATCCAGTTTCCCGATCGTGAAAGCTGGGATGATAAGGTAATGGCGATCCGCTTTCCTGTTTTAGTGAATGGTTTTCAGCAGGAATGTTTAGTGAGTGCTGAGCTGCTCCAGCAACGCTATGGCGGTGATAGCCCTGAACGATGGCTGGCACTGTTCAGGGAATATCGATGGGATCTTGAAGATGAACTGGAACAAATGATCGTTGTTGAAGAATGGGATGATGAAGGTTGTTACTCGTTGTCCTGAGCAAGGTATTCATCTTTCCAGCGAACATAGTTGTTTGCCGAGTAAATCAACCCTTCTATTTCTTCTTGTGTGAGTGGCCGAATTTTTTTGACTGGGCTGCCGAGGTATAGATGTCCCTTCTCTAGCCGTTTTCCTGGGGGGACTAAGCTACCAGCACCAATCATGACATCATCTTCAACAATTGCTCCATCCAGAAGTATTGATCCCATCCCGACCAGGACCCGATTTCCTATTTGGCAACCGTGCAGCATCGCTTTATGGCCTACCGTGACGTCTTCACCAATAATAAGCGGATTACCTTCTGGTTTTTTCTCTGAGCAATGGGTGACATGAAGTACAGAACCGTCCTGAACATTACTCCTTGCACCAACAGTAATGTAGTTAACATCACCGCGTATGGCGACAAGGGGCCAGATGCCGACATCATCGCCTAGTGTTACCTTGCCAATCACCACGCTGGAATGATCGACCATGACCCTTTCGCCTAAAACGGGAGAAATACCGTTATAACGACGGAATGTTTTTGCACTCATCGATAACCTCGTAGTTATTTAGCATATGTAGTTATTTACCACATACTGATGATTCGTTTTAGACAAAATATCGACAGATATGGGATGTCGGCAACTGAAAAGTGGTCTGGATCGAGTAAGATCTCATCGAAAGGGTCGAAAAACACGCGAACAGAAAAAAAGATCAAGAAAGTTGTTGTGTAACGAAAACGGATCCCTATAATGCGCCTCCATCGACACGGCGCTGTGAACACACAACCGGGTCGATAAAGAAAGAGAAAACACTTTAAAATAAGCGTTGACTCTGAAGGTGAAAAGCGTAATATGCGCCACCTCGCGAAGTGGTTAAGACCACAACGCACTGCTCTTTAACAATTTAATCAGACAATCTGTGTGGGCACTCACAAGACCGTATCTTAAC
>NZ_JBIXKO010000028.1:0-26047 GCF_044751765.1 Pectobacterium sp. CHL-2024 | reverse complement strand
CAGATTCACCCTGTTTCAGGTGATGGTAGCTAACCATCACCCACTACCTAGTTCAAGATACAAATGGACGTACTTGCAGCGTCTTTACGATCTATCCGTTATTCCCGCTCTACGGATTTTGTTAGCAACCTCACGGGAACCCGAAGGTTCCCGTTTACTGTGTTGAAAACGAGTTACGCCGCCAGCGTATGTTGCGCCATGTTCCCCAGCAGTGAACCGATAAACTCGATGCGCTGCGGACGGTCGCTCAAATCCTTCATGAATTTCAGGCGGGTTGGGCCATCAAGACGGTAGGTGCCCGGATCGCGCTGTAGCAGGCCGATAAGGTGGGACGGATCGACACGGTTTTGCTCGCTGAATTCGATAAAACCACCTTTCTCATTCCCTTCTATACGGCGAATACCCAGCGCCTGAGCTTGCTGACGCAGGGCAGCAATCTGCAACAGATAACGGCTTGCATCAGGAAGGAGACCGAAGCGATCGATCAGTTCGACCTTCAGCTCATCCAGCTCGGCGGTGGTTTTCGCGCTGGCGATACGTTTGTATAGCGACAGGCGCGTATTGACGTCGGGAATGAAATCATCGGGCAGCAGGGCGGGCAAACGCAGTTCGACGTCGGTCTGACTGTTGATCAGATCCTCCAACGATGGCTCCCGGCCTGCTTTCAAGGCATCGACGGCGCTTTCCAACAGTTCCATATACAGCGAGAAACCGACGCTGGTCATCTGCCCACTCTGATCGTCCCCGAGCAGTTCACCTGCGCCACGGATTTCCAGATCGTGCGTTGCCAACGCAAAACCGGCACCGAGGTCTTCCAATGAGGCGATAGCTTCCAGACGCTTCTGCGCATCGGTGCTCATCGCTTTAGGATTCGGCGTCAGCAGGTAAGCGTAAGCCTGATGGTGGGAACGCCCCACGCGACCCCGTAACTGGTGCAGCTGTGCCAGACCGAAATGATCGGCACGCTCAATGATGATGGTATTGGCGCTTGGAATATCGATCCCCGTTTCGATGATCGTGGTACACACCAGCACGTTAAAACGCTGGTGATGGAAGTCGTTCATGACCCGTTCCAGTT
Organism: Pectobacterium sp. CHL-2024; assembly: GCF_044751765.1. NCBI lineage: Bacteria > Pseudomonadati > Pseudomonadota > Gammaproteobacteria > Enterobacterales > Pectobacteriaceae > Pectobacterium > Pectobacterium sp. CHL-2024. The sequence goes on along the minus strand of NZ_JBIXKO010000028.1, from coordinate 24,969 downwards.
CGCGTTCGCGCATCTGGCCGTGGCCGATCGCGATGCGCGCTTCCGGCACCAGCTCTGCCAGTCGCTGGGTGGCTTTCTCGATATTTTCGACGTCGTTATAGAGGTAATACACCTGTCCGCCGCGCAGAATTTCACGCAGAATCGCTTCGCGCACCACCAGATTGTCATATTCGCGCACGAACGTTTTTACCGCCAGACGGCGAGCAGGTGGGGTGGCGATGATCGACAGATCGCGCATCCCACTCATCGCCATGTTGAGCGTACGTGGAATCGGCGTAGCGGTCAGCGTCAGGATATCGACATCCGCCCGCATCGCTTTGATGCGCTCTTTGTGACGCACACCGAAGCGGTGTTCTTCGTCCACAATGAGCAGCCCTAAGTCGCGCCAGCGTACGTCGCTCTGCAACAGCTTATGGGTGCCGATCAGAATATCGACTTTGCCTTCCTGCGTTTCCTCCAGCACCTGAGTTTGCTCACGCGCGCTGCGGAAGCGGGAGATCATTTCGATCTTCACCGGCCAGTTAGCAAAGCGATCGCGGAAGTTGTCAAAATGCTGCTGTGCCAACAGCGTTGTTGGCACCAGAACGGCAACCTGCTTATGGTTTTCAACCGCCAAAAACGCGGCGCGCATCGCCACTTCGGTTTTCCCAAAGCCGACATCGCCACACACCAGACGATCCATCGCCAGCGGTCGGCACATGTCGCTCAGCACGGCGTTGATGGCCTGCGCCTGATCGGGCGTCGTTTCGAAGGGGAAACTTTCGCAGAAAAGCTGGTACTGCGTTTTGTCATGCTTAAACGCAAAACCGCTTTTCGCCGCACGCTGGGCATAAATATCCAGCAGCTCGGCGGCGACATCGCGCACTCTTTCTGCCGCTTTTTGTCGCGCGCGTGACCAGGCATCACCACCCAGTTTATGCAGCGGCGCATTCTCATCGGCACCGCCCGCATAGCGGCTGATCAAATGCAGCGAGGAAACGGGAACGTACAGCTTGTCTTCGCCTGCATAAGTCAAAATCAGGTATTCGGCCTTGATGCCACCGGCTTCTAGCGTAGTCAGTCCGGCATAGCGGCCCACGCCGTGTTCGAGATGAACGACGGGTTGCCCCGGCCGCAGTTCTGCCAGATTACGGATCAGCGTATCGGTATTAATCGTGCGGCGATTATCCTGACGGCGGCGACTGACGCGTTCACCCAGCAAATCGCTTTCGCAGATCAACGCGCGCTGACGCAGCGTGTCGATAAAACCGTGTTCGCTGGCACCGATGATCAGATAAGTGCCACGATCCTGAGCCTGCTCCAGCGTGCTGATGAGCGTTGGGTTCAGTTTGATACGCGCCAGCAGTTCTTGCAGCGTTTCGCGTCGGCCTTCGCTCTCGACGGAGAAAATGATCTGGCCTTCAAACTGTTCGATAAAACGACGCAGCGCATCCATCGGGGATTTCTGCTGATGCTGAATTGCTAACTCCGGCAGCGGCAGATAGGCCAGATTCACGTTGGCGGCTTTTTCCGGCAGCGTATCGGTTCTCAACTGCACGCGCGGCCACGCTTTTAGCTCTGTGAACAGCCCGTCTACGCGCAGCCAGAGTGAATCCGACGGCAGCAGCGGACGCATCGGATCGACACGACGGCTTTCAAAACGCTGCTGAATATCCTGCCAGAAACGCTCGGCGCTCTGTTCGATATTACCGGTGTTGACGATCAGCGTGTTGGTCGGGAAATAGCTGAACAGCGACGGCAGTGGTTCGCTGAAGAATAACGGCTGCCAGTATTCGATCCCGGCAGGCCAGACACCTTTGCTGACCTGTTGATAAATGTGCTCGGCATCGCGTCGTACCTCGAACTGCTCGCGCCACTGGCTGCGGAAAAGTTCGATGGCGGTTTTATCGGTCGGGAACTCGTGGGCGGGCAGCAGATTAATGTGCGGCACTTCATTCAGCGTGCGCTGCGTATCCACATCGAACAGACGCAGGCTGTCGATCTCGTCGTCAAAGAAATCGATACGGTAGGGCTCTTCGCTCCCCATCGGGAACAGATCCAGCAGCGCGCCGCGCGTGGCATATTCACCATGTTCCATGACCTGATCGACGCTGCGGTAGCCCGCCTGCTCCAACTGCGAACGCAGCTTATCACGCGAGAGGCGCTGGCCTTTTTTCAACACCAGCGCATGGCCGTGCAGGAAACTGTGCGGACAAACGCGCTGCATCAGCGTGTTGACCGGCAGAATCAGGACGCCGCGCGTCATATTAGGCAATTGATAGAGCGTGGAAAGGCGGGTCGAAATAATTTCCTGATGCGGAGAAAAACTATCGTAGGGCAGCGTTTCCCAGTCAGGCAGGGTGGTGACGTGCTGGTCGGTAAATTGCTGAATCTCATCACGCAATCGCAGAGCGTTTTGCATATCCGGCGCGATAAGCACCACCAGCCCGGCGTGGCGTTCAATGATTTCTGCACATTCAACGGCGCAGGCAGCACCGGTTAACTGGCCCAGCAGGCGCTGCTCACCCGCTTTGGGCGGCAGCGAATAACGGTAATTTTCAGGCATCATCTGATTATCGGGTCTCGCCTCCCTGCATCCGGCCAGTAATAAGAAAAAGCCGTAGAGTGAGGGTGTTAGGGTTCCATAAAGCAGTACTACCCTTTATTATCCTTGATCACTTTGCTTTGGCAACCTTATCCAGACGGATTTCATGTATCAACCTGTCGCTTTATTTATTGGCCTGCGTTACATGCGCGGGCGTGCATCAGACCGCTTCGGCCGGTTTGTCTCCTGGTTATCCGCCATTGGCATCACGCTGGGCGTGATGGCGCTGGTCACCGTGCTTTCCGTGATGAATGGCTTCGAGCGCGAACTGGAAGGCAATATTTTGGGCGTGATGCCCCAGGCGATCATCTCTACGCCGCAAGGTTCGCTGAACCCGGCGTTGATTCCCGCTTCCTCCTTAAACTCGCTGGAAGGCGTAACGCGTGTTGCGCCGCTGACGACGGGCGATGTGGTGCTGCAAAGCGCCCGCAGCGTCGCCGTGGGCGTGATGTTAGGTATTGATCCTGACGAACAGGAGCCGCTGTCACGCTATTTGGTTAACGTCAAACAGCAGCAGCTGCAATCCGGTCAGTATCAGGCCATCTTGGGCGAGACACTGGCCGCACAGCTGGGCGTTAAAGCCGGCGATCAAATTCGTATGATGGTCACGAGCGCCAGCCAGCTGACGCCGATGGGGCGTATCCCCAGCCAGCGTATCTTTACCGTTGCCGGCACCTTTGCCGCGAACAGCGAAGTCGATAGCTACCAGTTGTTAGTGAACCAGCAGGATGCCTCTCGCTTGATGCGCTACCCGGCGAACCACATTACCGGCTGGCGTTTGTGGCTGGAAAAGCCGCTGTCGGTCGATACGCTGAGCACGCAAACGCTGCCGGAAGGCACGGTCTGGAAAGACTGGCGTGAACGTAAAGGTGAGCTGTTTCAGGCCGTACGCATGGAAAAAAATATGATGGGGCTGTTACTCAGCCTGATCGTCGCGGTGGCCGCGTTCAATATTATTACCTCGCTGGGTTTACTGGTGATGGAAAAACAGGGAGAAGTCGCCATTCTGCAAACGCAGGGGCTGACTCAACGTCAGATTATGGCGGTGTTTATGGTGCAAGGGGGGAGCGCTGGCGTTATTGGCGCGCTGTTAGGGGCAGTGCTGGGGACACTATTGGCCAGCCAACTGAATACGCTGATGCCGATACTGGGCGTATTGCTGGATGGTGCTGCGTTGCCTGTAGATATTGATCCCATGCAGGTCGTGACAATCGCCATTTCTGCGATGGTCATTGCCCTCTTATCAACACTTTACCCGTCATGGCGCGCTGCCGCCGTTCAACCCGCTGAGGCTTTACGTTATGAGTGATTTACCGTTATTGCAGTGTACTAACCTGTCGAAGCGCTATCAGGACGGCAAGCTGTCTACCGACGTGTTACGCGATGTCTCATTTGAAATGAACAGCGGCGAGATGATGGCCATCGTCGGAAGCTCTGGTTCGGGCAAAAGTACGTTGCTGCATGTGCTGGGCGGGTTAGATACGCCGACGTCAGGCGAGGTTATCTTTAAAGGCCAGCCGCTGAATACGCTCTCAGCGGCGGCAAAATCGGATTTACGCAATCGCGAGCTGGGCTTTATTTATCAGTTCCACCATCTGCTGCCGGATTTTACCGCGTTGGAAAACGTCGCAATGCCGTTGCTGATTGGCAAAGTACCGACGTCACAGGCACAGGATAAAGCTCGCGAAATGCTGGCAGCTGTTGGGCTGGAAGCACGCAGCCACCACCGTTCATCGGAGCTGTCCGGTGGTGAACGGCAGCGTGTCGCCATTGCCAGAGCGCTGGTTAACAGTCCGTCGCTGGTGCTGGCGGATGAGCCAACCGGTAACCTCGATCAGCGTACGACAGACACCATTTTTGAACTGCTGGGAGAGCTGAACGTCCGGCAGGGCACCGCCTTTCTGGTGGTGACGCATGACCTGCAACTGGCTAGCCGACTGAACCGTCAACTGGAAATGCGTGACGGTCAATTGCAGAAGGAACTGACCCTGATGGGAGCGCGGCAATGAGATTTCCTCCGCTCTCGTTGCTGATTGGCCTGCGCTTTAGCCGCGGCCGTCGGCGTGGCGGCATGGTTTCGCTGATTTCGGTCATTTCGACGCTCGGAATTGCCCTCGGCGTAGCGGTGTTGATTCTCGGCCTGAGCGCGATGAATGGCTTTGAGCGCGAGCTGAACAACCGCATTTTGGCCGTGGTTCCGCACGGCGAGATCGCACCGGTCAATCAGCCTTTCGACGGCTGGCAGGACATTCTTCCGAAAATCGAACAGGTGCCTGGCGTGGCGGCCGCGGCGCCTTATATCAATTTCACCGGGCTGCTGGAGAACGGCGCCAAGCTTCAGGCGGTTCAGGTAAAAGGCGTCGATCCGCAGCAGGAGAAACGTCTTAGCGCACTGCCTAACTATGTGCTGAATGATGCCTGGCAGCGGTTCCGCGCGGGTGAACAGCAGGTCATTATTGGGCAGGGTGTGGCAAAGGCGCTGAATGTGGTGGAAGGCGACTGGGTCACGGTGATGATCCCGAACAGCGACCCGGAAATGAGGCTGATGCAGCCGAAACGTATCCGGCTGCACGTCAGCGGTATTTTACAACTGAGCGGCCAGCTCGATCATGGCTTAGCGCTGATTCCGTTGGCGGATGCCCAGCAATATCTGGACATGGGGCAGAGCGTAACGGGGATCGCCATCAAGGCTAACGATGTGTTCTCCGCCAATAAACTGGTGCGCGATGCGGGCGAAGTCACGAAGGCTTATGTCACTATTCGCAGTTGGATTGGCACCTATGGTTATATGTACCGGGACATCCAGATGGTGAGAACCATCATGTATCTGGCGATGATCCTGGTGATTGGCGTGGCCTGTTTTAATATTGTTTCAACGCTGGTGATGGCGGTGAAAGACAAAAGTAGCGACATCGCGGTCTTGCGTACGCTGGGAGCCCCAGACGGGCTGATTCGGGCTATCTTTATTTGGTACGGGCTATTGGCTGGGCTGCTGGGTAGCGTGATAGGCGTTGTGATTGGCGTGATCGCGACCTTGCAATTGACGCCGATTATTCACGGCATTGAATCCCTCATCGGCCATAAACTGCTGTCCGGCGACATCTATTTCATCGATTTCCTGCCATCTGAACTGCATGTAACGGATGTCTTGATCGTACTAGGAACATCACTGGTGCTGAGCCTGATTGCCAGCTGGTATCCGGCGCGACGCGCCAGCCGGATTGATCCTGCCCGCGTGTTGAGCGGACAGTAAGCCAAGCCAACGCACATGCGGCTTGAGAGATGACGGGGATAATCCCTATCGTGTGGGAAAGCGATCACACCCTAAGGAGCAGTCATGTACTACGGTTTTGACATGGGCGGCACGAAAATTGAGCTGGGCGTGTTCGACGCAGAGTTGAACAAGGTGTGGCAAAAGCGGGTGCCGACGCCGCGCAGTAATTATGATGACCTGCTCACGACGCTGGTCGATCTGGTGCATGAAGCCGATGCGCAGGTTGGCATGCAGGGAAAAGTGGGTCTCGGCGTACCGGGCATGGAGACGGGGAACGATGGTGCGCTCTTCACCGCTAACCTGCCTGCGACGATGAGAAAACCGCTGCGTACGGATTTGTCGCAGCGTTTGCAGCGAGAGATTCGCATCAGTAACGATGCTAACTGCTTTGTGCTGTCGGAAGCCTGGGACGCGGAGTTTCGTTCCTATCCTGTCGTGCTGGGTATGATTTTAGGCACGGGACTGGGCGGTGGTTTGGTGATTAACGGACGTCCGGTCGACGGGCGCAACGGCATCGCAGGCGAGTTCGGCCATCTTCGCCTGCCGTCCGACGCGCTGGATATCATCGGCGTGGATATTCCACGCGTGAAGTGCGGCTGCGGTCAATCAGGCTGCATCGAGAACTATATTTCTGGTCGCGGTTTTGAATGGCTGTACGAGCATCTGTATGGTGAAGCACTGCCTGCTGTGACTATCATCCGGCACTATCGCGGCGGAGAAGAAAAAGCGCTGGAGTTTGTCGATCGCTTTATGGATTTGCTGGCGGCCTGTCTGGGCAATCTGCTGACCCTGTTCGATCCGCACCTGCTGGTGTTGGGCGGCGGCCTGTCGAATTTTGATGAAATTTATCAAATTCTGCCGACGCGCCTTCCTCCACGACTTTTACCGATTGCGAAACTGCCACGTATAGAGAAAGCGCGTCATGGCGATGCGGGCGGCGTACGTGGTGCGGCGTTGCTACACTTAATGGATAACTAGCTGGAGAAGGTATGTATACGCGTCAACGATTAGGGCGGTTTCATAAGGGAAAGCGTATGCGGCAGCAGCGTCTTCGTGCGCGTATTTTCCATCGTGATTATCTGGCAGCAAGCGAAGTGAAAAAACCGCGCGTGGTAGTACTGACGGGCGCAGGTATTTCAGCGGAATCGGGCATTCGTACCTTTCGTGCAGCCGATGGCCTGTGGGAAGAGCACCGCGTCGAGGATGTCGCGACGCCTGAAGGTTTTCAGCGTAATCCTGAGCTGGTGCAGGAATTTTATAACGCCCGTCGCCGTCAGCTACAGCAGCCGGAAATTGTACCGAATGCCGCGCATCTGGCATTAGCGAATCTGGAAGCGATGCTGGAAGATAACTTCCTGCTGATTACGCAAAACATCGATAACCTGCATGAACGTGCTGGCAGCAAGCGCGTCATTCATATGCACGGCGAGTTACTGAAAGTACGCTGTAGCCAAAGTGGACAGATCGTTGAATGGACAGACGATCTCGCCGCTGGCGAACGCTGCCACTGCTGCCAATTTCCCGCGCCGTTACGCCCACATGTGGTGTGGTTTGGCGAAATGCCGCTGCACATGGACAAGATTTACCATGCGCTGTCGCAGGCGGATTACTTTATTGCGATTGGCACGTCGGGCCATGTTTATCCGGCTGCCGGTTTTGTGCATGAGGCCCATTCGCACGGTGCCTACACGCTGGAGCTGAATCTGGAGCCCAGCCAGGTAGAAAGCCAGTTTGATGAAAAAATTTACGGCCCCGCCAGCACCGTAGTGCCAGAGTTTGTCGCTGCCTGGCTGACGCGCGGTCAAAGCATCAAGTTTTAAGCGTCCGCAAAAAGTATTAAACGCCCGCAAAAAGAGAAAACGTCATGAATCGTATGAGGACGGCGTTTTCTCTTTCCGGTCGTTGCCGCAGCAACATTCATCAAGCTGATCGAACGGCAACATCGCGGCGTGATTAAAGAAACAATATTCACTCTCGCTACAGCGAGCATGCGCAGCGGTTTCTGTCGGCGAGTCCGCCTGCGGATGTGGCGGCTGTTGGCTGTCATGGTGTGACGAAGCTCCATGAAGAGACCGTGTTCCATGAAAAGATAATGTTCGTCGGAAAAAGCCCAGCATAGCGTTACCCTCACGGTATCTCATCACGATAGGCATGAGATAATTATGTTAATGAGAGTGATTCTCATCAATGTAAGCTAAGCGTAGTTGATAATGTGATGATGGGGGAATGACAATTGTCAAAAAGTATATCCAAAATTGTTCTATCCACCCGTCATGCCTGAACCGACAAAGGCTTAGAACGATCAGAATGTCCGTCTGGCTTCGGCAGCCAGTGCTTTCAGATAATTCAGATCGCACAATTCCACTTGATGACCCCGATAGGTAATGTAGCCTTGCCGTTTCCAGTCGGACATCAGTCGACTCAATGTTTCACCGCGCATCCCTAATGACGTCGCGAGTTGGCCTCGACTCACCGGTAATGTCAATTGCTGAGTTTGCTGAATGTGGTGCTGGCGCAGCAGGTAATCTGCCAGACGCTGCGGTGCGGAGCTGGACGTCAGCCAGTCGATTTGGTTGATCGTCGAGTAGAGTTTTTTGCCCAGATAATTCAGCAAACGCAGTGCCAGCTCCGGGCGCTGCAAACAAAACTGATGAATATCCTGCCGTGGGATCATCAGCGTGTGGCCATCGCTTTGTGCACGGATATTCATCGGGAAGCGGCCGTGATCCATAAACACCGCGGCGATGGCGACAAATTCTCCACGCTCAAACTGCCCGAAAATCTTTTCATCTCCGCCATAGGTATGGCGAAAAGCCTGCAATTTTCCTGCTTCAACCAGCAAACAGTGCTGCATTTTGTCGCCTTCGCGAAACAGAACGTCATCCTGCCGGAAAAACAGACGCTCGCTTTTTGCCAATAGTTCACACACCACGTCGCTGGGTTCACCGTGCATCCAGTCATGCTGAAACAGCACCTCACCGTATTCATCGGGTGATAGCGCTTTTTTGACAAATGTCATTTGCCCTCCCAGAGGCTGGTATTACCATCAAGCTAGTAAATGAAAATAATAATCACTTGCATGAATTCAGCAAGCAAAATCACGGCGCGCTGAATCGAGAATAACGGAGAGTTTCCATGAAAAAAAATACCCTTCCGGCGGCACAGGCAATGGTTCTCCATGAATTGATTACCCCAACCGAGCACGGTATCGCCAGTCGCGTGTTGGCCCGTACCGACGGCGGCAATGTCACGCTGTTTGCCTTCGACCAAGGGCAGGGACTGAGTGAACACAGTGCCCCTTATGATGCACTGGTTATGGTACTTGAAGGTGAATTATTGCTGACGATCGGTGGCGACCCCGTCGTCGCGCAGCCCGGCACGTTGGTGCGTATGCCCGCCAATATCCCGCATGCCGTGGATGCTCAGCAGTCGTCACGCATGTTGCTGACCATGTTGAAGACGCTGAAAACCGACTAATCGCTATTCCATTAAGCGCTACACGGCTACCGCGATAACACCGAATTAAGGAGTGACAGTATGAGCGATCATGAAGCAGGACATAAATTTTTAGCCCGATTGGGGAAAAAACGTCTGCGTCCCGGCGGCAGAAAGGCAACTGAATGGTTGCTCAGTCAGGCTGGGTTCCGGCAGGACAGCGTCGTATTGGAAGTCGCCTGCAATATGGGGACTACGGCGATGGAGATTGCGCGTCGTTTTGGCTGTCAGGTCATTGGCGCGGATATGGATAAAGTGGCGCTACAGAAGGCGCAGGAGAATGTTGCAGCAAACGGCCTTGCATCGCAGGTCACGATTATGCAGGCGAATGCACTGGAGCTGCCGTTTCCCGATAATCACTTTGACGTGGTGATTAATGAGGCCATGCTGACGATGTATGCCGACAAGGCCAAGAGCCGCATTATTGCCGAATATTATCGCGTGTTGAAACCGGGCGGCCGCCTGATTACCCATGACATCATGCTGCTTTCCGAGAAGGATACCGGGGCCTTGCAGGCGGTGGAACAGATGCACAAAGCGATCAACGTGCATGCTCAGCCGATGCTGCGTGAGCGCTGGGTGACGCTGTTTCAGGAATGTGGTTTTAGCAAGGTCAGCTACGATAACGGCGCAATGACGCTGCTGACGCCACAGGGGCTGATTTATGACGAAGGCGTCGCGGGGGCGGCACGCATCGTAAAAAATGCGCTGAAAAAAGAAAATCGCAGCATGTTCTTCAACATGTTTCATACTTTCCGCCGCAATCGAAACCAGCTTAACTATATTGCGGTATGCAGTACCAAGTAATGGCCGTATTCATTTTGATTGCGTCGCGGTAACAAGGAAAAAGCGTGTAAGGCAGGCGAAATCGTTTAACATACGTGACAATACGTTACCTTAACTGCGCTTTTTATTGCGCTGGACTCCTTGTTACGGTGAACAATGCAGCCATTATCGCCGGGTGATATCCCGCTAAAGCATGCGACGCAGTTACCCCATTACAGCCAGCTAAAACAACAGCAGTGCAGACGCGATCGCCGGAGTCTGATACTGCTGTTGGCGTTTCTCGTATTCACGCTGGTCGTCAGCCTGTGTGCGGGGGAGCGCTGGATTTGGCCGACGGCCTGGCTGGATGACGCTCAGCAGCTTTTTGTCTGGCAACTGCGTTTGCCCAGAACGCTGGCCGTAATGCTGGTGGGGGCGAGTTTGGCGATGTCGGGCACCGTGATGCAGGCCGTCTTTGATAATCCGCTGGCAGAACCGGGGCTGCTGGGCGTCGCCAACGGCGCAGGCGTGGCCTTAGTGCTGACGGTACTGCTGGGGCAGGGATTGCTGCCCGTCTGGATGTTAAGTCTGAGCGCCATTGCTGGCGCGCTGCTGATTACCTTTCTGTTACTCCATTTTGCCCGTCGTCATATTTCCAATACCCGCTTATTACTCATCGGCATTGCGCTCGGGATTATCTGTAGCGCGGTGATGACCTGGGCCGTCTATTTCAGTACCAGCCTCGATTTACGCCAACTGATGTACTGGATGATGGGCGGTTTCAGCGGCATTGACTGGCGGCACGGCTGGTTGATGCTGACGCTCTTGCCGCTACTGCTGTGGCTGAGTCGTCAGGGCGCGGTACTGAACGGGTTGACGCTCGGTGAGATTCAGGCGCGTCAATTGGGCATTCCGGTCTATCGCTGGCGTACGATTCTCGTGCTGGTGATGGGCGTACAGGTCGGGTTGAGCGTAGCGCTGGCCGGCATCATCGCGTTTATTGGTTTGGTGATCCCACACATGTTGCGGCTGTGCGGGCTGACCGATCAGCGCTATTTATTGACCGGATGTGCGCTAGCTGGCGGCGGTGTTCTGCTGCTGGCGGATACGGTCGCGCGTGTTGCGCTGAGTTCAGCCGAGTTGCCGATAGGCGTGGTTACCGCTACGCTGGGATCGCCATGGTTTATCTGGCTACTGTTACGTAATCGACTGTAGCGATATGTCTTGTTCTATCCACTTTTGTTTATCAATTCTTGTTTTATCACTGAAGGGAGCAAAACGATGAGCACTGAAATCTATGCTATTCCGCTGACCACCATTGATGGGAAAGCGACAACGTTTGAGGCGTTTAAAGGGCAGGTGGCTTTAGTCGTTAACGTCGCCTCTCAATGCGGCCTGACTAAACAATACGATGCGTTGGAAAAGCTCTACGAAACTTATCGCGACAAAGGTCTGGTCGTGCTGGGATTCCCCTCCAATGAATTTGCAGGACAGGAGCCGGGCTCGGAAGCAGAAATTCAGGAATTCTGCCGTGGGACGTTTGGCGTGCAGTTCCCGATGTTCAGCAAGATTGAAGTCAATGGCGAGAACCGTCACCCGCTGTACCAACGGTTGATTCGCGAGCAGCCGGAAGCCAACGGGACCTGGAAAAGTGATTTTTTTGCGCGGTTGGTCAATAAAGGCCGTAAGCCTAAAAACTCGGAAGATATTCTGTGGAATTTCGAAAAATTCCTGGTGGATCGCGAAGGACGCGTGATTGATCGTTTTGCGCCGGATATGGCACCTGACCATGACACCATCGTGAAAGCGATCGAAGAGGCGCTGGCAAAATAAGTGACGCAGCAGACTTCCCCAGTATTACAGCTGCGGCAGGCAGGTGCCTCGCCGCGTTTGTCGCCGATGAGTGCGGAGTGCCGTCGCGGTGAGCTGCTGCATATCATCGGTCCGAACGGGGCCGGAAAGAGCACGTTGCTGGCAAGAGCCGCGGGTTTGCTGGCGGGAGAAGGCGAGGTCTATCTGGCTGGCACGCCGTTGTCGCAGTACACGGCAGCGGATCTGGCTGTGCGCCGCGCCTATCTGGCACAGCAGCAACCGCCTCTCGCGTTGATGCCGGTATTCCAGTATTGGCAACGGCATCAACCGCCGCTGGCTCAGGAAGACGCGGTCGAAAAGGTGGTGCATTTTCTGGCGGAACGCCTGATGTTAACCGATAAGCTGGCGCGCCCGCTCACTCAGCTGTCGGGAGGCGAGTGGCAGCGCGTTCGGCTGGTGGCGGCGCTGTTGCAGATTTGGCCGACCCTCAATCCGCACGCGCGTTTGCTGCTGCTGGACGAACCGACCAATAGCCTCGATGTGGCTCAGCAGGTGGCACTGGATGCGTTACTGAGTGAACTCTGTCGTTTGGGTATCGCCGTCGTGGTTTGCGCACACGATCTGAACCACAGTGCCCATCATGCGGATCGCGTGTGGCTGCTGTCGGCGGGGATGTTGGTGGCGCAGGGCGAGACGGCGGAGGTCATGCTGCCGGAGGTGCTGTCTCCTGTATTTGGTGTCGAGTTTCAGCGGCACGTGGTTGATGGCAGAAACTGGATCATCACGCGCAGTGCCTAGCGCTGTGAGAAAATGGCGTCGTCAGAAAATAGGAAAAATCGCCTTTACTTGCCAGCTACCCCGATTAAACGCTAAATTAATCCAATACCTAGCATTTTCAAACGCTAGAGGACTATGGCCTCGGCGGTTTTATGGTAATCGCGCATGATACGTTTACGACAGGGGTTGACGTTACAATATAGAGCGATCCTACGATATAGTTTGATCCTCGCCAGCCTGATTTTGGTCGGCTGTAGCAGTAGTCGGCATAATAATCCGCCGCCGAATGCGCGTCTGAGCGATTCAATTATGGTGATGGTGCAGCTAAACGATCAACTGGGGCAATGGTACAGAACGCCTTATCGCTACGGCGGACTGGATCGTAACGGTGTCGATTGTTCCGGTTTCGTCTACCTGACGTTCCGCGATAGGTTTGGTATGCAGTTGCCGCGCACCACGGAAGCACAAACCGAACTGGGTGAACGCGTTGACCGTGAAAACCTGTTACCGGGTGATTTGGTCTTTTTCAAAACCGGCAGCGGCAGCAGTGGGCTGCACGTCGGAATTTATGATAAAGACGACCAGTTTATTCATGCCTCCACCAGTCAGGGCGTAATCCGCTCGTCGCTGGATAACGTGTACTGGAAACGGGCGTACTGGCAGGCCCGCCGCATCTAATTTCCCCTCTTTTATTATGCTTACAGCACGGAGCTGCTCATGTCCTCTCTGCGTTTACTCATCTCTGACTCTTACGATCCCTGGTTTAATCTGGCCGTTGAGGAGTGCATCTTCCGCCAGATGCCCACCACGCAGCGGGTGCTATTTTTGTGGCGCAATGCGGAAACCGTAGTTATTGGCCGTGCCCAGAACCCGTGGAAAGAGTGCAATACGCGGCGGATGGAAGAGGATGGCATCAAGCTGGCACGGCGCAGCAGCGGCGGCGGGGCGGTCTTTCACGATCTCGGCAATACCTGCTTTACCTTTATGGCGGGCAAGCCGGAATACGATAAAAGCGTTTCAACGCAGATTGTTCTGGATGCGCTTAGTTCGCTGGGGTTAAAGGCTAGCGCGTCGGGGCGTAACGATCTGGTGGTCGAAACCACGGACGGCGTGCGCAAGGTGTCCGGTTCTGCCTATCGCGAAACCAAAGATCGCGGCTTTCATCACGGTACGCTACTGCTGAATGCCGATCTCAGCCGCTTAGCGGACTATTTGAACCCAGATGTTAAGAAGCTCCAGGCAAAAGGGATTACGTCCGTGCGTTCCCGTGTCGCCAATCTGGTGGAATTGCTACCTTCTGTCGATCATCAGGTCATTAGTCAGGCGGTGACGCAGGCCTTCTTTGATTATTTTGGCGAACAGTGCGAACCGGAAATTATCTCGCCTTCCGCCTACCCAGACCTACCGGGATTCAGCGAACAGTTTGCACGTCAAAGTAGTTGGGAATGGAACTTCGGTCAGGCTCCGGATTTCTCGCATTTACTTGATAACCGCTTTACCTGGGGCGGGGTTGAATTACATTTCGATGTGGAGCGTGGCGTGATCGTCCGCGCGCAGATTTATACCGATAGCCTGAACCCCGCACCGTTAGAAGCACTTGCCTCCGCCTTGCAGGGAACGGCATATCGCCCGGAAGCTTTGGCGGCAGCGTGCCAGGCACTGATTAGCGCTTTCCCCGAACAGCAAAACGAATTGCAGGAACTGGCCGATTGGCTGGCGCAGAGTCTGCGTTAGACGCCCTGTTTTTCTCAACGCATCGATGACAAGGAAACGTAAGGGAAATAATACCCCTTCGTTTCCTCCGTGTTAATTCGATGGTCATCCCTCTACACTTTCTGCTTACCCATGAGTCGTTGTGTGATGAGCGCGTGGCTCTCTTCACTTGAACAGAGTGGTATTAGGGAGACAGGATGCAGCAAACACCGTTATTCAATAATCACTATTTTCACCAGTTGCCGGGGTTCTACACCGCGCTACAGCCTACGCCGCTGCATGGCGCTCGCCTGCTTTATCACAGCGAGGGATTGGCCGCGGAGCTTGGGCTGTCTTCCGACTGGTTTACGCCGGAACAGGATGCCGTCTGGAGCGGCGAACGTTTGCTGCCGGGAATGGAGCCGCTGGCGCAGGTTTATAGCGGCCATCAGTTTGGCATGTGGGCTGGTCAACTGGGGGACGGGCGCGGCATCCTGCTGGGAGAACAACAGCTGCCGGATGGCCGCAGTATGGACTGGCATCTCAAAGGTGCGGGGCTGACGCCGTATTCGCGCATGGGTGACGGTCGCGCCGTGCTGCGTTCGGCGATACGCGAATTTCTGGCCTCGGAAGCCATGCACTATTTGGGGATTCCCACCACGCGGGCGCTGACGATTGTCACCAGCACACATCCGGTGCAGCGTGAGCAGGAAGAAAAGGGCGCAATGCTGCTGCGCGTGGCGGAAAGCCATGTGCGTTTTGGTCATTTTGAGCACTTCTACTATCGCCGTGAGCCGGAAAAAGTACGTCAGCTGGCGGAGTATGTGATCGCTCGCCATTGGCCGCAGTGGGAGAACGACGAGCGTCGCTATGAACTGTGGTTCGGCGATGTAGTAGAACGCACCGCTCGACTGATTACACATTGGCAGGCCGTCGGGTTTGCGCACGGCGTAATGAATACGGACAACATGTCGATTCTGGGACTGACCATCGACTACGGCCCTTATGGCTTTTTAGATGCGTATCAGCCCGGTTTCATTTGCAATCACTCCGACCATCGCGGGCGCTACGCGTTTGACAATCAGCCCGCCGTGGGACTGTGGAATCTACATCGTCTGGCGCAGGCGCTGTCGGGGCTGATGGACACTGACACACTGGAGCGCGCGCTTGCCCGCTATGAACCGGCGCTGATGCAGCACTATGGCACGTTGATGCGCGCCAAGCTGGGCTTGTTTACCGCGAGCGCGGAGGATAATGACGTGCTGGTCGGGCTGTTGCGCCTGATGC
Organism: Pectobacterium sp. CHL-2024; assembly: GCF_044751765.1. Lineage (NCBI taxonomy): Bacteria > Pseudomonadati > Pseudomonadota > Gammaproteobacteria > Enterobacterales > Pectobacteriaceae > Pectobacterium > Pectobacterium sp. CHL-2024. Next base: position 9,283 of record NZ_JBIXKO010000028.1, on the reverse strand, counting down.
AGCAGGAAGGCAGCGATTACACCCGCACGTTCCGCCTGCTGGCAGACAGCGAAAAGCAGGCATCGCATTCGCCGCTCCGTGATGAGTTCATCGACAGGACTGCGTTTGATAGCTGGTTTGCGACCTACCGCCAGAGGCTGATGCAGGAAGAACAGGGCGATGAGGAACGTCGTCGGCTGATGAATGCGACGAACCCGAAATATATTCTGCGTAATTATCTGGCGCAAATGGCGATTGAACGGGCGGAAAACGACGACATCAGCGTGCTGGCGCGTCTGCATCAGGCCCTGTGCCAACCGTTTGACGAACAGCCGGAGAAGAACGATTTGGCGGCGTTACCGCCAGAGTGGGGCAAACATCTGGAAATTTCCTGCTCCAGCTGAGCCGGAGCAGGGGACTTGGCTATTGCCGCAGATAAACCTGCGGAATGGTGTAGTCAGGGTGTGAACCGACGCTGAGATCGGCGCGGTACCAGTGGGTCAATGTGTCTGCCTGTAACACCTGTGCAGGCGTGCCTTGTGCAACTAGCTTCCCTTCGTGCAACAGCAGGATGCGGTCGGCATACAGTGCCGCCAGATTCAGGTCGTGCAGAACGCAGCACACGGATAACGGCTGTTCGCGCGTAAGCTGCTTGAGCAGCCGTAAGAGGTGCTGTTGATGATACAGATCCAGCGCTGAAGTCGGTTCATCGAGAAACAACCAACCCGGCGTCGGTTCCGGATGCCACAGCTGTGCCAGCACACGAGCCAGTTGCACGCGCTGCTGTTCCCCGCCGGAAAGCTGACGATAGTCACGCGTAGCCAGTCCCAGACAGCCCGTTTGCGCCATGACCTGCTGAATCACATCATCATTTTTCGGGTAGCGACCGTGAGGGGAACGCCCCATCGCAACAACATCCCGCACGCTAAACGCAAACGCCATACCGCTATGCTGGCGCATCACCGCACGCGTTTTGGCGAGCGCGCCGGGCTGCCAGTGTGAGAAAGGCTGTCCGGCTAACAAGCACTCGCCTTCATCTGGCGTTAAATAACCGGTCAGTAAGCGGAGCAGGGTAGACTTCCCTGCGCCGTTAGGGCCGATGATTGCGACGATTTCCCCACTGTGAAGTTCCAGAGAAACGTCGTCCGTCAGATAACGGCCGTTGGCCTGAAAGCGCAGATGGCGTGCGACTAACGTCCGGTCGAGCGCTGAGTCAGTCATTGCCCCGTCCTTTATGCTGAACGATCAGCCATAAGAAATACGGCCCGCCAATCAGGCTGCTTAACAACCCAACGGGCATTTCTGCCGGAGAAAGCAGCGTGCGTGCCAGCGTATCGGCAAACAGCAGCAGACAGGCACCACCGAGGATAGAACCGGGAATGAGCCAGCGATGGTCGGCACCCAGATGCATGCGCATCAGGTGTGGAATGATAAGCCCGATGAACCCGATCACACCGCTGACCGCCACTGCTACGCCAACCAACAGCGAACTGAGCAGCAGTAGCGTGTACTTGGTGCGTTTCACATTAACACCAAGGTAGTGCGCCTCTTCGTCCCCTAATTGCAACACGTTCAGACGGTGCGCGTAGTATAACGTGGCGATCGTGGCAGGGATGACCAACGTGCTGGCAACCAGCAGCATGGGCCACTGTGCCTGTCCAAGGCTCCCCATTCCCCACAGTGAGAACTGGCGCAGTTGCTGATCGGTGCTGATGTAGGTCAACACGCCGATGAGGGCAAGGCACAGCGCATTGAGCGCGATGCCTGCCAGCAATAATCGCGTTAATCCACCCTGTTCGGAGCGGCTGAGGATGAAAATAATCGCCGTAATTGCCAGACTGCCCGCGAAAGCGGCAAACATCGGGCCGTAAAGCGCCAGCAGAGGGGGAAGGCCAAGCGGCAGCACAATGGTTAGTGCGACGCAGAGTGCGGCACCGCTGCTGATCCCAAGCAGGCCGGGATCAGCGAGTGGATTGCGAAATAACCCCTGCATAATCGCGCCAGAGCAAGCCAACGCGCCGCCGACGAGGATCGCCAGCAGCACACGGGGTACGCGGATATTCAACCAGATATGCCAGATTGGATCGTCAAGCGGCGTTTGCCATAACATCTTGAGCGATAGGGTCAGCGCGCCCATGTTGGCGGCACCGACCATCAGTGCCACCATCAGTAACAGCAGAGCGATCAACCACGTGCGCGGGTGAAAGCGTGAGGTCATTTGATCGCTTCGGCTGTCTGACGCAGCGTTGCCATCAGCGCTGGCGTTTCGAGCGTGAAGCCGAGCATCGCCATGTCATCGACCACTAACAGGCGCTTGTTTTTACCCGCAGGCGTCAATGCCAAACCGGGTAATTTCCAGACCTGTGCTTCACCACCCAACGTTTTCAGCCCCTGACTGGATATCAGAATCAGATCCGGCGCACTGGCAATCACGCCTTCCTGTGACAATGGCTGGTAGCGCTCAACGTTTTGCATGGCATTTTTTAATCCGGCACTGCGGATAATCGTGTCTGGCGGGCTATTTTTTCCTGCGGCCAGTGCGGTCATGCCGCCGTGGCTGAGAACGAACAGCACGTTAACCGGCAGCGGTGAGGTTTTGACTGCCGCCAATTGCTGCTGATAGGTTTCCGTCAGTTTTTTACCTTCTGCGTCTTTCCCTAGCGTCTGAGCGATGGCCCCGATTTTCTTCGGCACCGCATCCAGCGATGGCTCGGCGGTTACATGAACCACTTTTGTGCCGCTGTCCGCCACCTGCTGCAGGATGAGCGATGGCTGGGACAGATCGCTGGCGAGAACCAGAGACGGTTTCATGGCCAGAATACCTTCCGCATTGAGGTGGCGCATGTAGCCCACGTCAGGCAGTTTCTTCACGGCTTCCGGGTGCAGACTGGTGCTATCACGCGCAACCAGATCTTTCTCCGCGCCCAGCGCATAGATGATTTCCGTGACGTCGCCGCCGATAGAAACGATACGCTCGGCAGCAGACACCCCCAGCGGGAGTGTCAATAGCAGGGGGAATAGCCAGTTTTTCATGCGGCGAGATCCTTGTACGGTTTCAGGGCATCGATCTGGTCGCGCCACTGCTGCTGTTCCGGCGTGCCTTCGGTACGCTGCCCAAAGAGTTGTGCAATTTGAGAGCCGTCTGCGGCATAGAGTTCGAGGCTGGTCACAATGCCGTCTGCTGTTGGTTTACGCGTGATCCAGCTTTCAGCGATCGCGCCTTCAATCAGATGCAGGGTGAAATCTTTATTAAAGATGTTAATCCACTCTGCATGTTGCTCCATACGCTCTACACGCTCAAGCGTACCGGTGAAGATTTGCACACAGCCACGGTTACCGACGAATACCATGATCTCATTCTGATCTTCACGCGCGGCAAACAGAATCTGCGACAGCGCATCGTTGTCTACACGGTAAGCCAAATCGTCAGCGACCGAGTTAAACGCCTGCTGGCGCGTCAGGTTATGGCGCTTGAGCAGAATAAAGAAATCATGCACGTCCGTCATCGCACGCCATTCCGCTTCAAGCTGAGGATTATGGGCAACGACCTGCTCAACTGGCGCGCTGTTTGCTGGACGAAGTGCCAAGGCTGGATTTTCGCTGCTGGTAAATTTCTCAACAAATAGCTGCCAGGCGGCCATGTCCGTGGTGTCGGTCGTGTAGACCTTCAGAATGGCATCACCCTGATGATCGAAAAATTGAATGCTCTGACGCTCACCGCGTGCGGTATTTTCACGCAGCGCAAAGGCGGAAGCCCACTGAGAAAGGAACAAACGCAGATCCAGCTCGCGCGGGTTGAGGATAAGACCGGCATGCCCATCAAGCGTCTGGTTCTGATAGTAGCCGGTATGCTCATGCACGGCGTATTCGTTACGTGTGATCGACTTGGTATTACCAACCTGCTCCAGTGCGCTTAACCAAACTTTGGCATCACCTTGCAGGCGCTGCGCATCGTGTCCGACACGAGCGTGGGTCAGTTCCGCTTCGCTGATGCCGAGTTGCGCAGCCAAATCGCGGGCGTATTTACGCGGATGTTCAACTTTCGCCTGGAGGTATTGTTGGTAAATGGACGTCTGCATCTCGTTCGTTCCCTTAATCGTTGTCGTATTAATCATAGCAATGAATGAGAATCATTTTCATGTAACAAAAACGCAACCTCAAGTGAAGTTTTCTTAATAAGTGGAATAAGAGGAATCGTAAGAGGTATTTACGTGCTGCGAGAGTGTGGGATAAGTGGCGGGAGAACAGCTGGCACACGACCGGAGAAGGTGAGTGTGCCAGCGTATATCGAATTAAAAACGACTGTCGACGGCGTCCGCCAGACGAGCCAGCAGCGTTTCGGTGTCCTGCCAGCTCAGGCAAGGATCGGTAATGGATTGCCCATACGTCAATGCCAGAGGATTGATCGCCGGCTGATTGCCTTCGATTAAGAAACTTTCCGCCATGATGCCCGCGATGGCGCGTGAACCGGTGCGAATTTGCTGGCAGATATCATCGGCTACGTCGAGCTGGCGGCGATGTTGTTTCTGACAGTTGGCATGACTGAAATCGATCACCAGATGTTCGGGCAGAGAGAATTCACGCAGGTGAGCGCAGGCCGCAGCGATATCTTCCGCGTGGTAGTTCGGTTTTTTCCCGCCACGCATAATAATGTGGCCGAACGGGTTGCCCTGCGTTTTGTAGACCGACATGAAGCCCTGCTTATCCGGCGAGAGAAACATGTGCTGGGCGCGAGCGGCACGAATGGCATCGACGGCGATACGTGTATTACCGTCCGTCCCGTTCTTGAAGCCGACAGGGCAGGACAGCGCAGAAGCCATTTCCCGGTGGATCTGGCTTTCGGTGGTTCTCGCACCTATCGCCCCCCAGCTAATCAAATCGGCAATATACTGGCCGGTGACCATATCGAGGAATTCTGTCGCGGTCGGCAAGCCAAGCTGATTGACGTCCAGCAGCAGGCGGCGCGCAATTTCCAGCCCTTCATTCACCTGAAACGTTCCATTGAGGGCGGGATCGGAGATGAGTCCCTTCCAACCCACCACCGTGCGCGGTTTTTCAAAATAGGTGCGCATGACGATTTCCAGTCGATCCTGATACTGCGTGCGTAGCGCAGCCAGACGGCGTGCATAATCTAACGCGCTGTCGGTGTCATGGATCGAACAAGGGCCAACCACGACGAGCAGGCGGGGATCTTGACCGGTTAGAATGGCTTCAATTTTTTTGCGTGACGAGGTGACATTTTCGGCAACGGCAGGGGTAATTGGGAGTCTGGCGAGTAACGTTTGAGGCGTAACCAGACTCTCGATGCGCGCGCTCCGCAGTTCATCTGTTTGCAGCATGTTTTATCTCTGAATACGGTCAAGCCGAAAACCTGCCGTCACTGAAATGTATGGACATAACAGTATGTTCAGGCAGCGTTTTCAGGCTATGTTTCCGACTAAAAGGTTGCTTCGCAGCGGCGAAATGCCGGGAAGTGATGGAGCACACAATAAACGAACTGGCGCACATTACAACCGCATCAGGATAAAAAATCTATCATGTACTAGTACATTCTTCGACTCATGCCGAGAATGTCGATGATTTTGGCGGAAATTTCCTCAACGGAATAATTGGTGGTATTGAGATATTTAATCTGGTGTTTGCGAAATAGCGCTTCCACTTCACTAAGTTCCATGCGGCACTGGCGCAACGACGCATAGCGGCTGTTGCCCCGGCGCTCTTCCCGAATCGCCGCCAGTCGTTCGGCATCAATGGTGAGCCCGAATAGCTTGTGCTGGAAAGGCTTCAACGCGTCGGGCAGGCGCAGGTTATCCATATCATCGGCAATAAAAGGATAGTTGGCGGCGCGAATGCCGAATTGCATCGCCAGATACAGGCTGGTCGGCGTTTTACCGCAGCGCGACACGCCCAGCAGAATAACCTGTGCCTGATCGAGATTGCGCAGCGAGATGCCGTCATCGTGCGCCAGCGTATAGTCGATGGCGGCGATACGGGCGTCGTATTTGCTCAGGTTATTGGCCGTCAAACCGTGAGTGCGGTTGGCAATCGGTGTCGGCGGCGTGTTCAATTCTTCCTGCAAGGGGGCAACCAGCGCCTGTACGATATCCTGGCAAAACCCTTCGCTGCTGGTAATAATGTTACGTACGGTCGGTGTGACGATGGAGTAAAACACCAGCGGACGCACACCGGTTTGCTGATACAACGTATTGATTTGCTCGCACACGGCTTTGGCGCGCGCTTCACTTTCCACGAAAGGTAAGGTATAGCTAACCGTGTTCACGGGGAACTGGGACAGCACCGCATGGCCCAGCACTTCTGCCGTAATGGCCGTACCGTCCGAGACATAAAATACGCTTCTTTCCACATAACCCCCTGTTGATATTTCCGACAACTCGAACACGTTAATCTCGTCAAAAATTGCGTTTCAAGAATACTTTTATTAAAACGCCATTTCATTATCTTCATGATAAAGAATACTAATCTTCTACGATATTGGATTTTTACCGCGTTAAGCAATCATTCGCCGTGAAATCAGTTTTTTTTCATAGGTTGATCGATTCACCTGTCCATGTTCATCAAAACGCTATGCTAACCTGATTGCGTTGAGGCGATTCTCAACCGAACTCTTCCATACCCTAATTGTATGCAGAAAGGATTATTTTCGATGTCCAATAACGGCCCTGATTTGCGTAATGTCCTTTGGTATAACCAGCTCGGTATGCACGACGTTGAAAGGGTGGGAGGCAAGAATGCCTCTCTGGGTGAAATGATCACCAACCTTTCAGAATTGGGCGTAGCCGTTCCCAACGGCTTTGCGACAACGGCGCAGGCGTTTAATGATTTTCTTAATCAAAGCGGGATTAACCAGCGCATTTATGAGCTGCTCGATCGCACCGACATTGACGATCTGAGTCAACTGGCGAGCGCCGGTACGCAGATCCGCCAGTGGATTATTGATACGCCATTCCAGCCGGAGCTGGAGAAGGCAATCAGTGACGCCTACCAGCAACTGGCCGATGGTGAGAAAGACGCCTCGTTTGCCGTGCGTTCTTCCGCTACGGCAGAAGATATGCCGGATGCGTCCTTTGCCGGTCAGCAGGAAACCTTCCTGAATGTGCAGGGCATTGATGCGGTGATGGTGGCTGTGAAGCACGTATTTGCATCGCTGTTTAACGATCGTGCGATCTCCTATCGCGTACATCAGGGGTATGACCACCGTGGCGTGGCGCTGTCGGCGGGCGTGCAGCGCATGGTGCGGTCCGATCTGGCCTCTGCGGGCGTGATGTTTACCATTGATACCGAATCCGGTTTTGATCAGGTGGTGTTCATTACATCGGCTTACGGTTTGGGTGAAATGGTGGTGCAGGGTGCGGTGAACCCGGATGAGTTCTATGTTCACAAGCCAACGTTGCAGAACAACAAACCTGCGATTGTGCGCCGTAATATGGGATCGAAAAAAATCCGTATGGTGTATGCCGCGAGCCAGGAACATGGCAAACAGGTGCGGATTGAAGATGTGCCAGCAGAACAAACGACGCGTTTCAGCCTGACGGATGACGAAGTGCAGGCACTGGCGCGTCAGGCGCTGCTGATTGAGAAACACTACGGTCGTCCGATGGACATCGAGTGGGCGAAAGATGGTCACACCGGCAAGCTTTATATTGTGCAGGCGCGTCCGGAAACGGTTCGCTCTAACGGTCAGGTGATGGAGCGTTACCACCTGCCAGCCAGCGGTACGGTGCTGGTGGAAGGGCGTGCGATCGGCCACCGCATTGGCGCGGGCGAAGTGAAAGTGATTCAGGACATCAGCGAGATGCACCTGATCAACGCAGGCGACGTATTGGTAACCGACATGACCGATCCGGACTGGGAACCGATCATGAAGAAAGCGGCGGCGATTGTCACCAATCGCGGCGGACGTACCTGTCACGCGGCGATTATCGCCCGCGAACTGGGCATTCCGGCCGTCGTGGGCTGCGGCGATGCGACCGAACGTTTACGCAAGGGGCAGAAAGTGACTGTCTCCTGTGCGGAAGGCGACACAGGCTACGTGTATCAGGATCTGCTGGACTTCTCCGTGAAGAGTTCACAGATTGATGAAATGCCAGCACTGCCGCTGAAAATCATGATGAACGTGGGCAACCCTGACCGCGCGTTTGATTTTGCCTGCCTGCCAAACGATGGCGTCGGTCTGGCGCGTCTGGAATTCATCATCAACCGCATGATTGGCGTGCACCCGCGTGCGTTGCTTGAATTTGACCAGCAAGCCCCTGAGGTGCAACGTGAGATCAAGACGCTGATGCAGGGCTTCGACGATCCGGTGGAGTTCTACGTCGGTCGTCTGACGGAAGGAATCGCGACGCTGGCAGCCGCATTCTCGCCGAAGCGCGTTATTGTCCGCCTGTCCGATTTTAAATCCAACGAGTACGCCAATCTGGTCGGTGGCGAGCGTTATGAGCCGGAAGAAGAGAACCCGATGCTGGGTTTCCGCGGTGCGGGTCGCTACGTGTCGCCGGACTTCAAAGCCTGTTTTGCACTGGAATGTGAAGCGGTCAAACGTGTGCGTAACGTGATGGGGCTGAAGAACGTCGAGATCATGATCCCGTTCGTTCGTACCGTGGCACAAGCGGAAGCGGTGGTGGCTGAACTGGCGAATCAGGGTCTGCGCCGTGGCGAAGACGGCCTGAAAATCATCATGATGTGCGAAATTCCGTCCAACGCGCTGTTGGCCGATGAATTCCTGCAACACTTTGATGGCTTCTCTATCGGCTCAAACGACATGACGCAGCTGGCGCTGGGCTTGGATCGCGACTCTGGCGTGGTATCGTCGCTGTTTGATGAACGTAACGATGCGGTGAAGGCGCTGCTGTCGATGGCGATCAAGGCCGCCAAGAAACAGGGCAAATACGTCGGTATTTGCGGTCAGGGCCCGTCAGATCACGAAGATTTCGCGCTCTGGCTGATGGAGCAGGGCATTGATAGCCTGTCGCTTAACCCAGATACCGTGGTGCAAACCTGGCTGAATCTGGCTGAGCACAAGTAATTAGTACGGTGAATGCCTGATGTGTAGTCATCAGGCAACTGAAACAGTATTCACAGAATGAAAACGGTGGTAATGGAATAGAAGAGTAAAGCGTTTGCGCCATGGACAAAAATGTCAGGAACGTTTTTGAACGTCGCTTGCGGCGGCCCTGAAAGGGTGAATCTCAGGGATGAGATTCATATTCGCGCAATCCGAGCGTACAGCTACCGTCTTGAGCGTCAAGCTGCTGTAGCGTAATTCTCGTCATACTTTTGCTGTTTC
>NZ_JBIXKO010000027.1:0-30711 GCF_044751765.1 Pectobacterium sp. CHL-2024 | reverse complement strand
GTGAAGGCGGCCGTACAGTAGGCGCGGGCGTTGTTGCTAAAGTTATCGCTTAATCGCTGATAACATTTGACGCGACACGCGATAAAAGGGCATCATTTGATGCCCTTTTTCTACGCTGTCATGGTAGAACCTATCTCATCAGCGATTGTGAGATATAATCATTGGTGAGATAGGCTCTGTAGATACGGCGTAAATACCGAATTATTCGTTTTACAGAACATCTTTCGGTTTGGTTGCCCCGTGGTTGCGGGGCAAAGTTATTTGTCTGAATCATTGTGACAGGTTGGTTTATGAGTGCGAATACCGAAGCTCAGGATAGTGGGCGTGGCCTGGAAGTGATTAAGTGGCTAGTAGTAGGTGCCTTGCTGGTTGTTGCGATTGTTGGCAATTATTATTACCGTGAATTTAGTCTTCCTCTGCGTGCATTGGCCGTAGTTATCCTGATCGCCGCAGCCGGTGGTGTGGCACTGCTGACCACGAAAGGCAAAGCAACCGTAGCGTTTGCTCGCGAAGCGCGTACCGAAGTGCGCAAAGTAATTTGGCCGACTCGTCAGGAAACGTTACACACCACGTTAATCGTTGCCGCGGTGACTGCCGTGATGTCACTGATTTTGTGGGGGCTGGATGGTATTCTGGTCCGTCTGGTATCGTTTATCACTGGCCTGAGGTTCTAAGATGTCTGAAGCTCCAAAAAAACGTTGGTACGTCGTTCAGGCGTTTTCTGGTTTTGAAGGTCGCGTAGCACAATCCCTGCGTGAGCATATCAAACTCCATAATATGGAAGAGCTGTTTGGCGAAGTCATGGTTCCTACTGAGGAAGTCGTTGAGATCCGTGGTGGCCAGCGTCGCAAGAGCGAACGCAAGTTTTTCCCTGGTTATGTTTTAGTACAGATGGTGATGGAAGATGCTAGTTGGCATCTTGTACGCAGCGTACCTCGTGTTATGGGGTTCATTGGCGGCACATCTGACCGTCCTGCTCCAATCAGTGACAAAGAAGTGGATGCGATTATGAATCGTCTCCAGCAGGTTGGCGACAAGCCTCGTCCGAAAACGCTGTTTGAACCGGGTGAAATGGTTCGTGTCAACGATGGTCCATTTGCCGACTTTAACGGTGTTGTTGAAGAAGTAGACTATGAGAAGAGCCGCCTGAAGGTGTCTGTTTCTATATTTGGTCGTGCGACACCTGTTGAACTAGATTTTGCTCAGGTCGAAAAAGGCTAATTGCCTGATAAGATTTGCTGAAAATAGCGACTTGCCTATGGCGCGAAATTAACCTATAATTTCGCGCCTTTTGTTTTTCAGTGGCCTCAATGGCGACTGAAGCGTAATACAAACCACGGGGAGCCTTTCACTAGGCGCTATTACCCAATCGAGGAAAGTTAAATGGCCAAGAAAGTACAAGCCTACGTCAAGCTGCAAGTTGCAGCTGGTATGGCTAACCCGAGCCCACCAGTAGGTCCGGCTCTGGGTCAGCAAGGTGTTAACATCATGGAATTCTGTAAGGCGTTCAATGCTAAAACTGAAAGCCTTGAGAAGGGTCTGCCGACTCCGGTTGTTATTACCGTTTATTCTGACCGTTCTTTCACCTTCGTTACCAAAACGCCTCCAGCAGCTGTTCTGCTGAAGAAAGCGGCTGGTATCAAGTCTGGTTCCGGCAAGCCGAACAAAGACAAAGTAGGTAAAGTAACGAGCGCTCAGGTTCGTGAAATCGCAGAAACTAAAGCTGCGGACATGACTGGTTCTGATGTAGACGCCATGGCGCGCTCTATCGCAGGTACCGCTCGTTCCATGGGCCTGGTAGTGGAGGATTAATAAATGGCTAAGCTGACCAAGCGCATGCGCGTGATCCGTGACAAAGTTGATGTAACTAAACAGTATGACATCAACGAAGCTGTTGCTCTGCTCAAAGAGCTGGCCACTGCTAAGTTTGTAGAAAGTGTAGACGTAGCTGTTAACCTCGGCATCGATGCACGTAAATCTGACCAAAACGTTCGCGGTGCAACCGTTCTGCCTCACGGCACCGGTCGTTCTGTTCGCGTAGCTGTCTTCACCCAAGGTGCAAACGCTGAAGCTGCTAAAGCAGCTGGCGCTGAATTCGTGGGCATGGAAGATCTGGCTGATCAGATCAAGAAAGGCGAAATGGGCTTTGACGTTGTTATTGCATCTCCAGATGCAATGCGCGTTGTTGGCCAATTGGGCCAGGTTCTGGGTCCACGTGGCCTTATGCCAAACCCGAAAGTGGGTACTGTAACTCCTAACGTTGCTGAAGCTGTTAACAACGCTAAAGCGGGTCAGGTTCGTTACCGTAACGACAAGAACGGCATCATCCATACCACTATCGGCAAGGTTGATTTCGATTCTAACAAATTGAAAGAAAACCTAGAGTCTTTGTTGATTGCGCTGAAAAAAGCAAAACCATCTCAGGCGAAAGGTGTGTACATCAAGAAAGTTAGCTTGTCTACCACTATGGGCGCTGGCGTTGCCATCGACCAGAGCGGCCTGAACGCTGCTGCTAACTAATAGCTTTTGTTCCGCTTTACTCGGGTGTGAGATTTACCTATAATTTTACGCCCGTTGTTCCTCAAGTGGAATGACGCAAGAATTTTTCGGTTGGAGCCTGGCCTATCCAGGCCTCCGTCCAAGACCGCAGGTGTTTCGCAAGAAACTTAATTCTCCTGCGTAGACGGTGACAGAGCCTAAATAACGTTTTTCTTTATTTATAAAGAATAATTTTTTACTGGATTCTGCTCACCGTGTTTCAACGCTTATCTCTAATTTTGGCGATAAGTGAAGTGAGTTCCGGAGAGTTTCTCCGGCTAAATCCAGGAGCAAAAGCTAATGGCATTAAATCTTCAAGACAAACAAGCGATTGTTGCTGAAGTCAGCGAAGTAGCCAAAGGTGCGCTGTCTGCGGTTGTTGCGGATTCCCGTGGCGTTACCGTTGATAAAATGACCGAACTGCGTAAAGCAGCGCGTGAAGCTGGCGTTTACATGCGTGTTGTTCGTAACACCCTGCTGCGCCGCGTCGTTGAAGGCACTCAATTTGAATGCCTGAAAGACACGTTTGTTGGTCCGACCCTGATTGCATATTCTCTGGAACACCCGGGCGCTGCTGCTCGTCTGTTCAAAGAGTTCGCGAAAGCGAATGCAAAGTTTGAGGTCAAAGCTGCAGCCTTTGAAGGCGAGCTGATCCCGGCGGCTCAAATTGACCGTCTGGCAACGCTGCCGACTTACGAAGAAGCACTGGCACGTCTGATGTCGACCATGAAAGAAGCCGCTGCCGGCAAACTGGTCCGCACTCTGGCTGCTGTTCGCGATGCAAAAGAAGCTGCGTAATAGCACTTTCTTTTCTAACGTACTTGCTAACGTATAAACTATTTCTGATTCTTAGGAACAATTGTTATGTCTATCACTAAAGATCAAATTCTGGAAGCAGTAGCAGCTATGTCTGTAATGGATGTTGTTGAGCTGGTTTCTGCTATGGAAGAAAAATTCGGTGTTTCTGCTGCTGCTGCTGTAGCTGTTGCTGCTGGCCCAGCTGAAGTTGCTGAAGAAAAAACTGAGTTCGACGTTGTGCTGAAAGCTATCGGCGCTAACAAAGTTGCTGTAATCAAAGCTGTTCGCGGCGCAACTGGTCTGGGCCTGAAAGAAGCCAAAGATCTGGTTGAATCTGCACCTGCAGTTCTGAAAGAAGGCGTGAGCAAAGATGACGCTGAAGCACTGAAAAAATCACTGGAAGAAGCTGGCGCAGAAGTTGAAGTTAAATAAGCCAACCTTTCAGGTTGCAGCCTGATTTATTAGGCTGATGGCTGGTGACTTTTTAGTCACCAGCCTTTTTGCGCTGTAGGGTATCAATGGGATTTCACACTGTTTAGCCATTGATTTCTCCCAATATTTTTTTCTATTGACGACTTAATATACTGCTTTCCTGCATGGGCTCCATGCCTAAGCAAGAGCAACGAAATGGTTTAAGAGTAATAGAAAGACGTATTACGGAAAGTTCTCTATTTTCCGACCAACATAAATAGTGTTGCATGAACTGTCCTTGTTAGGGCAGACAGAGTGGTTCGACTTGTCAGCTAGCTGAGGAACCCTATGGTTTACTCCTATACCGAGAAAAAACGCATTCGTAAGGATTTTGGTAAACGTCCACAGGTTTTGGACATACCTTATCTCCTTTCTATCCAACTTGACTCGTTCCAGAAGTTTATCGAGCAAGACCCGGAAGGTCAGTACGGTTTGGAAGCTGCATTCCGTTCTGTTTTCCCTATAAAAAGCTATAGCGGTAATTCAGAGCTGCAATACGTTAGCTATCGCTTGGGCGAGCCAGTATTTGACGTTAAAGAATGTCAGATCCGTGGCGTGACGTTCTCTGCGCCGCTACGCGTAAAACTGCGCCTGGTGATCTACGAGCGCGAAGCGCCTGAAGGCACCGTTAAAGACATCAAAGAACAAGAAGTTTACATGGGCGAAATTCCGCTCATGACCGATAACGGTACCTTCGTGATCAACGGTACTGAGCGTGTAATCGTGTCTCAGTTACACCGTAGTCCAGGTGTGTTCTTCGATAGCGACAAAGGTAAAACCCACTCTTCAGGTAAGGTGCTGTATAACGCACGTATTATTCCTTACCGTGGTTCCTGGCTGGATTTCGAGTTTGATCCGAAGGATAACCTGTTTGTCCGTATCGACCGTCGTCGCAAATTGCCTGCGACCATTATCCTGCGCGCGCTGGGTTATTCCACCGAACAGATCCTCGATCTTTTCTTCGATAAAATTGTCTATGAAATCAATGGCAATAAGTTGCAGATGGATCTGGTTCCTGAGCGCTTGCGTGGTGAAACCGCATCGTTTGATATTGAAGCGAACGGTAAAGTTTATATCGAAAAAGGTCGCCGCATCACTGCGCGTCATATCCGTCAGTTAGAGAAAGACGGCATTGAGCGCATTGAAGTGCCTGTTGAATATATCGCTGGCAAAGTACTGTCCAAAGATTATATCGACGAGAGCACCGGTGAACTGATCGGCGCAGCCAACATGGAGCTGTCGCTGGATCTGCTGGCTAAACTGAGCCAGTCTGGTCACAAACGTATTGAGACACTGTTCACCAACGACCTTGATCATGGTGCATACATGTCTGAAACCGTGCGCGTCGATCCGTCAAACGATCGTCTGAGTGCGCTGGTTGAAATCTATCGCATGATGCGTCCTGGTGAGCCACCAACGCGTGAAGCAGCAGAAACGCTGTTTGAGAACTTGTTCTTCTCTGAAGACCGCTATGATCTGTCTGCGGTTGGTCGTATGAAGTTCAACCGTTCTCTGCTACGTGATGAGATCGAAGGTTCCGGTATCCTGAGCAAAGATGACATCATCGAAGTGATGAAGAAGCTCATTGATATCCGTAACGGTAAAGGCGAAGTGGATGATATCGACCACCTCGGCAACCGTCGTATCCGTTCCGTCGGCGAAATGGCAGAAAACCAATTCCGCGTTGGTCTGGTGCGTGTAGAACGTGCTGTAAAAGAGCGTCTGTCTCTGGGCGACCTCGATACGCTGATGCCACAGGACATGATCAACGCCAAGCCGATTTCGGCTGCCGTGAAAGAGTTCTTCGGTTCAAGTCAGCTGTCACAGTTTATGGACCAGAACAACCCACTGTCCGAGATTACGCACAAACGTCGTATCTCCGCATTGGGCCCAGGCGGTCTGACGCGTGAACGTGCTGGCTTTGAAGTTCGTGACGTACACCCGACTCACTACGGTCGTGTTTGTCCTATCGAAACGCCGGAAGGTCCGAACATCGGTCTGATCAACTCCCTGTCCGTTTATGCGCAAACGAACGAATACGGTTTCCTTGAAACCCCGTATCGTCGCGTGCGTGACAACGTGGTGACGGATGAGATCCATTACCTGTCTGCGATTGAAGAAGGTAACTTCGTTATCGCACAGGCGAACACCAATTTGGACGAAGAAGGCCGCTTCATCGACGAACTGGTTACCTGCCGTAACAAAGGCGAGTCCAGCTTGTTCAGCCGCGATCAGGTTGAATACATGGACGTTTCCACACAGCAGGTGGTTTCCGTCGGTGCATCCCTGATTCCGTTCCTGGAACACGATGACGCCAACCGCGCCCTGATGGGTGCGAACATGCAACGTCAGGCCGTTCCGACTCTGCGCGCTGATAAGCCGCTGGTTGGTACCGGTATGGAACGCGCTGTTGCGGTTGACTCCGGTGTAACTGCCGTAGCCAAACGTGGTGGTACAGTACAGTACGTGGATGCATCCCGTATTGTAATCCGCGTTAATGACGATGAAATGTATCCGGGCGAAGCCGGGATCGACATCTATAACCTGACCAAATATACCCGTTCTAACCAGAACACCTGTATCAGCCAGATGCCGTGTGTGTCTCTGGGTGAGCCAGTAGAACGCGGTGATGTTCTGGCAGATGGCCCGTCCACCGATCTGGGTGAACTGGCGCTGGGTCAGAACATGCGCGTGGCATTCATGCCATGGAATGGTTACAACTTCGAAGACTCCATCCTCGTTTCCGAGCGTGTGGTTCAGGAAGATCGCTTTACGACCATCCACATCCAGGAACTGGCCTGTGTGTCTCGTGACACCAAGCTGGGGCCTGAAGAGATTACTGCGGACATCCCGAACGTGGGTGAAGCAGCACTTTCCAAACTGGATGAGTCCGGCATTGTTTACATCGGTGCTGAAGTGACCGGTGGTGACATTCTGGTTGGTAAGGTAACGCCGAAAGGTGAAACCCAGCTGACGCCAGAAGAGAAACTGCTGCGTGCGATCTTCGGTGAGAAAGCGTCTGACGTTAAAGACTCTTCTCTGCGTGTACCAAACGGTGTTTCCGGTACGATTATCGACGTACAGGTCTTTACCCGCGATGGCGTGGAAAAAGACAAACGTGCGCTAGAAATCGAAGAAATGCAGCTGAAGCAGGCGAAGAAAGACCTGACTGAAGAATTGCAGATTCTGGAAGCGGGCCTGTTTGCACGTATCCACGCTGTGCTGGTTTCCGGCGGTGTAGAAGCCGACAAACTGGATAAACTGCCGCGCGAGCGCTGGTTGGAACTGGGTCTGACTGATGAAGATAAACAGAATCAGTTGGAACAGCTGGCAGAACAGTATGATGAGCTGAAGCACGAGTTTGAGAAAAAACTCGAAGCTAAGCGCCGTAAAATCACTCAGGGCGATGATCTGGCACCAGGCGTGCTGAAAATCGTTAAGGTTTATCTGGCCGTTAAACGTCAGATCCAACCGGGTGACAAAATGGCAGGTCGTCACGGGAACAAAGGTGTTATCTCCAAGATCAACCCGATCGAAGATATGCCTTACGATGAGAACGGTACGCCGGTCGATATCGTACTGAACCCGCTGGGCGTACCTTCACGTATGAACATTGGTCAGATTCTGGAAACCCACCTGGGTATGGCTGCAAAAGGTATCGGCGAGAAAATCAACGCCATGCTCAAGCAGCACGAAGAAGTGACTAAACTGCGTGAGTTCATCCAGAGAGCCTATGACCTGGGCGACGATGTGCGTCAAAAAGTCGACCTGAGCACTTTCTCAGACGAAGAAGTTATGCGTCTGGCTGAAAACCTGAAGAAAGGTATGCCAATTGCAACGCCGGTATTCGACGGTGCAAAAGAGAAAGAAATCAAGGAACTGTTGCAGATGGGCGGTATCCCTACCTCCGGTCAGATTACCCTGTACGATGGACGTACCGGTGAGCAATTTGAGCGTCAGGTTACAGTGGGCTACATGTACATGCTGAAACTGAACCACTTGGTTGACGATAAGATGCATGCCCGTTCCACCGGTTCTTATAGCCTGGTTACTCAGCAGCCGCTGGGTGGTAAGGCACAGTTCGGTGGGCAACGCTTCGGTGAGATGGAAGTGTGGGCGCTGGAAGCTTATGGTGCAGCTTATACCCTGCAAGAAATGTTGACCGTTAAGTCTGATGACGTGAACGGCCGTACCAAGATGTATAAGAACATCGTGGATGGCAATCATCAGATGGAACCAGGCATGCCGGAATCCTTCAACGTACTGTTGAAAGAAATCCGCTCGCTGGGTATCAACATCGAGCTGGAAGAAGAGTAATCCCAGCTCGTTGTATTGCTGGCATTCGTCATAGGGACACCTGAACGTTGTTTTTAATAGCATAGTTCAGGTGTCTATCAGGTCTAACTCCGACAGGAGCCAATCCGTGAAAGACTTATTAAAGTTTCTGAAAGCGCAAACTAAAACCGAAGAGTTTGATGCGATCAAAATTGCTCTGGCCTCGCCAGACATGATCCGTTCGTGGTCTTTTGGTGAAGTTAAAAAGCCAGAAACCATTAACTACCGTACGTTCAAACCTGAACGTGACGGCCTTTTCTGCGCCCGTATCTTTGGGCCGGTAAAAGATTATGAGTGCTTGTGCGGTAAGTATAAGCGCCTGAAACACCGCGGTGTTATTTGTGAGAAGTGCGGCGTTGAAGTGACCCAGACTAAAGTGCGCCGTGAGCGTATGGGCCACATCGAGCTGGCTTCTCCGACTGCGCACATCTGGTTCCTGAAGTCACTGCCTTCCCGTATCGGTTTGCTGCTGGATATGCCGCTGCGTGATATCGAACGCGTGCTTTATTTTGAATCTTATGTCGTGGTTGAAGGCGGCATGACCAACCTCGAGCGCCGTCAGATCCTGACTGAAGAGCAGTATCTGGATGCGCTGGAAGAGTTTGGTGATGAATTCGACGCGAAAATGGGCGCCGAAGCGATCCAGGCTCTGCTGAAGAATATGGATCTGGAGCAGGAATGCGAGCAGCTGCGTGAAGAGCTGACCGAAACCAACTCCGAAACCAAACGTAAGAAGCTGACGAAGCGTATTAAGCTGCTGGAAGCGTTCGTACAATCTGGTAACAAGCCAGAGTGGATGATCCTGACCGTTCTGCCGGTACTGCCGCCAGATCTGCGTCCGTTGGTTCCGCTGGATGGTGGTCGTTTTGCGACTTCCGACCTGAACGATCTGTACCGTCGCGTGATCAACCGTAACAACCGTTTGAAACGTCTGCTGGATCTGGCTGCGCCGGACATCATCGTACGTAACGAAAAACGTATGTTGCAGGAAGCGGTTGATGCCCTGCTGGATAACGGCCGTCGCGGTCGTGCGATCACCGGTTCTAACAAACGTCCTCTGAAATCTTTGGCCGACATGATCAAAGGTAAACAGGGTCGTTTCCGTCAGAACCTGCTCGGTAAGCGTGTTGACTACTCCGGTCGTTCCGTTATCACCGTTGGTCCATACCTGCGTCTGCACCAGTGTGGTCTGCCGAAGAAAATGGCACTGGAACTGTTCAAACCGTTCATCTACGGCAAGCTGGAACTGCGTGGTCTTGCTACCACCATTAAAGCCGCCAAGAAAATGGTTGAGCGTGAAGAAGCCGTCGTATGGGATATCCTGGACGAAGTCATCCGCGAACACCCGGTACTGCTGAACCGTGCACCAACACTGCACCGTTTGGGTATCCAGGCATTTGAACCGGTCCTGATCGAAGGTAAAGCGATCCAGCTGCACCCGCTGGTTTGTGCGGCCTATAACGCCGACTTCGACGGTGACCAGATGGCTGTACACGTACCGTTGACGCTGGAAGCCCAGCTGGAAGCGCGTGCGTTGATGATGTCGACCAACAACATCCTGTCCCCTGCGAATGGTGAGCCAATCATCGTTCCTTCTCAGGACGTGGTATTGGGTCTGTATTACATGACGCGTGACTGTGTTAACGCCAAAGGCGAAGGCATGGTACTCACGGGTCCGAAAGAAGCTGAACGCGTTTATCGTGCCGGCCTGGCCTCTCTGCATGCGCGCGTTAAAGTGCGTATCACGGAAGAGATCAAGAGCATCGAAGGCGATGTTACGCATCAGACGTCGATTATTGATACGACTATCGGTCGCGCCATCCTGTGGATGATCGTACCGAAAGGTCTGCCGTACTCGATCGTTAACCAGCCTCTGGGCAAGAAAGCGATCTCCAAAATGCTGAACACCTGTTACCGCATTTTGGGTCTGAAACCGACGGTTATCTTCGCTGACCAGACTATGTACACCGGTTTTGCTTACGCGGCGCGCTCTGGTGCTTCCGTAGGTATCGATGACATGGTTATCCCGGAGAAAAAAGCCGAGATTATCGAAGAAGCAGAAACCGAAGTTGCCGAGATTCAGGAGCAGTTCCAGTCCGGTCTGGTTACTGCGGGCGAACGCTATAACAAAGTGATCGATATCTGGGCTGCGGCGAACGAACGTGTTGCGAAAGCGATGATGGAAAACCTGTCCGTTGAGGATGTGGTTAACCGTGATGGCGTGGTTGAGCAGCAGGTGTCTTTCAACAGCATCTTTATGATGGCCGACTCCGGTGCGCGTGGTTCTGCGGCACAGATTCGTCAGTTGGCGGGTATGCGTGGTCTGATGGCGAAACCAGATGGTTCGATCATCGAGACACCAATTACCGCAAACTTCCGTGAAGGTTTGAACGTACTCCAGTACTTCATCTCGACGCACGGTGCGCGTAAAGGTCTGGCGGATACCGCACTGAAAACAGCGAACTCCGGTTATCTGACTCGTCGTCTGGTTGACGTTGCGCAGGATCTGGTTGTGACCGAAGACGATTGTGGTACCCACGAAGGTATCATGATGACACCGGTTATCGAGGGTGGTGATGTTAAAGAGCCACTGCGTGAGCGCGTACTGGGTCGTGTAACGGCTGAAGACGTGATCAAACCGGGCACGGCGGACATTCTGGTTCCACGTAACACGCTGCTGAATGAGCAGTGGTGTGACATGTTGGAAGAGAACTCCGTTGACGCCGTTAAAGTACGTTCAGTCGTAAGCTGCGAAACCGACTTTGGCGTGTGCGCCAACTGCTACGGTCGCGACCTGGCTCGTGGTCACATCATCAACAAAGGTGAAGCCATCGGGGTTATCGCGGCACAGTCCATCGGTGAACCGGGTACACAGTTAACCATGCGTACGTTCCACATCGGTGGTGCGGCATCGCGTGCGGCAGCTGAGTCCAGCATTCAGGTGAAAAACAAAGGTAGCCTGAAACTGAGCAACGCGAAGTTCGTCGTGAACAGCAACGGTAAACTGGTTATTACTTCACGTAATACCGAACTGAAACTGATCGACGAATTCGGACGTACGAAAGAAAGCTATAAAGTGCCTTACGGTGCGGCAATGGCGAAAGGCGATGGTGCAGAAGTTAGCGGTGGCGAAACTGTCGCTAACTGGGACCCGCATACCATGCCAGTTATCACCGAAGTGAGCGGTAACATTCGCTTCACCGATATGATTGACGGCCAGACGATTACTCGTCAGACCGACGAACTGACCGGTTTGTCCTCTATCGTGGTTCTGGATAGTGCAGAGCGTACTGGTAGCGGTAAAGACCTGCGTCCGGCACTGAAAATCGTTGATGACAAAGGCGAAGATGTTCTGATTCCAGGTACGGATATGCCTGCTCAGTACTTCCTGCCGGGCAAAGCGATCGTGCAGTTGGAAGACGGCGTGAAAATCAGCAGCGGTGATACTTTGGCGCGTATTCCTCAGGAATCCGGCGGTACCAAGGATATTACCGGTGGTCTGCCACGCGTAGCCGACCTGTTCGAAGCCCGTCGTCCGAAAGAGCCGGCTATTCTGGCAGAGATCAGCGGTATCATTTCCTTCGGTAAAGAAACCAAAGGTAAACGTCGTCTGGTGATTTCTCCGTTGGATGGCAGCGATGCTTACGAAGAGATGATTCCGAAATGGCGTCAGCTCAACGTGTTCGAAGGTGAAGTGGTAGAACGTGGTGACGTTGTTTCCGACGGCCCAGAGTCTCCGCACGATATCCTGCGTCTGCGTGGCGTACATGCAGTGACGCGTTATATCACCAACGAAGTTCAGGAAGTTTACCGTCTGCAAGGCGTTAAGATTAACGATAAACACATCGAAGTTATCGTTCGTCAGATGTTGCGTAAAGGCACCATCGTTAACGCAGGTAGCACCGAGTTCCTGGAAGGCGAACAGGCAGAAGTGTCTCGCATCAAGATTGCCAACCGTCAGTTGGAAGCGGATGGCAAGATTACGGCAACGTTCAGCCGCGATCTGCTGGGTATCACCAAAGCATCTCTGGCGACCGAGTCCTTCATTTCTGCGGCATCGTTCCAGGAAACCACTCGCGTACTGACCGAAGCCGCTGTTGCGGGTAAACGTGATGAACTGCGTGGCCTGAAAGAGAACGTTATCGTAGGTCGTCTGATCCCAGCAGGTACGGGTTATGCGTACCATCAGGATCGTATGCGCCGCCGTCAGGCGGGTGAAGCGCCTGTCGTGCCTCAGGTGAGTGCCGATGAAGCTTCTGCTAACCTGGCCGAACTGCTGAATGCAGGCTTTGGTAGCAGCGACGACGAATAAGTCTCTTTACGCTGCACTATCATGCGGTAAATAACAAAAACCCCAGCTATCATGGCTGGGGTTTTTTATTGCGCACATCCCTGTGCGCTACCTAAAGGCCGTCGTAAACGACGTTAAAAATTGATGGAAGGCGTCCTGCCTTCCCCCCTGAAGGGCCAACGCTGTGCGTTGTTATAAAACGCTCCCGGCGTTTTATATCATCCTGAAATTTTTTGTTGTACAGTAGTGTAAAGTAAATAGAACGGAACCGACATGGACACCTCAACTACGCCAACACTCTCACAGCCTGGCGGCTCATTACCTCAGCGAGATGACTCACTTTCTTCTGATAAAACCCTACAAACACAGTCAGTAAGCCATTCTCAACATCGAGCAAAACGTGCAGCATGGGGCAGTTTTGTGGGGGCCGTTGTCGACTGGTACGATTTTCTACTGTACGGAATTGTTGCCGCTCTTGTATTTAATACCGAATTTTTCCCACAGGTTAGCCCAACGATGGGGACGCTGGCGGCATTTGGTACGTTCGGCGTTGGTTTCCTGTTCCGACCGCTAGGCGGCATGGTGTTCGGCCACTTCGGCGATAAGCTGGGCCGTAAACGAATGCTGATGATCACGGTCTGGATGATGGGCATTTCTACTGCGCTGATTGGTCTGTTGCCGTCGTTTGATTCGATTGGCTGGTGGGCACCAGTGCTGCTGGTTACGCTGCGGGCAATTCAGGGCTTTGCGGTTGGTGGTGAATGGGGCGGGGCGGCGCTGTTGGCGGTAGAGAACGCGCCGAAGAAGAAGAAAGCTTTTTACAGCAGCGGCGTACAAGTTGGCTTTGGGGTTGGATTGTTACTAGCTACTGGGTCGGTATCGGTGGTGAGCAATTTGACGACCAATGAAGAATTTACCACCTGGGGCTGGCGTCTGCCGTTCTTATTCAGCCTGATTCTGGTGGCTATCGCCTGGTGGGTGCGTAACGGGATGGATGAGTCCCAGGAATTTGAGGCGAATAAAACGCTGGGAGAGAGAGCCAATAAACTGCGTTCGTTCCCTATCATGGAAGCACTGCGCCAGCACCCGAAGGCATTTCTGCTGATTATTGCGCTACGGCTTGGCGAACTGCTGACGATGTATATCGTTACCGCGTTTGCCCTCAATTATTCCACGACGCATCTTGGGCTATCACGGGATATCTTCCTGAATATCGGGCTGCTGGTGGGGGCGATCAGCTGCGTATCTATTCCTTTCTTTGCCTATCTGGCAGATAGCTTTGGCCGCCGTCGGATCTACGTTACTGGTGCACTGATTGGTGCTGCGAGTGCGGTGCCATTCTTTATGGCGCTGGAAAGCCATAACACACTGCTGATTCTGTTCTTTGCCATCATGCTGGCGAATATTGCTCACGATATGATTGTTAGCGTACAGCAGCCGATGTTTACCGAACTATTTGGTACGGCGTACCGCTATAGCGGGGCGGGTGTGGGTTATCAGGTCGCCAGCGTGGTTGGCGGCGGGTTTACACCTTTTATCGCCGTTCTGCTGGTGCAGTTTATGGATGGTTCATGGCATGCGGTGGCAGCTTACCTTGCCATTGGCTGCTTACTTTCGGCGATTGTCGGGATGCGGATGAAGGCAACATCAGCGGACGCCTTACCTAACTAACCTCTTTACTTCACCCATCTCGCGTGCCGATACAGATTCAGTGTCTGTATCGGCATATTTTTTACTGCTTTTTAGTCTACTGTTTTTGCCGTGGCGTTATCTGAACCGATCAAGATCGCTTCGCTTTAGCCCAATATCCTTGAGCCCGTTATCGCTCATATTTTGCAGTATCTTCAGCGTTTGTGCCCTTGCCCGCCAGGCTTTCAACAAGCGGAACGGCAAAATCAGCATTAGCCAAAACGGTGACTCGCGGAACGGTTTTTGTGATCGATTCTCATGAAATTCCATATTTTCCCCCTCGCCAGTGAATGATCGCTATGATGAGGTGAAAGGTATTTTCAATACAGACGCAAAAAATCCATTTTTTTAGCATACAGATTGTGTGATATTGCATCTGAATGGTGATTTTCATTTGAATCTGTACTGGTTACTGCTGCGAATCTTGATAGGGAATGATACTGATGACGCGTTATCAACACCTGGCTGGGCTGTTAGAACAGCGGATCGAACAAGGGTTGTACCAAAGCGGAGAACGCCTGCCTTCTGTGCGGGCGCTGAGTACAGAACATGGTGTGAGCATCAGTACCGTCCAGCAAGCCTATCATCTGCTGGAAACCCGGCAGTTGATTATGCCGCAGCCGCGTTCGGGATATTTTGTCACGCCGCGTAAGGCAACGCCGCCCGTACCCGCGCTGACGCGTCCTGCTCAACGTCCGGTTGAGATCACGCAGTGGGAATCGGTGCTGGAGTTGGTGAATGTGCGTCTGGAAACCAACGTGTTGAAATTTGGCAGCGGAATGCCGGATGTAAGCCAGCCGACCATCAAACCACTGTGGAAAGAGATGGCTCGCCTCTGCCAATATCAGGATCCTCGGATCTTACAATATGACAGCGTATATGGCGTGCCTGCGCTGCGTGAGCAGATTGCCCGTCTTACCGTCGACTGCGGCTGCCAGCTCACTCAAGATGATATTGTGGTCACGACCGGATGTCAGGAAGCTCTATTTGTTGCCGTCCGCGCCGTTTGCCAACCCGGCGACATCGTAGCCGTTGAATCACCCGCTTTTCCGGGCACGATGCAGATCCTTCGTGGGCTGGATATCAAAGCGATCGAGATCCCAACCGATTCAGTAACAGGGATCAGTCTCGAAGCGTTAAGACTGGCGCTGGATCAATGGCCGATCAAAGCCGTGCTTCTGGTGCCAAGCTGTAACAATCCGCTTGGCTTCATCATGCCTGATGCCCGCAAGAAATCGCTGGTGACGCTGGCGCAGCATTTTGATATCGCGATTATTGAAGATGATGCCTATGGTGAGCTGGCCTATGAATATCCGCGTCCCCGCGCGATAAAATCATTTGATGAAGACGGACGTGTACTGTTGTGCAGTTCGTTTTCAAAGAATCTGGCACCCGGTTTGCGTGTCGGCTGGATCGCCCCAGGGCGCTATCTGGAACGCGTGATCCATACAAAATACATCAGTACGGGATCGACGGTGGTACAGCCCCAGCTAGCCGTGGCGGAATTTATTCGTAGCGGACACTATCAGCCTCATCTACGCCGTATGCGTGCTCAGTACAAAGCTAATCTGGATACGTTTACCTGCTGGGTTCGTGAGTATTTTCCGTCCAATATTTGTGTGAGTCGCCCGCAAGGTGGCTTTTTGATGTGGATTGAGCTGCCTGAATATTTTGATTCGCTCAAACTCAGCCGTGAGGTCAGAAAAGCGGGCATACAGATAGCCGCGGGTTCGCTCTTCTCCGCTTCGGGAAAATACCGTAATTGTCTTCGGCTCAATTATGCCAATCGCTTCACGGAAGAGATGAGGGAAGGGCTGCGCATCGTGGGTAGTGAAATCGCGAAGATGATGCACACTTTTCCTGACCAGAACGTAACCTGATGATTGTTAAGGAAGGGCCGATACGGGTAAGGATAAGCCCCGTATCGGCGGGTTGATGTGCAGAGCCGATAAGTAGCAAACGGCTCTGGCCAGCAAGCTCCGTAATCATGCTCAGGCTTGCCAACGACGCTACTGTATTACTCAGCGAATGCCGTGACGATAGGCCGAATGTCATGTTGCGCGGCGCTATCCTGAGAATGTTGCCTTCCGTGTAATTCTCATTTCGGCTTGCGAGTCGCGTCCCAAATCAGGCGTATCGCTGTCTTATCTGTTCAGTAACTATCTGCCCAAATAACCGTCCCAGTCTTTCCATACGGGCTGAAGACCTGCACGTATGATGGCCTGCGCCACGTCTTCAGGACGTCGTGAATCATGTGGTGAAAACTGTTCCAGTTCAGGATGGTCGTCGGCGTAGCCACCCGGCTGGGTTTTGGAAAATGCGCTGACGTTGTTAATCGCAATGGGAATGGCATGATCGCGGAAGAAAGGCGACTCACGCGTGGAAAGCGACAGCTCAATATCCGGCGACAGCAACCGGAATGCGCAAATCACCTGCATGAGCTGCGCTTCATCCATGAGCGACGCCGGTTCAATGCCGCCCGCACAGGGGCGCAGGCGCGGGAATGAGATAGAATACCGGCTTTGCCAATAGCTCTGTTGTAAGTGCAGCAGGTGTTCCGCCACCATGTAGCAGTCGGTGCGCCAGCTATTGGACAGGCCGATTAAGGCACCCAGCCCGATCTTATCGATCCCCGCACGACCCAGTCGATCCGGCGTGGCGAGTCGCCAGTGGAAATCTTGCTTTTGTCCTTTTAGATGGTGCAACTGATAGGTCGCCGGATGATAGGTTTCCTGATAGACCATCACGCCATCCAGACCCAGTGCTTTTAATTCGGCGTACTCGTCCTGCGACAAGGGCTGAACTTCAATCATCAGCGAACTGAAGAGCGGTCGGATCAGCGGAAAGACGCGACGAAAATAATCCATGCCTACTTTACGCTGGTGTTCGCCAGTCACGAGCAACAGGTGTTCAAACCCCAGTTCCTTGATAGCGGCGCATTCACGTAGGATCTCTGCTTCATCCAGCGTTTTTCGCTTGATGTGGTTACTCATCGAAAAGCCGCAGTAGGTACAGTCGTTGGAGCACAGGTTGGACAGGTACAGCGGGACATAGAAGCTTACCGTATTGCCGAAACGCTGGCGGGTAAGCTGTTGCGCCCGCTGAGCTAGCGGTTCCAGATAGGCACTGGCGGCAGGTGAAATGAGCGCCATAAAATCGTCACGCGTCAGGTGTGGGGCAGCAAGCGCTCGTTCAACATCGTGTGCGGTTTTACCGTTGATGCGCAGCGTCAGGTCATCCCAGTCGAGCTGTTCCCAGACGGTTTGGAAATCGACGTTCATCACCTTGTCCCTTCTGTTTGCCGATGAAGAAAACCGGTGAGGGGGCTGGTGGCGCTGGCGACAAACTGCTTACTTCCCAGCCCAGCCTGACGAGCAAGCCCACCGGCCTCGACCGCCAGTCGGAATGCCCGCGCCATCGCCACGGGATCGTGGGCAACGGCGATGGCCGTGTTGACCAGAACGGCATCGGCTCCCATTTCCAGCGCATCAGCCGCATGGCTGGGTGCGCCAATACCCGCATCGACAATCACCGGAACGCGCGCCTGTTCGATGATGATGCGGAGAAAGTCACGCGTTTGCAGTCCCTGATTGGAGCCGATCGGTGCGCCCAGCGGCATCACCGCCGCGCAGCCGACTTCTTCCAGTCGTTTGCACAGCACCGGGTCGGCGCCGCAGTAGGGCAGTACCGTGAATCCTTCTTTTACCAGCTGTTCGGCGGCTTTCAGGGTTTCGATAGGGTCGGGCAGCAGGTATTTCACATCGGGATGAATTTCCAGTTTCAGCCAGTGAGTGCCCAGCGCTTCACGCGCCAGTCGGGCCGCAAAAATGGCTTCATCGGCCGTTTTGGCACCTGACGTATTCGGCAGCAGTTTAATGCCGAGCTGGCGTAGCGGGGCAAGAATGGCATCGTTACCGCCGTTCAGGTCAACGCGTTTCATCGCCATGGTCACCAGCTGCGAGCCGGAAGCTTCAAGCGCTGCCAGCATCAGTTCTGGCGTAGAGAATTTCCCGGTGCCAGTCAGCAGCCGTGAAGTGAATGTCGTATCGGCAATGTGCAGCATGTCATCCTCCCGCGATTGCCTGAAAAAGCAAAATATCATCACCGTCCTGCACCTGATGCTGCGACCAGGTAGCATGCGGGATAATGGTCTGATTGATAGCCAGCGCCGTGCCGGGCTGGAGCCGATTGATCTCGCTCAGTAGCGCCTCAATCGTGATAGCTTCTGGGAATTCAAAGGGCTCATCATTCAGCGTGATTTTCATGCCGCACCCCCACATACCGGACAATGGGGCGCGCGGGTTAGTTGAAGCGTGTTCCAACTCTGCTGTTTGCCATTGAACATTCTCAGCTTGCCGTCCAACGCGGATGGCATACCAGACAGCAGTTTGATCGCTTCCAGCGCCTGAAGTGTGCCAATCACGCCGACCACCGGCCCCAGCACGCCTGCGGTACGGCAGTTGCGCTGCGGTTCGGTTGTATCGGGATACAGGCAGGCGTAGCAGCCAGCGTGATAAGGCGGCGTGAAGACGGCGAGCTGGCCGCTGAAGCCGACGGCGCTCCCACTGATGAGCGGCTTACCTGCGCTAAAACAGGCGGCGTTAACCGCATGGCGAGTGGTCATGTTATCGCTGCAATCCAGCACCAGATCGACGCGGCTAACGGCGCGGTGTAACGCGTCGCCGCTGAGCCTCTCGGTAATCGCAATCGCTTCTGAGTTCGGGTTTAACGCCTGTAGCTGACGCTGGGCCAGCACGGCTTTGGGCTTGTCGGTATCGCTGGTGCGATACAGAATCTGGCGTTGCAGGTTGCTGATATGCAGTGAGTCATCGTCGGCAAGCAGCAGCGTGCCGACCCCGGCGGCTGCCAGATAGAGCGACGCGGGAGCACCCAGCCCACCTAGGCCCACCAGCAGAACGCGGGCGGCTTTGAGCTTCTCCTGACCTTCCGGGCCAATATCTTCCAACATCAACTGACGGCTGTAGCGCATGAACTCGCTATCGTTCAGTCCGGCAGATGTTGGATGGGGATTCGTTGCCATGTCATGCCTCCCGTCCTTCAATTATCCTGAGCAACGTCGCGGTTGCCTGTCGCCAGTCCGGTGCCTGCGTAATGGCGCTGACGACAGCAATACTGCCTACGCCCGTTTTCAGCACCGCAGGCACTTTGTCGATGCTGATGCCGCCAATCGCAACGGTAGGAAATCGGCCTTGCAGATCGGTGATGTGGCGCGTCAGTTCGGCCAGCCCCTGCGGCGCTGATGGCATGTCTTTGGTTTGGGTTGGGAAAATATGCCCCAGCGCGATGTAGGACGGGCTGATCGCCACCGCGCGCGCCAGTTCACGATCGTCGTGCGTGGAGACGCCTAAACGCAGGCCAGCTTGTTTAATCGCGGCCAGATCGGCGGTATCCAGATCTTCCTGCCCCAGATGTATGCCGTACGCCTGATGTTTGATGGCTAATTTCCAATAGTCATTGATGAAAAGCTGCGCCTGATAGCGGCGACCCAATGCGATCGCCTGGATCACCTCGGCTTCGGCTTGTTCATCTGACCGATCTTTGATTCTCAGTTGGATCGTTTTCACCCCGACGCTAAGTAGTCGTTCGATCCATTCCACGCTATCGACGACGGGATAAAGCCCCAGCCGCTGCGCCGTTGGGGCAAAAGGCGTCGAGTCCGTCATTTGCTTACCTCGGTTTGCAGGCTGGTGGCGCTGTGATAAAGCTCGCTGCCGCGCGAGCGGAATTCTTGCGACATCTGCGCCATACCGACTTCAATCGGTTTGGCTTCCGCTTCCTGTTTTGCGGCGTAGTCGCGTACTTCCTGTGAGATCTTCATCGAGCAGAATTTAGGACCGCACATAGAGCAGAAGTGGGCGACTTTACCGGATTCCTGCGGCAGCGTTTCATCGTGGTAGGCGCGGGCCGTTTGGGGATCGAGCGCCAGATTAAACTGGTCTTCCCAGCGGAATTCGAAGCGCGCTTTTGACATGGCGTTATCACGGATCTGCGCGCCGGGATGGCCTTTCGCCAAATCGGCGGCGTGGGCGGCGATCTTATAGGTAATCAGCCCCTGTTTGACGTCTTCTTTGTTCGGCAAGCCAAGATGTTCCTTCGGCGTCACGTAGCAGAGCATCGCGCAGCCGAACCAGCCGATCATGGCGGCACCAATGCCGGAGGTGAAATGATCGTAACCCGGTGCGATATCGGTGGTTAGCGGGCCGAGCGTATAGAATGGCGCTTCGTGGCAGTGCTCCAGCTCTTCGGTCATGTTGCGGCGGATCATCTGCATCGGAACGTGCCCGGGGCCTTCGATCATCACCTGAACGTCGTATTCCCAGGCGATTTTGGTCAACTCGCCCAGCGTATGCAGCTCGGCAAACTGGGCTTCGTCGTTGGCGTCCTGAATGGAACCGGGACGTAAGCCGTCACCCAGCGACAGCGCGACGTCATAAGCGGCGCAGATTTCACAGATTTCACGGAAGTGTTCGTACAGGAAGCTCTCTTTGTGATGCGACAGGCACCACTTCGCCATAATGGAACCGCCGCGTGAGACGATGCCGGTCAGGCGTTTGGCGGTCATCGGCACGTAGCGTAACAACACGCCAGCGTGGATGGTGAAATAGTCTACCCCTTGCTCGGCCTGTTCCAGCAGCGTATCGCGGAACATTTCCCAGTTTAGGTTTTCCGCCACGCCGTTCACTTTTTCCAGCGCCTGATAGATCGGTACGGTTCCGATGGGGACGGGGCTGTTGCGCAGAATCCACTCGCGGGTTTCGTGAATATAGCGACCAGTGGAGAGATCCATCACCGTATCCGCGCCCCAGCGGGTAGACCAGACCAGCTTTTCCACCTCTTCTTCGATGGAGGAGGTCACGGCGGAGTTGCCGATATTGGCGTTAACCTTCACCAGAAAATTGCGACCGATAATCATCGGCTCTGATTCTGGATGGTTGATGTTGGAAGGGATAATAGCGCGACCAGCGGCCACTTCCTGACGAACGAATTCCGGCGTGATGTTCTCCGGTAGTAGAGCGCCGAAACTTTGCCCCGGATGCTGCTGGCGCAGCACCTCACCGCGAATGCGTTCGCGTCCCATATTTTCGCGAATGGCGATAAATTCCATTTCGGGGGTAATGATCCCCTGTCGGGCATAGTGGAGCTGGGTAACGCGTTTGCCTGCTTTGGCACGTAAAGGCCGTGGCAAATGTTCGAAACGCAGATGATCCAGACCGGCATCCGCCAACCGCTGTTGGGTGAAATCAGAGCTGACGCCGGATAGCGACTCGGTGTCGTGACGTTCTGCAATCCAACCGGCGCGCAGCTTCGCTAGCCCAACGCGGACATCGGGTTGCGCAGCGGGATCGCCATAAGGCCCTGACGTATCGTAAACCGGGATTGGTTCATTGGGTTCGTATTGGGGATTGTCTTTACTGCCGCCGAGTAGCGTCGGGCTAAGCTGAATTTCTCGCATTGGCACGTGGATGTCATCACGTGAGCCCGCAAGGTAAATGCGTTTGGAATTGGGAAAGGCGGTTCCCTGTAAGGTTTCAATAAACTGCTGGGCAGCGGCACGCTGTTCACGGCGACCCGATTTTGACGACACTGTTTTTATAGACAAAGGTTCTGTAGACATAGCAAGTTCCTGTAAGACGTAAAGGGAAGATTGCTTGTCTGGAGCCGGAGGGAGTAATAATGATATTGAGCGTCAGAGCAGGTATGTGGGAATACGCAGCCTTGGGCTAAATAGAGGTGCATTACTCTTGTTCCCTTCGCAGGTATTAACCCGATCAGGTTCCGCGGATCCCGAATTAACGGTCTCAGCCTGTGCGCTCATAAGTTTCGTCATAACGATTGATTTCGTAAAACAAAACACGAGCACGCTAGGCACTCCGACAAGATATGCCCGTCTCTTAAACGGGCCAATAAAACCCCTACACTGTATGTCGGCAAAACGCGGATGTCAAAGCGTGCCGCTTTTGCTTTTACAATGTGTGATGATGTCCTGAAATAACGTCAAATGACGGCTATTTGTCGTAAACCTGCTGAATCATTCTGTCTTCTAACGTAAAACGTTCCTCCAGCGCTTCGCCGACGTGGGAGAGTGCCTGCTGGAATTCGAGGCAGTTATCATGGTCGATGGCTGCCGCCAGATGGCTATCGTAAAACGTCATAATTTGCTGCGTGTTATTTTGCAGGGCGAGGTCGAGCTGGGTGGAAAGCGCTAATACTTGTTCGCTGTGCGTCGCTGCTTCATGCAGCATTTTTTCGTATAAATGAAAGTGGCCGGTAGAAAGATAGTCCACCAGATTCTGGCAAAAATTATCCAATGCCTCTTCATCCAGAAGAGAAAGCGTTTCCTTATTCGGCTTGATGCCAACCAGATGATAGTAAGCTACCAGAAGCTGCTTACGCGCTTGTAGCCATTGGTCGATTAACGCATTATTGCCACCAACGTATTCAGTTAGACTTTGTAGCTGGTTTAGCATTGTTGACTCCGTGAACGGTAAGAAATAACTGAAATCCCAGTTATAAAACTTATGTAATCACTCTGAATGTAAAATGCCAGTGAAGTGGCAGTGGAGCAATAAAAAGATATGGAACAGACGCTAAAAGGTGACGAAACCGGCTGGTGGGTGGTTAGCGACGCGGTACAAATCTGGCTCCCTCAGGGAGAATTGCCGCGCGGAACGGCTACGGCGTGGTCGTTGCAGGGGAAAACGGCTCGCCAAATCGGTGAATGGCAAGGACTGCCTGTTTGGCTGGTCTGCCAGGGCCGGGATTCCGATATGGCATCGGTTCGCCAGTTGCTCGATCAGGACGTAGGCTTATTCCAGCTGGCGGGACGAGGCGTACAGCTGGCTGAATTCTATCGCTCTCATCGTTTTTGCGGTTATTGCGGCCATGAAATGGTGCGGAGTAAAACGGAGCTGGCGTGCTTATGTCACCACTGCAAAGAGCGCTATTATCCGCAGATTGCGCCTTGCATTATCGTCGCGATTCGCCGTGGCGAGGAAATTTTGCTGGCACAACACAATCGGCATCGCGGAAACATGTACACCGTGCTGGCCGGGTTTGTCGAAGTGGGCGAAACACTGGAGCAGACGGTCGTGCGTGAGGTGATGGAAGAGAGCCAAATTCAGATAAAAAACCTGCGCTATGTGAGTTCGCAGCCTTGGCCATTCCCTCATTCACTGATGATGGCGTTTATGGCCGAGTATGCGGGCGGCGAAATCAAGCATGACCCGAAAGAGCTGCGTGACGCAGGCTGGTTCCGCTATGACCAGCTCCCGCAGTTGCCCCCGCCGGGCACTGTGGCACGTCGGCTTATCGAAGATACGGTGGTACTGTGCCGCGCTTATCACGAGAACGAAGGCTGACGTGGTAGTATTGGCGTCATGAATGGCTCGCGTACACCGCGCACCTGCGTCATAGCGTATTCGCTTCATAAAGCGTTCGCCTTATAACGCATCCGTTTCATCACATCTATCCGGTGTAGAACCGCCGTGAGGTTGAAAGGAAAAGAACATGACTGATCTGAAAAACGATCGCTATTTGCGGGCGTTATTACGCCAACCCGTTGATGTCACCCCAGTGTGGATGATGCGTCAGGCGGGGCGTTATCTGCCGGAATATAAGGCAACGCGCGCGCAGGCAGGTGATTTTATGTCGCTGTGTAAAAACGCAGAGTTGGCTTGTGAAGTCACGTTACAACCTTTACGGCGCTATGCGCTGGATGCGGCGATCCTGTTCTCCGATATCCTGACTATCCCTGATGCCATGGGCTTAGGGCTTTATTTTGAAGCAGGGGAAGGTCCGCGCTTTCAGTCTCCGATCACGTCTCATGCCGATGTGGTTAACCTGCCGGTTCCCGATCCAGAGCAGGAACTCGGTTATGTGATGAACGCGGTGCGGACGATCCGTAAAAATCTCGCTGGGGAAGTGCCGCTTATCGGCTTCTCGGGCAGCCCGTGGACGCTGGCGACCTATATGGTTGAAGGCGGTAGCAGCAAAGCGTTTACCGTCATCAAGAAAATGATGTTCGCCGAGCCTAAAACGCTACACCTGTTGCTGGATAAGCTGGCGGATAGCGTCATTCTTTACCTCAACGCGCAGATTCGCGCAGGTGCGCAGGCGGTGATGGTCTTCGATACCTGGGGCGGCGCGCTGAGCGGGCGTGACTACAAAGAATTCTCCCTGCATTACATGCATAAGATTGTTGATGGTTTACAGCGCGAGAATGAAGGCCGCCGCGTACCCGTGACGCTATTCACCAAAGGTGGAGGCCAGTGGCTGGAAGCAATGGCGGAAACAGGCTGTGATGCGTTAGGGCTGGACTGGACGAGCGATATCGCCGACGCGCGCCGTCGCGTAGGCGATAAAGTCGCGCTACAGGGAAATATGGATCCGTCGATGTTGTATGCCGATCCGGCACGGATCGAGCAGGAAGTGGCATCGATCCTGGCCGGATTTGGACAAGGCAATGGCCATGTTTTCAATCTGGGTCACGGCATTCATCAGGATGTGCCGCCGGAGCACGCGGGCGTGTTTGTTGAGGCTGTCCATCGGTTGTCTCGCCCTTATCACGCATGATTCACAGGAGGTGATGTGATTGATACACAACGGCTGCGGGCTGAACAGTTGGCCCGCGCTTCTGATGTGATTCGGCACGACGATTTACCTTTTGAGCAGCCCACGTTCATCGCGGGTGCGGATGTTGGCTTTGAGCAAGAAGGCTCAGTAACCCGCGCTGCGATTGCGGTAATGCGCTATCCTTCGTTGGAACTGATAGAATACAAGATTGCGCGTATCAGCACGACAATGCCTTATATCCCCGGTTTTCTTTCGTTTCGTGAATGCCCTGGGCTACTCGCCGCGTGGGCGTTGCTTGAACAGAAACCGGACCTGCTGTTTGTCGACGGGCATGGGATTTCCCACCCACGTCGTCTCGGCGTTGCCAGCCATTTTGGTCTGCTAGTTGATGTTCCGACGATTGGCGTGGCGAAAAGTCGACTTTGTGGCCGATTTGAGCCATTGGCGGAGAGCGTTGGCAGTCAGCAGCCGTTACTGGATAAAGGCGAGCAGATTGGCTGGGTATGGCGTAGCAAAGCGCGCTGTAATCCGCTGTTTGTGGCGACGGGGCATCGAGTCAGTCAGGATAGTGCATTGCACTGGGTACAATCTTGTATGCGCGGCTACCGTTTACCGGAGCCGACTCGTTGGGCTGATGCTGTCGCATCAAATCGTCCCGCATTTGTGCGTTGGCAACGGCAGCAAGCCGCTAACGTATTGTCGTAAAACTTTAGGAATTCAGGCATAGGGCGTCACTGTGATTTCAGGTACACTGCCGTCCGTCGCCGTTAATGAGCATAAAAATGTTACGTAACCCCATTCATTTACGTCTGGAAAAGCTGGCGAGCTGGCAACATGTCACTTTCATGGCATGTCTTTGTGAACGTATGTATCCAAATTACCACGAGTTTTGTCGTCAAACAGAATTCGGCGACGCGATGGTTTACCGTCGCATTCTCGACCTGGTATGGGAAACATTGGTTGTTAAAGATGCGAAGGTCAATTTCGATAGCCAGTTGGAAAAGTTGGAAGAAGCGGTTCCCGCTGCGGAAGATTACGATCTTTACGGCGTCTACCCGGCTATTGATGCCTGTATCGCACTGGGCGAGCTGATTCATTCGCGCTTAAGCGGTGAAACGCTGGAACATGCGATAGCGATTAGCGAAACGTCTATCCGCACGGTTGCCATGCTGGAAATGACGCAGGCAGGCAAAGAAATGACCGACGATGAGCTCAAGGTTTTGCCTGCAATTGAAGAAGAATGGGACATCCAGTGGGAGATTTTTCGCCTGTTGGCGGCCTGCGAAGAACGCGATATTGAGCTGATCAAAGGGCTCCGTTCCGATCTGCGCGAGGCCGGAAGTAGTAACATCGGGATAAATTTGCAT
Source organism: Pectobacterium sp. CHL-2024 (assembly GCF_044751765.1). Classification (NCBI taxonomy): domain Bacteria; kingdom Pseudomonadati; phylum Pseudomonadota; class Gammaproteobacteria; order Enterobacterales; family Pectobacteriaceae; genus Pectobacterium; species Pectobacterium sp. CHL-2024. Next base: position 4,629 of record NZ_JBIXKO010000027.1, on the reverse strand, counting down.
CAATAACGCGATAAAACGTGATTTAAGGCCTGAAATGGCCTGTCTTAAGGCTTCACATTCGCACCCTGTCTGGTCTACATTTGGGGGGCGTAAAAAAAGTGGCTGTCGGTGCGTGTATGCAGGAGAGTGCTATTACACCCTGAAACGGGAAAGGGCATATCCGTCGCACTCGATGCTTAGCAAGCGATAAACACACTGTAAGGATAACTTATGAATAAGACTCAACTGATTGATGTAATTGCGGACAAAGCTGATCTGTCAAAAGCACAGGCTAAAGCAGCTCTGGAATCAACTTTGGCGGCAATTACCGAGTCTCTGAAAGAAGGTGATGCAGTACAATTAGTTGGTTTTGGTACGTTTAAAGTGAACCATCGTAATGAGCGCACTGGCCGCAACCCACAAACCGGTAAAGAAATCAAAATCGCTGCTGCCAACGTGCCAGCATTTGTTTCTGGCAAGGCTCTGAAAGACGCTGTTAAATAAGCCCATGCCGGCTAAAAGTTTAAGCAGAGGGGCGTTTTCGCCCCTTTTGCTTTTACGACGTTTGTGTGGCGCAGGCCTCGTGCTTATAGCCGTGGTAGCTTGTAGTAGCCGCACCGCACCGCCGGACGTTTTCGCCAGCGGCTACGTTGCCGATCGTGGTGTTGTGCGTTTGTGGCGTAAGGATGATGCGCAGAATACGACGGCGCTGACCACCGTATACAACCCGCTTCAAGGCAATGCTCTGGTGGTGACGCGCTATACGTTCCAGCAAGATAAGCTACGCGAGATACAGCGTAATCAGCTCGGGGCGCAGCAAGAAGATATGCGTTTGCGCTTTGCAGAAGATGGAACTGTCAGCTTTATGCAGCGGCAGCTTGCTGAAAGACGTGAATCGGTTTCTGATGATGAAATCGCGCTCTACCAGTTCGATGCGAAGCGCATGCTGGAATTGAGCGATGTATTGCGTGCAGGCAAGGTGAGGCTAAAGCAAGGGAAATGGCTGGAAGGGCAGGTGCAGTCTTGTGACGGTACGGTGGTTCGCCCTGATTTTGACAATGACTCGCGTGAATGGATCGCGCAGCAAAAAGCCCATGCAACGCGCCCGCTAAACGTCGCGTGGCTGGAAGCGCCAGAAGGGACGCAGTTATTGCTGGTGGTGGAAGATGACGTCTGCCAGTGGGAACCTAAGTAGCCATTAGCTATAAAAAAACCCGGATTTCTCCGGGCTTCAGTATTTATCAGACAATCGTTTATCAGGCTTGCTCACGCTCAATAGCGCGGTAGCCGATGTCTTTTCGACAGAATACCCCTTGCCACTGAATACCCGCTGCTATTTCATAAGCACGTTGTTGCGCTTCAGCCACGGTATTGCCCAATGCAGTAACGCACAGTACGCGGCCGCCGTTGGTGACGACATTAATACCGTTCAACTTGGTGCCAGCATGGAAAACTTTGCCATCTTCGGCGTCCTGCTGCGGTAAACCGGAAATCACATCGCCTGTATTGTAGTCAGCTGGATAGCCGCCTGCAGCCAATACCACGCCCAGAGATGGACGTTCATCCCAGACTGAATCTTTCTGATCCAGCGTGCCGTCGCAGGCTGCCAGACACAGCTCTACCAGATCGGAGCGCAGACGCAGCATAATTGGCTGTGTTTCTGGATCGCCAAAGCGGCAGTTGAATTCGATCACTTTTGGCTGACCATCGGCAGAAATCATCAGACCGGCATACAGGAAACCGACGTAGGTATTTCCCTCTGCGGCCATGCCGTTGACGGTCGGCCAAATCACCTGATCCATCACGCGCTGGTGGATTTCATTGGTCACGACCGGAGCTGGCGAATAAGCGCCCATACCGCCGGTATTCGGGCCCGTATCGTTATCCCCAACACGCTTATGATCCTGACTAGTTGCCATCGGTAAGACATTCTTGCCATCTACCATAACGATGAAGCTGGCTTCTTCGCCATCAAGGAACTCTTCCACTACGATACGGTGTCCGGCATCGCCGAATGCATTCCCCGCCAGCATATCCTGAATGGCGTTCTCTGCTTCCTGCAACGTCATGGCGACAATCACGCCTTTACCCGCGGCTAGTCCGTCGGCCTTGATGACGATCGGTGCACCTTTGCTGCGTACATAGGCCAGCGCGGGTTCAACTTCGGTAAAGTTCTGGTATTCCGCTGACGGGATATTGTGGCGTGCCAGAAAATCTTTAGTAAAGGCTTTAGAGCCTTCTAACTGTGCAGCGCCCTGCGTTGGGCCAAAGATTTTTAGACCCGCGCTCTGAAATGCATCCACAACACCGATAACTAGCGGTGTTTCCGGGCCAACGATGGTTAAATCGATGTGGTTTTCTTGGGCAAAAGCGACTAACGCTGGAATATCAGTGGCGGCGATATCGACGTTGGTCAGTGCTGGCTCAAGCGCGGTTCCCGCGTTTCCTGGAGCAACATAAACACGTTTCGCCAGCGGTGACTGCGAGGCTTTCCAGGCTAGCGCGTGCTCGCGTCCGCCATTACCAATTACTAAAATGTTCATTTCGATCAGCTCCAGAATTAATGGCGGAAATGGCGCATGTCGGTAAAGATCATCGCAATGCCGTGTTCGTTGGCGGCAGCAATGACTTCATCATCACGAATCGACCCGCCCGGTTGGATCACGCAGGTAATCCCAACGGCCGCAGCGGCATCAATACCATCACGGAATGGGAAGAACGCATCAGACGCCATAGCGGAACCTTTTACTTCCAGCCCTTCATCGCTCGCTTTGATACCGGCGATTTTTGCTGAGTAAACGCGGCTCATCTGGCCAGCGCCTATCCCGATGGTCATGTTGTCGCGTGCGTACACAATCGCATTGGATTTAACGAATTTAGCCACTTTCCAGCAGAAAAGGGCGTCACGTAATTCCTGTTCGCTCGGCTGGCGCTCGGTGACGACACGCAATTGAGATGCATCGACCATGCCCAGATCGCGATCCTGTACCAGCAAACCACCATTGACGCGTTTGAAGTCCAGCCCAGGAACGCGTTGTTGCCAGCTACCACTAGTCAGGACACGTACGTTCTGTTTGGCTGCGGTTACCTTCAATGCGGCATCACTGGCAGATGGGGCAATAATCACTTCGACAAACTGGCGGCTAATGATGGCCTGCGCTGTCTCTTCATCCAGCTCGCGGTTGAAAGCGATAATGCCGCCGAATGCAGATGTTGGGTCGGTTTTATAGGCGCGCTCGTAAGCATCAAGAATTGAGCCGCCAATCGCTACGCCGCACGGATTCGCATGCTTAACGATAACGCAGGCCGGCTCGGCAAATTCTTTCACACATTCCAGCGCCGCATCGGTATCGGCGATGTTGTTATAAGACAGCGCTTTGCCTTGTAACTGTGTCGAGGTGGCGACAGAGGCCTCGTGAATATTCTCTTCTATATAGAAGGCAGCTTGCTGATGGCTGTTCTCCCCGTAGCGCATGTCCTGCTTTTTGATGTAGTTAAGGTTTAACGTGCGCGGGAAGTTGCCTGATGGTTTATCTGTTTCACCGTGGTAAGGCGGAACCAGTGCACCAAAGTAGTTGGCAATCATACTGTCGTAAGCGGCAGTGTGTTCGAAGGCTTTGATCGCTAAATCGAAACGGGTTTCGTAGGTCAGTGAACCTTCGTTGGCGTCGATTTCATTAATGATGGCGCTGTAGTCGCTGCTCTTGACCACGATAGCCACATCTTTATGGTTCTTGGCGGCGGAGCGAACCATCGTCGGGCCACCGATATCGATATTCTCAACCGCATCTTCTAATGTGCAGTTCTCACGAGCGACGGTCTGAGCAAACGGATACAGATTCACAACGACGATATCAATCGGCTTGATGTCGTGCTGCGTCATGATTGCATCATCTTGATCGCGCCGTCCCAGAATGCCGCCGTGTACTTTCGGGTGCAGGGTCTTTACACGCCCATCCATCATTTCCGGGAAGCCGGTGTAGTCAGAGACTTCAGTCACCGCTAAGCCAGCATCGGCCAGTAAACGGGCAGTTCCACCAGTTGAAAGGAGCTCGACGCCACGGTGGGACAGAGCTTGAGCAAATTCGACAATACCTGCTTTGTCAGAAACGCTGAGCAGAGCGCGGCGAATTGGACGGCGTTGTTGCATGATGATGTTATCCCCTAGATTTGGGTAGTCAGTAAAGAACGGTATGTGAATATCGTCTTTGTCAGAGCAATAATTGCGGAATAAAGAGAAATATTCAGTTAGCGTTCGCAGAAACACGACGATTTTGAACGGGGTGAATTGTAGCGAAAACGTTTGCGTGATGCTCGTCAATTTTTGGGTAGAATGCTTTCTGTGGATAAGTTTGTGCAAAAAAAGGTATAAGGCGGGGTTTTGCTGTGGAATGCAGCAAACAGTCATTTTTCTTTAAAATACCTATTGCGGCCTGACGAGAAGTCCCTATAATGCGCCTCCACTGACACGGCAACAGCGACACGCGGTTGCGGTGACAGGAAAAAGATTCACCGAAGGCGGTCAGTAATGACTTGACTTCACAGCGGAAAAGCATAGTATATGCAGCCCGCGCCACCGATGAAGTGGCACTGCTCTTTAACAATTTAATCAGACAATCTGTGTGGGCACTCACAAGACCGTATCTTAAC
>NZ_JBIXKO010000026.1:0-34399 GCF_044751765.1 Pectobacterium sp. CHL-2024 | reverse complement strand
ATCCCAGGCCGCTTCCTTACGCTGACCGGCCGGTTTCGCATCCCAGGCGGCATAGATATCAGCCGGGATCTCAAACGGCGCATGCGCCCAGCCCAGCTGTTCGCGGGACGCTGCTACTTCTGCATCACCCAGCGGTGCACCGTGGGAATCGTGCGTACCGGCCTTGTTCGGTGAGCCGAAGCCAATCACGGTTTTGCACATCAGCAGCGACGGCTTGTCGGTCACCAGTTGGGCTTCACCGATGGCGCGTTTGATAGCGTCCGCGTCGTGACCGTCTACGCCGCGCACCACGTGCCAGCCGTAGGCTTCAAAGCGGGCGGCGGTATCGTCGGTAAACCAGCCTTCAACGTGACCGTCGATGGAGATACCGTTGTCATCATAAAACGCGGTCAGTTTGCCGAGCTTCATGGTGCCGGCCAGCGAGCAGACTTCGTGAGAAATCCCTTCCATCATGCAGCCGTCGCCCAGGAACGCGTAGGTGTGGTGGTCGACAATCTCATGACCCGGGCGGTTGAACTGCGCGGCCAGCGTACGCTCGGCAATCGCCATACCCACTGCGTTGGCAATCCCCTGACCCAGCGGGCCGGTGGTGGTTTCGACGCCGGCGGTGTAGCCGTATTCCGGGTGACCCGGCGTTTTAGAGTGCAGCTGGCGAAAGTTTTTCAGTTCTTCAATCGGCAGGTCGTAGCCGGAGAGATGCAGCAGGCTGTAAATCAGCATGGACGCGTGGCCGTTGGACAGCACGAAGCGGTCACGGTTGGCCCAGTTGGGGTTGGCCGGATTATGGTTAAGATAATCGCGCCACAGCACTTCGGCGATATCGGCCATGCCCATCGGTGCGCCCGGGTGACCGGATTTGGCTTTCTGCACCCCATCCATGCTCAGCGCGCGGATAGCATTGGCAAGTTCTTTACGAGAGGACATGCTTGACTCCAGATCGGATTGAACGACTGCCCTTCCTGTATAATCATTAAAATCAATAAGTTAAACAAGAATGACAAAATAAATATGATTACAAATGTACATGAAAAGCAGAGGGAATGCACATGGAACCGTGAGCAAAAAACAGGGATTTATCGGCTGACGAATCAATGGCGGTTCTTTTACCAATTAGGCAGTTGATTACAGCGCCATACGCCATGTTTTCTAGTAGGTTCACCTTTATCAACCGCGCCTTTTTGGAACGCACCAAAACAAAAACTCATCGTCGACGAGATATCAGAAGGCATACAAATCAGATTTTCCGATCTATTTATCAATGTCTTTTTCGGGTACCTTAGAGCCGTTTTTTGGGCATTAAAAAAATAAACATTAATCGTATGGAGATGATTTTTATGGCTATTCGTTCTTCTGTACTGGCGCTGTGTGTAGCAACCTTGCTGACTGGTTGCCAGAACTTAAACACCAATACCTTAATGCAATCTGGCGCACAGGCGTTTCAGGCGGCAACGCTCAGCGATGCTGATGTTAAAGCACTCAGCAATCAGTCCTGTGAGCAAATGGATAAAGAAGCAAAGATTGCCCCCGCCGACAGCAAATACACACAGCGCCTGAATAAAATTGCAGATGCGCTGGGTCATGACATCAACGGTACACCAGCCAACTATAAGGTTTATCTGACAAAAGATGTTAACGCCTGGGCAATGGCTAACGGCTGCATCCGCGTCTACAGCGGCCTAATGGATATGATGAATGACAACGAAGTGGAAGGCGTTCTCGGCCACGAAATTGGCCACGTTGCGCTGGGTCACACTCGTAAAGCCATGCAGGTTGCCTATGCGGCGACTGCGGCACGTACTGCCATTGGCTCTGCGGGTGGTGTAGCGGCGTCCCTGTCACAGTCTCAACTCGCCGATCTGGGCGAAAAACTGGTTAATTCCCAATTCTCTCAAACTCAGGAAACGCAGGCAGATGACTATTCCTTCGATCTGCTGAAGAAACGTGGCGTCAAACTGGAAGGTCTGGCAAGCAGCTTTGAAAAACTGGCCAAACTTGATGCCGGTCGTGAGAGTAGCATGTTCGATTCCCATCCTTCATCAGAAGGGCGCGCCAAACACATTCGTGAGCGTATCGCTGCCGAGAAATAATCACACTCGCTGATTACTCGCAAAGAACACACACGGGGGCAATTGAAAAAATCTCAATTGCCCGCTAGTCATCCGACCACTATCATCCCCATCATATTCACGGTAAGCTGCTACATAACCGCTATCGCCAATCGTTTCTATCCTCACAATGATAGGATTTAAGAATTAATAGATATAAATAGATAGCTATTTTCAATCGTATTTACTTTCTGTTCTCTTTTTAAGAAACGAATCTCGGCAGATTTCCTTCCAGATGCTGGGAGCCGCAATCCGCGAATGGGCGGCATACGGAAAAATGGGCAATCGCGATTAGCACAGAGACATACGTCGCAATAAACAAGAATGATGGAGTAACCCCCTGTATTTAAAGATAGAAATAAACCAGTAAATCAAGCATACTATGTTAAACCAATAAAAATTTTTCCAGTTTGATCATATAGATATATGATAAAACCTGTTGTCGCGTCCGCAGGTTTCTCTAGAGGCTCCACCTTTTAGCGATTTAAAGGCATTTCAGGATCGCGATTTCTTAATAACTGGATAACATCAGCAGCGATTATTGGTTTATGGCCACTTTCAGACAATAAACTCATATGTGTTAAAAATCATGGATGTGAGAATTTTCAGTAAATGCAATTTTACCACGGTAGGATTACGGGAAATCCTATCCAGTATCCCTATGCTCTCGATAAAGCCCGTCAACAGGTTTACGCTGCAGCAAGGAAAGAAGAAATGTATTTTCATCATTGACGGTAGCAGCGAGGGCTTTGAGGAATACTACGAGTCGATAAGAACTCACTTTTATAATATGGCGTCGTCGTTCGTTATCATCAATAATTCCCCCAATCACCCTCCCGTGTGCATTGACGAAAAAACGATTCTTATTTCAAAGTCAGCAGCCATCGATTCTTTTTATAAATTACTCGATTTTGTCCACCTTCACGACCGCCGTTTATTCAGTCCCGTCAGACTGTCAAAATCTGAATATGCCGTATTCCAGCATTGGTGTGCGGGCTACACAGCGGAAGCGATTGCCGATATCATCGGATTAAATAAGAAGTCCGTACTGAACAGCAAATCACGATTACTGAATAAATATGGCGTTCAGGATAAAAACTCTTTACTGCTTATTGCCAAAATTATCTTCAAAGACAGCGTCATTGAAGAATTTGATTCCCTTCCAAAACCAGCAACCGATATCAATATGAGTCATTCGACTATCTAAGCGATAGCCGAAAAAAAGGGATGCTCACTCGCATCCCTTTTTACTCACTCAGTCACACTTATTCTTCATCTTCCAAATAAGTATAGCCGTACAGCCCGCTTTCAAACTCTTCCAGGAACTGCGCCTGAAGTTCGGTATCCAGATCGGTTTCTTTCACCTGATCGCGGAAACGGGTCATCAACACTTTGGGGTCAAGCTGCACATATTCCAGCATGTCAGCAACCGTATTCCCTTCGTCAGATTCTTCAATCTCAACGGTGCCATCCTGGAAGACAAACACGTCAACGGTCGACGTATCGCCAAACAGGTTATGCATGTTCCCCAGGATTTCCTGATAGGCACCGACCATAAAGAAGCCCAGCAGCGGCGGGTTTTCTGGATCGTAAGGCGGCATCGGCATCGTCGTCGCGATCCCGTCACCATCGACATAATGATCGATCGTACCATCGGAATCACAGGTGATGTCGAGCACGACAGCACGGCGCTCAGGCGGCTTGTTTAGCCCTTCCAACGGCATTACCGGGAACAGTTGATCGATCCCCCATGCGTCCGGCATGGATTGGAACAGCGAGAAGTTGACATACAGCTTGTCAGCCATCCGCTCCTGTAATTCATCAATGACCGGCCGATGCGCACGGTTGCTCGGATCCAGCTGTTCCTGAATCATCTGACAGATGCTCAGATAAAGCTGCTCTGCTTTCGCGCGCTGCGTCAGATCCAACATGCCGTGCGTGTATTGGGTATGCACATCGTGCAAGTCCATCTGGCTGTCGTGCAGCCATTCACGCAGCGAACGGCGTTTCCCCGGCTGCTTGATTTCTTTCCAGGTTGACCACAGGCTCTCCAGCGCACGCGGAGCGCCTTCTTCCGGCTCAGTCGGGTCACTGAACTCGTTGCGTTCAACACCGATAATATTGGAAACCAATACGGTATGGTGCGCGGTTACCGCACGGCCAGACTCGGTGATGACCGTCGGATGCGGCAACCCATGTTCGTTACAGGCATCACCGATACCCCAAATCACGTTGTTGGCATATTCGTTCAGGCCATAGTTCACTGAACAATCGGACTGCGAGCGCGTGCCTTCATAATCCACGCCCAACCCGCCACCGACGTCAAAGCACTGGATATTCACGCCCAACTTATGCAATTCGACATAAAAGCGCGCGGATTCACGCACGCCCGTCGCGATATCACGGATATTCGCCAACTGCGATCCCAGATGGAAATGCAGCAGTTGCAGGCTATCCAACTTCCCAGCCTCACGCAGCATCTCAACCAGTTGCAGTACCTGGACCGCCGCCAGACCAAACTTGGATTTTTCACCGCCGCTGGATTGCCACTTGCCCGATCCCTGAGAAGCCAGACGCGCGCGGACGCCAAGGCGCGGCACCACATTCAAGCGCTCGGCTTCTTCCAGCACCAGCCGGATTTCGGACATCTTCTCGATGACCAGATAAACCTTGTGGCCCAGCTTTTCGCCGATGAGTGCCAGACGGATGTATTCACGGTCTTTGTAGCCGTTACACACAATCACCGTGCGGGTCATGCCCGCGTGGCCCAGTACCGCCATCAGCTCCGCTTTTGAACCGGCTTCCAGACCCAACGGTTCACCGGAATTAGCCAGTGACTCAATGACGCGACGATGCTGGTTCACCTTGATTGGATAAACCAGAAAATACCCGCCTTCATAACCAAACGATTCGCGAGCCTGTTTAAACGCAGCGTTAATAGAACGCAGGCGATGCTGAAGGATTTGCGGAAAGCAGAACAGCGCAGGAAGGCGCTGATGGTTATCTTTCTGCATATCTTTGACCAGTCTGGCCAGATCGACGCGAGCTTCTGGTACGTCAGGATCCGGACACACGCTAATGTGGCCGAGCTCATTGACGTCATAGTAATTATTGCCCCACCAGGCAATATTGTAAGTACGAAGCATTTCGCTGGCATTACGGTCATTCATGGCAACCTCCTGCATAGAGCGCAAATTTTCATGTTTACCCGTCGCTGACGAGCCGTGATGAATCATGTCGTCAGACATAACGAACCTCTTCTTTTTCTAGACTGCTGATCACATCAGTACCTGAATAAACAGCCCACATGAGCATACCTGCAACATGCGGCATCGACAGTGAAAAAACCGGCGTAGTGAAGTATGCCGTCACTTTATTACTCTTATTAGTGTAAAACACGTTGTCAGGCTCCGTGTTACGGGTCGATAAAACTCGTTGTGAAAATCACCGGGCGAACGTGACCAGAAAGACGCTAAACGCTTCTGGCAGAAAGAATAACAGGCAGGTTAACCAGCCCTGGAGTCCTGTGTCGAATTTAAAGACAGGCTACGTCGAGAAACGGAAAAGAAGGGTTGAGTCGCGGACGCGGTAGCGTCAAAAGGGACATATTGCGAACGCAATATACTCAGTAAACAACGGATCATTAATCCTACCACCTCCACGTGCGCCGCAGGCTATGCGGTCAGCTATCAATAAAAAATTCAAGATGTCGCGGGTTGTATCACCGCTCGCCGTTTATACCTACATGCTGCTGGAAAAGCAAAATGAAAATTACCGCTAGTCATCTCTTGTAAAAGAAAAAACGGCCGATGATAAAAGGACGATGGCGCGCTAATGCGAAAAACTACTGGCACTGAGACCAAAAGGTGACCTAGAATAGCCATCCAGATGTTAATCCGTCTATACCGATTAACTGATACACTGCTTAACGGCTTTGATTTGAAGGTAAAGAAACTCATGGCTAAACACCTTTTTACGTCCGAGTCAGTCTCTGAAGGACATCCTGATAAAATTGCTGACCAGATTTCTGATGCGGTTCTCGACGCCATTCTGGAGCAAGACCCAAAAGCGCGTGTCGCTTGTGAGACTTATGTAAAGACCGGCATGGTGTTAGTCGGTGGTGAAATTACCACCAGCGCCTGGGTCGACATCGAAGAAATTACCCGTCGTACCGTGCGTGATATCGGTTATGTCAATTCTGAAATGGGCTTTGACGCTAACTCTTGCGCCGTACTGAGCGCGATTGGCAAGCAGTCCCCTGATATCAATCAGGGCGTTGACCGCCGCGATCCGCTGGAACAAGGCGCAGGCGATCAGGGTCTGATGTTCGGTTACGCAACTAACGAAACCGACGTCCTGATGCCAGCCCCCGTGACTTATGCACACCGTCTGGTTCAGCGCCAGTCAGAAGTCCGCAAGAGCGGCTCTCTGCCGTGGCTGCGCCCGGATGCAAAAAGCCAGGTTACGTTCCTGTACGACAATGGCAAGATTGCTGGCATCGATGCCGTGGTGCTGTCTACCCAGCATTCAGAAGACATCAGCCAGAAAGATCTGCATGAAGCGGTGATGGAAGAGATCATCAAACCGGTTCTGCCTGCAGAATGGCTGTCTGCCAATACCAAATATTTCATCAACCCAACCGGACGCTTTGTTATCGGCGGCCCAATGGGTGACTGCGGTTTGACTGGCCGTAAAATCATCGTTGATACCTACGGCGGCGCGGCACGTCACGGCGGCGGTGCGTTCTCCGGTAAGGATCCGTCTAAAGTAGACCGTTCTGCTGCTTACGCTGCTCGTTATGTTGCCAAGAATATCGTCGCGGCTGGCCTGGCCGATCGCTGCGAAATTCAGGTGTCCTACGCTATCGGTGTGGCAGAACCCACGTCCATCATGCTCGAAACCTTCGGCACAGAGAAAGTGTCCACCGAGCAGTTGACGCTGCTGGTGCGTGAATTCTTCGATCTGCGTCCTTACGGCTTAATCCAGATGCTGGATCTGTTGCATCCGATTTATCAGGAAACAGCAGCCTATGGTCACTTTGGCCGCGAACATTTCCCGTGGGAAAAAACGGACAAAGCCGCAGAGCTGCGTGAAGCTGCTGGCCTCTAATCTGGCGACTCAATAAAGACCAAACGGCGAATGAAAATTCGCCGTTTTTCATTCCGGCTTCCCCGCATTTCCCTCCGCTTCGCCTATTGCGTCTCCCTGCCACTCAATTTATGCTCACAGCAATGAACACACCCCGAATCCCCATTGCCAGCCATCAGGCCGTAATGCGCTGTCTGCGTGATAAATTGCAGCAGGCTAACCTCACCTTGCAGACGGACTACACCGAGCCAACAGTGAATTACCAGCAGCGCGGTTCAACGGCAGGAACGGCCTGGCTGCAACATTGGGAAATTCGGCTGAATCCCGTCTTGTTGCAGGAAAATCAGCAGGCCTTTATCGATGAAGTCGTTCCCCATGAGTTGGCTCATCTGCTGGTTTATGCACGTTTTGGCCGTGTCGCACCACATGGCAAGGAATGGCGCTGGATGATGGAAAGCGTCCTGCACGTCCCGGCAAAACGTACGCATCGGTTTGCGGTGCAATCTGTACAGGGAAAAACCTTCACCTACCTGTGTGATTGCCAACGGCATGAGCTGACGATCCGCCGGCACAATCGGGTGTTGCGCGGCGAAACAGAATATCGCTGTCGTCGTTGCGGGAAAACCTTACGTCATGATGTAAAAAGTTCTATTTAAAAGGGAATTTCCAGTTTTAAAAACTGCTTTTGCATTTGCCTGCCGACGAGACATCCGGTAGTCTGCCAACTTTACAGCCTGTGGATTATTTGGAATATGCTACGCAAAATTCTCGCTATCGCCGCCGTAGGCGCGGGTCTGTTTTCGGCTACCGCGCTGGGTCAAAACATCAATAATTTTTCGCAGGCAAAGGCCGCGGCTGTCGACATTAATCGCGATGCGCCGGGTTCGTTCTACTGTGGCTGCAAGATTACGTGGCAGGGCAAGAAAGGCACGCCCGACCTTGAGTCCTGCGGCTATCAGGTGAGGAAAAATGAGCAGCGTGCCAGCCGTATCGAGTGGGAGCACGTTGTACCGGCCTGGCAATTCGGCCACCAGCGCCAGTGCTGGCAGGATGGCGGCAGAAAGAACTGTAACAGCGATCCCGTCTACCGAGAGATGGAAACCGATTTGCATAACCTGCAGCCCGCTATCGGCGAAGTAAACGGCGATCGCGGTAATGCCATGTATGGACAATGGAACGGCGGTGCATCCCAATATGGTCAATGCGAGATGAAGGTCGATTTCAAAAATAATCTGGCAGAACCGCCCGCCCGCGCCCGCGGCCAGATCGCACGTACCTATTTCTATATGCGCGACCGCTATCAGTTACGCCTTTCCAGCCAGCAAACCCAGCTGTTCGAAGCCTGGGATAAGCAATACCCGGTCACTCAGTGGGAATGTACCCGCAATCAGCGCATCGCCGCAAAACAGGGAAACCCAAATCCCTACGTTCAACAGGCTTGCCAGCGCTAGTTCGTCTACCTACTATAGCGAATCTGTTTCCAGCAAAACCACCGCCAGATGACGGTGGTTTTGCCTATTTCTGGCGTTTCTGCGCCGCTCTATTTTATTCAAAGGTCTGAATCCAGTATGCGAGTACCACGCATTTTTCATCCCGAAACGCTCCCCCTTAACGGTGGTGAAGTCGAACTGAGTGACGATGCCGCCAATCATGTGGGTCGCGTGTTACGCATGACTACGGGTCAGTCATTGCAGCTGTTTGATGGCAGCAATCATGTCTTTGATGCAGAAATCATCGCGGCTGGCAAAAAGAGTGTGCGCGTTCGCTTCACAGCAGGTAAGTTGGAAGATAAAGAATCGCCCCTACATTTACATCTGGGACAGGTGATGTCGCGCGGCGAGAAGATGGAGTTTACCATTCAGAAATCCATCGAGCTGGGCGTCAATGTGATTACCCCACTGCTTTCTGAACGCTGTGGCGTCAAACTGGATGCCGAGCGTATGGAGAAAAAAATTAGCCAGTGGCAGAAAATTGCGATCGCCGCCTGTGAACAGTCCGGCCGCAATTGTGTGCCGCTGGTGCGGCCAGCGATGACGCTGGAAGCCTGGTGTGCGGAGCAAGACAACGCGTTGAAATTAAATCTGCACCCGCGCGCCACACAAAGCATCAATACGTTACCACTGCCGGTCGCTCGGGTCAGGCTACTGATCGGCCCGGAAGGCGGGCTCACCGCCGGTGAAATTACCATGACCTCCGAACACGGATTCACTGATATCCTGTTGGGGCCACGCGTTTTGCGCACAGAAACCACTGCACTCACCGCCATGACCGCCTTACAGGTACGTTTCGGCGATTTGGGGTAAAGGAGAAAAGAATGATCAAACTCGGTATCGTGATGGATCCAATTGACACCATCAATATCAAGAAAGACACCAGCTTTGCCATGCTGCTGGAAGCACAGCGCCGTGGTTGGGAACTGCATTATATGGAGATGAACGATCTCTATATGCATGCAGGCGTCGCGCGTGCAACAACGCGCCGCCTAAGCGTTCAGTACGATTACGATGGCTGGTACGATTTCTCCGGCGAGCAGGATATTGCGCTGGAAGAGTTGGATGTGGTGCTGATGCGTAAAGATCCGCCGTTCGATACGGAGTTCATCTACGCCACCTATATTCTGGAACGTGCGGAAGAGAAAGGTACGCTGATCGTCAACAAGCCGCAGAGCCTGCGTGATTGCAATGAGAAGCTGTTCACCGCCTGGTTCCCGCATCTGACCCCCGATACGCTCGTTACGCGTCGTGCAGACAAACTGCGTCAGTTCCATGAAAAACACGGCGACGTCATTCTCAAACCGCTCGACGGCATGGGCGGCGCGTCTATTTTCCGTTTGAAGCAGGATGACGCCAACGTTTCGGTCATCATCGAAACGCTGACAGAACACGCGACCCGCTACTGCATGGCGCAAAACTATCTGCCGGCAATTAAAGACGGCGACAAACGCGTACTGGTAGTCGATGGCGAACCCGTTCCCTACTGCCTGGCGCGTATCCCGAAAAGCGGTGAGACACGCGGCAATCTGGCAGCCGGTGGGCGCGGCGAAGCACGTCCGCTAACCGAAAGCGACTGGAAAATCGCCCGTGATGTCGCACCAACGTTAAAAGCCAAAGGCCTGATTTTCGTCGGTCTGGACATCATCGGTGACCGCCTGACAGAAATTAACGTCACCAGCCCGACCTGCGTGCGTGAAATCGAAGCGGCTTACCCGGATGTTTCCATCACTGGCATGCTGATGGACGCCATTGAAAAGCGTCTGGCTGCACGTACCCGCTAAGACCAGAGACACCAGACACACCACTCGGCCCGCGCAATACGGGCCGTTTCTCCAACGCTGACGGATATCGATAAAAATACACAATGAATTTACAGCATCACTTCCTCATTGCTATGCCAGCACTACAGGACTCTGTATTTAAACGTTCGGTGGTCTATATCTGCGAACATAATGAAGACGGAGCCATGGGGCTGATCATCAACAAACCGATGGATCAGTTTTCCGTGGAAAATGTGCTGAAAAAGCTAAAAATAGATCCGACACCGCGCGATCCTGCCATTCGATTGGATAAACCCGTCTTCATTGGCGGCCCACTGGCGGACGACCGTGGCTTTATCCTGCATACGCCCTGTTCCGGCTTTGGTTCCAGCATCAGTATTTCTGAGGACACCATGATCACCACGTCCAAAGACGTGCTGGAAACGCTAGGTACGCCTAATCAGCCGAAAAATACGCTGGTCGCCTTAGGCTATTCCGCCTGGGAGAACGGCCAACTTGAAGAAGAACTGCTGGATAATGCCTGGCTGACGACGCCAGCCGATAAAGACATTCTGTTCCATACGCCAATTGCCGAACGCTGGCGGGCGGCGGCCAGAAAGTTGGGTATCGATATTCATAATATCTCCACCGAAGCAGGACATGCCTGATGGCCAGCAGAACCATTCTTGCCTTTGATTTTGGGACAAAAAGTATCGGTGTCGCCATCGGTCAGGAAATTACCGGTACAGCGCGTGCACTGACGTCGTTCAAGGCGCAGGAAGGGATACCCGATTGGCAAAAAGTAGAGAAGCTGTTGTCAGAATGGCAGCCCGATCTGGTCGTCGTCGGCCTGCCGCTCAACATGGATGGCACAGAACAACCTCTGACGGCACGGGCGCGGAAGTTCGCTAACCGACTACATGGCCGTTTTGGCATCGCGATTGAGTTACACGATGAACGCTTGAGTACGGTAGAAGCGCGTGCCGATCTCTTCGAACGCGGTGGTTTTAAAGCGTTGGATAAAGGTAGCGTAGACGCTGCCTCTGCGGTGATTATTCTGGAGAGCTGGTTCGAAGCACAGCGTTAAAAGACAATCCCGTGTAGCCGAATATCCGACCACACGGGACTATATTGATGACTAATTAATTGATAATTAATTAGTATTAACGCCTAATTAATGTAATTAGGCGTCTGGGAATTCACGGATGAAACGTTCGACGTCATCAACCATGGATTCTGTTCCTACAAAGAACGGTGAACGCTGGTGCAGTTTCTCCGGCGTGATATCCAGAATACGGTTTTTACCGTCGCTGGCCTTACCGCCCGCCTGCTCCGCCAGAAACGCCATCGGGTTGCATTCGTACAGCAAACGCAGTTTGCCTTTCGGATAGCTCGCCGTGCTTGGGTACAGGTAAATTCCGCCTTTCAGCAGATTACGGTGGAAATCTGCAACCAGTGAACCGATGTAACGCGACGTATAAGGACGCTGCGTCTCTTCATCCTGCTCCTGACAGTATTTGATGTATTTCTTCACGCCGACAGGAAACTTGATGTAGTTCCCTTCGTTGATGGAATACATATTCCCTTTTTCCGGGAAGCAAACTTTTTCATGCGAGAGACAGAACACACCGAGCGACGGATCGTAGGTAAAGGCGTGAACGCCGTGACCCGTGGTGTACACCAGCATGGTTGAAGAACCGTAAACGATGTAGCCCGCAGCAACCTGCTGACTACCCGGCTGCAAGAAATCAGCTTCCGTGACTGACGTTCCCAGCGGCGTAATACGGCGATAAATAGAGAAAATCGTACCGACGGAGACGTTTACATCAATATTCGACGAGCCGTCCAGCGGATCCATCAGAACGACATACTTGGCATTTTCCGCCTTATCACCTTCAAAGATAACAATTTCGTCTTCTTCTTCGGAGGCAATACCTGCCACTTCACCACGCGCCTTTAATGCCGCTTTCAGTTTCTCATTGGCATACAGATCAAGCTTCATCTGCACTTCGCCCTGAACATTCGAAATACCGCTGGCTCCCAGGATATCAACCAAACCCGCTTTATTGATATCACGGTGAATAATCTTGGCACCCAGTTTAATAGCAGACAGCAGCGCGGTAAGCTCACCTGTGGCGTGAGAGAAATCGTGCTGTTTTTCGACGATAAATTCGCCTAACGTTTTCATAACACTATTCCAGAATCTACGGATGAAAAGCGGTTTCATTTCTGCACCGCCAACGTTTGCGCATGCAGTGTAGCCCAAAGAGAAAGTGAGTACCTAGTCAAATCCATTTCTTATGGCGGATTCATAGCGTTAGAATGTGACGCAGACTCACTGTGAAGATGGAAAATGTATGCGTATTCATATTTTAGGTATCTGCGGCACCTTTATGGGTGGCCTTGCCCTGCTTGCTCGTTCGCTGGGGCATGACGTCACAGGCTCAGATGCAAATGTTTATCCCCCCATGAGTACCTTACTTGAAGAACAGGGAATCACGCTGATTCAGGGATACGATCCAGCACAGCTTAGCCCTGCGCCTGATTTGGTCATCATCGGTAATGCGATGACGCGCGGGAACCCGTGCGTTGAAGCCGTACTGGAACAGGGATTACCTTATGTTTCCGGCCCACAGTGGCTGCATGATTATGTGCTGCGCGATCGCTGGGTGATCGCCGTTGCGGGTACACATGGCAAAACCACCACGGCGGGGATGGTCACCTGGATTCTGGAAGATTGTGGCTATCAGCCCGGGTTTGTAATCGGTGGCGTTCCCGGCAACTTTACCGTTTCAGCACGCTTGGGTGACAGCCCGTTCATGGTGCTTGAAGCCGATGAATACGACTGTGCGTTCTTCGACAAACGTTCCAAATTCGTACATTACTGCCCAAGAACGCTGGTGCTCAACAATCTTGAGTTCGATCACGCCGACATCTTTGACGATCTGAAAGCCATTCAGAAACAGTTCCACCATCTTGTGCGACTGGTGCCGGGCAGTGGGAAGATCATCCTGCCAGCCAATGACCTTAATCTCAAACAGGTGATGGGAATGGGATGCTGGAGCGAGCAGGAACTGGTTGGCGAAGAAGGCACATGGCGTGCACAAAAAGTGGCGATCGATGCCAGCCAATATCAGGTTTACCTGAACAATGAACTCGTCGGTGAAGTCCACTGGAAACTGGTGGGCGAACACAATATGCACAACGGGCTGATGGCCATCGCTGCCGCTCACCACGTTGGCGTACTGCCTGCTGATGCCTGCCGCGCACTGGGTGGATTTATCAACGCACGTCGTCGTCTGGAGTTACGCGGTACGGAGCACGGCGTCACGGTTTATGACGATTTTGCGCACCACCCTACCGCAATTCTGGCGACGCTGTCGGCGCTACGCAGCAAGGTTGGCGGCACGGCTCGGATTTTGGCTGTGCTTGAACCCCGTTCTAACACCATGAAATTGGGGATGTGCAAAAATGAGCTAGCACCGTCATTAGGCCGCGCCGATGAAGTTTTCCTCTTCCAGCCAGCCCATATTCCATGGCAGGTCGTAGAAGTCGCAGAAGCCTGTGTACAGCCCGCTCACTGGAGCGCAGATATTGACACGCTGGTAGAAAACATCGTCAAGACCGCACAACCTGGCGACCACATTCTGGTGATGAGCAACGGCGGGTTCAGCAACATCCACAATAAGCTGCTGGATGGCCTGAAGAACAAAGCGCAGAAGGCGAAAGACGTTCAGGAATAACAGGTAGAAGCCGTCGTCGTTCGCACCACGGCGGCCAAACGACAGATAACAAAAAGGACGGGAATCCCGTCCTTTTTCATCTTCGCCTCACCCATTAAGGGTGGCAAAATCAAGCGTCGAACGGATCGCGCAGCACCATCGTTTCGCTACGATCTGGGCCGGTAGAAATAATATCAATCGGCACACCAGTGATTTCTTCGATACGTTTGATGTAGTTCAGCGCAGCCTGCGGCAGTTTGCTGTGATCTTTCACGCCAAACGTGCTTTCAGACCAGCCAGGCATCGTTTCGTAAATCGGCTCAAGACCTTCCCAGCCCTCAGCAGCCAGCGGAGTGGTATCCACTTCGGTGCCGTTCGGCAGGCGATAGCCTACGCAGATTTTAATTTCTTTCAGGCCATCCAGAACATCCAGCTTGGTCAGGCAGAAACCTGACAGCGAGTTGATCTGTACTGCACGACGTACGGCAACCGCATCCAGCCAGCCGGTACGACGACGACGGCCCGTGGTCGCGCCAAACTCGTTACCTTTCTGAGACAGATGCTCGCCCACTTCTTCAAACAGTTCAGTCGGGAATGGACCTGCACCTACACGGGTAGAGTAAGCTTTAACAATACCCAGTACGTAGTCTACATAGCGTGGACCCAGACCAGAACCGGTAGCAACGCCACCCGCAGTGGTGTTTGAAGAGGTCACGTACGGATAAGTACCGTGGTCGATATCCAGCAACGTACCCTGTGCGCCTTCAAACATGACGAAATCGCCACGCAGGTGCGCTTTGTACAGCAGATCGGAAACATCAACGACCATGCCAGTCAGAATATCGGCAATCGCTAGCACGTCGTCCAACACTTTCTGGTAGTCGACAGCGTCAGCTTTATAGTAGTTAACCAACTGGAAGTTATGGTATTCGACGATCTCTTTCAGTTTGACAGCAAAGGTTTCTTTATCAAACAGATCGCCAACGCGCAGGCCACGGCGAGCAACTTTATCTTCATACGCAGGGCCGATACCACGGCCAGTCGTACCAATTGCTTTCGCACCACGCGCTTTTTCACGCGCGTTATCCAACGCGACGTGATAAGGCAGGATTAACGGACAGGCTTCAGAAAGCAGCAGACGTTCGCGTACCGGGACGCCACGCGCTTCAAGCTCCGTCATCTCTTTCATCAATGCGTCAGGCGCCAGCACAACACCGTTACCGATGATGCTGACAACATTTTCACGCAGAATGCCAGAAGGAATTAAATGAAGGACGGTTTTTTCACCGTTGATAACCAGCGTGTGGCCAGCGTTGTGTCCACCCTGATAGCGCACAACATATTTAGCCCGTTCAGTCAGCAGGTCAACGACCTTGCCTTTACCTTCGTCACCCCATTGGGTGCCCAGTACGACGACGTTCTTACCCATTTCAAGAATCACCAGGTTGCTTAAAAAAGGATTCTACCATCTCATTTGGATGCTTTCAGTACTTTTAGCACACGATTGCGCACATTTTTCCGCTTAATTTTAGCCACCCATCCGGCTACGCAACATGTAGTAGATCACGCACCCTGCAACAACTATTCCGCCGCCAAAACGGCGCAAAATAGTATCCGGCAACTGCGCTATTCCCAAAATCATACGTCGCCAGAGACGGGGAAACAGCAGCGGCCCCAATCCTTCGAGCACCAAAACCAGCCCGAGCGCCAGCCAAATCGTTGAATTCATAACCACCCCTTTCCCGCTTCAAGTACGAACAGGACCAAACTCTTGGATTTGTCTCTGCCAGAAAATGGCAAAAAAAAGCCCGGAGAAAGAACCCGGGCTTGATGAGACGTTAGTGAATGACTATCAGCGGCGTGGAACCATGCTGCTTTCCGGTGACTTCATGTAGCGGAAGAAGTCGCTATCCGGGCTGAGCACCATCACGTCCTGATTATTACTGAAGCTGTTTTCATACGCGCGCAGGCTACGAACGAAAGCGTAGAAGTCAGGATCTTCACTGAAGGCGTTAGCAAACAGTTTCGCCGCTTCGGCATCCCCTTCACCACGGGTGATACGTCCCTGACGTTCAGCTTCAGCCAGCGTACGGGTGACTTCATAGTCGGCCGTCGCTTTCAGCTTTTCAGCCTCTTCCTGACCTTGTGAACGGTGGCGACGTGCTACCGCTTCACGCTCTGCACGCATACGTTGGTAAATTGCGTCAGAGACTTCAGTTGGCAGGTTGATTTGCTTAATTCGCACATCGATAACCTCAATACCCAGCGCAGCCATACTGTTAGGGTTGATATGAGGTTCGTTGCTCGTTGTCTCTTTCTCAACACGTGCAGCAGCAGAAGCAATCGCATTATCGGCTTCGGTCGTTTCACCGGTACCGGTATTTAGCGCTTCACGCACGTCAGACATCAGTTGACCACGCGAGTCGGTAACAATACCTTTCACATCCAGACGACCAATCTCGGAACGCAGACGGTCACTGAACTTACGTTTCAGCAGCACTTCAGCCTGAGAGATGTCACCACCGCCCGTAGCCAGATAGTAACGGCTGAAATCGCTGATACGCCACTTAAGGTAAGAATCGACAATCAGGTCTTTCTGCTCTTTTGTGATAAAGCGGTCAGCCTGGTTTTCCATGGTCTGGATACGCGCATCCAGCATTTTCACTGAGTCGATAAACGGAATCTTGAACTGCAATCCCGGTGCATAGATCAGCGGCTTATTGTCGTCATCACGCAATACTTTGCCAAAACGCATCACAATGCCGCGCTGGCCTTCCTGCACCACAAACAGTGACGCATAGACCACCATCAGTACCAGGATCAGGATAAATAGTAAGGGCTTACGCATCGATTATTCTCTCCCTACTCGAGTGAAGTCATCACGCTGCGCATTTGCTCTGCGCTGATCCATGATATTTCCATTGTTACTGCTGCGCGTTTGATTGCTATTCGTCGCACCGCTGCTGTTGCCAGGCAAACGCAGTGGGTTAGCGCTGCTGCTGTTATTGCTTTGCGTATTTTCACCGCCTTGTCCACGCAGCATCTGATCCAACGGCAGCACCATCAGGTTGCCCCCCTTGTCATTGACCAGAACTTTACGAGTATGGCTCAGTACGCGTTCCATCGTTTCGATATACAAACGCTCACGGGTGATTTCCGGTGCAGCTTTATATTCCGGTAAGACTCTGGCAAAACGGGCAACTTCACCCTGAGCTTCCAGAACGGTACGTGTTTTATAAGCGCGAGACTCTTCCAGAATACGTTGCGCCTGACCGTTGGCACGCGGTTGTACTTCGTTCGCGTAGGCTTCCGCTTCACGAATATATTGCTGTTCGTTTTCACGTGCGGCAATCGCATCATCAAACGCGGCCTTCACTTCTTCCGGCGGACGTGCGGTCTGGAAGTTGACGTCCAGCAGCGTGATACCCATGTTGTACGGACGAACGGTTTCTTCCAGTACACGCTGAGTATCCGTACGCACAATGGTACGGCCTTCCGTCAAAATTTTGTCCATCGTGTACTTACCAATAACACCGCGCAGCGCGCTGTCAGTTGCCTGACGCAGGCTGTCATCCGCATTGGTTACACTGAACAGATATTGTTCTGGCTGCGTGACACGATACTGCACGTTCATTTCAACGCGCACGACGTTTTCATCTGACGTCAACATCACGCCCGACGTCGCCAGTTCACGCACCGATTCAACGTTCACCGCGCGAACAGAATCGATGAAGGTCGGTTTCCAGTTAAGACCCGGACCAACCAAATGGCTGAATTTACCAAAGCGCGTGACGACACCGCGTTCCGCTTCTTTAATGGTATAGAAACCAGTAGCAGCCCAGATGACAACCGCAGCGACGGCAGCGATACCGACGATCCGGCCACCCAGTGCTGGGCCGCCAGAATTTCCGCTGTTGCTTGAGCCTGAACCTTTTCCGCCACCCAGATCGCCGAGTTTTTTGCTCAGCTTACGGAAGATGTCGTCCAGATCCGGCGGCCCCTGATCTCGGCCACCTTTATTGTTATTTCCGCCAGAGTTGCCGCCATTATTGCTGCTGCTCCCCCACGGGTCGCGGTCTTGTCCGTTATTACCGGGCTGATTCCACGCCATGTTTTAGCTCCATTCTTTATGATAGGTGTTCTTCAGGTTCAATATCCCAGAGTCCGTCAGACTATTTCACCGCTCAGACTGTTTGTACCAGTCAAATCAGACAATATAGTCCAGCAGTTCCTGCTCTTTTTTGCAGAGGCGGTGCCAGTCAGCAATCGGCATACGAATAACCAAACCAATTTGCCCATCCTCTTCAATCCATTCTTTTTCTATTGCCTGAAGCTGGTAAAAACGACTACGCAAGCGTCCTGCCTGCGGGGGAAGATGCAAGGTATGTTGTGCGATTTCCCCGGAAAGCCGCTCAGTCAATGCCTGAAATAGCAACGGAATACCGTCGCCGGTCTGTGCTGAAAGCCAGACCCGTACCGGTAGGTTCTCTTCGTTGCGATCGATACGCGGAACGAAATCATCCAGCATATCAATCTTGTTCATTACCAACAGCGCAGGTATTTCGTCCGCCTCAATTTCCGCCAATACGTCATCAACCGCTTCAATGTTCTCGTCAAGACGAGGATCGGCGGCATCAACAACGTGCAGCAGCAGCGAGGCCTGACGTGTTTCCTGTAATGTAGCCTTAAACGCAGCCACCAAATCGTGGGGCAACTGCCGGATAAAACCTACGGTATCCGCCAGCACCGTATCACCCACATCATCCACTTGAATGCGGCGCAATGTTGGATCCAGTGTGGCAAATAACTGATCGGCGGCATAGACGCCCGCCGATGTAATCGTGTTAAACAGCGTGGATTTACCCGCGTTGGTATAGCCCACCAGCGAAACGGTGGGGACATCGGCACGAACCCGCGACCGGCGCCCTTGTTCACGCTGTTTTTCTACCCGTTCAAGACGCGACAGTATCTGCATGATACGGTTACGCAATAAACGACGGTCGGTTTCAAGCTGGGTTTCACCCGGGCCACGCAAACCGATACCGCCTTTCTGACGTTCAAGGTGCGTCCAGCCGCGAACCAGTCGGGTCGCAAGGTGGCGCAGCTGTGCCAGTTCTACCTGTAATTTCCCCTCGTGCGTACGCGCACGCTGGGCAAAAATATCTAAAATCAGCCCAGTACGATCGATCACCCGGCACTCGCACAAACGCTCCAGATTACGTTCCTGAGCAGGCGTCAGCGCATGATCAAACAGCACGACAAACGCGCCCGTTTCTTTTACTACCTGAGCAATTTCTTCAGCTTTGCCTTCCCCGACAAAATACTTAGGGTGAGGCGACTTACGGCTGCCAGTAACAACCTGCAAGGATTCAATACCGGCAGAAGAAACCAGAGATTCAAACTCCAGCAAATCTTCTGTATCTCTATCTTGCGAAAAGAAAATATGAACTAATATGGCCCGTTCACCTGATTCATAACGGTCAAACAAGCGAGTAACCTCTCAAACGAGCAAAAAACACCACAGCGAAGGAGCCGAGCGATGCGTCCAGCTCTCCCACGCCGTGGTGAATTGACAATACGCCTTATTCGGCGTCATCAGCTTCCTGCGACTGCTGCTGAGCAGTCGTGTTACTACCGTGATAGTTGTTGCTGCCGCCTGGATTGTTGCTATGGTGAGAGACTGGGCGAGAAGGAACAACTGTAGAGATGGCGTGCTTATAAACCATCTGACTTACCGTGTTTTTCAACAAAATCACGAACTGATCGAAAGATTCGATCTGACCTTGCAACTTAATACCGTTCACCAAATAAATCGAAACCGGAACACGTTCACGACGCAAAGCGTTCAAGAACGGATCTTGCAAAGATTGCCCCTTAGCCATTCTATATTTTCCTTATTTGTATGTTGTTTGTAACAAAGAACCCTACGGCTCTAAAATAACGGTGTAAAAAAACTTGCACGCTGAGACTCACCGATTGTACACAATCACTCAACCTATGCACTAACAACCTGTATCACCTTGTCCAGTGCTTCAGTCGGTTTTTCGCTATCCAGCCAGCAGACATCATCCCAACCGCGCAGCCAGGTCATTTGCCGCTTCGCTAACTGACGCGTCGCACAAATTCCCCGATAAACCATCTCATCGTAATCAATTTCACCGGATAAATATGACCACATCTGGCGATAACCAACGCAACGAATAGAGGGCATATCCGTATGAAGGTCATGCCGGGCAAATAATGTCCGGGCTTCTGTCTCAAAACCTGCCGCCAACATCTGATGAAAGCGCTGTTCAATCCGCTCATGCAACAATTCACGCGTCGCCGGGGCGATAGCAAACTGATGAACCTGATAGGGCAGCGCGTCGCCAGACGTTTTTGTCAGTTCAGTTAAAGTGTTACCTGAAACGAAAAAAACTTCCAGTGCTCGCGAGAGTCTCTGCGGATCATTTGGATGAATCCGAATTGCTGCTACCGGATCGATCTCACTGAGCTGCCGATGCATCGCTTCCCAGCCGATTTCTTTTGCCTGCTCTTCAATGCGTTGGCGCACGGCAGGATCGGCTGAAGGCAGAGGAGAAAGTCCCTCCAGCAGCGCCTTGAAATACAGCATCGTCCCCCCGACTAACAGGGGAATGCGCCCGGCGGCGGTAATGTCCGCCATCTCACGTAGCGCATCACGGCGAAAATCTGCCGCAGAATAGGACTCTGTCGGTTCGAGAATATCGATTAACCGATGCGGGGCCAGTGCCAGCTCTTCCGCACTCGGTTTCGCCGTCCCAATATCCATATCTTTATAGATGAGGGCGGAATCTACGCTAATCAACTCTAGCGGCAAATATTCTCGTAACGCCATTGCCAATGCCGTTTTTCCTGACGCCGTCGGCCCCATGATAAAAATGGCGGGCGGCAACGACGCGTTTTCTACATCACTCATGCTTTAAAGCCTTGATGGCATGCTGGATGTCCATCACAGATAAAAGTTCAGACGGCGGCGTTTTCGCCAACTGCGGACAAAGCCGCTCGACATCCGCCAGTAATTGTATGGCCTGAGAATGACTCCAGCTTTCCTGCTCACTCTGCAATCGCGTCGCCATCCACGACGCCAATTCGCCAGGTTCCACCTGCTGTGTCTCAACCGTCTGATAGTCGGCCAGATAGCCTATCAGTTCGGAGATCAAGTTTTGTAAATTTTGTTGGCGCAATGGTAAAGGTACGGCACGCAATGTGGCACGTTGTGACTCAACCACGACATCAATACCAAAACGCGCCAGCAAAGCGTGATGGGCAGACAACACGTTCAGCTCGGATTTACTCAACGTCAGACGCTGCGGAATCAGCAACGGCTGCGCCCGTAGCCCTTCTTCCGGCGGCGTCAGCTGCACCGCTTTCAGATAGCGTTCAGCAACGGAAAGCGACAGCATCGCCAATCCCTTATGGTACTCCAACAGCGCGTAGCACGGCGGATAAACCGTCAATACCCGCCCAAAACCGTTTGATTGGCTTTCCAGCGGTGATTCAACCGGCGCACGTTGCTTGTTATTGCTCGCTGCGGTGTCCGTCGCGGTTCGATTTGGCGGTGCGTCATGCGATACCGTCGATGGGACAACCCTATCCGGCGACATAACGTGACTCGACGGTGCAGAAATACGCTCGCCAGACGACGGCGGTGCACTTGCTGCGCTATCCGCTGGTTGCAGCAGCGCCTTATACAGATCACCCTGCTTCTTCTGGTACGGATTCTCTGGCTGATAGCCGGAATAGGCGGATTCTCTCGCCTGACCGGAATGACCTGCGCGCGGCGTTTTCCCACCATACGACGGCGAACTATCGGTACGTGACGGCTGGGCAAAATGGTTTTCACCGGCGGCGGTGCGGTTTTCCTGCTGCCATTGCACGGGTTTCCCGGTTTCCGGTTCTGTTATGCCGAGCGCCGGTGAGGATGCCTGTTGCAGAACGGACATCACCGCCTGATAGATGAAGTCATGCACCAGACGCGCCTGATGGAACCGAACTTCATGCTTGGCAGGATGCACATTGACATCCACCTGATGCGGGTCGATCTCCAGATACAGCACATAGGCGGGCTGCTGCTCGTCACTAAGCTGATCCTGATAAGCCTGCCGAATGGCATGATTAATCAGCCGGTCACGCATCATGCGCTGGTTCACGTAGCAATACTGCATATCCGGCAGTTGCCTGGCACCGACCGGATCGGCTACCCAGCCATGAATGGTGAGATCGCCGTGTTGCCATGACACTGCCAGCGCATGTTGCAGGAACGTCGCCCCGCAGATGCTGCCCAAACGGCGTTCATACTGGCTTTTATCCGGCGCAGCACGATACTGCCGCATCAGCTTACCGTTATGATGCAGCGTGATGGCTACATCGAAACGCGCCAGCGCGATGCGGCGCACCACCTCATCAATATGTGTGAATTCGGTTTTTTCGGTGCGCATAAATTTACGGCGGGCGGGCGTGTTATAAAACAGATCCAGCACTTCCAGCGTGGTGCCCACAGGGTGGGCCGCGGGTTTAACCGTCACCGCCATGTCACGCCCTTCAGCGTAGGCCTGCCAGGCTTCGGATTGTTCGGCGGTGCGCGATGTCAGGGTTAGACGAGAGACGGAACTGATACTTGCCAGCGCTTCGCCGCGAAACCCCATACTCACGATGGCTTCCAGATCGTCGAGCGTGGCAATTTTGCTGGTCGCATGACGCGCCAGCGCCAGCGTTAATTCATCCTTTCCGATCCCCGAACCATTGTCACGAATACGGATCAACTTCGCGCCGCCGCGCTCGATGTCGATATCAATCCGTGTCGCACCTGCATCCAGACTGTTTTCCACCAGCTCCTTCACGACCGAAGCCGGACGCTCAACCACTTCTCCGGCAGCGATCTGGTTAGCCAGTTGCGGTGGCAACACCTGAATCGGCATGGCGTATCCCTCTTACTATCCTCAATCTATCGACATCGTCAGCATGAAGAATCAGGCAGACGGAATAACCAGCGTTTGCCCCAGCTGTACCGTGCCGGAGCGCATATTATTCGCCTGTTGGATCTCTTTCATGCTGACACCGTAACGGGCAGCAATCGCACTCAGGCTATCACCCTTTACGACCTTATGCTTCACCGGCGCTGCCTTTTTAGGCGCAGGTGTTGATGCCGTCTGTCTCGTCCCAGTAGCCGGAATATTCAAGCGCTGTCCAACCCAGACGATGTCCTTGTTCAGCTTATTCACGTCACGCATAGCCGCGAGACTCACGCCATAGCGCCGGGCAATGGAAGAGAGCGTTTCGCCACGTGCAACGGTATGACGCGTGCTGCCCGCACTCGCTTTTGCTGCGGTTACGTTACCGCCCGACGTTGATCTATCACCTGCCGCCGACTGTAGTGGGCGGCTTTCCTGCTTTGGGAGGGATTGAATCGGGTGAGTTTGGAAGTAACTTCTCAGCCCCTGATAAATCGCATTGGCGATTTTTTCCTGATAGTCGTTGCTCCCCAACAGCCGCTCTTCCGAGACATTCGTGATAAATCCGGTTTCCACCAGTAGAGAAGGAATATCCGGCGAGCGCAACACGCCCAAACTCGCGTGCTCAGGCAGTCGTTTATGCAGCCCCCCGACGCGCTGGAGCTCACGCAGCACCTTGGTCGCGACGTCATACCCCACCCGCTGAGAGTGACCGAATTGCAGATCCAGTACCGCCTGACTGAGGTAAGGATCGGCACTGCTGTTCGCCAGTAGATCGCCTGCCCCGCCCAACAGTTCAGACTGCTTCTCATGCTGCTCCAGCCAGTTTGCCATTTCGCTGTTCGCACGGCGGTTGGACAGTACCCAAACAGACGCACCTTTCGCATTGCGGTTCGGTGCCGCATCCGCGTGAATCGACACTAACAGGTTCGCCCCCTGCTTACGCGCCACGTCCGAACGCCCCATGACGGAGATAAAGTAGTCGCCGTCACGCGTCAGCACGCCTTTAAAAGCCGGATCGTTATTCAGTAAGACTTGTAGCTTACGCGCGATAGAAATGGTGACATTTTTCTCCCGCAGCCCGTTCGTACCAATCGCCCCAGGGTCCTGCCCACCGTGCCCGGCATCAATCGCCACAACGACGCGTTCATTACCCTGTCGTGCTGGCACGCGGGCAGATGACGAACTGGTATTGACGGCAACAGTCGGTTTGTTGGTAAACGGATTTTTGGCCGGTTCTGCCGGCGCGCTATTTTGCTGGCGTGAAGCAGGAGGCGCAGAGGCTTGCACCGTTTTTGCTTTATCACCAGTGATGGTGAAAACCACAACGTAACCAGACCCTTCTTTTTGCGTCACCGCCCGCGTTTTAGCAGCCTGAGTTAAATCCAGCACCAAACGCAGGCTTTGTGCATCCTGCGCGTTGCTGGTTCGCACGCGCTTAATCAGATTTTGCCCGCTGAAATCCAACGGCAGCCCCTGAATAATGCCAGTCTGACGAATATCGATGACCACTCTGGCGGGGTTACTGAGCGGGAAAAAAGCATAAATAGGCTGACCGCTAAAGCTCAGGCGCACCGTAGCCTGACCTGACGCATTATCCACCTTGATATCCGACAGGTTGGCCGCCCACGCCGAGCTTGCCAGCAACAGCCATACACCGATGAACAGCTTAACCATACGACTCATCATGATTCTGTTGTTCCTGGCTGAAGAGAAAAATGTTGCAACATCGCGTCTCCCGCCGCAGAGACAGCGGACAGCTCAGCCTGTCGGCCCTGATCCTGATAGCGTAAATGCAGTTCGATATCCGCATCGGGCAGCACGCCAGCGCCCTGCTGAGGCCATTCAATCAAGCAGATGGCATCCTGTGTCAGATAATCGCGGATCCCCATAAACTCCAACTCTTCCGGATCGGCAAGTCGATAGAGATCGAAGTGGTAGACCGCTAGCGGCGATAACGCATAGGGCTCGACCAGCGTATAAGTGGGGCTTTTAACATTGCCCTGATGACCGCGCGCTTGTAGGAAACCGCGACTAAACGTCGTTTTTCCCGCACCGAGGTCACCATAAAGGTGGATAACACAAGCACCGTCACAGGCTTTCGCCAGCGCCGTACCTAAAGAGATCGTTGCTGCCTCATCCGGCAGAAGTAAGACTATTTTTTTCATTCTATCTATTGTTCTAAAAACATAGGTTCTGAAAGCATCGGCGGAAACACCCGCTCGGGATTAACATATCGGAACAGCACAGGCAGTAAATCGGTTGCCAGCATACCTCGGGTGCCGCGTCGCGCTGCCAGCCAATCGGCCGCCGCACCGTGAACGACACACCCTGCACAGGCAGCATCATACAGCGAGAGCTTTTGCGCCAGCAAACCGCCAACGATACCCGACAGCACATCACCCATGCCGCCTGTCGCCATGCCGGGGTTTCCCACATCAGCAATGGCAACCTCGTCTCGCTCGCTGGCAATCACCGTTCCCGCACCTTTCAATACGACAACGCCGCCATAGCGTTTTACCAACTTTGTGGCCGCAAGTAAGCGATCACTTTCAATATCAGAGACGCGGCAATTCAGTAAACGTGCCGCCTCACCGGGGTGAGGTGTCAGCACGCGATTCTGCCGCTTATGCGGATTGATTGCCAGCAGGTTAAGCGCATCCGCATCCCATAACATGGGTTTGTTACAATTTTCTGCCAGACGCAGCGCGCTTTTGCCCCATTCATCCTGCCCTAAACCAGGTCCAATCACCACGACATCGGCCCATTCCAGCCCCTGCCGCAGCGTCTCTGTCGTCAATTCTTGCACCATCAGCTCAGGCCGAACCGTCAGAAACGCCGATTGATACTGTTTGTGAGTAAGTACTCGCACTAAGCCTGCGCCGCTGTGTAACGCCGCATCCGCAGCCATCAATACTGCACCACCTAAGCCGACGTTGCCGCCTACCACCAGCAGCCTGCCGTTATCACCTTTATGTTGTCCGGCTGGACGAGGCGTCAACCACTCGGGAAGTTGCGCCGCAGTCAGCCGCCGTATCGGCGCGGTTTGATCGTCCAGCCACGCCTGTAATCCTAACGAATGATAATGTAATGTTCCGACGTGCTCACGGGCGTGACCGGTCAGTAGTCCCGGTTTCAACGCGATAAACGTCACCGTCTGCGCCGCGCAAATCGCAACGCCCGCACAGGTGCCGGTTTCGGCATCTAAACCAGAGGGAATATCCAGTGAAACAATGGGAGCGGGATAGGCATTCGCCTGCGTCATTAACGCAGCATAAGGCGCACGCGGTGCAGCAGAAAGACCGGTTCCCAGTAGACCATCCACAATGAGATCGATCCCATCCGGCCACGGTATATCACCATCCTGCGCACTCACGTCCTGAACATGACCGCCCTCTTCCAGCCAGCGCTGGCGCGCAAGATGAGCCTCATCAGGCAGCGGCTTATCGCTGACACAGGCAACAACATCTACCTCTATGCCCGCCGCCAGCGCCAGACTGGCGACCACATACCCATCGCCACCGTTATTGCCGTGTCCAGCCAGCACCCGCCAGCGTCGAGCTGAGGGATAGCATCGGCGAGCCACCTGAAATGCGGCTTCTCCCGCACGCTGCATGAGTTCCCACAGCGAAAGCCCCGACTCGCTGGCCGCTCTGGCTTCTTCACGCCGCACCCACTCGGCGTAAAACACCGAATCAGGCAACTCATCCTCTCGCTTCCGGTCGTGACACATCATCATGTGCTCTTAGTTTTCATTACAATGACTTAAAATTAGCAAGCAACCTAAACGACCGCCAGCATTCCGCACATCTCAGCAGGCATCGGCTCTGCAGCGCGAATATGGTAACATCAGCACGTCTTGTTTATTTCTGTGGCCCCATCATGTCATACCCCTACGATCTCAACGAATTAGCACAACACATCAAACAATGGGGACAGGAATTAGGGTTCCAGCAGGTCGGCATCTGCGACACTGATTTGTCCGCAGAAGAGCCTCGGCTTCAGGACTGGCTGGATAAGCAATACCACGGGGAAATGGACTGGATGGCGCGCCATGGCATGTTACGAGCGCGTCCGCATGAGCTGCTGCCCGGCACACTGCGCGTCATCAGCGTACGTATGAATTACCTGCCAGCCAAAGCCGCATTCGCCAGTACCTTAAAAAACCCAGAACTCGGCTACGTTAGCCGCTATGCGCTAGGTCGTGATTACCACAAGCTGCTACGCCAGCGACTGAAAAAACTCGGCGACCAGATTCAGGAATACTGCGGTGAATTGAATTTTCGCCCCTTTGTCGATTCCGCTCCCATTATGGAGCGTCCTTTAGCTGCGAAAGCCGGGCTTGGCTGGGTTGGTAAACACTCACTAATTCTGAACAGAGAAGCGGGTTCCTGGTTCTTTCTCGGTGAACTGCTGATCGATTTACCTCTCCCCGTCGATCGCCCACAGGAAGAACAGTGCGGTCGATGTGTCGCCTGCATGACCACCTGCCCAACTGGCGCGATTGTCGCACCTTATACCGTTGATGCCCGCCGCTGCATTTCCTATCTGACTATCGAATTGGAAGGTCCGATTCCTGAAGAATTTCGTCCGCTAATGGGTAATCGCATTTATGGCTGCGATGACTGTCAGCTGATTTGCCCGTGGAATCGGTTTTCACAGCTTACCGACGAGGCGGATTTTAGCCCGCGTGCCGCGCTGCATACGCCAGAGCTGCTGGCACTATTCGGCTGGAATGAAGAGAAATTTCTGCGAATTACGGAAGGGTCGCCGATCCGGCGCATCGGCCATCTCCGCTGGCTACGCAATATTGCCGTCGCACTGGGGAATGCCCCCTATCAGGATAGTATCGTACTGGCGCTGCAAGCCCGTCTGGGTGAAAGCGAACTGTTGGATGAACATATCCACTGGGCAGTTCATCAGCAGTTGGAACGTCGTGCATCACTGGGAATCGACGTCCAATCCACACAGAAAAAACGACTTATTCGTGCAGTAGAGAAAGGATTACCGCGTGATGCGTGAGCCGCTAAAACTATTGTCATCAGTTTGTCGCACGCGCTGTGAATAAATAAAAAAAACCGTTGCCAATCAACTGTCACAAAAAGTACAAGCGATAGTTATGGCGTTTTATAAGTAAAATTTATGAATAGATATCAATAAGATACTCTACAGTATTTTATCAATAACATAGTGTGATTAATAAATAACCAACCAACAGCCTGTGGATAAGTCTGTTAAGAAGAATATGATTTTTTGTATTAACTGATAAAAAATGATGTGGATTGAGGTAACGCTTGCGCTCGAAATAGGGTGCTTGTTGACAGTAAAGAACGGGCAGCAGCACAAAGCGGCGAGCATTATGAATTTCTTATTGTCCTTTAGCAAGGGCTGAGATCTACTTTTTACGATCGAAAGAAAAATTTTACGATCAAAAAATAAAAACGCGGCGACACTTCTATGAAGCATCGCCGCGCGGAACGTTAAGATCGTCGTCAGAGAAACAGAAGGATGGCAAAGATATCCACCTTCGTCCTCAACAGGCCGACGTTATGCACGGGTTCTGATCAGGTAGTCAAAGGCGCTCAAGGACGCTTTTGCACCTTCACCCGTCGCGATAATGATCTGCTTGTACGGCACCGTCGTACAGTCGCCGGCAGCAAAGATCCCTTTCACGCTGGTTTCGCACTTAGCATCGATCTCAATTTCACCGATGCGGTTTCTGGCTACCGTACCTTCCAGCCAGTGGGTGTTAGGCAGCAGGCCAATTTGTACGAAGATCCCTTCCAGCGCTAAATCATGCACTGAATCAGTAATACGATCTTTGTAGCTCAGCCCTGTCACCTTCTGCCCATCGCCTTTCACTTCAGTGGTTTGCGCATTCAGGATGATGTCAACGTTCGGCAAGCTACGTACTTTCTCCTGCAATACCGAATCCGCTTTCAGCTCCGATGCAAACTCAAGCAGCGTGACGTGTTTCACCACGCCAGCCAGATCGATAGCCGCTTCGACACCGGAGTTCCCGCCGCCGATCACTGCAACGTGCTTGCCTTTAAACAGCGGACCATCACAGTGTGGGCAGTATGTTACGCCGCGCGTACGGTATTGATCTTCGCCGGGTACATTCATGTTTCTCCAGCGCGCGCCGGTCGCAATGATCACACTGCGTGCTTTCAACGTCGCACCGGATACGGTAATCACCTGATGCGGTTTACCCGGTTCGCCGCCAGGAATTAGGGCTTCAGCGCTCTGCGCGTCGATCACGTCGACATCGTAGTCATCAACATGGCTTTTCAGCGCGGTCGCCAGCTTAGCCCCTTCCGTTTTCAGAACGGAAATGTAGTTTTCGATATCGACGGTATCCAGCACCTGACCACCGAAGCGCTCACCGACTAATCCGGTACGGATACCTTTACGCGCTGAATAGACCGCCGCCGCTGCGCCCGCTGGGCCGCTACCGATGATTAACACATCATAGACGTCACGCTGATTCAGCTTCTCAACCTGTTTAGCGCCCGCGCCAGTATCGATTTTCGTCACAATCTCAGCCAGGCTCGTGCGTCCCTGACTGAAGTGTTCGCCGTTCAGGAAAACGGTCGGAACGCCCATGACATTACGGCTTTGAATCTCATCCTGGAACACGCCACCGTCAATCGCGGTATGGGTAATATTTGGATTCAAGACCGCCATTAAATTCAGCGCCTGCACCACGTCCGGGCAGTTGTGGCAGGATAGTGAGTAATACGTTTCAAAGTGGAATGAACCGTCAAGATGGCGGATTTGATCGAGTAATTCTTTCGCTTCTTTCGACGGATGACCGCCCACCTGCAATAACGCCAGAATCAGGGAGGTAAATTCGTGTCCCAGTGGTGCACCGGCAAAACGCGGGCCACTTTGGGAATCTGGATTGGTAATCAGGAATGAAGGCTTACGCACAGCCAGATCATTCTTTTCAATAAAACTTACCCGATCGGACAGCTCAGCAATCTCAGCCAGCAGGGTTCTGACTTCAGCAGATTTAGCAGAGTCATCCAGAGTCGCAATCAACTCAACAGGTTTGGTTAATTTTTCCAGATAGGCTTTCAACTGGACTTTCATCGTATTGTCGAGCATTGGTCGTCCTTAATTAGGCAAGGTGGTACAAAAGCAAAATCGTGCGGGGGTGCTGGCCCCAAAAGACCGGGCCAGAAAAATCGGGTGCAATGCACCCGACAAAACAGTCATATTTTCCGAGGTGTCAGCTTAGATTTTGCCAACCAGATCCAAAGACGGAGCCAGCGTAGCCTCGCCTTCTTTCCACTTGGCTGGGCACACTTCGCCTGGGTGAGAAGCCACGTACTGCGCCGCTTTCACTTTACGCAGCAGGTCAGAGGCATCGCGGCCAATACCTTCCGCCGTGATTTCTACCGCCTGGATGATGCCCTGTGGGTCAACGATGAACGTACCGCGATCGGCCAGACCTTCTGCTTCGCGCATGTTTTCAAAGTTACGCGTCAGTTGGCCCGTTGGGTCACCGATCATGGTGTATTTGATTTTGCCAATGGTTTCAGAGCTGCTGTGCCACGCTTTGTGCGTGAAGTGGGTGTCGGTGGAAACAGAGTAGATTTCCACGCCACGCTGTTGGAATTCGTCGTAGTAGTCAGCGACATCACCCAGTTCGGTCGGGCAGACAAATGTAAAGTCGGCCGGATAGAAGAAGAACACGCTCCATTTGCCTTCGATGTTCTTCTCCGTCACTTCAATGAATTGACCGTCTTTGAAAGCCATGTTTTTGAATGGTTTAACTTGGGTATTGATTACTGACATCACTTTATCCTCATGTGTTTTCGCATGTGGCTAAAGTACAGAAACGTGATCGCTATCACCAATCCGTTGTCTTTATCGAATCAATAAGCAATACCTAACGTAGGGTGGAATCAGGGATACGTAATCTCCATATTCTGGTCACCGATCCTAACCGTCTTAAAGCGTGGCGTAACCGCTTCAACCTTGCCGTCCTTCACCTGCTCGACCAGTTTTTCCGTACCTATCGCGCCAAACATACTGGCCGCAATCTGCCACTGCCCCTGTTCATCACGGGCGAGGATCTTGCCACCACCACCCCAGCCTACCCGAGGGAAAATAAGCACTTCGTTATGGCCATCGCCAGTCAAATCAATCGCAAAGAGCAGGCAAGCGATTTCTCTGCACCTATTGCCTAAATTATCGCCCTGCAACATGCTTTCGACCCCGTCCTCCAGCGGCCCCACCCATTCGACCTGAACGGGGCGGACTTGTGCGGGACGTCCCTGCAACCGATCGCGCAGCGCCTGACGCCCTGTCTCATCCAGTATCCGGTCTTGCTTCAATTCTTCAGCCAGCCAGATAAACTGCTGCCTGCCCGCCGCCCCTAACTCATCGCGCAGCGCCCACAGGTCA
This sequence comes from Pectobacterium sp. CHL-2024, assembly GCF_044751765.1. Taxonomy (NCBI): domain Bacteria; kingdom Pseudomonadati; phylum Pseudomonadota; class Gammaproteobacteria; order Enterobacterales; family Pectobacteriaceae; genus Pectobacterium; species Pectobacterium sp. CHL-2024. Next base: position 2,844 of record NZ_JBIXKO010000026.1, on the reverse strand, counting down.
AATTCATCGACCGGCGTTTTCCCGCTAAGCAGACGCTGAACCTGATTTCTCGCACTAAACGCTTCTGGGTTTAACACCGGCGTATGCAGCAATACCATCAGAACGCAGGTGACAGCAGCAAGCAGCGGATTGCTCGTGCGTAAACTCCCCAACCAAACACCAGAGCGGCGGATGACGGCCCATACCATCGCCAGGCTATAAAGCATCGCGATCGCCACGACGAAGATCGACTGAAAACGGAAAGGCGTCAGGCCATACTGTTCGATACGCAGCCAGCTGGAATAGCCCGCTAAGCCAACCAAAATCGGCAAGCACATCACACTGGCGCTAACAAGCACGCGTAACACCGCCGGGTAAGCGCGGCCTTCGTTATCATCCTGAGACGTGCAGTTAATCAAAAAGAGGTTTACGCCCATCAGACATAACAGAATGACGGTGGAACGGCCGGTATTCCATATCGGTTCCAGACCGCTAAAAGGCAGCGTCAAGGTGAAAACCACCGTAATCAGTGCGCTAAATGGCAGCAGGAAACGACAAGCCGATAGCAGAATCCCGCGCAGCAACCCGACTACGGTTTCTTTGGTCATGCCGATATATATGCCGAGAGAAAACACCACCGGCAAAAGCAGCATATAGAATCGGTAATGACTAAATACTTTACTTACCTGCCGGAATCCCAACATGTTGAACAGCATGCCGCACAGCACGAGCAGCAACACAACGACCAGAACGAGTAACCAGGCCAGCAGCACAGTAAAAATATTGATCCAGGCGTGTTTACAAAGTGCGTCATAGGACGGCCATCGCCCTTCACGGTCTGGCCAGCTGCAAATGAAAGTACAGCAGATATAACCGAGGAGGATGCCACACAGCACCCAGGAATCCAGCAGCCGAAATAGTCCATTTTCGAAGAGGACCCAGCCGCTGATGGCGGTCATCAGCACGGTCAACACGCCAGCCAACAGCCACGTCTTTTTCACAAAGAGAGTGCGTTCCAGCAATTGCAGACTGATGCCGCCAACCACAGCCATCGTTATGAGCATTCCCTGAAGAGCGCCCTCTTTCATTTCCAGCGCCGCGACAAGGAGCAGCCCCTGGAGCAGGCCAATAGCCAGATAAAACTTTAACGATGGGGAATGGGCGGACATGGCAAATCCTTTTATCGACGTACGTCACATATCGGTCGGAGGTGTAGACACTTTTTCACCACTCGAATGATGTGGGGTAGCAAAATGAGAATAGTGCGAGCAGTCTACAAGTAAACGCTTCAGGTATCACGCTTCGGTGACAAGTTTGCAACACCATGTTTTTCCCTAATAACACCACGAGACAGTGCGCTAAAATTTAACGCATTCAGAATAGTCATATCAAAACATTAGCAATGAATATAATTTCATGGAAATTATATTGAAATAAAACATCACTGGAATTGAATAATAAGCTCAGTAAAATAGCGCACCAAATATATCAACATGGGCTATAAATCTATTTCAAAATAACCACAAAGAATTAAAGTTATTTAATTCAATTGCCGATTTGATACTAATACCCATATCGCGGTTTGTCTGAGTCTTATGGCTACAGCGCGCAGACGCTGTATTCCGCCCTATGGTATGAACACAACGCCCAGATATTAGCCTGCTACCTGGAAACCTGAAGATGATTAATTTAAATAACCTTCCCGCCACCAAAAGCATTGATATTAGAGACACGGCAAAAACAAACTCATCTGCGGTAACAGGCAACACGTCGAACAAAACGACGTCATCCGTCTCCTCAAATGAATCAACCACAAAAGATAAAAGCAGCGTATCGTCGCTGGCACGGCAGTTGAATGATGCCGCAACACGCGCAGAAGCAAGGGATAGCAGCAATAGCCGTGGAAAACTGGCGTCATATGCACATTCGGTCATTGAGGAACTGGCTGGTAGCAGCTATGAAAGCCGCCGAAAAGCGCTAGCTGAAGAATTACCGGATACTGACGACCCGCAATTACTTGCTCGCGCAAAGCAAGCTAATGACTTCGCTAATGGTCATGGCTCAAATCCCTTTAAAGGACTCTCTCGCGAGCAACTCTCACTCATTATTTATGATGATAGTAATACCTTTACCGTCAACGAGCGCAGAGCGGCATTACATGAATCAAATGAAATAGAAAGCGCCTGGAGCCATCGAGTCGTAGCGCAAAGCAAGCAAGAATGGAATCGGGGGGAATTTAAACAAACCGAGTTCTTCAAACTTGTTCTGGAACACTATGAAGGCTTGCCGTTAATCGAACAGGTACAGGCTCCCGCCAACTACGAATCTCGACTCAAACATCTAATCGAAATGGATTACAACTTTGTGACCGGCGAGCCAGGGAAAAATGCGAACCCGCTGAACAATCTGTTCGACCTGCTTTTACCACGTAATATCCGAATGGGAAGCAATGCCACCCCTGCGGGAAAGGCTGAATAAGCAAAATAAAGAGTCCTACTGTACGTATCCCAGTAAACCGAACCATTCATTTTTAGAGATCTTCAGACATACTATTTATGTCCCCCGAGGAGATCACCATGCGTAAAGCCCGATTCACTGAGCACCAGATCATCACCGCACTCAAGTCCGTCGAAGCCGGACGTACCGTCAAGGATGCCTGACACCAGCGCTAGATACTTGTCTCACTGGTTTCAGCAGCACGTAGGATAATATCGGCGTTTAATGAAGCAGAATGAAATATCAGGCAGTGATAAAACTGGATGTCTGATTAAGATAAAGGGGGTAATGACGAAGATAAAGAATTTTGGAGCGGGAAACGAGACTCGAACTCGCGACCCCGACCTTGGCAAGGTCGTGCTCTACCAA
>NZ_JBIXKO010000025.1:0-38905 GCF_044751765.1 Pectobacterium sp. CHL-2024 | reverse complement strand
AACGCGGCCGGGGTTCAGGCCGAAGGAAACGTACTTTGACTGGGACGTGCAGGACCGTCTGGTACGGGTGAGTCTGCCGGACGGGGCACGCTGGCGCGGGGAACAGGGGCTGTGGGGCGTACACCGCGAAGAGCGACGACCTATCCCGCTGCGGCGCTACCTGGGGGATGCGGCGAACGAAGAGGTGTACTGTGAGCTGCGCTATCAGGGTCAGTTGTTTGATGCGGAAACGGGGCTTTACTACAACCGGCATCGTTACTATGATGCGGAAAGCGGACAGTACCTGTCACCGGACCCGATAGGATTACTTGGTGGTATTAGACCCCAAGCTTACGTCCATAATCCGCTGGAGTGGGTTGATCCGCTGGGTTTGGCTGTATCTGGGTGTAAACCTGATCATGGCGCTGGAAAAAGTACAAAAAAATATGGACATTCTCGTAGTACACATGGTTCACAAAATAGCCCCGAATCAATGAAGGATAGAGCGAGAAGTACTGGAAAACCTCAAGGACATTATAGTGATAATAGAATGATTGAAGAGGCTTTTGACAAAGCACCATCTACGCCTGGTGTTTACGATGTAACAGTATCAAAACCATCAATGGTTTATTACCCTGATGGTTCTAGTAAATCAACAGATGTTGTTAGGGTTATTATTAGCGAGAAAAAAGGTCCTGTAACATCATTCCCATATGTCCCAGGAGATCAATGAATGGATGTAACATTAGAAATAAAAAACAAACCTGTAGTGCTGGATGAGGGTTTGAACGAAGAAGAAATGGAAGTTACGGAGTTTCAATTTGCGATAGAAGAATTATCTCAATATTCCACAGGTTCTATTTTTTTGTCTTTTGATAATGATAAAGAAGTCATCCTTGACTTGTTTTATGATTTCCTGGTTTGTTATGATGATATTGTTGAATCAATGAAGTTAGCGAAAAATAAAACGGCGCATAAGGATGAAATTTGGTTTTGTGAACAAGGTTCTGATTTTTATTTTTTGTATGAGATAAAAGGGGATTCTTTTATTCTGGAGTATAAAAAAGGAAGTGATGTTGGATTGCCTAATAAAACAAAAAAAGAATTTAAAGTTGAAGTGCATGTTGATGAATATTTTTCGAAGTGGTGCGTTATTTTTGATGAGTTATCTTTGGCTTTTAAAGAAAAATTAGGTAAGGATATATCTTTTAAATTTTAATTTGGTTTGTTGGTTCTTTAATGGGTTTTTATATTACTTATTTTTTGTATAATTTCCTCAAGGTGTTGATATGATTGATCGAAGTGTTGATTAGTTCTTGGAAGTTTAGTTTTATCCATTTATATTATTACCTCAGTACTGCCATCGAGCCTGCACGAGTAATTACAATGCTGTGCCGTACGCTATTTCAATCTTCTAAAACTGATTAATTATTTATCGCTATTACGCATCCAGCTATACATTAAATATTGTTGCTACTTTGTTTACTGTCATACAGCGAGACGCAGTTCGGTTACGATGTGGAAGGTAACCTGACGGCAGTGACGGATGCGCTGGGTCAGCGCTACCAGTTTCGTAATGGGACGTGCGGTACTGAACAAAAGGAAGAGATCAGATTCCATCGCCACTTATCCTAATTTTTAATAATTACTTTCTTAATTCTTATTATGTTTATTTATAATTCAAATCAATTACTAGCGTCGTAAATAAAAAAACTGAATATGTCATTCAGTTTTTTTATTGTATTCGCGCAAGGGTTTTATTCTATTGTTTCTACGCCATAGCTATGTAGTTAATTCCTTTTTTAAATTAATGTAAAGTAATGGGGTTGTTTTGTATATGATGAATAATGAATTAGTTTCATCGCTAATATTAAGTGAGTTAATCCAATATCGGCGTAGATTTACCCAGTCGACGAAACCAATTAGTGAAGAAGAGTCTCAGGTGACCCGGGTTCAATTACCCAGAATTCGTGCTTTTGTTGAAGAAGAACGTCAAATTGAACTCGTTCTGCCTGCGTTTCCGTTTAAATCTCCTAGCCCTTATAAGGTGTTGGGCAGAATGCCAGATATGGCGGAGCGTTTGTCCTTGATCTTCCTGAATTCGTTATGTCAGCGTATTCAGCTTTATTATCCACCCGGTGCGCATATCCGTATTTGTTCTGATGGGCATGTATTTGGCGATCTGATTGGGACCAGCGACGAAACGATTAATATTTATCAGGATGAGATTGAAAATTTACTGCATGAACTAGGTGCCGTTCATCTCAGCGTTTTTAATCTTAAAGATGTAGAGAATATGGCGGCGCTCACCGCTGACTATGATCGTCTTCGCCAGCAGCTGGTTGAGAATTATGCTGACTCAGAAGAGGAGGTGAAAGCGCAGCTCATGCAGAGCGAAGAAGGTTTGCAGCTTTACCGCTCAATGACCCGTTTCCTCTATGAAGATAGCCTGAGGCCTGACTATACCGGCTCTAATGCGGCGTTACAGAAAGATGCCAAAAAACGCGCGTGTAGCGTTATTCAACGCAGTTGGGCATGGGGCAATCTGCTTGCTGAACAATTTCCAGACGCCATCCGTTTGTCTATTCATCCGCAGCCTTCGGACAGCCTGAAACTGGGTATTCATATGATGCCCACCAAGGACGATTGGTTGACCCCCTGGCACGGCGTAGCCGCCAATGTTAATGGGCAGTTTGTGTTAATGAAGAATATAGAAGCACAGCAACTGGATGGCGAAATCGTGGAAATCCGCGGTATGCCTAGCCATTACTTAGTTAAACAGCCTGATCTGGCATAAGCGCGCTGTTCTCGCCTTATCGTTCACCGAGACATCGATATTGTCATCTTATAAAGGAATATACAGGGTGGAAAATAGCATGGACCGTCGCATTAAACCGCTTTCCCCTTTTGGTACGCTGCCGATCGAAGGTGTGTGCTTCCTTAATCAGCATGCGCTGGAATATCATCATGTCATGCCGGAAACGCAAAGCGCGTTTAGTAAGACGTTACGGCAAAATAACGCCTGAAATCCGTCACGCGTTATGGGGGTAAAAGCGTGCCCCATAACGCTATTGCGAACCGTGTTTTTAAAATAGAATACGCGCACGGATTTTCTATCGCAGGGTTGCAGTAAATGAAGCTATTTTTGGCCGTGATTTTTTCAGTATTGATGATTCCCCAGACCGGTTTTTCGGCAACAAAAACGGATGTGCTGACGCTGCTGAAACATTTGGATGTGACTACTTTCCGCAGTTCTTTTGGACCGAAACATTTCCCGAAGGGGACGTTGCTGAAAGATACCGGTGATTATGTGTTTAGCCAGGAAAAAGACCGGGCAGAAGCAACAGACACAGATGGCAGTTGGACGTATTCGCTACGTATTATCTCGGAAAATGAAAAGGAGATCATTGCCTGTTTCGTGGATGATGCGAACATTGGGAGTTACTTTTCGACAAGTCCTTTCCTGATAAAGAAAACGAAAAATGCTCAGTCGTATTCGGTGATTGAGCTTGAGCACGACGTAGAAGGGTGTGCACTTTATCCCAAGGATCAATAATCCTGATTGATATGGGTAAGTAAACGACGTTATCCGAACGTTGCTAAAAATAAGGAGCCGCTATAAGCCGCTCCTTTGTTGTTTCTATTCTTGCTTTTTTACAGCGCTTTATCGGTCAATAAGTCGACCTTGCTGGCTGTAGAGACACGTTCAAGGTACGCGTGAACGTTAGGGCCAAACTGTACGCCTTTCACGATCGTGAGCGACAGTAAGATCGGGAACAGAATAAAATCGGTGGTGGAAATGGTACTGATGTTTGCCAGACGCGACTCCAGCGCCTTGAGTTTCTGCTCCACTTCCGCAATCAATTCCGGCGTTTTTGCGAGCAGTGCATCCAGATCGCCGAAGGCTTTTTCTTCGCGCAGGATGTAAGCATGGCGCGCCTCCGGCGTGGAAAGCTCTTTGAAATCGGCTTTCGTAAAACGGGGAACCGCAAGGTTAAACACCGCGCTGGAAACGGACTTGCACCAGGCTTCAATCTCAGCATCAACCGGTTTATCGGCGATTAACGGCGCTTGCTTGCTGTCGACATAGTGGACGATATCCATGCTTTCCGGCATGAAGCTACCATCTTCTTTCTGCAGGATCGGCACCACTTTGCGACCTACCATGCGTGTTGGCGTGTCAATGTCGCCTTCCATGATGACGGATTGCTCAACAGGCAGATCTTTCAGACCAAAAATCATTCTGGCTCTGACACAGAATGGGCAGTGTTCGTAAATGAAAAGTTTCATGCATCGCCTCGTAAGATTTTGAAAAAGGCAGCAAAAATTTGCCAGCCTTGTCATGACAAGTCATGCCACCAGAGTAATACCTGATGCGGTTGGCGGTAAAGCGAATGTGCCTGAAGATGGCGATGGCAGGGAAAAGAAGGGCGCGGTGTGGATCCGCCTTATCCTCGCTGGATTCCTGTATGATGCAGTGAAACCCCTTTTGCGGAAGAGAAATCATGGATCGCCTGAGCGCGCTGGAAACATTTATCTGCGTTTTTGAAACGGGGTCGTTTTCTGCTGCGTCTCGCAGGCTCGGTATTGGGCAGCCTGCGGTGTCCAAAGCGATCATGCAACTGGAAAATCAACTGGCAACGCCGTTGCTGCTCCGCTCTACCCGAGGGCTGACGCCGACAGAAGCTGGGCAGAATTTTTATGAGCAAATCGCCCCCGCGTTAAAGGTACTGGGGGATGCCCAAGAGCATGTGGTGAGCGGGAGCACGGCGCTGTCTGGGCGGCTACGCATCGGTGCACCCGTGACTTTCGCCAGACAGCTAATCATACCGCGGCTCCATGAATTCATGGCCGAGCATCCCCAGCTAAATATTGATGTCATTCTGGACGATCGCCCGATCGATCTGATTGCTGAAGGCATTGATGTGGCTCTGCGTTTGGGCGAAATGAAGGATTCAAGCCTGATTGCCCAGCGCTTGGCATCGTGTTCCATGCGCCTGCTGGCGACCCCTGACTATTTCGCGCGTCATGGTGTGCCAGCTTCTCCTGACGTTCTGGCTGCGTATCCTGCCGTCATCTATTTGCAGGGAGAGAGAACCGATCGCTGGATTTTTTCTCAAGGTGGAACACAGACCACGGTATTTCCCAATGGGCGTATCCGAGTTTCTGCGGCGGAAGGCGTGCGTGCTGCGGTGCTATCCGGTGTAGGACTGATTGTGGCGTCGGAATGGATGTTTGCGCCAGAGCTTGAAAGCGGGCAGGTCGTCACCGCTCTGGATTCATGGTCGCTGGGTAAGATGGATCTGTGGGCTGTCTACCCCGGAGGCCGCATGACATCAGCCCGCGCCAGAATTTTTACCGATTTCGTCAAGCAACTTTTCTCCTGAAATATTCCTATTTGGAATAGCTGATATCCATTTTACCTCTCTACTGGGAATGAGTCGGGCACCCTATGCTTTGCTCATCACCTGCCGATTTCCGGCAGGAAACACACAGACAGGTATGATGATGAGTACATTATCCAGCGAAGCCGATGTCAGCACGCAGCGGGCACCCGGCAAAGTATTGATTTTCTCAATGGCGGCAGCCAGTGGTATTTCTGTTGCCAATATCTATTACAACCAACCGATGCTGGGCGTGATTGGCGAAAGCTTTACGTCGAGCGGGGCAACCTCGCTGATTCCAACCGTGACGCAGCTAGGCTATGCCTTAGGGCTACTGTTACTGGTTCCGCTGGGCGATAAGTTTGACCGCCGTCGGCTGATCGTGTGGCAATTTTTGATGCTGGCGTTGGCTTCTGCGTTTGCGGCCTTGTCGACATCGTCTGTCGCGTTATTAGGTGCTTCGCTGCTTATCGGTTTTGGGGCGACCGCCGCACAGCAGATTGTTCCGGCTGCGGCGGCGCTTGCTGATGCGAAACAGCGTGGTGCGATTGTCGGAACGGTCATGAGCGGTCTATTAAGCGGCATTCTGCTTAGCCGTACGATTGCGGGGCTGGTGGCGGAAAGTGCGGGCTGGCGGGCGATGTTCTGGCTGAGTGTGCCGCTGGCGCTAGCGGGCGCGTGGGCAATGGGAAGAGTGTTACCGGCTTCACCCTCGAATCAAACTGTTCGTTACCGTGAGCTGATGCGTTCGCTGGTGACGCTGTGGCAGGATGAACGCGCATTGCGTAAAGCTACGCTGATTCAGGCGCTGCTATTTGCATCGTTCAGCGCGTTCTGGAGCGTGCTTGCGCTGTATCTGGAAGGCGGGCGTTTTCAAATGGGCGCTGCTGCTGCGGGCCTGTTTGGCGTGATTGGCGTAGCGGGAATTTTTGCGGCTCCGCTGGCGGGAAGACTGGCCGATAGAATCGGCAGCCGCCCGGTTGTGATTGCCGGCGCGCTGCTGACGCTGCTCTCATGGGCAATATTCGTCGGTTTCAATTCCGTTATTGGCCTGATTATCGGTGTGGTCCTGCTCGATCTCGGCGTACAAAGTGCGCTAATTGCCAATCAACATGTGATTTACGGGCTCGGTGAAGCGGTCAGAGGCCGGATCAATACCGTATTCATGGGCGGGATGTTTCTGGGGGGCGCAGCTGGCTCCACGGTTGCGATGGCTGCATGGCATCAGGGAGGGTGGCTGATGGTCGGAGGGCTTGCCAGCGTTCTGGCCATTATGGCGCTGCTGGTTGCGCTGATGAAAACCCAAAAAGCGCCATTACGAACGGGGAAAGCAGGCTGAAATAGCCAGATAGGGGGCTGGGAAGTCTCACCAATGTTGTTTTACAACCGGTAGATTAACCTTACTTGCTGATGACAATACTATACATTTGGCTTGCTATAGTCCTTCCATCCCTTGTCAGTACCTCACATCCCTGTGAGTGTTGTGTTAGTTAACCATCCCTGTCATTAGAATGACCTTGGCCCGCCTTGTGCGGGTTTTTTTTGCCTGCTTTCTCGCCCGCGGCATTCATGTTGAGCGTGTCTATTCCGTGTCGTGATTAACTGAATGATCGGAAGCGACTTTGATAACGACTCGGTTTCTGCCTTCATGCTTGGCCTGATAGAGGGCATCGTCCGCGATTTTCAAGACGCTATCGATCTGCTCCATTCCCGGAATAAAACAGGTGACGCCTAGTGAAATCGTGATGTTTTCAGGAATCGGCAGCGGCATTTTTTCCACTTTTTTACGCAGCCGTTCAGCAATATCAGCGGCCTGCGTCATGTCCGTATCGGGCAGAAGTGCGAGGAACTCCTCTCCGCCAGTGCGGCAAATCAGATCGGATTCGCGCGAACCCTGTTTTATGTTTTTCGCCAACAGCCTGATGACGTCATCGCCGATATTGTGTCCGTAGGTATCATTCACGCGTTTGAAATGGTCGATATCAATCACGATGGCGGCAACCTGATTGCTCTTTGAGAGAATGAGTTCAATGCTTTCATAGATACCACGGCGATTGAGCAACCCAGTGAGTGGATCGGTGTGGGCCTGCAAACTCAGTTTGCCAATCCGCTTATGCAGCAGCAGGGTACCGAAAAGAATGACGCGTTTTAGCTGCTCAACCTCAAAATACCAGGAGGGGACTTTCTTGATTTTTTCAATCACGCCGGGCTCCTCCATCTTACTGGCAGAAACGGCCAGTAAGCGCAGAGGGTTGGCGATATAGAAGGCGAGTAGGGTGAGTGCGATAAGCGTTAATGCCATTACCGGGGCACCTTCGTATAAAACGGAACGCATCACGCTGCTGAGCAAATCGATAACGGTTTGGGAAGGGTGCAAAGTAATGATGATCCAACCGGATGAATTGACCGTATCGAAACCCGCCAAAGACGGCGTACCTTGCATATCGGGCATCGCGGCGGTGCCACTCTTCTTGTTGTGAAGCGCGTTTTTAATTCTCTCATCGCTGACGGGCTTGCCGACCCACTGTTTGTCCTGGTGATAGAGAACAATCCCGCTTTTATCAATGACGTAAACGCTGGAGTAATCGTTATAAAAATGGGTGTTCATGAATTCGTTTAAGACGCTTTGATTTTTTAAATAAATGGTTCCGCCGATGTAACCGAGATAATTTCCCTGTTTGTCTTTTATCGGGGAGGAAACCAGTACGATCAAATTTCCCGTAACTGAAATATAAGGCTGGCTGATTAACGGCCTTTGTTCCACGAGCGCCAGCTTGCTGGCATCAGAGGTCAGCGTACTTCCTTTCAGATTCAGTGAGGTTGGGTAAACCGCGTGTATCCGATTCTGAGTATCTGCAACGAAAATAGAGTTAAAGCTTTGGCTCATGCGGTATGTCTGTTCACTTTTACTCAGTAGCGCCGCATCGTCACTAAAACTGTCCGCTATTGATGTCGCGCTGTAAGCCAGTTCCTGCTGTGCTGAAGATAAAAAACTTTCTGTGGTCGCCGCTAACTTGGAAGAATAGTTAAGGTTTGAGCTCAGTATCTGATCGGTAATGAGCTTCTTTTGTACATTATAAACAGCAACATAAGCATTGGTCAGCGTAATGACCATGCTGATAATGGCAAGGGATAAAATGAGCGAACGTAAATTGATTGGGAATCGTTTTTTTATTTTCATTGTTGGCCGCACCTATTTTCCGCTAGGTAAGCAAAATCACGCTTTCTTTTTGTTATGTCATCATCAATGGCAAACCGGCGGGGTATTCGCTTGCGACCAATGAATAAACCCGCCATTCAAAGTTATAGACGCTAATTGGGCTATCTGGCAACGTATTGATATCTCCCCGCATCTTCAACTTAATGCAGGGAATGTACGATCTCCAGCGTACCGTTAATGATGAACTGTACGCCCATGCAAACCAGCAGGAACCCCATCAGCCGTGAAATGGCTTCAATGCCGCTTTTCCCGATCAGGCGCATAATCAGGCCCGAACTTTTCAGACTGAGCCAGACGATCAGGCTGATCAACATAAACGTGAGTACGGGGGCAACGGTAATCACCCATGGCGTGATATCGACGCCGCTCTTGATTTGTGAGGCAGAACTGATGATGAGGGCAATGGTTCCTGGCCCCGCGGTGCTGGGCATCGCCAGTGGAACGAAGGCGATATTGACCTCATTGGCGGAGAAACTGTCGTTGATTTCTTCTTTTTTGCTTTTGACTTCAGGCGCATGCTCTGGCTTTTGCTGAGGAAAAAGCATGCGAAACCCGATAAATGCGACGATGAGCCCGCCGGCAATGCGCAATCCAGGAATGGATATTCCGAAGGTATTCATTACGACCTGACCCGCGTAGTACGCGACGGTCATAATGATAAAGACGTAGAGCGAGGCCTGAAAGATCTGGCGATTTCGTTCCCCCTGGCTCATGTTGCCGGACATCGCTAAAAATACCGCTACCGTTGTCAGTGGGTTCGCGAGTGGCAGGATTAACACCAGACCAAGACCAATGGTTTGAATCAATTCCAGCATTCTACGTTCCTTTTATTGGGGCGCTTTCGTCAGTTCGGGAAAACGGTCGCTGATGACCTGTTGCTATGATGTCTGGCGCGGCTTAGGCCAGTTCATCCTCCGCTAATTTTTTGAAACGATAGAGCGTTTTCGTCAGCATATCGCGAGAAAACATATCAAACATTTGGCCGATCTTTTTCCCGATCAAGCCCCCCGGTGGGTTGTAGCGAATCGTCAGCGTTACGGTTGTACCCGCTTCCGATGTGGCTGGTTGAAAAGAAAGCCGGCCTTCATTCGGAACCCGTGCCCCTTCCAGCGAACGCCAGTGGATATACTCTCCCGGTTTTTCATCAATAATACGAGCCTGCCACTCAATGAGCGCGCCAATCGGCGTGTTAATCCGCCAGTTAGAGTCGGTATAGTTCAGTATCTCGATGCTGGCGAAATGGCCCATCAGGATCGGCAACGTTTCCGGTTTGCGCCAGAGATCAAATAAACGTTCTGCCGGGCGATCGATCGTAATGCTGCTGCTGATTTCATTGGCATAACTGCCGTTTTTCGCTGCGGTTCTTCTTAAGAAAGAGGGAAACACCCGTCATCCTCCCTAATGGATTATTACCCCTTTATGGGCATATGCAGGCCATTCTGACCGATCTCGACCAACGAAGCAAAGCGGAGACGGTGGCGATAGTGTTGGCGCAGACTATCACAGCAATCGTCAGAATTTTTATGCGCCTAATGTTGCGTTAATGTTCGTTCGGTACTGTAAGAGTCAGACAGAAGCCGAATGAAGTGCCGCAAAACACCAGGGTTTTTACATAACGATAATAGCAGTACCCCGCCCACTATTTTTAGTGGGCTTTTTTTTATTTGTACTTCCCTGTTTAGATATTTTATTGCTATGTAAATTGATATTTATCAAGTTATCGTTAATGGTTTTGTACCTATTAAGGTGTAATAAATTTGTATCCCTGTTTTCTATTATTTAAATGGCGCACTGCTTGTGTGGTAATTTACTTTATAGACATGTCGTGATACGTTTATAACCAGATTTTATGCTGGTAGGAATAAATATGAGTAACCCATTTATTGCAAGGTGGAGCCGTAATGGCAACCTGCTTTGCCACGGCCACTGGTTAATATCTTATAAAGAAAACGATTTCACGTTACCGGAGAAATATAAAGAAAATCATATGGGAACGATGGGGATCTACTCTATCATCGATCCTGATGATGAAATGTACCGAGACGGACTCGATGAGGATGATTGGATTCTGGAAAATATCGACTGGCTGGCCGATAGCTTTGAAGAAAATAATGTCCCTATCGAAGAATGTTATTTCAGATATTTCTTTCAGGCTATAAATAAGCAGGACTGGCGATGCACCAGTTGTGCAGGTTGTATGTAAATCGCGCCATCATTATTAATTACTCCTATTCCCTCTGTATTCCTGCTAGCCGACGATCTATTCGCGTCGTGCTATTTTCTCCTTGATTATTCGGCTGCGTTTTATTCGATTTCCCTCGATTTTCATCTTCTTTGCTATGCGCTTCGCATACCGTGCAGCGGAGCGTCTTTTTCGGGGAAAAGTGTTACCCTGACCCAACAATCCTTGATTAAGATGAGGCGGCAATGACGGAAGCTGACATTCTGCGGTTAAGTGCTTTGGTGGGCGAAAAACTGAAGGTGCGTGGTGCCAAACTGACATGTGCGGAATCCTGCACTGGAGGCTGGTTAGCTAAGTCGATTACCGATATCGCGGGTAGTTCAGGCTGGTTTGACTACGGCTTTGTGACATACAGCAATCTGGCCAAGCAGCGTCTGGTTAACGTGAACGCAGAAACACTGGAGCAGCATGGTGCGGTGAGTGAAGCCGTCGTCAATGAGATGGCCGCCGGGGCTTTGCAGGCCGCCGATGCAGATTTTGCCATATCGGTAAGCGGCGTCGCCGGGCCAGACGGGGGAACCGAAGAGAAGCCTGTCGGCACGGTGTGGTTCGGCTTCACAGACAAACAGGGTGGGGCATTCGCTCAGACAATGCGGTTCAGTGGAGACAGAAACGCGGTGCGTCTGCAATCGGTCCATTTTGCGCTGCAAACGTTGCTCGACACGTTTCTGAAAAAATAACCTTGATGCTGTATGCGCATACAGTATAATGTCAGTAATTATTCGGCAATTCATGATTAAGCAGCCGCGTAGAGACAGCAGCTTTACGCCGCATGACAGGAGCAGAAATGGCTATTGATGAGAACAAACAAAAGGCACTTGCGGCAGCACTGGGTCAAATCGAAAAGCAATTTGGTAAAGGTTCTATCATGCGGTTGGGCGAGGATCGCTCAATGGATGTTGAAACCATTTCTACAGGCTCTTTGTCCCTGGATATCGCTTTGGGCGCTGGTGGTTTACCGATGGGGCGTATCGTTGAGATTTATGGCCCAGAATCTTCCGGTAAAACAACGCTGACCTTACAGGTTATTGCTGCCGCTCAACGCGAAGGCAAAACGTGTGCGTTTATCGATGCTGAGCATGCGCTGGACCCGATTTATGCGAAAAAGCTTGGTGTAGATATCGATAACCTGCTGTGTTCTCAGCCGGACACTGGCGAGCAAGCGTTGGAGATCTGTGATGCATTAACGCGCTCTGGCGCGGTTGACGTTATCATCGTCGACTCCGTTGCGGCACTGACGCCGAAAGCAGAAATTGAAGGTGAAATCGGCGACTCCCACATGGGGCTGGCTGCACGTATGATGAGCCAGGCTATGCGTAAACTGGCGGGTAACCTGAAGCAAGCCAATACGCTGCTGATCTTCATTAACCAGATTCGTATGAAAATCGGTGTGATGTTCGGTAACCCTGAAACCACTACCGGTGGTAACGCTCTGAAGTTTTATGCTTCTGTTCGCCTGGATATTCGTCGTACTGGTGCAATCAAGGAAGGCGAAGAGGTTGTCGGCAGCGAAACCCGTGTGAAAGTTGTGAAGAATAAAGTGGCAGCACCGTTCAAACAGGCTGAATTCCAAATTCTGTACGGCGAAGGCATCAATATCCACGGTGAGCTGGTCGATCTGGGTGTGAAACACAAGCTGATCGAAAAAGCAGGTGCCTGGTACAGCTATAACGGCGACAAGATCGGTCAGGGTAAAGCAAATGCCTGTAATTTCCTGAAAGAGAACCCGACGATTGCTGCGGAACTGGATAAGAAATTGCGTGAAATGCTGCTGCATAAAGGCAATGAGCTGACGCCAGCCGCCGCTGGGAATAGCCATGACGAAGATGAATTTGCTGGTGAAGGCAACGAAGAGTTTTAATGGTGGCTGAACGGGTTGTGACAGGTCACTTTAGCGGGTAGATGGATGAATAAACCATTACGCTATGCGATGAATGTGCTTTCCGTTCGCGATTATAGTGAAACTGAAATACGCCGCAAATGTGCGGCGTATTTATATAAGTCAGAAAGCGCAAGTGTAGAAGAGGAAGCAGATGAAGCTACAGCCCGAGCTGCGGCGGAAGATGTGGAAGCGGCTATTGCGTACTGCAAGGAACACGGTTGGCTGGATGACGAGCGTTATGCTCGCCGCTATATCAGCAGCCGGAGCCGCAAAGGCTATGGTGCCCAGCGGATCAAAATGGAGCTAAGCCAGAAAGGAATCGATAAGACAACGTTAGCCACAGCATTAAACGAGAGTGATATCGATTGGTGTGCGCTGGCGAAATCGGTTGTGGAACGAAAATTCGGGCATCCTCTGTCCGATGAATGGAAAGACAAAGTCAAACATCAGCGATATCTGCTCTATCGTGGCTTCTTTCATGAAGAAATCCAGTCAATTTATACGAATTTTTCAGATTGAACGCATACGGGATTTTACTTCCCATCGAAGAAAATTTATCTTATTCCCACTTTTTTGTTCGTGAGTTGCTCGGTAACGTCAGCATGCTGGACTAACCTTGCCCGCGATCTGTTCTTCTAGCTTGATTCCAGGACAATTATGAGCAAGAGCACCGCTGAGATCCGTCAAGCGTTTCTCGATTTTTTCCACAGTAAGGGACACCAGGTTGTTGATAGCAGCTCTCTGGTGCCGAACAACGATCCGACATTGTTATTCACCAATGCGGGTATGAACCAGTTCAAAGATGTGTTCCTCGGGCTAGATAAACGTAGCTATGTCCGAGCGACAACCTCGCAGCGCTGCGTACGTGCCGGTGGTAAACATAATGACCTGGAAAACGTAGGTTATACCGCACGCCACCACACCTTCTTTGAAATGCTGGGTAACTTCAGCTTCGGTGACTATTTCAAGCATGACGCGATTCGCTATGCGTGGGAATTGCTGACGTTTCCTCAGTGGTTCAATCTGCCGAAAGAAAAACTGTGGGTAACGGTATACGCAACAGATGATGAAGCCTACGACATTTGGGCTGACGAAGTTGGCGTGCCGCGCGAAAGAATTATTCGTATTGGCGATAACAAAGGCGGACCTTACGCCTCTGATAATTTCTGGCAGATGGGCGAAACGGGGCCATGTGGTCCGTGTACCGAGATTTTCTACGATCACGGTGAGCACATCGCAGGTGGCCCGCCGGGAAGCCCTGATGAAGATGGCGATCGCTATATCGAAATCTGGAACCTGGTGTTCATGCAGTTCAACCGTCAGATTGACGGCACAATGCTGCCACTGCCAAAACCGTCCGTCGATACTGGAATGGGGTTAGAACGCGTTTCTGCCGTCTTGCAGCACGTCAATTCAAACTATGACATTGATTTGTTCAAAACGCTGATTGAGGCGGTAGCGAAAGCCGTCGGAACGACAGATTTAACTAATAAGTCGCTGCGTGTTATTGCTGACCATATCCGCTCTTGTGCGTTCCTGATTGCCGATGGTGTGATGCCGTCTAATGAAAACCGTGGTTATGTTCTGCGCCGTATTATCCGCCGCGCTGCGCGTCACGGTAATATGCTGGGCGCTACGGATGCTTTCTTCTACAAACTGGTTGCGCCGCTGATTCACGTCATGGGGCCAGCAGCTGAAGAATTGAAAAAACAGCAGTCTGTGGTTGAGCAGGCGCTGAAGACGGAAGAAGAGCAGTTTGCCCGCACGTTGGAACGCGGTTTGTCTCTGCTGGACGAAGAAATTAAAAACCTGAAAGGGGATACGCTGGATGGTGAAACAGCCTTCCGCCTGTATGACACCTATGGTTTCCCTGTCGACCTTACTGCGGATGTGTGCCGCGAGCGCGGCCTGAAAGTCGATGAAGAAGGTTTTGAAGCTGCGATGACGGCACAGCGCCAGCGTGCGCGTGAAGCCAGCGGATTTGGCGTAGATTACAACAGCCTCATCCGTGTGGATGAAAATACGCCATTCTGCGGCTATGAAAAAACGCAGCAACAAACGAAGGTTATTGCGATTTATCACAATGGAAACGCGGTCGATCAGATTGTGGCCGGTGATGAAGCGGTTGTGATTCTGAACGAAACGCCATTTTATGGTGAATCCGGTGGTCAGGTTGGCGACCAGGGTGAACTGAAAAATGCTGGCATCAGCTTTGCCGTTCAGGATACTCAGAAATACGGTCAGGCAATTGGCCACGTCGGTAAACTGACTCAGGGTACGCTGCGTGTTAACGACAATGTCGATGCAAACGTTGATAGCCAACGCCGCGATCGCATTCGTCTGAACCACTCTGCGACGCACCTGCTGCATGCTGCGCTGCGTCAGGTTCTGGGCGATCACGTCGCGCAGAAAGGCTCTCTGGTTAACGATAGCTATCTGCGTTTTGACTTCTCACATACGGAAGCGATGAAACCTGAGCAGATTCGTCAGGTTGAAGATATCGTTAACGCGCAAATCCGCCGTAACCTTACCGTGCAAACGGATGTCATGGCGTTGGACGATGCGAGAGCGAAGGGCGCAATGGCGTTGTTCGGCGAGAAGTACGATGACCATGTCCGTGTTCTGACAATGGGAGATTTCTCCATTGAGCTTTGTGGGGGCACGCACGCAAGCCGTACAGGTGATATCGGCCTGTTCCAGATCATTTCTGAGTCAGGTACTGCTGCCGGCGTGCGTCGTATTGAAGCGACCACGGGTGAGAATGCGTTGTCTGCGCTGCATCGCCAGAGCGACGTTTTGCAAGACATTGCGCAACTGCTGAAAGGGGATAGTCACAACCTGACGGATAAGGTACGCTCTGTTCTGGATCGTGCCCGCGCGTTGGAGAAAGAGCTTCAGCAGTTGAAGGCTCAACAAGCGGCGCAGGAAAGTTCTTCGCTGTCTGGCAAAGCAAAAGAGGTTAACGGTGTGAAGTTGCTGGTTACGCAACTGGACAATGTTGATCCTAAACTGCTGCGCACGATGGTTGATGACCTGAAGAATCAGCTTGGATCTGCTGTTATCGTTCTAGGAACGGCGGCAGAAGGCCGAGTTAGCTTGATTTCTGGTGTAACGAAAGATCTGACTGACCGCGTAAAAGCCGGTGAACTGATTGGGTTTGTTGCCCAGCAGGTTGGCGGTAAAGGCGGTGGTCGTCCAGATATGGCTCAGGCTGGTGGCTCAGACGTGTCTGCACTGCCTGCTGCGCTGGCAAGCGTTGAATCTTGGGTTGCTGCTAAGCTGTAAAACGACAGATAACGTTTTATTCGCGTTATCCGACAAAACGCCATAACTTTCTGGTTGTGGCGTTTTTGTCTGCGGAAAAGGATCCGGCAAGCAGGATAGAAAGTGTGTTACCTTCAGATATTCTGAAGCTTTACATGCTCAGTCCTGTTGTTGTGATAACAAAAGCACAAGCTACTGATATCGACTAAACTAACAAGTAGTGACAAACCGGAGTGTGATGGTGTGGTTATACCATCGTCTAGGTTTACGTTTTCACGGCACATGATGGATAATGGCGGGGAGACAGAGAGACCCGACTCTTTATAATCTTTCAAGGAGCAAAGAATGCTTATTTTGACTCGTCGAGTTGGCGAAACCCTCATGATCGGCGATGAGGTAACGGTTACCGTATTAGGAGTGAAAGGCAACCAGGTGCGTATTGGTGTTAATGCACCTAAAGAGGTTTCTGTCCACCGTGAAGAGATCTATCAGCGTATTCAGGCCGAAAAATCTCAACCAACGTCATATTGATTGACAATGCGTCTCGTGTTCGCGGGACGCAATTGTTATTTCCTGCTTTTCCCCCACACATTTATCGATATATCCATTTTTCCTGTGCGCTACCTTTGGCAAGGTAACCGCCTGTTTTTCTGTCGATAAAATAGACTTTTTGTTGTGAAAGTGCGCGTCTTGGATGCGAATTGTTCAAACGAACACAAGGTGGGAAAAATTGTTTGACTTATAAGTCTGGGAAAGTAATATGTGCGCCACGCAGTACCGGTGAGCACTAACAAGAAGTTCTTAGTAGCGAATCAGGTAATGTAAGGTGAGGTGGCCGAGAGGCTGAAGGCGCTCCCCTGCTAAGGGAGTATGCGGTCAAAAGCTGCATCGAGGGTTCGAATCCCTCCCTCACCGCCATTTAATATGCATCCGTAGCTCAGCTGGATAGAGTACTCGGCTACGAACCGAGCGGTCGGAGGTTCGAATCCTCCCGGATGCACCATTCTTAAGTATCTCGTTTAATTGCTCACCCCATTTATTTCTGCACCACACTCTGCATCCGTAGCTCAGCTGGATAGAGTACTCGGCTACGAACCGAGCGGTCGGAGGTTCGAATCCTCCCGGATGCACCATATTTCGATGTAAATAAAATTCTTGCCTTAGCACAAACCGATAAGCGTAAGAATAACACTGCTTTAACAACGACTCGAAGTACTAAGCAAGACAGATAATTTTCTCCGATACGTATTTCTGTTTTACCCATCGCTCTCTACCCTATTTTTCGCGTTCTAGCGGCACAACCTTCTATTCTGCTGATATCAGAGCGATATTTTTCTCATCACTTCCGTATATTAATTCTTACCCCTCCCTTGCCTATATATTGAGATTGAGCCGACGAGTAAATGAAGGCTGCCTTACTACTATGGAGGTAATAACCTGTTTTTTATAAGGTTATTGAGTAAGCGACAACGTTTTCACTTTACGATAAAGTAAGCTCTCTTTTCAGTGATCATGGAGTCATGATGTACGATCGCTATCAAGGGCTGATCTTTGATATGGATGGCACCCTGCTTGATACCGAACCAACGCACCATAAAGCGTGGGATCAGGTTCTTGCCCGATATGGTATGAGATATGATGCCAGTGCCATGACAGCATTGAACGGCTCGCCCACCTGGCGTATTGCACAGCGTATTATCGACAGCCATCAGGCTGATATTGATGCTCACCAACTCGCGGCGGAAAAAACCGCTGTTGTTGAGGAAATGCTGCTGGATACCGTAAAACCACTACCGCTGATTGATGTTGTTAAGCACTATCGCGGACGGCGTCCTATGGCAGTTGGCACAGGTAGTACACATGGCATGGCTGATAGATTGCTAACGCATTTAGGGCTGCATGATTATTTTGATGCAATCGTTGGGGCTGATGATGTTACACAGCATAAGCCTTTCCCCGATACCTTTCTGCGTTGCGCTACATTGATTTCTGTCGCACCAGAACACTGTATCGTGTTTGAAGATGCAGACTACGGCATTGAAGCCGCTAAACGCGCTAACATGGCCGTGGTTGACGTCCGTACATTGTGAGTGAGTTCTGGGCCGTCTTTTCTCTTTTCTGGAGTAGCCTGCTCAGTGCAACACTGCTGCCTGGCAGTTCGGAAGTGCTGCTGGTAACGTTATTGCTTGCGGATAGCGCAAAGCCCTACCTGTTGATTGCTGTGGCAACGGTAGGAAATACGCTGGGTGGGTTAACAAATATTTTTATAGGGCGCTTACTCCCTCAGCCAAAACAACAAGCTGGGTATTCGGTGGCCATGCGCTGGTTACAGCGCTATGGCTGCGCTGCGTTGTTATTTAGCTGGGTGCCGGTAGTAGGCGATTTATTGTGCGTGTTAGCGGGTTGGCTACGCATGCCCTGGGTGCAATCGGCGGTTTTCATTGGTATTGGAAAAGCGCTGCGGTATATCGTATTGACGGGTATAACGTTGCAGGGGATGGCGTGGTGGTCTTAACCAGATTGCAATGCGAACTGGTGAGTGCTGCTGAGTTTCAATTATGCTTACAACCATTACATTTTAACAACGGGAGGTCGATTTGATCCCGGACATTTCAGAAGCACTTTCTTGGCTGGAAAAACACCCACTGGCAGTGAAGGGTATTCAGCGTGGAATTGAACGCGAAACATTGCGCGTAACAGCAAACGGACATCTTGCTACGACCGGGCACCCCGAGATATTGGGTTCGGCGTTGGCACACCCGTGGATTACGACAGACTTTGCAGAAGCGCTGTTAGAGTTTATTACGCCGGTTGATAAAGATGTCGATCATCTGTTGACGTTTCTGCGCGATATTCATCGTCACGTTTCCCGCAATCTGGGCGATGAGCGGATGTGGCCATTGAGCATGCCGTGCTTTATCGACAGCGAGCAAAATATAGAGCTGGCGCAGTATGGCTCATCAAATATCGGGCGCTTCAAAACGCTTTATCGTGAAGGGCTGAAAAACCGCTATGGCGCGTTGATGCAGACTATTTCCGGCGTGCATTATAACTTCTCTCTTCCGCTGTCATTCTGGCAGGCGCGAGAAGGAGTTGCTGATGCAGAAAGCGGGAAAAAAGCTATTTCAGCGGGATACTTCAGGCTGATCCGTAACTATTACCGCTTTGGCTGGGTGATCCCTTATCTGTTTGGCGCTTCTCCAGCGATTTGCTCTTCCTTCCTGAAAGGTCGGGAGACCGCACTACCGTTTGAGCGTACGGAAAAAGGCATGCTCTATCTGCCTTATGCGACCTCTCTGCGGCTCAGTGATTTAGGCTATACCAATAAGTCACAGAGCAATCTGGGAATTACGTTCAACGATTTGGACACCTATGTTGCTGCGTTAAAACGCGCGATAAAAACGCCATCTGAGGAATATGCTCGGGTTGGTATGAAGAAGGATGGTCGTTATCTACAATTGAATACGAACGTCTTGCAGATTGAGAACGAGCTGTATGCGCCGATTCGTCCGAAGCGTGTGACGCGTGCGGGTGAAACGCCATCTGATGCCTTGTTGCGTGGCGGAATCGAATATATCGAGGTGCGTTCACTGGATATCAATCCTTTCTCTCCGACCGGGGTGAGTGAAAGCCAGGTTCGTTTCCTGGATTTATTCCTGATCTGGTGTGCACTGGCAGATGCACCTGAAATGAGCGCGGATGAGCTACTGTGTACGCGTAAAAACTGGAACCGAGTGATCCTGGAAGGGCGTAAGCCTGGGCAAACGGTAGGTATGCGGTGTGAAACCATCCAGCAGCCAATTGCTGAAGTGGGGAAATCTCTGTTTGCAGATTTACGTCGCGTTGCGGAAGTTCTGGACGCGGAAAACAATCAACCGCACTATCAGCAGGTATGCGATGAGCTGCTTGTTGGTTTTGACGATCCAGAAACGACGTTCTCTGGCCGACTATTAACGTTGATGAAGCAAGAGGGCAATGGTAGCGTGGGGCTGAATTTAGCGGAAGAATACCGCAAAATGCTCAGCAGCGAGCCGCTGCAGGTGTTGGCGGAAGAACAATTGGCTGCTGCGAGCGAGAACTCCTGGCAGCGTCAACGTCAGATTGAGTCTGAAGATACGATGAGTTTTGACGACTATCTGGCGACGCATTAAAAAGAAAAGGCCACAGGAACTGTGGCCAAATAAACATCTCTAATAGGGATGATGATAATAAATGCGCGTCTTTCAGTAAGTCAGACTCGCATAAAAAGGAAAAGTTCTCGGAAACGAGAAAAAATGAATTTTTTTCTTTGAGGAGGTGGAATTATGCCGTTACTAGACAGCTTTACCGTTGACCATACCCGTATGGCCGCACCTGCAGTTCGGGTCGCTAAAACCATGAAAACCCCTCATGGCGACAATATCACGGTATTTGACCTGCGCTTCTGTCGTCCGAACATTGAAGTCATGCCAGAGCGTGGTATCCACACGCTAGAGCACCTGTTTGCGGGCTTTATGCGCGATCATTTAAACGGTGATGGCGTTGAAATTATCGACATTTCTCCGATGGGATGCCGTACGGGTTTCTACATGAGCCTTATTGGTACGCCGGATGAGCAACGTGTTGCTGATTCTTGGAAAGCGGCGATGGCGGACGTTCTGAAAGTGACCGATCAGCGTAAAATTCCTGAGCTGAACGAATTCCAGTGTGGCACCTATGAGATGCACTCACTGAAAGAAGCTCAGGAAATTGCTCAACACATCGTGGATCACGATATTGGTATCAACCAAAATGACGATCTGGCGCTGCCGAAAGATAAACTAGCCGAGCTACATATCTAGTTTCTTGGATAGGCACAGATAAAAAAAGAGAACCGAAGTAGGTTCTCTTTTTTTATGCTCGCGAACGCGTCAGACTGCGAGGAAGTGCTGTATAACCCGGCTGCCAAAGTAGGACAGCGTGAGCATAAGGGCGCCGATCAGGCTGAACCAGACGACGCGCCGTCCCCGCCATCCTTCATGGTAATGTCCCCAGAGCAGCAGAATATAGATGAACCAGGCAAACAGGGAGAACACGGCCTTGTGCAGGTTCTCTTTGTTATCGATCAGGTCATCCATATAGAACAAACCAGTACAGAGCGTCAGCGTGAGCAGAATGACGCCAATCTGCGTAATGTGAAACATCTTGCGTTCAATGCCCATCAGCGGCGGCATATCAGCGGCAAATCCCAGCTTTTTATTCTTGAGCAGATAATCAAGCCAGGCGAGTTGAAGCGCATAAAGGGCAGCAATTAGCAGCGTTGCATAGGAGAAAAGGGCCAGTCCGATATGGATCATCAAGCCTGGCGACGCTTCCAGATGCGTAATAAATTCACTCGGCATGAAGCTGGCGAAGGCCAGATTGATCAGCGCAAAGGTGTAGACAATAGGAAGAATAAACCAGCCACGATCGCGCGTGGCGACAAATGTCATCACCGTACAGATGATGAGGCTGACCAGAGAACCGATATTCAGCAAGCTAAGGTTTTGGCCGACCTGAACATCGAAAATGCGTTGATAGAGCGCCACCGCATGACAAATTAGCGCAGCGCTGGCCGAGAGTATTGCCAGCCGACGATATGCACTGTTCTTGCGCAGCAGACTGGGGATAATCAGTCCGAGGCTGAGTGTGTAGGCGACAAGCGCCACAATAGCGAAAACAGACATACAAATTAGGTTATTAAATATCAACTAGGTAAAATGAAGAATCAGTATAGCGTTAGTCGCCGTGGGCACCAACAGTTCTCCGTCAGCAGCGCTGAGATCGTTCCCGCTTTTGTGTATAATCTCTTCCATTCGTGTCGCGCTGGCGGCCTGTCTTACGTTGAGCATGAGATATGTTTGAAAATTTAACCGATCGACTCTCGCGCACATTGCGCAATATCAGCGGCCGCGGGCGGTTGACTGAAGACAACATAAAAGAAACGCTGCGTGAAGTGCGTATGGCATTGTTGGAAGCCGACGTCGCGTTACCTGTGGTGCGTGATTTTATCAATCGCGTGAAAGAGCGTGCTGTCGGACATGAAGTCAATAAAAGTCTGACGCCGGGGCAAGAGTTCGTCAAGATTGTTAAGAATGAACTCGTCAGCGCAATGGGTGAAATCAACGCTGAGCTGAATCTTGCTGCGCAACCACCGGCGGTTGTTCTGATGGCCGGTCTGCAAGGTGCGGGTAAAACGACCAGCGTGGGCAAATTGGGTAAATTCCTGCGCGAAAAGCAGAAGAAAAAAGTGCTGGTGGTTTCAGCTGACGTTTATCGCCCTGCGGCGATTAAACAGTTGGAAACATTGGCCGAGCAGGTGGGCGTCGATTTCTTCCCGTCAGACGTGCAGGAAAAGCCACTGGCTATCGTAGAACGTGCGTTACAGCACGCTAAGCTGAAGTTCTATGATGTCTTGTTAGTCGATACCGCGGGTCGTCTCCACGTTGACGACGCGATGATGGACGAAATCAAGCAGGTTCACGCGGCGATTAAGCCGGTTGAAACGCTGTTTGTGGTTGATGCCATGACGGGGCAGGATGCGGCGAATACGGCGAAAGCCTTTAATGAAGCGCTGCCGCTGACCGGTGTGATCCTCACTAAAATTGATGGTGATGCCCGTGGCGGTGCGGCGTTGTCCATCCGCCATATTACTGGCAAGCCAATTAAATTCCTCGGTGTCGGCGAAAAAACCGAAGCGCTGGAGCCGTTCTACCCTGAGCGCGTTGCTTCGCGAATTCTCGGTATGGGCGATGTGCTTTCACTGATTGAAGATATCGAAAGCAAGGTCGATCGTACACAGGCAGAAAAGCTTGCTAATAAGCTGAAGAAGGGCGATGGGTTCGATTTGACCGATTTCCTGGATCAGCTCAAGCAGATGCGCAACATGGGCGGCATGGCAAGCATGATGAGCAAGATGCCGGGCATGGGGCAACTGCCTGATAATGTTAAGTCACAAATGGATGACAAGGTGCTGGTGCGTATGGAGGCGATCATTAATTCGATGACGCGTCAGGAACGAGCCAAACCTGAGATTATTAAAGGATCGCGTAAACGTCGTATCGCGCAGGGTTCCGGAATGCAGGTACAGGACGTGAACCGTCTTCTGAAACAGTTCGATGACATGCAACGAATGATGAAGAAGATGAAAAACGGCGGTCTGGCGAAAATGATGCGCGGTATGAAAGGGATGATGCCACCTGGATTCCCGGGACGTTAATCACCGAAATCGATGGTGTAAAGAAACTCTTGGCGTGATTATACGCTTTAGATTGCTTTTTGCGCCAAAATGAGTAAAATTTTCGGGCTTTTTATATGACATACTGGGCTCCGTTCCTCGATGGGGCCCAGTTGTTTTATTCACTAAAGAGGATGTTATGGTAACAATTCGTTTGGCACGTGGCGGCGCGAAAAAACGCCCCTTCTATCAAGTAGTCGTGACCGATAGCCGCAATGCGCGTGATGGTCGTTTCATCGAGCGCGTAGGTTTCTTCAACCCAATCGCATCTGGTCAAGCAGAAGCCCTGCGTCTGGATCTGGACCGTATCGAGCATTGGCTTGGTCTGGGTGCAACTGTGTCTGATCGCGTATCTTCGCTGATCAAAGACGCTAAAAAAGCAGCATAACCTGTTGCGGTGGTGATAATGAGCAATCAACTCAGCCCAAAACCTCCTGTTAACCCGATTGTGATGGGGAAGATAGGGTCGGCATATGGCATCCGAGGTTGGCTCAGAGTGTTTTCATCCACCGAAGATGCCGAGAGCATTTTTGATTATCAACCTTGGTTCATCCAGAGTAAAAGCGGTTGGCAGCTTGTCGAGATTGAAGGCTGGAAGTATCACAATCAGGATCTGATCATCAAAGTGAAAGGTGCTGATGACCGTGATGCGGCTAATTTACTGACCAATTGTGAAATTGTCGTAGATTCGTCACAACTGCCCGATCTGGGCGAAGGTGATTATTACTGGAAGGATCTTATTGGCTGTCAGGTCGTGACCGTAACGGGTTATGAGTTAGGTAAAATCATCGACATGATGGAAACCGGCTCGAACGATGTGATGGTAATAAAGGCCAACCTGAAAGATGCCTTCGGAGTCAAGGAACGGCTGGTTCCGTTCCTCACTGAACAGGTTGTTAAGCGCGTCGACCTTTCTGCTCAAACTATTGAAGTAGATTGGGATCCTGGTTTTTGAACTCTGAATCGACCAGTAGTACCCAGCGGAACGAGACTATGTGGATTGGGGTGATTAGCCTGTTTCCAGAGATGTTCCGGGCAATTACTGATTACGGAGTCACTGGCCGGGCAGTTAAAAATGGCCTGCTGAACGTACAGTATTGGAGTCCTCGCGACTTCACTTACGATCGGCATCGCACCGTGGACGATCGGCCTTATGGCGGCGGCCCCGGAATGCTGATGATGGTGCAACCTTTACGGGATGCGATCCACGCAGCAAAAGCAGCGGCAGGCGAAGGCGCGAAAGTGATTTATTTATCACCTCAGGGCCGTAAATTAGATCAGCAAGGCGTACATCAACTCGCTACGAACCAGAAGATGATTCTGGTCTGTGGACGGTACGAAGGGATTGATGAGCGCGTAATTAAAACCGAAATCGATGAAGAATGGTCGATCGGCGATTACGTACTCAGTGGTGGGGAACTGCCAGCGATGACCCTGATTGACTCCGTTGCCCGCTTTATACCGGGCGTTCTGGGGCATCAGGCTTCAGCAGAAGAAGATTCTTTTGCCGATGGATTGCTGGACTGTCCTCATTTCACTCGCCCTGAAATACTGGAAGGCATGGAGGTTCCGGCAGTGTTACTGTCTGGTAACCATGCGGAGATACGTCGCTGGCGATTGAAGCAGTCGCTGGGCCGAACCTGGCTTAGAAGACCTGAACTTCTGAAAAGCCTAGCTCTGACTGACGAGCAAACAAGGTTGCTGGCTGAGTTCCAACGTGAATATCAGTCTGAGCAACAAGAGTATTAGGTGGTTACGCCGGTTTACCGCGCGAACCCAACTATCAGTTTACCTAGGGTAAGAGACATATTATGAGCAACATTATTAAGCAAATCGAAGACGAACAAATGAAGCAGGACGTACCTGCATTTCGTCCGGGTGATACCGTAGAAGTGAAGGTATGGGTTGTTGAAGGTAGCAAAAAACGTCTGCAGGCATTCGAGGGCGTGGTTATCGCTATTCGTAACCGCGGTCTGCATTCTGCATTCACTGTTCGCAAAATTTCTAACGGCGAAGGCGTGGAGCGTGTATTCCAGACTCACTCTCCGGTTGTTGACAGCATCGCTGTTAAACGTCGTGGTGCCGTGCGTAAAGCCAAACTGTACTACCTGCGTGAGCGTACTGGTAAGTCTGCTCGTATCAAAGAGCGTCTTAACTAAGATAGCGCTTTCGCAACATCCGAAAGTTGTTATTTATAAGGGGTTTAGCCAAAGGCTAAACCCTTTTTTTATGCCTGATAGTGGCAGCCTTTGCTGAAAAATGTTTCGCCTAATGAAAAAATTCATCGGTAACAGCCGTTGAAAGTGACCTGTAAATCTTCTGGTGATAGGATATTTCCTGATGTAACATTTCGCATCTATATTATTAAAAACTAAAGGAAGAGCTAATCTATATGCGCAAACTATTATTCATTCCTCTCTTTTTTTCCTCGTTTATGGCAGCAGCTGGCTTTATCCACCCTATGGATTTTGATAACTCCGAAGCTCAGAAAAATGAAGTTATTGAGTTTATAAAAGAGACGGTGAAGCAGGATTACTGCGAGAGTGGTTTTGATATGTGCCAGGAAAGTATGTTGCGTATGATGGAGAAGGAAAACCTCAACGCCTTCAAGCTTGCCACTAAAGCTAAAGATAGAAAAATAATGGATAAGGTCATAGAGGATTACTGTGAAAGCGGCTTTGACATGTGCAATTACAGTAACATTTATATGATGTACAAAGAAAATCTTAAGGCGAGCAAACAGTCCCTTGAGTGGTAGCTCCCCTCTCTGAGCGATACCCAGGCATTATTATGACAGTAAAAAGCCCACCATCTTGGTGGGCTTCGCTTTCCCTGGTGTCATCATTATTGTTTGAATTTCAGTACCATGATGACATTAGGCGTGGTTATTTTATAAACGTTTATACAGATCAATTTTTCAATATTGATCGGTTACGGCGATCAAAACATCGTGTTGATACCGCTTTTTACCCTGTTTAG
This sequence comes from Pectobacterium sp. CHL-2024, assembly GCF_044751765.1. NCBI lineage: Bacteria > Pseudomonadati > Pseudomonadota > Gammaproteobacteria > Enterobacterales > Pectobacteriaceae > Pectobacterium > Pectobacterium sp. CHL-2024. The sequence continues at coordinate 12,721 of NZ_JBIXKO010000025.1, read as the reverse complement.
AACGGCTTATTCGCGATGACAGTTGGGTACATATTCATATGATCGTTAATGAACTGAATATCTGTAAATCCTGCCTGTTCTAGCTGCGACTGTGTTTTTTTGTGGGTACGAAACGCCGTCCACGTTGCACCAATAATGCGTGAGAAAAGGACATATTGGAGGGCTAGCAATTTTGGATCGGTATTTATCCATGGGGAATCTTGCGACAGCGTAGGGGGCGGTGTCATAAAGCTGGTTATCAACGTACCTCCAGGTTTCAGCCCAGAGTAGAACACGCGGTAAAGCTCAGTAACTTTGTCATCATCTTGTTCATAGACGTTGAGTCCGTTGCTGGTAATCACATCTGCCTGTGCTGCCAAATCTATTGTCCAGGCATCGGCCAGTACCAACGATATCTTATTTTCCAGCCCTTGCTGACTAGCAAGTTTATAAGCTTCTTCCAGCGCCTGTTTATCTAGATCGATCCCGATTAATTTAACATCTCGATGCCGCGTATAGTCCAACAGCAATAAGTCGGCCATGACACCGCAGGGGACAGATACCATGATAGCGTCGGGGCGCAAGAGTTCTTGAAGCAGGCGTTGGAAAATGCCAAATCGTTCACGTGTTGCCAAAACGCTGGGTAGCTGTGTGTAGATGATTTCTTCGAGGGGATTAACATAGTGGGCTGGCTGATGTGCTATCACATTATGCGTCCAGTACGCATTTAACCCGTGATGTTTTATTAAAAACTGGCCTAGCTCAAGGTGAGAGAAAGCGTCCAGAAGCGCGAGTTGTTCCTCTACGGAAATGCCGGGATGGTCGCCGGACTCGATAATTTTGTTCTTTATCGCAGCGACTCGTTCATCATGGCTTTCCTGTGATGAGGTAGCGTGTGATAAGAGTCTTGAACTGCTATTTAGAGACGGGTTATGAGGCTTGCTTGAACCGGACATATGAGCACTCCACAATATCAATCGCTATTAGGAATAATAGATTTAACTATCAGTGAGATATGCATTTTCGTTATCTCAGTATCAGGTTGTTAATAACCTAATGTGATTATTTAATGTGAGCGATAATAGAGGGGAGGTATGTCTGATGTATTTCTGTGCGAGTACAAAAGTGAGTGGAATTGTTACCAGATGCGATGAACCATAGCGTTTTGCCAGCTAAATTGCTGATGAGTATGGGTCATCGTTTATCTTTAGGAGGATGTTAAGGCAGGCTCTGTTGCCAGCGAGTTCGCAATATCTCAGCATTCTCTACGCCATCGCAGCTGGCGGGAAAGTTTTTCCCTGCTTTTCCCCATTCTTCCATGTTATCTGTACCGCAAAAAGCCGACTGTCCGGTCTGATAGCCACGCAGGTAGGTTTCACGGTCAACTTGAGGGTTACCAAACCATTCCTGCAAAGTGCTATCATCCTTTACGACCATGCCAGAAATTGCATCCTGATAACCTGTTTCGTACCAGAAGCCCGACTCACTTTTAGCGGGTAGCGACGGGACGTTGCTTTGGCATGCTGTCATTAAAAGAACTACAGCCAAGACATAACTGTATTTCATCATCAAACCTTCAATGTTGCGGCCATTGGCCTGAAGAAGCACCGCATCAGGCGATGCCTAATTTTTCTTTCAGTAATTTGAGATAGCGGCGACTGACGGGGATGTGTTTTCCCGTATGCGTCAATACTTCTGCTGCGCCGTTTTCCATTAACTGGATTTCTTTCAGCTGTTCCGTATTAACCATATATTGACGATGGCAACGGACGAAGGGCGTTTTCTCTTCCAGTGTTTTCAGTGAAAGTTGGGTATAGCCGGACTGGCTGACGCCCACGACGTGCACGCCGCTGAGTTCTGAACAAAGATACTCGACTTCTTCAATCTTGAGCAAAAAAATACGATTGTGTCCGTTACAGGGAATATGGCGGAGTAAGGGCTCTGAAATTATCTGTACGTTTTTATTTACACTAACGCCGCGGCGTAAACGATTTAGCGTTTTACTGAGTCGCTGTGCATCCAGCGGTTTAAGTAAATAGTCGAAAGCATGTTCTTCAAATGCCCTCACCGCGTACTCATCATAGGCTGTCACGAAGACGACATAAGGCATATTTTCTGGATCCAACATGGCGACCAGCTCTAATCCGCTGACCTTTGGCATTTGTATATCCAGAAAAATCACATCGGGTTGCAGCCGGTGGATAGCCGGTATCGCCTCCAGTGCATTGCTGCACTGTGCAATGATGGTGATATCAGACTCGTTTTCCAGTAGCAGGCTGAGCTCTTCACGTGCCAGCTGTTCGTCATCGATGATTATGGCTTTCAGCATCCTTCCCCCTTGTTGGCGTGATTCTATCACTATTCACGCTTGGGATTAGCATGGTTGCATCGGGAAGTGATAGAGCAGGCAGATATCGTTTTTCTGGCAATATTTAGGGTGGTAATTTTTTATTTACACTAAGTGGATTGAAATCTTTACGGTTCGTGTTATGGTGTAAACATCACGCGTAGGCAGGTTGTACAGACAGTAGTCTTTACAGACGATCGCGAATATACCGAACTTTTCAGGAATGGGATCATGCAAAAAGATTCACTTAACAATATTAATATCAGTGCAGAGCAGGTTTTAATTACTCCCGATGAATTAAAAGCTAAGTTTCCGCTTAACGACGCAGAACAGCGCGATATTGCGCAAGCGAGAGCGACCATTGCGGATATCATTCATGGTCGTGATGATCGGTTGCTGATCGTCTGCGGGCCTTGCTCGATTCATGATACGGATGCCGCGTTGGAATACGCGCGCCGTCTGAAGTCACTTGCCGCTGAATTAAGCGATAGCCTCTACATTGTGATGCGTGTTTATTTTGAAAAACCGCGTACCACAGTGGGCTGGAAAGGGCTCATCAACGATCCGTTCATGGATGGTTCATTTGATGTGGAGTCAGGATTGCACATCGCGCGTGAGCTGCTGCTGGAACTGGTGAATATGGGACTGCCGCTGGCGACCGAAGCGCTTGATCCGAACAGCCCGCAGTACCTGGGCGATTTATTCAGCTGGTCGGCTATCGGTGCACGTACAACAGAATCACAAACGCACCGTGAGATGGCTTCCGGCCTGTCGATGCCTGTTGGGTTCAAAAACGGCACGGATGGCAGTCTGGGAACGGCGATCAACGCGATGAGAGCCGCTGCAATGCCGCATCGCTTTGTGGGTATCAATCAAACGGGTCAGGTCTGTCTGCTGCAAACGCAAGGGAACATTGATGGTCATGTGATTCTGCGTGGCGGTAAAAAACCAAACTACAGTGCGCAGGATGTCGCCGAATGTGAAAAACAGATGCAGGAAGCGGGACTGAGACCTGCGCTGATGATAGATTGTAGTCACGGTAATTCGAATAAAGACTACCGCCGTCAGCCACTTGTTGTTGAATCTGCGATTGAACAAATCAAGGCGGGAAATCGTTCCATTATAGGTTTGATGCTGGAAAGCCACCTTAACGAGGGAAGCCAGTCTTCAGAACAGCCGCGTGCAGATATGCGCTACGGTGTATCAGTCACGGATGCCTGTATCAGTTGGGAAAGCACAGAGACGTTGCTGCGTTCCGTTCATCAAGAGCTGAGCGCTGCACGAGTGAAACATTCAGGAGAGTAACAAAATATGGTAGCTGAACTGACCGTATTGCGTGATCAGATAGATGAGGTAGATAAGGAGCTTGTCGCGCTGTTATCACGTCGGTTGCGTTTAGTGGCGGAAGTGGGTGAAGTGAAAAGCCGCCATGGTTTGCCCATCTATGCGCCCGATCGTGAAGCGGCCATGCTCAGCTCACGTCGTAAAGAAGCTGAGTCGATGGGCGTTCCGCCGGATCTTATTGAGGATATCCTGCGGCGTACCATGCGCGAATCCTACACCAGTGAAAACGACAAAGGCTTTAAAACGCTGTGTCCGCAGTTGCGTCCCGTTGTTATCATCGGTGGCCGCGGGCAAATGGGTAATCTGTTTGAGAAAATGCTGACGCTGTCGGGCTATCAGGTGAGGATTCTGGAGCAAGATGACTGGCCGCGCGCGGATGAACTGCTGTCTGATGCCGGCATGGTGATTGTTAGCGTGCCGATTCACGTGACTGAACAGGTGATTGCTCGTCTGCCTGCTTTGCCGGATGACTGTATCTTGGTTGATTTGGCATCGGTAAAAAATGGCCCGCTTCAGGCGATGTTGGCGGCGCATAGTGGTCCGGTACTTGGTCTGCATCCTATGTTCGGGCCAGACAGCGGTAGCCTTGCCAAGCAGGTTGTCGTCTATTGTGACGGTCGGCAGCCAGAAGCCTACCAGTGGTTGCTGGAACAGATTCAGGTGTGGGGCGCGCGTCTGCATCGTATCAGCGCGGTCGAACACGACCAAAACATGATGTTCATTCAGGCGCTGCGCCACTTCGCAACATTTGCCTATGGTCTGCATTTAGCGGAAGAGAATGTACAGCTTGAACAGCTATTAGCGCTGTCATCGCCAATCTATCGTCTGGAATTGATCATGGTTGGACGGCTGTTTGCGCAGGATCCGCAGCTGTATGCCGACATCATTATGTCTTCAGAGGATAATCTGGCGTTGATTAAGCGTTACTACAAACGTTTTGGCGAGGCGATTGAGCTACTGGAGCAGACGGATAAAGCACAATTTATCAACAGCTTCAAGAAGGTCGAACACTGGTTTGGCGACTATGCCAAACGTTTTCAGGCGGAGAGCCGTGTGCTTTTGCGTCAGGCAAACGATATTCGTCAATAAGCACGTTTACTATCTTGGTTGTGTTTAAGAAGCCATCCCGGGGATACCAGGATGGCTTTTTTAATTATTCGTTCACATTGACTATTCGTTCACATCCACGGGTACGACGTTTTCACTCGGGTAGCAGCCCAACACTTTTAACGAGCGGGTGATGGGGGCTAATCCTTTTAGCGCTTTCTGCATGGCATCGCTGCGCAGGTTGGCCTGTACGTCCAGATAGAACATCTCTTCCCACGGGTTACCGTTGATCGGCCTGGATTCCAGCTTGGTCATCACAATGCCGTTATCACGCAATACCAGCAGAGCTTCTACCAGCGCACCTGACTGTTGGCCGGTTGCCATAATTAGCGTGGTTTTTGCCGGCACTTGTTCCGTCACATCAATCGGCTTGCGTGCTAATACAATGAAGCGGGTGATGTTTTGCGACTGATTTGCCAGATCGTGTTCCAGCATCTGTAGCTGATAAAGCTGGCCACCGGCTTCGCTGCCGAGTGCCGCTGCTTTTGGGGAGTTGAGTGCAGCCACTTTTTCCATCGCTGCAGCTGTGCTCTCACAATATTCAATCTTCCAGTGTGGAAAACGATTAATGAAATGGCTGCACTGCTGGAACGGCTGCGGATGGCTGTAAACCGTTTCGATCTGTTCCAACGACGTATCGGTAGCAACTAAAACGCAGTGATTTATCGGGTTGGTTAATTCGCCGACGATGGATAAAGCCGTGTGCTGCAGCAGGTCGTAGACGTCGTTGATCGAGCCAGAGCTGGTGTTTTCAATCGGCAGAACGGCATAGTCCGCTTGCCCTGTTTCCACCATATTGAAGATGTCCTGAAATTTCTGGCAACCACACTCAACAAATTGCTCGAAATGTCGTGCGGCATATTGGCGCGCGGCAAGATGGGAATAAGAGCCTTTCGGACCGAGAAACGCAATACGGGCAGAGTGTGACGTTGTTTGGTTGAGGTGATGCTGTAAGAGCGCCTGCTGCGTCAGTACCGAATCTTCAATGATGAGCTGAAATAAGCGGGTAATGTAGTGACCATCAAGATGATGCTTTTTCCCAGCTGCTGTCAGTTTGTCCAGCAAATCACGCTCACGCTCTTTGTCACGAATTGGGCGATGCGAATGCAATTTGCTGCGGGCAACGTCCAGCGCGAGCTCTCGTCTTTGTGCCAACAATTCAATTAATTGCAGATCCAATGCGCTGATGCGTTCTCGCAGTGCCAGTAATGGGTTGTCTGTCATGATGCTGTTACCTGTCTTATGTTCTTATATAAAAAAAGCCTCCTGGTCAGGAGGCTTTTTTGTTCGTCTTCGTATTCTTGCTCTTACGACGAATCGCCTCCCAAATCAGGGGAAGGTGAAAAAGAATACGAAGAAGAACAGTTTATTTGTCATGTTTACTCGGTTAGTCAGGAAGATATCCAGATTCTGAGTAGGTAAGGTAACTGTTGGCTTTTCATCCTGTCAATACAAAATCGCCGAGCGCAATGTTAAACGGGGTATCGCGTTGGCGCTTTAGGACGTGGATTACGACGCCTGGAATGCAAAAACGCGCCCTCAGGCGCGTTATATTGAGGTAAAGAGGGCGAGTTACTCTTCTTGAGTCGGCTGGAGATTTGCTTCTTTGACGCTAGCTACCGCACGTCTGGCTTCACCTTTATGCTGGAGTTTGTCCAACTGACGTTCGAGCTTGGTAATTAGCTCATTGATGGCGGCATACATATCATCATGCTTGGCGCTGGCAACCAGCGGACCATTTGGCGTACTGATAGTGGCATCGGCCACAAAACCCTGTGGTTCTTTTGACAAAATAATATGTGGGTTAATCAGCTGGGTTTGCCACTTGTCCAGCTTAGAAAGACGGTCTTCGACATGTTGACGAATTGCGGGGGTGATATCCATTTGCTTACTGGTAATATTAATAGTCATATAAACTTACCTCTCTGCCTATGTCCGTCTTGGATAATTTCAGCATACAGTGAGTTGTGACAAAAAGCGTGATATTGATCGCTTTTTTTCGTCACTTTTTGTCAAGAAAACGCGATTTGTGAAGCATCATCGGGAATAGGAGGGAAGTGCTTGAGGGGGCATCTGGCCTGTGCCATTATTGATAGGATGTATTGACGTTACCGCGCTGTTGTTGACTCCCGCCAACCTGTTTTTTCTGCATCATTAATGCATAGCCCACCGAACGAGCCATAAAAAACGGCAACCGAAGCTGCCGTCTTATTATTGTGTGCCACTTGTCGTTTATGCTGGATTCGCAGTGATGATTTTTGCAACTTTGTCCGCCTGAGCGGCCAGTTGCAGTTCGCGATAGGCATTTTCCATCAACGGCAGGGCATTTTTTGTTGCCTGAGTATCAGGGTAATCACGCAGCATTTGCTCAACGCGATTAACTACTGCCACATAAGCGCCGCGTTTCGTGTAGTATTGCGCGACAGAAAGTTCATACTTGGCCAGACGCTCTTTGAGGTAAACCAAACGCTTGTTTGCGTCGGTGGCGTATTGGCTGTTCGGGTATCCCTGAATGAGCTTGCTGAAATCCCGAAATGCGGTGCGGGCATACTGCGGATCGCGATCGGAACGATCAACGCCGAAGAAGCCTTGTAATGCACTGTCATCCAGCGCCATGTCGGTCAGGCCGCGCATGTACAGGACATAATCCACGTTTGGATGGGTCGGATTGAGTCGCAGGAAGCGGTCAATAGAAGCTTGGGCCAATGGCAGCTCTGCGGATTTGTAATAGGCGTAGATCAAATCCAACTGTACTTGCTGCGAGTAGGGGCCAAAGGGATACCGGTTATCCAGTGCTTCCAACTGCGTGATGGCTGCTTTAAAGTTGCCGTCCTGCAGTTTTTGTTGAGCATTGGCATAGATTTCAGATGGCGGACTATCAGGAACCGCATCTTTGGAATTGCTGGAGCAACCAGCCAGCGCCAGGCTCAACGTGGCGGCAGCCACCAGATATTTCATACGCGTCATGACGTTTTGATTATCCTCAGAATGTTATTCCGGGAGGCTGTCCGTTAAGCTCCCGATTTAGACCAGCTACAATAGTACATTATTTTAAACGGCGTCGCCGTCAAAACCCAACGTTAACGAAGAAGCTGCATAATATGGCACAACAAGTACAACTCACCGCAACGGTGGCCGAATCTCAACTCGGACAACGTTTAGATCAGGCTTTGGCCGAATTGTTCCCTGATTATTCACGATCCCGCATAAAAGAGTGGATTCTTGAGAATCGAGTACAGATTAACGGCAATGTCATCAATAAGCCAAAAGAGAAAGTACTTGGCGGCGAATCGGTAGCCATTGATGCATTGATTGAAGAAGAAGCTCGCTGGGAAGCTCAGGATATCAAGCTGGATATCGTGTATGAAGATGAGGATATCCTGGTCATCAATAAACCCAGAGATCTGGTGGTTCACCCCGGAGCGGGTAACCCAGATGGCACAGTATTGAATGCCTTGTTACATCATTATCCTGAGATTGTCGACGTGCCCCGTGCCGGGATTGTGCACCGACTTGATAAAGATACAACAGGGCTCATGGTGGTCGCGAAAACCGTACCCGCACAGACGCGTTTAGTTGAGGCGCTGCAGGCGCGTGAAATTACTCGTGAGTATGAGGCCGTGGCGATTGGCTCGATGACAGCAGGTGGCATGGTCGATCAGCCTATCGCTCGCCACTCAACCAAACGTACTCACATGGCCGTGCACCCAATGGGTAAGCCTGCCGTGACACATTATCGCATCATGGAACATTTCCGTGCGCATACCCGTTTACGGTTGCGTCTGGAAACGGGGCGCACCCATCAGATTCGCGTGCATATGGCGCACATTAATCATCCTTTGGTTGGCGATCAGCTATACGGTGGCCGTCCGCGCCCGCCAAAAGGCGCTTCGGAGGATTTCATTGAGACGCTCCGTGGGTTCGATCGTCAGGCGCTGCATGCCACCATGTTGCGTTTCTACCATCCTATTACTGGCATTCACATGGAATGGCATGCGGAATTGCCACAGGATATGGTCGATCTGATTAATGCGCTGAAAGCCGATACTGAAGCGTTTAAGGATCAGCTCGACTGGTAATGTATTCAATACGATAAGTGCCGATTTATAGAGGTGACGGACTATGCTGATATACCCCGACTGGCCTTTGCCAGAAAGTGTGAAATCTTGTAGTACGACGCGTGTTGGCGGACATAGTGGGGCACCTTATGATTCGCTGAATTTAGGGAATCATGTGGGCGATGAGCCTGCGCACGTTACCGCAAATCGGCAAGCGCTGGTGGAGATGGCTGGCCTTCCCACTATGCCGCATTGGTTGGAACAGGTTCATGGCACCGATGTGATTCGTATTGGCGAGACGTCCCCAACGTCTGTTTGCGGTGATGCCGCTTATACGGATCAGAAAGGGAAGGTCTGTGCGGTGATGACGGCTGACTGCTTGCCCGTGCTTTTTTGTGCAATCAACGGCGATGAAGTCGCTGCCGCCCATGCTGGCTGGCGCGGATTGCACGCGGGAGTATTGGAAGAAACGTTAGCCTGTTTCCGAGCACAACCCGCACAAATTATGGCGTGGCTGGGGCCTGCTATTGGGCCTGATGCCTTTGAGGTCGGTCCTGAAGTCAGGGATGCTTTTATTCAGCATGATATGGCTGCGGCCTCAGCATTTCGGCCTGAAGGAAATAAATTCTTTGCCGATATCTACCAACTGGCAAGTCTGCGCTTACGTGCCGCAGGGATAACGCAAATTTTTGGTGGAAATGCCTGTACTGTGAGTGAACCTCACAAATTTTTCTCTTATCGGCGTGATGGTGTGACTGGCCGTATGGCAAGTTTAATCTGGCTGATATAACCTATTGAATTAAGACGATCCAAGACAAGTAACGTTTAAATCCTGTCACGACTGGCAAAATAACCTTGAAATTTTTGAGGGATGACCTCATTTAATCTCCAGTAGCAATTTTGACCAGTGTATGGGAGGTGTTATGCGTCTGGATCGTCTTACCAACAAATTCCAACTTGCTCTTGCTGATGCCCAGTCTCTCGCCCTTGGGCGCGATCACCAGTTTATTGAACCACTTCACTTGATGAGCGCCTTGCTTCATCAGGATGGTGGAACTGTTGGTCCACTTCTGACTGTTGCTGGAGCCAATCTTAACCACCTGAAAACCGAAATCGACCAGGCAATCACACGTTTGCCGCAGGTTGAAGGTACTGATGGTGATGTTCAGCCTTCTAGCGAGTTAGTCCGCGTATTGAATATGTGCGACAAGCTGGCGCAAAAGCGTGGCGATACCTTTATCTCTTCGGAGCTTTTCGCGCTTGCTGCGCTGGAGTCTCGCGGCACGTTGGGAGATATATTGAAAAAGGCGGGGGTTACGCAGCAAGGTGTAACAAACGCGATTGAACGAGTGAGAGGAGGGGATCAAGTGAACGATCAAGGGGCTGAAGATCAGCGCCAGGCATTGAAAAAATTCACGATTGATCTCACGGAGCGTGCGGAACAAGGCAAACTCGATCCTGTGATCGGGCGTGATGAGGAAATTCGCCGCACTATTCAGGTTTTGCAACGTCGAACCAAAAATAACCCGGTATTAATCGGTGAGCCCGGCGTGGGTAAAACCGCTATAGTAGAAGGGTTAGCCCAGCGTATCGTTAATGGTGAAGTGCCTGAAGGCCTGAAAAACAAGCGCGTACTTTCACTGGATATGGGCGCGCTGGTGGCGGGTGCGAAATACCGTGGTGAGTTTGAAGAGCGTTTGAAAGGCGTGCTCAACGACCTGTCTAAACAGGAAGGCAACGTCATTCTGTTTATTGATGAACTTCATACGATGGTGGGGGCAGGCAAAGCTGATGGCGCGATGGATGCCGGTAATATGCTAAAACCTGCGCTGGCTCGTGGTGAGTTGCATTGCGTCGGGGCGACAACGCTCGATGAGTATCGGCAATATATTGAAAAAGACGCGGCCCTTGAGCGTCGTTTCCAGAAAGTGTTTGTCGCTGAACCTACTGTTGAAGACACGATTGCGATTCTGCGCGGGCTGAAAGAACGTTATGAATTGCACCATCATGTACAAATTACTGACCCGGCGATTGTTGCGGCGGCCATGCTATCTAACCGCTATATAGCAGATCGTCAACTCCCGGATAAAGCGATTGACCTGATTGATGAAGCGGCATCCAGTATTCGTATTCAGATTGATTCGAAACCAGAGCCGCTTGATCGGCTTGAGCGTCGAATCATCCAGTTAAAACTGGAACAGCAGGCGCTGAAAAAAGAATCTGATGAAGCCAGCCAAAAGCGGCTTGAATTGCTGAGTGCGGAACTTGACCAAAAAGAGCGTGAATATTCCCAACAAGAGGAAGAGTGGAAAGCAGAAAAAGCGTCACTCACGGGAACACAGAATATTAAAGCGTCTTTAGAGCAGGCGAAAATTGCGCTGGAACAGGCTCGCCGTCAGGGCGATCTGGGGAGAATGTCTGAGCTGCAATATGGCAAAATCCCTGAGCTAGAGAAACAGTTGGCAGCAGCAACGCAGCAGGAAGGGAAAACGATGCATTTGCTGCGTAATCGAGTAACGGATGTTGAAATCGCGGATGTGCTGGCGCGTTGGACTGGGATTCCTGTTTCTCGCATGTTGGAAAGTGAGAAAGAAAAATTATTACGCATGGAAGATGAACTGCATCAGCGTGTGATTGGGCAGAACGAAGCCGTTGAAGCGGTAGCAAATTCTATCCGTCGTAGCAGGGCAGGGCTATCAGACCCGAATCGCCCTATTGGCTCGTTCCTGTTCCTTGGGCCAACAGGCGTTGGGAAAACGGAACTTTGCAAAACGCTGGCGACTTTCCTCTTCGACAGCGACGACGCCATGGTGCGCATCGATATGTCTGAGTTTATGGAGAAACACTCGGTTTCACGCTTGGTCGGTGCGCCTCCAGGATATGTCGGTTATGAGGAGGGGGGATATTTGACGGAAGCGGTACGCCGTCGTCCTTATTCTGTCATTTTGCTAGATGAGATCGAAAAGGCACACCCTGATGTGTTTAATATCCTGCTTCAGGTATTAGATGATGGGCGCCTCACTGATGGTCAGGGCAGAACGGTCGACTTCCGTAATACTGTGGTCATCATGACGTCCAATCTGGGATCAGACCTTATTCAGGAGCGTTTTGGTGAGCGCAGCTATACCGAAATGAGAGATATGGTGCTCGAAGTCGTTAGCCACAGCTTCCGCCCCGAGTTTATTAACCGTATCGATGAGGTCGTGGTATTCCACCCATTGGGAAGGGCGCATATTACGTCGATCGCACAAATTCAGCTTCAGAGACTGTACAAGCGTCTTGAAGAGCGTGGATATAGTGTCACGATCACGGATGCAGCTTTAGATATGCTTGGGGAAGTCGGGTTTGATCCTGTCTATGGTGCTCGTCCGCTTAAAAGAGCGATACAGCAACTGATAGAGAACCCACTCGCTCAGCAGATGCTGGGGGGGAAATTGATACCCGGTAAACCGATCACATTAGATGTTGACGGCGAACAGATAGTCGCGCGGCAAGAATAATGCGAGTGAACTGGTAAGCGATCAACGGAAGCATTCGTTAACGAATGCTCCCGTTTTCACATTATGAGCTCAGGTTGTATTCACTTTTTGTATGTGAAGTGTGCGAAATGGTGTCTTTTGGCTTGTTTTTGAACGGTTGGAAAATAATTTGCATTTATAGCTTGTCAGTGGCCGAGAAGTCCCTATAATGCGCCTCCACTGACACGGCAACAGCGACACGCCGTTGCGGTGACAGGAAAAAAGATTCAACGAAGGCAGTCAGTAATGACTTGACTTCACAGCGGAAAAGCATAGTATATGCAGCCCGCGCCACCGATGAAGTGGCACTGCTCTTTAACAATTTAATCAGACAATCTGTGTGGGCACTCACAAGACCGTATCTTAAC
>NZ_JBIXKO010000024.1:0-40072 GCF_044751765.1 Pectobacterium sp. CHL-2024 | reverse complement strand
TAACGGCTGGAATGAAACAGAATTTGCCTGGCGGCGATAGCGCGGTGGTCCCACCTGACCCCATGCCGAACTCAGAAGTGAAACGCCGTAGCGCCGATGGTAGTGTGGGGCTTCCCCATGTGAGAGTAGGGAACTGCCAGGCATCAAATTATACAGGTGCGCTGATATGGCTCAGTTGGTAGAGCGCACCCTTGGTAAGGGTGAGGTCCCCAGTTCGACTCTGGGTATCAGCACCAGTTATTTGGGTTAATGTTCGGCTTAAAAAAGAATTTACCTGGCGGCGATAGCGCGGTGGTCCCACCTGACCCCATGCCGAACTCAGAAGTGAAACGCCGTAGCGCCGATGGTAGTGTGGGGCTTCCCCATGTGAGAGTAGGGAACTGCCAGGTTTCAATTAAGATAAAAGGCCATCCTTAACAGGATGGCCTTTTATTTATTTCTATTTCAGGATCGTAAACTCTTCCTTTTACCTGAATAGACTCGCTTATCTTCTTATTAACCCACCTCATAATAACGTCCTGTTTGTGCTGTTTTATTTATCCGTGTTTCAGTTAAGGGTAATAAAAGCACTGTTTGCGTTGTTACATTAATAAATTATTACAATCAGGAACTTGTTGCCTCAGGGTTTAAGTGCCGCTTTACTATAGCGGGCATCGTTTTATGCCCGGAAAAACAGGAGAATAAAATAAGATGACTGATCTAACGGAAAATGCGAAAGATACGCGTCAACGTATCCGAGCTATAGTTGGCGCTTCATCGGGTAATTTGGTTGAGTGGTTTGATTTTTATGTTTATTCCTTTTGCTCAATCTATTTTGCCCATATCTTTTTCCCTTCGGGAAATACCACCACTCAATTACTACAAACCGCAGGGGTTTTTGCAGCAGGCTTTTTAATGAGACCGATAGGCGGTTGGCTTTTCGGTTACATTGCAGACAAGCATGGTCGTAAAAATTCAATGCTAATTTCAGTCTGCATGATGTGTTTTGGATCTCTGGTTATTGCATGTTTACCGGGATATGAAACCATTGGCACCTGGGCTCCCTTTTTATTGTTATTAGCCCGTTTATTTCAGGGGCTTTCTGTCGGTGGAGAATACGGCACTAGTGCAACGTATATGAGTGAAGTTGCCGTTGAGGGACGGAAGGGATTCTATGCTTCTTTCCAGTATGTCACGCTGATTGGCGGTCAACTGCTGGCACTGTTAGTCGTTGTGATATTACAACAGATACTGAGTGATGAAGATTTGCGGGCGTGGGGATGGCGTATTCCTTTCGCTCTCGGTGCTATTTTGGCGATTGTTGCGCTCTATTTACGCCGCTCTTTGAATGAAACGTCTGATAAAACGACTCGCGGACATAAAGATGCTGGCTCACTTGCGGGTTTGTGGAAACATCGCCGTGCCTTTATTACCGTACTGGGTTTTACGGCAGGTGGTTCTTTAGCTTTTTATACGTTTACCACTTACATGCAAAAGTATCTGGTGAATACAGCAGGAATGGATGCGAAAACGGCTAGCGGTTTAATGACCCTTGCACTGTTTATTTTTATGCTGCTACAGCCGTTCTTTGGTGCGCTGTCGGATAAGATTGGCCGTCGTAGCTCCATGCTCTGTTTCGGCGGGCTTGCGGCATTGCTGACGGTTCCCATTCTGACGGTACTGCAGAGTGTGACTAGCCCTGTCATTGCCTTCTCGTTGGTAATGCTTTCACTGATTATTGTCAGTTTCTACACGTCTATCAGCGGTATTTTAAAAGCAGAAATGTTCCCGCCTGAAGTCCGGGCATTGGGCGTAGGCTTATCTTATGCGGTTGCTAATGCGCTGTTTGGTGGTTCGGCTGAGTATGTTGCACTTTCGCTGAAATCGTTTGGTATGGAAACGGCTTTCTTTTGGTACGTATCAGTGATGGGAGCAATTGCGTTTATTGTGTCATTGACGCTGCATCGCCGAGGCAAAGGAATGAAGCTTTAGTTGCCATAACGCCTGGTCGGTAGTTGCACCGGCTAGGCTCCCAAATGACAATAAAAAACCTCGGTTTCCGAGGTTTTTTTAAAGCAGATTACGGGTCTTAGAGAATACGACTGATGAGTCGATCGATACGGATACGGCGCAGACGTCGTATCAGCTTGCGGACTTTCACGGGATATTGCGCAATGCTCTCCAGTTCAGTATAGCTTTGTACGACGTGAGTATGCGTCCTGATCGTGTCCAGTTCGTCCAGACGTTGCTGCAATAGAACCTTCTGAGGATCGTGAATCAGGATGGCATTTTCTAGATCCAGACGCCATGCGCGTGGGTTAAGGTTATTTCCCGTCAACAGTTGCCACTTGTCATCTACCCACATGCCTTTCAGATGGAAGCTGTTATCACCATCTTTCCATAGCCGCACAACAAGCTGCTGATTCTCAATGTAGCGTTCCAGACGACTCAGGAAACGGCGAAGGTTGATCTCATAGAGATACGGTAACGCGCCGATAATTTTAAAAGGCTGATCTTCTGGAATATAGAAATCGTTAGCGGTCTTATCTCCGATAATAATTTCTACTTTTTTACCGTCTCGTAATAGCCGGATGATATTTCTCACCAGCAGCGCTGGCAGGTTGAAATACGGGGTGCAGATAACCACATGCTCATCAGCGCAATACATCAGGTGATGGATGGTCTTATTCAGCGGACTTTGTTTTCCTAACCCGACTAGCGGCGTGACGGTTAATTCGTTCGCGTCCGTGCTGTGTTCTGGAGCCTGATAATTGGCAGTACGTAACGTTTGTCGGAACTGCTTGATATCATTTTTTATTTCCAGACTTTTCGGGCGATCGGTATGATCCAATCGCTGTACTGCCGGAGCCGTCAGCATGGTCTGGATATATTGCACCATCGTATCGGCCAATACCGGATTATGAATCAGCTGATAGCGGTCATAACGGTATTTCTGATGTTGGTGCAGATAAACATCATTCAGGCTGGCTCCGCTGTAGATGACCGTGTCATCGACAATGAAGCCTTTCAGGTGCAGCACGCCCAATGCTTCACGCGTGTTGACAGGAATGCCATAGATAGGGAAATGCGTGTCTGGATGTTTTTTCGCCATATCGCAATACCAGTCGGCATTGGTATTTTCTGCCGCTGCGCCGATCCTGCCGCGCTGAGCACGATGCCAGTCTACCAGAATGCGGACATCCAGCTCTGGGCACTGCCGTTTGGCTTCATAAATTGCGGATAGAACTCCCATGCCGCCATCATCGCGCTCAAGATATAACGCTACGATATAGATGCGTTTTTTAGCACTCAAAATGGCGTTAATCAGCGTCGTGCGGAAAAGCTCAGGCGAATGTAACGTCTGAACATCATCTGCGTTCTGGGGAATTCTGGGCAGTTGTGCAAGGTGCTGTTGGTATTTATTGCGTTTAAAATTTGACAGCATCACAGTGCGTTTCTTCTCTCATCAGTTTATACCCACCATACGTCGAGCTGCATTAGGGTATATGACCTTCTGGTCATTATCAAAAGTTAAGGAGTAGCCGAATGGGCGATAATACCATTACTTTCCGGCTGTTGTGAGTCTGTTTTGCCATTGAATCGGTATCACAATTCCCGTTGCAAGAGCCATGTCACGTCTTGCTATCAATTCTTCAGCGGCAATTCCAGCGTCACAATTCCCTCTTCTAATTGTACGTCGATGTGAAAACCGAGCTTTTTGGACAGCTGGATCATGCCTTGATTATGCGGCATGGTGATGCCGGTCAAGCGGGAGAGACCATGCGCTTTGGCGTAATCAATCAGCTTTTCCAACAGGCGTCTGCCAAGGCCCAGCCCTTTTAGATCGGATCGCACCAGCACGGCAAATTCCGCATCCGTATTATCCGGATCCGAAATCGCACGCGTCACGCCAATAATCTCAGTCTCCTCACCGAGCTGGCGTACGGCAACGAATGCCATCTCACGATCGTAGTCAATTTGTGTCATATTGGCTAAGTCTTCGTGAGTAAATTCATTAATTTCGCTGAAATAACGGTAATACAGGTCTTCTTTCGTCACTCTTGCAATGAACGAACTGAGCAGCGGTTCATCTTCCGGCAAAATTGGCCGGAACAGACAACTATCACCATTTTTGAGGGTAACCGTTTCTTCCAGCTCGTGTGGATAAGGGCGGATTGCCAGCCTTGACTGCGGATCGCCACTGAACGGCGTCAGATGTAGCGTGACATCCAGCAGCGTAAAGGTGTCCCCGGATGCCAGCAGAGGATGAATATCTAGCCGGGAAATTTCAGGGCAGTCGAGAATCAGGTTGGATACCTGAACCAGCAAGCGGCTGAGCGCGGGAATGTCCAGCGGACGCAGTGCACTGTATTCCCGAATCTTGCCGCCTTTCACCGCTTGCAGCACCAAATAACGGGCCAGCGTCATATTCAGCGGAGGCAGGGCGACGGCAGCTTGTTTTTCTCGCCACTCAACGCCGCCTTCTCCTAGCATAATCAGCGGACCGAAAACGGGATCCTGCTCGACGGCAATCCTAAGCTCCTGCGCACCAGCGCGATTTGCCATGCTCTGCACGAGCAGACCGTAAATGCGTGCCTGTGGGTAGGTGCGTTTCACTCGGTCAAGAATAGCATCGGCCGCCTGCTGGACTTCTCTGGCGGTTCTCAGGTACAGCATGACGCCCTGAACTTCCGATTTATGTGGAATATCGGGCGATCTCAGCTTAATCGCGACCGGGTAGCCAATTTGTTCGGCGATATGGACGGCTTCTGCGCTGTCGCCCGCGATCCAGGTGGGTAACGTATCCAAACCGTAGGCTTGCAGGATGGGTTGAACTTCATGCGTATCAAGCTGCGTCACGCCATCTGACAGCGCCTGATGAATCAGCGCATGTGCCTGACTGGCGTTGATGCCTAAATTCAGCGGCAGCGCCGGGGTTTCCTTTAGCTGTTTCTGATTACGCCGATATTCGACGATATGCATAAATGCCGTAACCGCGCCTTCCGGCGTGCGATAGGTCGGAATGCCTGCATCGTTAAACAAGCGTCGTGCTTCCTGCGAGGAGAATTCACCGCACCAGTTGGTCAGCAGCGTAATTCTTTTCCCACGCGGATGCTGTTGGAAGAGCGTAATCAATTGCGCAGCGCTATCGGTGCTGGGGGCCGCGGCGCTTGGCGCGTGAATGATTAAGAGTGCATCGACTTCATCGCTGTCCAGTAATACCGAAACCGCTGCCTGATAGCGGGCTGCGGTTGCATCATCACGCAGATCGAGCGGATTGCCGATAGTGACGGTCGGCGGCAGCGCTTCCTGTAGCGCTTGTCGGGTCGCCTCGCTGAGTTGTGCCAGCTTGCCTTGTCGGCTGAGAAGCTGATCCAGCGCCTGTGCAGCGGGCGATGCGCCATTGCTCACCAGCATCAAGCGTTCACCGCGCAGCGGCCGCAGGTGGCTTAAGGTTTCCACTGCGGAAAAAAGCTCATGCGTATCCCGTACCCGCAGTAAGCCTGCGCGTTGAATTGCTGCGTCGTAGGCGGCATCCAGACCGTGGCGCTGGTCATTCAGCAACTGCTGGGCCTGCTGGCTACGCCCGCTTTTTATCACCAGTATCGGCTTATTTCGGGATGCGCTACGGGAGGCGGAAAGAAAGCGGCGCGCATCGCTGATGTGTTCCAGATGCAGCAGAATCGCACTGGTTTTGCCATCGCGTGCCAGAAAATCTAACAGGTCGTCGACATCGATATCCAGGCTGTCGCCCAGGGCGATGAAATAGGAAAAGCCAATACCGCGCTGCTGCGCCCAGTCCAATATGGTGTTGGACACAGCAGCCGACTGCGAAATGAATGCCAATTTGCCTTTCATAATCGGGACTGGGGAGAAACTGGCATTCAGGCCTTGCCAGGGCGCGAGTAGCCCGAGGCTGTTGGGGCCAAGCAGGCGCATGTGATAGCGCACGGCGCAGGCCTTTAATTCGCTGAACTGGGTCGGCGGCGCGGAGAGAATAATGACGGTTTTGCAGCCTTTCTGTCCCAGTTCTTCTAACAGCGTCAGATTACGGCTGGCGTTGGTGCAAATCACGGCAAGATCGGGGGTCATCGGCAGGCTGGCGACCGTCGGGTAGGCCAGCACGCCGCAAACGGCACGATATTTCGGCGTAACAGGCAGCACGGGGCCGCTGAAATGGCCGTCCAGCAGATTTTTCATCATCAGAAAACCGGCTCGTCCCGGTTTTTCTGACGCGCCGAGAACGGCGATAGACTTAGGGCGTAACAGTGCTTCCAATCCGCGCTGGCTCATGCGTCACTCCTTTAGATCAATCCCCTTTGATACTAAACGCTTTCTGCCGCTTGTGCTGTGACGATGGGTAAATTTTCCCGCAAGCTGTGGTGTGATTTCCCTGCCAGATAGTGTCGTCGGAAACGATCAAAATGCTGTGATAGCGCGTCGGCCGCGACGATATCCCCCGCCTGTGCGAGCAGGGCGATGGCAATTTCGGCGGTGCAGTGCTGTCCTGCGCTACTGGCTTCGCGCAGCTGATAGCGGGAAAGTGCCTCTACATTCAGCGACAGGATCGGCAGGTTGTCCAGATAAGGGCTTTTGCGGAACATTTTACGCGCTTCCGGCCACGTACCATCGAGTAAGACAAATAGCGCGGGCTTTTCCGTTGCGGGAAGCTGGTGAAACACCTGACGCCCTTCTTCCGCGGCATCGGCAAGGAAAACCAGATACGGCTGAACGTCCGGGTTTTGCAGGGCAGCAAGCAACTCGGGATCGGGCTCGGTGCGTGACCAGCGAAACGCCTGAGTCTCAGGGAGAATATCGGCGATAAGACGTCCGGTATTGCTTGGCTTTAGCGGCTCGGTGTCAAACATCACCAGACAGAATCGGCTGCGGGATTGCTGTGCCTGAATGGTGTGGCATAGACAGTTGGTTGCGGGCAATAAACACTGCTGGCAGCGTACTACGCGGCAGCCACGGGCGCGGAACGGTTTGGTTGACTGCTCAAGACGTTGCTGGCGCAGACGGAGTACGGCATTGTCCATGAAGGGACGGTTGACCATTAAAGGATGGTTGAGCATGAAATAGATGACGCCATGAGATTCTGCAACGAATCGGCTTCGTTTTCATCATTGAGAAGCTGATTCAGAAAGGCGACATTCTAATCGACAGGCGGGTTGACCAAAAGGGTAGGAGGCAATAATACCTACGCTCCTACCCTAATTCTCTACAGCGATTCGTCCAGCCAGCTCTCAAACTGTGCCTTTGGCAGTGCGCCGTTGAGGATGTCGACCATCTGGCCCTGTTTAAAGATCATGAGGGTTGGAATACTGCGGATGCGGAAACGTGTACTGAGTGCCGGTTCGGCTTCGGTATTGACCTTAATAAAGCGGACTTTCCCGCTACGCT
The DNA here is from genome assembly GCF_044751765.1 of Pectobacterium sp. CHL-2024. Taxonomy (NCBI): domain Bacteria; kingdom Pseudomonadati; phylum Pseudomonadota; class Gammaproteobacteria; order Enterobacterales; family Pectobacteriaceae; genus Pectobacterium; species Pectobacterium sp. CHL-2024. The sequence continues at coordinate 32,689 of NZ_JBIXKO010000024.1, read as the reverse complement.
CTTGCGCCACATTTTCAAACACCGGGGCAAAGTTGATGCAGGGGCCACACCAGGGCGCCCAGAAATCGATTACGACGGGAAGATCGTCCTGTAACAGCTTATCGAGCGTCACTTCTGTGGCATTGGTAACGTCACCGCTGAATAAGGTTTCTCCGCAACGACCACACTTTGCATGGTCATCAACACGCTCTTCTGGCAGGCGATTGGTTGTTTGGCAAGATCCACATACCGTATTCATAACAGGGCCTCAGATAAAGGGGCTAAAATAAAGATGTCGCTGATAAAATGCGCGCAATGCGGCATTGGAAAGTCAACGGCATGTTGCTTAAGCGTGAATAAATTATGGTGGGGAGACATTATGGCAACAACGTGGTTTGCCCAATAGCTACAATAGCTTCTGACTGTTAGCGCTCTTTTACCACAAGCGTGTGGCTAAGCGGGTGTACATAAGGTAATCTTCGCGCCCAGCGCGTAGGTGGAGAAAACAATGAGCGATTCATTCAATAGTAAAAGCGGCAAAGTCCGTGTGATGTACGTCCGTAGTGATGATGAGGGCGAGAAAGAGAATAAAAACAAGCGCCCAGCTGACAAAGATCGCCGTGGCGATCGGCGTGATGGCGGTGGCTCTCGCGATCAACGCGAAAAGCCGAAGCATCCGCGCGACGTTAACCCGCGCTATGCCCGGGAAAATCCGTCCCGCGACGGCGATAGCAATGCGAAATCGCCGTGGGGCAATAAAGATCGTAATGAACGTAGTGGCGATCGTCCGCGTCGTCCACGCGGTGAAGAGACGGGAGGGTATGAATCCCCGTGGAAAACCGTGTCTCGTGCGCCGGGCGATAGCGAAACGCCTGACCATGGCGGGATCACTGGCAAGAGCCATATCGATCCTGAGCAGCTGCGTCGCCAGCGTCAGGAAGAAACACGTGTCTACGGTGAAAATGCCTGTCAGGCGCTGTTTAAAAACCGCTCTGAAGTGATCGTTCGTGCCTGGTTCCTGCAAGAAGTGACGCCGCGTTTCCGCGATGCACTGCGCTGGATGGCAGCAAACCGCAAGGCTTACCACGTTGTGGAAGAGGACGAGCTGATTAAGGCTTCCGGCACTGAGCACCACGGCGGTGTCTGCTTCCTGATTAAAAAGCGTCAGGGACTGGATGTGCGTGAGTACCTGAAAACGGCGGGTGAGCAAGACTGTGTACTGGCGCTGGAAGATGTGGGTAACCCGCACAACCTCGGCGGCATTATGCGCAGCTGCGCGCATTTCGGCGTGAAAGGTATTCTGGTGCAGGATGCGGCGCTGCTGGAATCCGGCGCGGCCGTGCGTACGGCAGAAGGTGGTGCGGAACACGTTAAAGCGATTAACGCTGACGATTTCCTGTCCGTGCTGACAGAGTTCCGTAACGCAGGTTATACCATCGTGACCACCTCCAGCCATAAAGGTACGGCATTGTCGCAAGCGACGCTTCCGGCGAAAACTGTGATCGTGCTGGGCCAGGAGGGCGATGGTCTGTCAGATAGCGCCTGGCAACAGGGTGATGTAAAAGTCTCTATCGGCGGCACCGGTAAAGTTGAAAGTCTGAATATTTCGGTCGCAACGGGCATTTTGCTGTCCGAGTGGTGGCGACAGAATCAGGCCTGATATCACGCATCGACGCTCAGGGAGAATCGGCTCCCTGAGTCGGTGTCACCACGGATGAGAGGACGATTGATGAAGCAGAAAGTTATCGCGGTATCGTTGCTGTTGGGTACATTGCTGGTAAGCGGTTGCCATTCGCTGCCGCACTCGTCCGTTGCCGCTACGCCAGCCGCTGATGCATGTCAGATTGGCGACAAGCAGGTGCAGACCACGCTTTATTTTGGTTTGAATCGTCCTGCTGGTCCGGTGATTTCAGAGGCCGAGTGGAAAGCATTTTTGGATGGTGACGTTACGCCACGCTTTAAAGAAGGGCTGACGGTGTTTGATGCCAAAGGACAATGGCTAGGGAACGATGGCGTGGTTGCCCGAGAGAACAGCAAGGCGCTGATGTTGATTCACGGCGCTGATAAAGAGCGTGATATTGAAGCGCTGCGTACCACCTACAAATCACGTTTCGCGCAGGAATCCGTCATGCGGATTGATGCTCCCGTCTGCGTCGCTTTCTGATTTTTTCATCAGCCCCTTTTCAGGGGCTGATTCTTTTCAATATATAACTATTACAGTACCAGTCCCGCCACTGCCGCAGACAGTAAGCTCACCAGCGTAGAACCATAAACCAGCTTCAGGCCAAAGCGTGATACCACGTTGCCCTGTACTTCATTCAGCCCTTTGATTGCGCCCGCGATAATGCCGATTGACGCGAAGTTAGCGAAGGAAATCAGGAATACGGACAAAATGCCCAAGCCGCGTGGCGACATCTCTGCCGCGATCTTCTTCAGTTCGAGCATGGCAACGAATTCATTCGCCACCAGCTTGGTCGCCATGATGCTGCCCGCGTTCAAAATATCGGAAGACGGAATGCCGATCAGCCAGGCTAACGGTGAAAAGACATAGCCCATAATCGCCTGGAAGCTAATGCCGAAGACGGTGCTGAACAGCGCATTCACGGCGGCAATCAAGGCCACGAAGCCGATCAGCATCGCCATGATAATCATCGCCACTTTAAACCCGGCAAGAATGTATTCCCCTAGCATTTCAAAGAAGCTTTGGTCTTCATGCAGCTTTTCCAGCTTCAGTTCTGGTTCGTCGTCAGTCTGGTAAGGGTTGATGATCGACAGAATGATAAAGGTGCTGAACATATTCAGAATCAGCGCGGCGACGACGTATTTGGCGTCCAGCATGGTCATGTAGGCGCTGATGATCGACATGGACACGGTCGACATTGCCGTCGCGGCCATCGTGTACATCCGCCGTGGTGACATGTCAGCGATGACGCCTTTATAGACGATAAAGTTCTCCGACTGCCCGAGCATCAGCGTACTCACGGCGTTAAACGACTCCAGTTTCCCCATCCCGTTGACCTTAGACAGCAAGGTGCCGATGCCTTTGATAATCAGCGGCAAAATTCGCCAGTGCTGCAAAATGCCGATCAGTGCGGAAATAAAGACGATAGGGCAGAGCACGTTGAGGAAGATAAAGGAAAGCCCTTGTGCGTTCATCCCGCCAAACACAAAATCGGTTCCTTGATTGGCGAAAGATAATAGCTTTTCAAACAACCCGGCAAAGGAGCTAATCGCGTTAAGCCCGATGCTGGAATGCAAAAGGAAATAGGCTAGCAAAATTTCAATCACCAACAGTTGCACAATAAAGCGCAGTCGGATGCGTTTTCTGTCGTGACTGACGAGCAGTGCCAACAAAAAAATGGCTGCTGTTGCCAAAATGAAATGTAAAACCTGTGACATAAAAGAACCACGTAATCCCCGAATAAAAGAGGCGCATTGTAATCGGAATGTGAAAATATGTTTATCCCGAATCTGTAAATCCTTATTCGCTACAGCGCTATAAGAATGGGGGGATGTATTCGAGTCATCAGGGGACGGTGGGAAGGGGAAAAGAGAATTCCCCTTCGGCCCGTTGCTGACAGAAGGGGAAAGAAAGCGTACGGCGAGTTAGTGCGCGCCACCGCCTCCACCGCCGGTAGTGAAGGGCGGTTTAGCGAACCAGACCAGTATCAGCAGTATCAGGAATACGGCTGCGGCGGCCCAAAAAATCTCGTTGGCGGAGATAATCAGCCCCTGTGCGGTAATCTGCTCTGCGATGTAGGCTGAAGCCTGCGTTTGGCTCATCCCCATCGCCTGAAGCTGCTGGTACGTTTCCTGCGCGATCGGATTATACGGCGTGATAGATTCCGTCAGGTGTGCATGATGCAGCGATTCGCGCTGTGTCCAGAGCGTGGTGGTAATCGACGTCCCGATCGATCCCGCCAGCGTTCGGGTAAAGTTCGACAGACTTGATGCTGCAGCCAAACGTTCCGGCGGCAGCCCGGACAGCGTGATGGTCGTCAGCGGCATGAAGAAGCAGGCGACGGCAAACCCCTGAACGAACTGCGGCCAGGCCGATGCGCCGAAATCCATGCCCGGCTCGAACGTGTACGCTCGCCAGTAGAAACAGACGGCGTACATGATAAAGCTGAACGTCACCAGTTTGCGCATATCCAGACGCGGAGCAAATCGACCGATAATCGGCGACAGCACCACCGGCATCAACCCAACGGGGGCGGATGCCAGCCCCGCCCAGGTGGCGGTATAGCCATACACCTCCTGCAACAGCTGTGGCAAGAGCACGATCGCCCCGAAGTAAAACATGTAGGCGAGGCTGATACACAAACAGCCGATGGTGAAGTTGCGTGATTTAAACAGCGATAAATCCACCACCGGGTGGTCGTCGGTTAGCTCCCAGACAATCAGGAACGCGATTGCAATCACCGCCACCACGGTTAGGGTGATGATTTCCGTCGAGTTAAACCAGTCCAGCTCTTTGCCGCGGTCGAGCATCATTTGGAGGCTACCGATGCCGACAACCAGCAACGCCAGCCCGATGGTGTCGATGGGCTTGATCTCGGTTTTGGTTTCTCGCCCGCGCAGCGTTTGCATGGCTATGAACACCACGGCGATGCCGAGCGGAACGTTGATGAAGAATATCCAGCCCCAGTGATAGTTGTCGCTAATCCAGCCGCCCAGAATCGGGCCACAGATTGGCGCGACGACCACCGTCATGGACCACAGCGCCAAGGCGATGCTGCGTTTGGCGGGGGGATAATTGCTGAGCAACAGGCTCTGTGACAGCGGGATCAGCGGCCCGGCGACAATCCCCTGCAACACGCGGGAGAAAATCAGCATTTCCAGGCTGGTGGATATTCCGCATAGCCAGGACGTCAGGGCGAAGAGCGCCGTTGACCACAGAAAGAGGCGGACTTCCCCAAACCGTTTCGCCAGCCAGCCGGTAATAGGAATAGAGATGGCGTTGGCAACGCCGAACGAGGTGATGACCCACGTTCCCTGTGAGTTGGACGCACCCAGATTACCGGCGATGGTCGGAATAGCGACGTTAGCGATGGTGGAGTCCAGCACCTGCATAAACGTTGCCAGCGACAGAGCAACGGTCATCCAGGCCAGACTCGCGCCTTTAAGCGGTTCTCTCTGCACGTTTCTCTCCTGCCCGCTTAACCGGCATTCGCCTGAATAATGGCGCTGATTTCCTGATTAACAGGCGTGAGATCCAACGTCAGCGCATCACTTTGGTAGGCCGGCGTGGTGCGTGAGGTTTCTGCTAACGCGCTGCCTTCGGTATTAGCGGTATCGACATTAACCAGCGCGGACAGACCGATACGTAACGGATGTTCGGCGACCTGTTTCGGATCGATCTCAATACGCACGGGCAGGCGCTGCACGACCTTGATCCAGTTGCCTGTCGCGTTCTGGGCAGGCAGCAGGGAGAAGGCGCTACCGGTACCCATATCGAGACCGACCACTTTTCCCTGATACACGACGTCGTCACCGTAGATATCCGCGATCACGGTAGCCGGTTGGCCGATACGCATATTGGCTAACTGTGTCTCTTTGAAGTTCGCATCGACCCATAGGTGATTGGCAGGAACGACTGCCATCAGCGCTGATGTCGAAGAGATACGTGCCCCAATCTGCACGCTGCGGCGTGAGACATAGCCGTCAATCGGGCTGACGATCTTGGTACGCTGTAGCGCCAGCCAGGCATCGCGCATTTCTACGGAGGCTTGCTGTATGGCGGGTTGCTTCTCGAGCGGCGTATCCAGAATCATTGCCTGATTCGCCTGATATTGCTGTCTGGCGACTTCCAGTGCGGCTTTAGCGGTTGCGACGGCATCGCGAGCATGCTGCACTTCTTCACGCCCGATAGCATTGGCGCTGCCGAGTGCTTCCCGGCGGCTCAAGTCACTTTGTGCCTTGTTCAGCTCGGTTTGGCGCAGCTCAATATTGGCCTGATACTGCTTACTGTTGATGATCAACTGGTGCGTCTGGCGGACGCTGTTGGCCAGCCCGGTTTTCGCGCGTTCAAACGCCTGCTGGGCATCGGTCGGATCTAACTCCACCAGCACCTGTCCCTGCTTAACAAAATCGGTATTGTCGACGTTAACATGGGTGACGCTGCCGCTGACCTGCGCCATGATCTGAATCTGATTGCCTGCGACGTAGGCGTCGTCGGTGTTTTCGTGGTGTCTGAGCACCAGGAACCAGTAAACCAGCCAGGCACAGCCCAGCACGACGAAAATAAACGTCAGCAGTGATAACACGCGTTTGCGCTGCTGTTTTTTGTTTTTCTGTGGCGTTTGCGGCACCTGATTTTCCACACTTTCACTCATGCTCTTCTCTCTCTTTTTATTTTCTTTGTATCGGCTATCGCACCAGACAGAGCAGTCTGGCGATAGTCGCAATGAATTCATTTTGCTGTGCGGCCTGGGGGGCTTAAGGTCGCCCGCCCGGAGCGTGAGATTGCCGTTTTGCTAAGCCGCATGTCGCGGTTGCTGAGAGGTCATGCCTATTTTTCGCAGCAAAACGCCTCCGCCCGATACATAAGCATCGGGTCATTCCGGGTGGAAAGGTGCTGACTATTGTTTTTTGTTGTTGTTTTTTCTGTTATTCGTTGACTGACTCGTCCATCTCATCCAGCCGGACCAGTAGCTTTCTCATCAGGCTTTCGAGCTGTTTTTGCTCACCAGATTCAAGCACGGAGCAAAGCACATGGAGGCTATGGTGCTGCGGTGGAATCAGTTGACCAAGAAATGCTTTGCCTTCTTCTGTCAGATGCAGATGCAGGCAGCGTCTGTCGCTACTGCTTTCACGTCGTTCAATCCAGCCTCTTTTTTCCAGATCGTCGGCAATGCGCGTCGCGTTAGTGCGTGACGATCCCAGTGCGGCACTGAGTTCAGAAGGCTGAATGCTATAAGACTCTTGAGATTCCAGCGTCAGCAATGCCATGAAGAGGGTTTCATTGATGCCCTGTTCTTTCAGAATTCGGTTTCTGTGTTCCAGGATTTTGCCCTGTACGTGCATGAATAAACGCAGCAATAGCACTTCCTGACGCGGGAAGTCGGGCTTACGTGAAGCACGCAGGTCGAGCATTTGTTCTATAGGAGTGAATGAACTGTCCATTTTTTATATAAACCTCATTAATCACGGTGTGCATAGTAACTAATGTTACTAACTGGGTAAACGGCATTAAGGTGGGAAATTGTGCTTATTTCTGTGACAGAAAGTAAGCGGAGAATCGCTTAAAATGAAGATTATTCACCGCTTACTTTATTTAAATCAAAATGTTAGTTGATAATTCGCACGGCGGATTCAAAGCAGTTTAAAGGCAATGCCGTAGCAGAGCGCACCCAGTAACGTTGATAAGACGATACTACGGGTTTTATAAAAACAGGCGGTCAGCGTAATGAATCCTACCAGTGTTGGCAGCAGCTTTTCACGATGCGCGAGAATATCTGGCACGCTGGAAACAATCAGCAGCGCACAAATGGAAGCAATGCCAATGCTATCAAGCAACAGCGCTTTTTTACCGCGTTGCAGCGAACCGGAAGCGCGTGAAGCGCTCAGCCGTAGCGGCAGATAGCGGAAGAGGTAGTTCACCAGCCCGACAATCAGCCCGATAAGAATGACTTCTGTACTCATGCGTTCACCTGTGGCGTGGCAGGATTAACCAGCGAAGCCAGACAGCCGCTGAGAATGCCGAACAGTATTGCGGCTGGGATGGAGGAAAGCAGCAGACCAAGCAGCGCGCCGCCGAGCGCGCAGGCGACGACCAGACTCTGTTTCCGCCTGAAGGACGCGAGTAAAAAGCTCAGGAAAAGTGCGGGCAGCATGAAAGACAGCGCCGCTTCAACGGCAGGGTAATCATTCAGCGGGCCGTTACCGAACACGGCTCCGATCACCGTGCCGAGCACCCATGAGAGCCAGGCAAGCAGCGACACGCCCATCATCCACTCTTCTGACCAGCGGCGGTTATCTTTCGCGAGTCGGGTGGCGGCTGCGGCAAAGACTTCGTCCGTCAGGCCGAACGCCCACAGCGCGGTTTTTCGGGTCGGCAGCCGCTGCGCAATACGATGCCGTAACGCGGGTCCATACAACACATGGCGGACATCCATCGCCATGACGGTCAACGCCGCCACCCAGATGGACATGCCTGCGCTGAGCAGGGCGGTGATGACGAACTGGCTGGCTCCAGCGTAAATGATGCAAGAAAGGAAAATGCCTTCCAGCGGGGTAAAACCTAGCTTGACGGCGTTCATGCCAAACGCGAATGCTACGGGCATGTAGCCGATAACAATCGGCAGGCTGTCAAAGACGCCTTCGCTAAAAGACGCAGATTTTGTCGGTGCAGATGAGGTTAATGTCTTCACTAGCTTGATATGTTTTGTTCTTAAAGGAAATTAACCGATAACACTAGCAAAGCGTCACCGGAATTTCACGTTATTGCGTAACAGGCGTGATGGTTTTTGATGCAATGGTATCGGGCGTAATTTTCTCGCGAGAAACTGTCTCAAATAAGACAGTCTCACGCGAGCGTGTTGTAAATACGAAGGTCTGTGTTGCAAATATGAAGGTTTATAGTGCCGCCATCGCTTCCTGCGTTTCGTGATGATGGCTTCGCCACCACACCAGCAGATTCAACAGGCTGATGATGCCGCCCGCGGCACAGACCCCAAGCCAGCCCCACTGCTGGTAAGCCGAGGCAGAAAGGATCGATCCCAGTGCGCCGCCGATAAAATAGCTGGTCATGTAGCCTGATGTCAGGCGATTACGCGCTTCGGGCATCATACGGTAGATCACGCTCTGGTTGGTGACGTGTACGCCCTGAACCGCCAGATCCAGCACGATGATGCCAATGAGCAGCGCCGCCACGGAATGAATACCGAGCGCGATAAAGCCCCACGACAGCAAAAGCAGGATAATCCCTACGCTGGTGGTCGGCTTGGCTTTGCCCTGATCGACTAAACGTCCGGCGCGTGATGCTGCTAAGGCTCCGGCTGCACCAACCAAACCGAACAGGCCGATAACGCCTTCGGAATAACCGTATGGCGGTGAGGCCAGCAGGAAGGCCATCGACGTCCATAGAATGCTGAAGTTAGCAAAGGACAGACAGCCCAGGATGGCACGCGTGCGCAGCAGCGGGGTGGTGGAGAACAGGCGGAAGATTGAGACGAGCAGCTGCGGATAGTTCAGCGTGTTTTGCTGAGGAATTCGCGGCAATGCCCGCCACAGAATCAGCGCCATGATGACCATCAGCGTGCTGGCAACCCAGTACACGGTGCGCCAATCACCGAGTGAAGCCAGTGCACCCGCGACGGTACGCGCCAGCAGAATCCCCAGCAGCAGGCCACTCATAATCGTGCCCACGACTTTACCGCGCGTTTCCGGCGTCGCCAGCGTGGCGGCGAGAGGCACCAGCAGCTGCGCGACAACGGAGAACAAACCGGTTAACGCCGTACCCGCAATCATGATCCAGAGCGTGGGTGCAGAGGCGGTAATCAGCATCCCGCCTGCGGCGAGTAACGTCATGCCGACAATCAGCGTCCGGCGTTCAAACATATCCCCTAGCGGCACCAAAAACAGCAGACCGACGGCATAACCCAACTGCGCGGCGGTGACAATAAACCCAGCCTGATTGACGGAAAGCGCAAAGACTCTGGCAATGGTCTCCAGCAGCGGCTGAGCATAATAGTTACTGGCGACGGCAAGACCGGTCGCGACAGACATAATCAGGGTCAAAGACAGGCTAAGCCCCGGTTGCGGCTGGGGTGATACAGATTGTTGCTGAAGAGACATAGTGTGAACGTTAATATGATGTTAAAAGCAGAGGGTATAGTATCCGGCAGAGCCTAATGAGATACCAGAATATCTTTACGCTTCTTAAGTTTGTTTTGTTTTTAATGATATTGATTTAGCTTATCGCCAGCGTCATAACATCATCGACAGGGGACATTATGCTTAAGCATTATCAGGTATTTAAGAAAAAAAGCGTTGCAGTGTTAATGGGATGTGCACTTCTGCCCGCAGCTGCACTGTGGTCGGTGGGCGCCCAGGCGGTAACGGCCGTTTACGTTTCTGCTGCCACTGACGGCGTAATTGATGCCTACACTCTCAATACGCAAAGCGGTGAATTAACCGCTACTGGGAAAGCCGCCGCAGGCGCGAAAGTGATGCCGATGGCCGTTAGCCCGGATAAATCCTTCCTCTATGCTGCGACGCGTGGCATTCCTTACTCGGCGGTTAGCTATAAAATCGACCCTAAAAGCGGTGCGCTGAGCCCATTAGGCAAAGCGGAACTGCCGGACAGCATGGCCTACATCTCGACGGACCGCACGGGAAAGTGGCTGTTCAGCGCCTCGTACGGCGGTAATAAAGTCGCGGTTAATGGCATTGATAAAGACGGAAAGGTGAACGCGAGTGCGGTCACGGTGGTGCCGACAGGCGAGAAGGCACACAGTATTATTGCCGATCGCAAAAATAAATTCGTTTTTGCCAGCAATCTGGGCAGCGACCAAATCGTACAGTTCCGGTTTGATGCGAAAACCGGCACGCTGACGCCAAATGAGCCGGCAGAAATTAAGCTGCCTAAAGGAAATGGACCGCGCCATCTGGTGTTATCACCAGATAATAAAACGCTTTACGTGAGCAATGAACTATCCGGCAAAGTCGCGCGTCTGGCGTTGAATGAAAATACAGGGCAGCTCACGCTGTTGGATTACACGGACACCGTGCCGGCCGATGCGGGGATGCGAGCGGGAACCGTTACTCCAGATAAAAATAGCACTGACAGCCGTCCACAGATATGGAGCGCCGATTTACGTCTGACGCCAAATGGAAAATTCCTGTACGTATCGGAACGCACCAAAAGCACGATTGCGCTGCTGCGGGTAGAACCGAAAACCGGGCAGCTGCAATACATTACGCGCTACCCGACGGAAACGCAGCCGCGCGGCATTCAGATCGATCCAAGCGGGAAGTTCCTGATCGCCAGCGGCGAAAAATCGACATCGCTGTCGGTGTATCGCATCAATCAGGATAACGGGGATTTAGTGCGAGTCGGACAATATCCGACTGGAAAAGGCGCGAACTGGGTCGAAATCGTTAACCTGCCGTAATTGTTGCCCATCAATGAAAAACGCCCCTTTTTGCGAAAGGGGCGTCGTAGAAAGGAGGATGCCTCTACCGGATGTATAAGGTGTGCTTTTGACGTTTCTCACGGGCAGCGTAAAGGTTCATTGTTCCCGTTATTAGTCTGTTTCCTGCTTACGCGAGCGGAATGCCGCGACTTTCATCCTGTTGCCACAAAGCGCCATGCTGCACCATCTCCGACGATGTGATTTGGTGGTATCCAGAAAGAACAGAGTACAGTCGTGCGCTTCACACTGGCGAATATATTTTACCTCAAGCCCGGAAATCAGAGCAGCGAACGCCATTGCTACCGGTTCGAGTAAGCTCGCGCAGCTATTATCCCTCCTGCATTCCACAACGTTAAAACCAGCTTGCTGACTATTCCATTCCAGCGTTCTGACTGGCCGCCCACTATCAAGAATGTGGTTGATTTGTTCAGGGTTGTATTCCTTACCCGATCGGACGGCCTCTATTGTCCGAACCATTGCCTGACGTAATGCCAGAGCTTCATTCATCAAGCCTGCCGGCGTATCCGTAAAATTTTCAGGTAGTTGCTTAGCCGCTTTAAGCCAGGCGATGACACTTGCGTCATCAGTCAAACAGTCGTGATATTCGCTTCCTGTTCCAAATGCACTGTTGATGAAATCCAAAGCGAGGTTGTTCGCGAGAAAGTGAGGCTGAATTATCGGTGATGTGTGCATTGATGTAACCCTTAAAATGATATTGACAGGTTACACTAAATGTTTGTAACCTTCAAATTGTCATTTTAAAGGTTACAAAGGAAAAAGACTGTGAATACTCATATAGCAACGACACCCGAGACCCAAGTCCACTACCGTTATGAGCAGGTGGGTAACGTAAACATTTTCTATCGTGAAGCAGGAAAACCATCATCACCCAGCATTTTGCTACTGCATGGATTCGCTGCATCCTCGTACATGTTTCGAGAACTGATTCCGGCACTTGCTGAGAACTATCACGTGATTGCTCCCGATCTGCCGTCCTTCGGTTTCACAGAATCGCCGGGAAGTGATGAGTATGACTATACGTTTGATAATCTGGCGAAGACGATCGATCGCTTCACGGAACAGCTGAAGCTCCCGCGTTATGCGATCATGGTTCATGACTATGGCGCACCGGTTGGATGGCGCCTCGCTACGGCTCATCCCGATCGCATTACGGCAATTATTTCGCAGAACGGTAATGCTTATGAAGAAGGTTTGGCGCAAGGATGGGATGCGATCAGACGATATTGGCAATCACCAACGGCAGAGAATCGTGCTGCTCTTCATGACTTTCCGACCGCAGCCTCCGTGAAATGGCAGTATTTAGAAGGCGTCAGTGATACCAGCCTTGTCTCCCCTGATGGATACACCCTTGAAGGACTGCACGTGTCTCGCCCAGGCAATGCTGATATTCAACTAGACCTGCTACTGGACTATGCCTCCAATGTTCAGCGTTATCCTGAATTCCAGACTTACTTCCGTGAGAAGCAACCGCCGCTGCTTGCTGTCTGGGGTCGCCACGATCCTTACTTTTTGCCTGCCGGTGCTGAAGCGTGGAAGCGGGATATTCCTCGTGCGGATATCCGCTTCTACGATACCGGGCATTTTGCTTTAGAAACGCATGCAAATGACATCATCCCTGTCATCCACGCATTTCTGGACGACAATATAAAATGATTTTCTGATTGGGTTGGGTGAGGCGTCAGGGTTGTGGCGTGTTGTGGCGGGAACGAAGAAAACGAGCGCCCCTTTTCGCGAAAGGGGCGCTCGTCTACCGGTGATTATTTCGCGGCGTCAGCGGCGGTTTTCACCCAGCCGTCAAACAGCTGCTGGTGGGCTTTGATCCAGCCATCAACATGACGTTCGATATCTTTCTGTGAACCCTGGCCTTCGTGCATACGCAGGTTCTGCGCATTTACGTCAGCAATCGGCAGCTTCATGATAGCGAACAGTTTCGCCGCCGCCGGGTTTTTCTCGGCCCACGCTTTATTCGCGGCAATCTTCATCGTGTTGACAGGGAAGCCATAGTCAGCGCCGTTAGGCAGTTTGGTGCTGACATCCTTCATTTCACCCGGTTGGGAAGAGAAAGGCACCTGCAACCAGACTACGTCACGTCCCGGCACCAGCACATCACTGACCCAGTACGGCGTCCACGTGTAGTACAGAATCGGCTTGCCTTCTTTATAACGGGTGATGGTATCGGCAATCATTGCCGCATAGTTACCCTGGTTATGCTCGACCGTGTTGGTTAAGCCATAGGCAGGAAGGTGATGATTAATCGCCGCTTCACATCCCCAGCCCGGCGTACAGCCCGTCAGATCGGCTTTGCCGTCGCCGTTGGTATCGAACAGCTTGGCGATTTTCGGATCTTTTAGCTGCGCAATATTGGTGATTTTGTATTTCTCAGCCGTTTTCTTATCGATCAGATAACCCTGTGCGGCACCGGAGACATATTCACCCTGACGGTAGAATTTCGCGTCCCCGCCCGCGGCTTTGTACTGATCGGCGTGCAGCGGGTCCCAGTTCACGGCGATAAACGTCGCATCGCCGGAGGCAATTGAGGTGTAGGCCACGTTGTAGTCCACTTCACGGGGAGGCTGCACGTCATAGCCCAGCTTTTCCAACGCGCGGCTGACCAGCAGCGTCTGGAACGTTTCTTCGGAGATAGTGCTTTGCACCGGAATAACGGTGATACCTTTACCAGGTTGCGCAGTGTCTGCGGCGTAAACCTGCGTACTCAACAGGGCGGTAGTCAGGGCGGCGGCCCAAAGTGTGGTGTTACGCATCATGATTCCCTCTGTTTTTATCGTGCGTTATTGCTTGATGAAAGGACGGGTCAACAGGCCAATCGGGCCGCTGGTGTACCAGCTTTTGTTACCCTTGCTGCGGCGATCGCGTCCGAGAGACTGCGTCAGGCGGTCAAGAATAATCGCCAGAATAACGATCCCGACGCCGCCGACGGCAGCCAGTCCCATATCCAGACGACCAATGCCGCGCAGTACCATCTGGCCCAAACCGCCTACGGCGATCATCGAGGCGATAACCACCATCGACAGCGCCAGCATCAGCGTCTGGTTAACACCCGCCATGATGGTCGGCATAGCCAGCGGGAGCTGAACCTTAAACAGCATCTGGCGTGGACTCGCGCCGAATGACTCGGCAGCTTCGATCAAATCAGCCGGCACCTGACGAATACCCAGAATCGTTAAGCGAATAATTGGCGGCAGGGCAAAGATTATCGTCACCACGACGCCCGGCACGTTACCTATACCGAACAACATGACGATAGGCACCAGATAGACGAACGCGGGCGTCGTCTGCATGGCATCTAACAGTGGCCGGATAAACTTCGCGGCTCGTTCGCTACGCGCCAGCCAAATCCCCATGGGGAGCCCGATGAGCACGCAGAAGAACAGCGCGGTCAGCACCAGCGCTAGCGTGATCATGGCCTGCGACCAGGCACCAATCGCACCGATGGCGATCAGAGACAGCAGGGTGGCGACACCCATGCCGAAGCTGGACATCTGCCAGGCAAGCAGCGAAAACACCAGAATGGCAATCGGCGCTGGCATACCCAGCAGGAACTGCTGGAAGCCGCTCAGAATGAAGTCAACCGGGACGCGAACGCCCTGAAAGACCGGTCTGAAGTGCAGCACAACCCAATCGATCCCGTGAGTGACCCAACTGTCCAGTGGGATCAGCGTGTCCTTAAACGGATCGAGCAGGTTGAAATGCTCGGGCGTTGCAGGGGCGGCGTTATTCAGCCAGTCACTGCCAGATTGTGCCGCCTGATGGGCGGCATCGGCGGAACCATCGGGAGCCGGTGCAGTGCTCCAGGCATCACTGCCGTTAGCTGGTGCATCCTGAGCTGGCGCGCTGGTAGACCAGGGATCGCCCTGCGTTGCGTGGTCCGGCGTCGTGCCATGCTGTGCGGGGGTTGAGCCATCGGCTGGTGCGCTCTGCGTGCTGGCTGCCCACGGATCGTTTTGCTGTGCGCCGTTAGCCTGGTCAGGGGCTGCGTTTTGATCGGCCGGCTGATGTTGTGCCGTGGTGTTATCCCACGGATTTGATGTTGATTTACTCATTGGTCACTCCTTCCTTATCCAGTGCCTGTAGCAACATTCCTTTGGAAATGATGCCAATGTACTCATGATTTTCGCCGACGACAGGAACGGCACAGGGAGCCTGTGCGACCTGAGAAATCAGCTCGTTGAGTGACATATCTGCGGGCACGGGAGCAGGTTCGGGCAGTAACGCCTGTTCCAACTGCTGCTGTTCTTTCAGAGCTTGCTTCAGTGAATCAATCGAGACGACGCCAATGAAACGTTTTCCGCCTTCCAGCACGTAGCCGTAATCACGGTCTTCGTCCTGAAGGATTTTCAGCGCGGAACGTGGGCCCACGCCGGGCGTTTTACGGATTAAGGTGACCGGGCGACGGCGAGCGATATCTTTGGCGCTAAACACGTGGCTGATATCGACGCCGCGGAAAAAGGTGCGAACATAGTCATTGGCTGGGTTGTTCAGGATTTCATCGGGTGTACCGACCTGAATGACTTCACCGCCGTGCATAATGGCAATACGGTCGCCGATGCGCATCGCTTCATCCAGATCGTGCGAGATAAAGACGATAGTGCGTTTATGACGAGACTGGAGTTTGACTAACTCATCCTGCATTTCAGTACGGATCAGCGGGTCGAGTGCGGAGAACGCCTCATCCATCAGCAGGATATCGGGGTCATTTGCTAACGCACGCGCCAGACCGACACGCTGCCGCATCCCGCCGGACAGCTCATCCGGGTAAGACGCGGCGTAGGCTTCAAGACCAACCTGCTGCAAAGCATCCAGCGCTTTTTGCTCACGTTCCGCTTTCGGCACGCCAGCCAGTTCCATACCAAACGCGGTATTGTTGAGGATGTTCAGATGCGGCATTAGCGCAAAGGATTGGAACACCATACTGATCTTCTTGCGGCGTACGTCACGCAGCGCGGTATCGGATATCCTGGAGATATCCTCACCGTCGATCAGTACCTGACCCCGAGTGGGTTCGATCAGACGATTGAGAAGGCGTACCATGGTTGATTTGCCGGAACCGGATAATCCCATGATGACAAATATCTCGCCTTCTTCAATGGCCAGACTGGCATCTTTCACGCCGACAGTAAGCCCTGTTTTTTCAAATACCTGATCTTTGCTCAGGCCTTTATCAATCAGTTTAAATGCTCTGTCAGGATGCTCGCCAAATATCTTATAAAGATTCTTTACTTCAAGTTTAATTGCCATGAAATTATTGTTTTCCTATGTCGTTTATAATTCTATAACGTAGCCCTGATAATGATTAAACATAATCTACCCTACCATACTCAGATTCTGAGACAACCCTTGATTGCCTCAGGGACGTTTCCCTGAAGGCTAATATTCGCGATAACAGTAATGCTATTATTGCTGCCTTATCTTCATGATTTACGTGATCTTTATGATTTTTCGTTGGAAGGGTAATTCTTTTTATAACAGTGTGTTACCTGTTGATTTTTACGCGTTGGATTCGCAGGAGATATAACCTTTTCTGATGGTGGATAAACCGCAATTTATAGTGAATTTCACTAATCGAATAATATGATAAATAAATCACATTTTTCGGGTTATAGACACTCAAATAGACCGACGTAGGTACATTTTTTACTTATGATATCTGTCGGTATTTTATACAGTATAGCAAAGATATTGCGGGTAAAATGGTTGCGTTAATTCCCATCAATAAATGAGAGTGTTCTGAATAATATATCTGTCATATTTAGGGAGTAACAACCATCGGTAAGTTGGGATTTTGAGTGTTTTTAAAAATTGCGAAGCAAAACCAGAAAGAGAAATAAGGACATTGTCACAAGAAAGGTATTTTGGTTATCTGCTCATCTGATTTCTGCTAAGGAAAAGCTAAACGTGGTCACTTGGGAATACCATGATTTCGAAGACTATACAGGGAATGGTGAGTTGCTTATGCGTCAGTTTATCGTTGGTGGCATGGTATATGCCATTGGTTTCCAGAAACTCCAGTCAGCGGACGAATTGCTTAATAAAGGGATTGATGAGAAACATAACATACCTGGTTTTCAAATGCCCCAGTCGGGTCTTTGGACGGTTGCTTTTGATAAAGTTGAGAATCAAGAGCGTTTGGAAGCTTATCAGCATGTTGAGCTCAATTCTGGGCAAATTCTAAAGGTGATTACGTCGGTTGCCAGAGCGATTTTTGACCACTACAATGTTTCCCGATCTGGGGCTTACTATTGGTGCGCAGCTCCCGACCTTTCGGGGAAAAGGAAAATCGATCTCGCGGATTTATATGATGGTTTACTGGGGTTAGCAGGGAAAAACAGATTTAACATTCGTATCCCTGGTATGCAGTCATTTAATCGACTTGGTTCAGATAGGAGAAGCTATGTCATCCTCACACGATATTACGACGTTAAGTCTTCAGGAACAGGCATTTTTCGCCTTGGGGAAAAAGCTGCAAATGGCAGCGCGTGATGTGATAAAGCGTAAGCTGGCTTCTGGTGAATATGTGCTTATTGATGGCAAATATTATCTAGCCTCAGATGCTCCTAATTTGGCGGATAAGTAGATTAGTGGGAACTGAAACAAGCGCATAGAGATTGCGCTTGTTTTCTTTTTCATTGCTACGAACTCATCAGGCTGACGTGGGCGGCGACAACGCGCCAGCCTTCGGGCATTTTTACCCAGGTTTGCATTTGGCGACCGATCTTCGTACTGCCTGCGCGGGTAAACTCCGTGCTGGCGACGGCCATATCATGACCGTAAGTGGTGATGACCGTATTACGCAGGGTTCTGTCCAGACCGGCGGAGGGGCGAGCGAGGCGAAAGGCGCGGATTTCCTCGATCCCGTACAGATTTTCTCCCGCACCGTAGCGCACCGTTTTTTCATCGTGCCAGAACAGTTCATCCAGTACCGCAACGTCATTACCCGTTAAGGCTTTCTCATAGCGATAGAACGCAGCAGTCACGTCGGCCAGCACATCCGGCTGGTTAATATCTTCAGGCAACATATTTTCTTTCCTCATAAGGTATAGGTGATGCCCTGCTGCTCAAGCGCCCACGCCGTCCGCAGACAAAGATCCTCGCGCCACGGTGCGGCAATAATCTGCACGCCTATCGGCAGGCCGCTGGCGGTTGCTACCGGCACTGTCACGACGGGCAGACCGACGAAAGAGATCGGCTGTGTCAGCATGCCCATGCTGGCGCGGACGGGCAGATCGGTATCATTAATGCGCATGGTTTCCTGCCCAATGAGCGTGGCGGAACAGGGCGTCGCCGGGGCGATCAGCAGGTCGGTGTGTTCAAACAGCGCCAGCGTCTGTTGACGGAAATAATGACGGAAGCGCTGAGCCTGCACATACCAGGCCGCGGGAATCATAGCGCCTGCCAGCAGCCGCTCACGTGACAGGGGCTCGAAGCGCTCGGGCTGCGAGCGTAAGTCTGGCAGATACTGGTTGCCCCCTTCGCTGGCCGACAGAATAAAGGCGGCGCTACGTGCCAGTGCGGCATCGGTTAGCGTCAGGCTGTCCTGCGCGCCCAGCGCCTGTGCGATCTGACGAACGGCGGCGTTGGCCTCCTCGCTGGCCCACGTGGAGAAATAGCCATCAAGCACCGCGTAGCGTAATCCGTCACCGCCCGCTTCCAACTGTGCGGCGGTATGCTGTGTTTCCCGCTTGGCCTGAAAGCGATCGTGTTCATCGCGACCTTGTAAGGCATCGAACACCAAGGCCAGATCGTCTGCGCTACGCGCCAGCGGACCGATATGGTCGAGGCTGGCGACAAACGGGTGGCTGCCGTGACGTGATAAACGACCAAACGTTGGCTTTAGCCCGAAAATGCCGCAGAGCGACGACGGTACGCGGATCGAGCCGTTGGTGTCGCTGCCCAGCGTGAAGTTAACCAAACCGGCTGCGACGGCCGCAGCCGATCCGCCAGACGACCCACCCGCAATGCGCTGTGTATCAAGCGGGTTACGCGTGGGGCCGTAATGGCTGTTTTCGGTGGTAAAGCCGTAGGCATAGGCATCCATATTCAACATGCCGGACAGCAGTGCGCCCTGACTGGCAAGCTGTCGGATGGCAAAGGCATCCTGTGCGGCGGGCGGTCGCTGGCTGAAAAGCTCGGCACCTGCCAACGTGGTTTCGCCGCTGACATCAAACAGGTTTTTGACGGCGTAAGGCACGCCGGCCAGCGCGGGTAACGTTTCCCCGCGTTGACGGCAGGCGTCGATGCGTTCTGCCTCTGCCAACATGCGTTCTCCAGTGACATGGGTGTAGGCATTAATCGTGGGGTTGGCCTGCTCAATGGTGCCCAGCGCCTGCTGTGCAAGCTCTTTGGCGGAGAACGTGCCGGCCTGCAAACCTTGCTGAATCTGTCGGATGGATAACGATGAGGGGGCGCTTCTGGCGTGTGAACTCATAGCGTATAAACTCCTAGCGTATAAACTCCGGCAATTTCCTGATGCTCATCAAGAGGAAAATCCATCAGCGGCTGCGCCATGGCGTGAATGCGGTTGAACTGCACTAACAGCTCCTGACGCCGTTCCTGACTGAGTTGCAGCGCGAGCAGCGTTTCCATGTGCTGAAGATAAGCGGCTAACGTGTCGTTATCGATGGATGTTGTCGTCATGCGGTGTTCTCCCGGTTGAGTCATGATTAAAAACCTGCCGCGCTGCCGTTGCTGCGTGGGTCGAAGGCGCCTTCCAGCATGCCGCTGGTGTGCCGTACGATGGCTCCCGCGTGGCCTACCGTTTCACTAAAGCTGCTCAAGAGTTCGACGTCGTGACCGAGCTGACGCAGAGCATCCACGGTGGCGGGTTTAAAGCGATCCTCGATCTTCAGCGTATCGGAGACCTGTCCCCAGGTACGGCCAAGCAGCCAGCGTGGGGCGCTAATCGCCTGTTGCAGCGGCAGCCCTTGCTGAACGTGACGGATAAAGATGGCCGCCTGTGTCTGCGGTTGTCCGTCGCCGCCCATCGAGCCGTAGACCATCGTTCGTCCGTCGGACAGGCGTGCGGCGGCAGGGTTTAAGGTATGAAAAGGCTGTTTACCCGGTTCTAGCGCCAGCAGGTGTGCCGGATCGAGGCTGAACGAGGCTCCGCGGTTTTGCCAGAGCACGCCAGTTCCCGGTAATACCACGCCGCTGCCAAACTCGTGGTAAATGCTTTGAATAAAAGAGACGCACAGACCGCTGCTGTCGCATACGCCCATCCAGACCGTGTCACCGGGGCCTTTGCCTTCTCCCCACGGCGCGGCTTTGCGGGTATCGACCTGCCGAGCCAGCACGCCGAGCGCATCGTTTTCCAGCAGCGCCTGAACGTCCTGTGTCATCAGCTTGGGATCGGTAATGAAGCGGTCACGCAGGCCAAACGCCAGCTTGGTCGATTCGACAATGCGGTGGATCGTCTGGCTATCGCTCAGATCTTCCATGTCTAAATGATCGGTCAGACCGAGAATCGCGAGCGATACCAGACCCTGCGTCGGTGGTGCGAGGTTATAGATGTCACCTTTGCTGTGCTTCAGCACCAGCGGCGTTGTCCGCCTGGCGCGGTAATTTGCCAGATCGTCAGCCGTTAGCGGCATACCGAGCTGCGCCATCTGTGCCGCCAGCCGATTGGCTACGGAGCCGCGATAAAAACTGTCCAGCCCTTCAATACTGAGCGTCGTCAGGGTATCGGCTAAATCCGACTGCGTGAAACGGCTGCCCGCGCGCGGGATATTTCCCTGCGGCATAAACAGCTGGCTAAAAGCCGGACAATCGCCCAGTTCGTGATAGCGCTGGGTGAGTGCATCTTCCTGAGACTGCGTGACGGGAATACCGTCAGCCGCATAGCGAATCGCGTCAGATAGCAGACGAGCCAGCGGCATCGGCGTGCTGTCTATTTCTTGTGAATTGTCCAGCTCTTGTGAATAGGCCAGCGCTTCCTGCCAGCCGCCGACGGTGCCTGCGACCGTCAGCGCCGCTTTCGGGCCGCGGTGCGGAATGCGGCTTTCGCCCTGATAGTACTCACGGCAGGCCAGCGACCCCGCCGCCCCGCTGGCATCGATAGCAACGGGTTCACCGTGTGGTGGCACAATCAGCCAGAAACCGTCGCCGCCGATCCCGTTCATATGCGGGTACACCACGGCAATAGTTGCCGCCGCTGCGACCATGGCTTCAATGGCGTTTCCACCTTCACGCAGAATCGCCAACGCGCTGGCACTGGCTAAATGATGAGGTGCTACCGCCATGCCCAGCGGGGCGGTGTTGCTTTGCATCATCTCAGGATTCCTTTTTAAGTTTTATGTAGGGTGATGAGTTCTATTAACCCTAGCTATAAGCAAACGGCGTTCCAGTTTTTTATTGCGGTGGAAAGTCGGTATGCGGTGCCGGAGGAGGTATCTATATCATCCTGACAATCCTGTGCTATGTTCTGCGACATGAAACAAACGTTACAGCAAGCGCAACGGGTGAGAGACGATGATGCAAATAGATGAACGATTACGGGATCGCTACAGCGAGCTTTCACCGCAGGAACAGCGTGTCGCGGATTTCATCTTCGATCACTTTGACGATTTAATTAGCTACAACAGCGCCGAGCTGGCGCGGCTGAGCGGCGTTTCCAAAGCGACCGTCAGCCGATTGTTCAAACGGCTGGGCTACCCCAGCTACCGTGACATGCGCGATGAACTCAGAACGCTGCGCCAGAGCGGGATGCCGCTGGCGGATAACCGGGATGCCGTGCAGGGGAATACGCTGCTGGCACGGCATTACAAGCAGGAAATGGCGAACCTGACGCAGTGGATAAACCAGATTGATCCCGTGCAGTTTGGCGCGGTGATTCAGGCGCTGATGCAGGCGCAGCGAGTGTGTTTGATTGGGCTGCGCAATAGCTATCCGGTGGCGCTGCACCTGCGCCAACAGCTGCTCCAGATTCGCCAACAGGTCACGCTGCTGACGCAGCCGGGGCAGACGTTATCCGAAGAGCTGGTGGATCTCACTGCGCAGGATGTCGTGATTGTGGTGGCTTTTCGCCGCCGTCCGCGCCTGATTCAGCCGCTCTTGGTGCAGCTGCAAAAGCGCGGCGTGCCTGTGCTGCTGTTGTGCGAACCACAGGTGAGTACGCTAATGTCTCTGGCAACCTGGTCGCTGTGCGTCCCGCTGGACAGCGTCTCGGCGTTTGACAGCTATTCGTCCGCCATGAGTCTGGTTAACGTGATCAGCAATGCGCTACTGCATGAAATGCTGCGTGACGGACGCCAGCGTATTCACCAGATCGTGGATCTTTATGGTGAACTGGATGAGCTTGAGCAACGCTAATGGTGCGTTGGGATGGTGCTATTGCACCAAAATAATGCGTTAAAGTGAGTGTTTAGATTCCTAATGCGCTTATCTGTCATGTAGTCACGTGGATTGTTTCGGGCGTGATAGCACTGGATTATTTTTGTGACATAGCGCCACGCCCGACATAGGGCAGCTCAAACGCCGCTTGCCCTATGAACCCAGGCTTTTTTCGCGGAATTGCGCCGCTTCGCGGTACCTTCGGTGTTCATGCCCGCAACACGGACCGCCAGCGACGCGCTCCCGACGCGGCGCTGACTTTCGCGGCGTCCATGCCGCTCATCCGGCGGTCATGCTCACCTCAGCGCAATTTTTTACGCGAATAAGGCATAAAACCACAAGGTTAACTCCTGAGTATCACGCCCGAAACTGTTCACCAATATTCCATATCTACAGCTATGCCATATTTCAGCATGATTCCCTGACCTTCTACGTTGTTCCTCATCGTCAAGGGTACCCGCGTAATCTGGCACACTCCTTGCTTAATATCTGCAACGATGGTTTCAATTTTTGTTTTTAAAGAATCTTTCGTTTCAATTATACTAACCGGGGGCAGAGACGATGTTGATCAATAAACTGGGCATCAAAAAAGGGTTACTGGCGATGATGGGCGCGGCAATGTTACTGGTTCAAGCCGGTAGCGCGATGGCCGATCAGTTGCAGGATATCGAGAAGCGCGGTGTGCTGCGTGTCGCCGTCCCGCAGGATTTCCCGCCGTTTGGATCGGTAGGAACGGATCTGCAACCGCAGGGGTATGACATCGATATCGCTCGCTATCTGGCGAAAGAGATGAAACTAAAGTTGCAGCTGGTTCCGGTAACCAGCGCCAACCGCGTGCCGTATCTGCAAACCAACAAAGTTGATCTGGTGATCTCCAGTCTGGGCAAAAATGCCGAGCGTGAAAAAGTGATCGATTTCAGCCGCGCCTACGCGCCGTTTTTCCTCGGCGTATTTGGGCCGAAAGACAGCACGCTGACATCGTCAGAAGCGCTGGAAGGCAAAAGTATCGGCGTCACGCGCGGTGCGGTAGAAGACATGGTGCTGACGGATATCGCACCGAAGGCCGCACAGATTAAACGCTACGAAGATAACAACACCACGCTGTCGGCGTACCTGTCCGGGCAGGTGGAATATGTTGCGACGGGTAACCTGGTTGTCGCGGCTATCGCCGAGCAGAACCCGACGAAAGCACCCGTAGCGAAGTTTATGCTGAAAGATTCGCCGTGCTACATCGGTCTGAAAAAAGACGAGCCTGCACTGAAAGCGAAAGTCGACGCGTTGATTGAGCAAGCGCTGAAAGACAATACGCTCAATACCCTGTCGGAAAAATGGCTGAAAGCGCCGCTGCCGGCCAGCATCAAGGCTTAACGGGAGCACGCCATGACCTATCAGCTTAATTTTTCTGCGCTGTTTCCGTTCTGGCCTGAGCTGCTGGAGGGGTTGTGGGTCACCATTGAGCTGACGGTCATGGCAACCCTCGGCGGCATTGCTATCGGCATCTTCGGTGCGGCCTTGCGCAGCGGCAAGCGTACTCTGCTGAGTCGGCTATGGGGTGTCTACGTCGAGCTGATCCGCAATACGCCGTTTGTGGTTCAGCTGTTCTTCATCGTTTTCGGCTTGCCGAGCCTGGGCTTGAAGCTCACCGCCGGACAGGCCGCGCTGTTGGCGATGTTGATTAATCTGGGAGCGTACAGCACCGAGATTATCCGCGCGGGGATTCAGGTGACGCCGAAAGGCCAGTGGGAAGCTGCCCGCGTGCTGGGGCTGACGCGAATGCAGACCTTTTTACGTGTGATTCTGCCGCCTGCGCTCCAGCGGATTTATCCGGCGCTGGTTAGCCAGTGCATCATTGTCATGCTGGGGTCGTCGGTGGTGTCGCAGGTGTCTTACGAGGAACTGACCTTTGCCGCCAACCTGATTCAGTCCCGTACGTTTTTGAGCTTTGAAGTGTATCTGGCAACCACGCTGTGTTATCTGGTGCTGTCGGTTCTGATGCGACAACTCTTACTGCTGGCAGGTCGGCGCTTTCTGGGGAATCCGTCATGATGACATTTACCGACTGGGATATTGTGCGCAACCTGCTGCTGGCGGCACGTTGGACGCTACTGCTGTCGCTGACGGCGTTTATCGGCGGTGCGATAGTGACCTTTCCGCTGATGCTGCTGCGGTTGACGAAACGCACATGGCCGACGCGCTTTGTCCATTTGTATTCCGAGCTGTTTCAGGGCACGCCGCTGCTGATGCAGCTATTCCTCGCCTTTTTCGGGCTGGCGCTGTTCGGCATCGATGTGAGTCCGTGGACGGCGGCGGCACTGGCGCTGACGCTCTTTACCAGCGCCTTTCTGGTGGATATCTGGTGCGGCAGCGTGGAAGCATTGCCGAAAGGGCAGTGGGAAGCGTCGCGCTGCCTCGGGCTGGATTTCGGCCAGACGCTCTATCGGGTGATTGCGCCGCAGGCGATGCGTATCGCCATCGCGCCTACCGTGGGGTTTTCCGTGCAGGTGATTAAAGGTACCGCGCTGGCGTCGATCATCGGATTTATCGAACTGACCAAGGCGGGAACCATGTTGAATAACGTGACCTATCAGCCGTTTAAAGTGTTCGGATTGGTGGCGCTGGGCTACTTCCTGATGTGCTATCCGCTCTCTTACTACAGCCGCTATCTGGAGAAGAAATTCAATGCCGCTCATCACCATTAATCAGGTTCAAAAATATTACGGCCAGAACCATGTCCTGAAAGGCGTGGATCTGGATATTGAAATGGGTGAGGTCATTTCGATCATCGGGCGCAGCGGCTCTGGTAAGAGCACGCTATTACGCTGCATGAACGGTCTGGAAGGCTATCAGGACGGCAGCATTAAGCTGGGCGGGATGACAGTTACCGACAGAGATTCGCAGGCGCGGGAAATCAGCCGCTCAGTCGGGATGGTGTTCCAGAACTTCAATCTGTTTCCGCACATGACGGCGTTGGAAAACGTGATGCTGGCACCGCGCCGCGTGCTGGGTAAAAGTGCGGCAGAGTGCCGTGAGCTGGGCGAACGGGTGTTGAAAAAGGTGGGGCTGGGTGAGCGCCTTCACTATTACCCTGCCAACCTGTCGGGCGGCCAGCAGCAGCGCGTCGCGATTGCCCGCGCGCTGGCGATGAGCCCGAAAGTTCTGCTGTGCGATGAAATTACCTCGGCGCTTGATCCTGAATTAGTCGGCGAAGTACTGAAGGTGCTGGAACAGCTGGCCGCAGAAGGCATGACGCTGATTCTGGTGACGCATGAAATGAATTTTGCCCGTGAAGTGGGCGACCGCGTGGTGTTTATGCATCAGGGCACGGTCTGGGAGCAGAGCGACAGCAAAACGCTGTTCGCTAACCCACAGACCCGCGAACTGAAACAGTTTATCGCCTCGGTCCGGGGACTATCGGAAGCGTAAGGCTTCCCTCTTTTGAGCTAATCACGCACGGAAACGCGCATCAAATCATTCGATTAGCAGGTCAGTAACGTAAAGAATCTGGAGCACATAACCATGAACAGCGAACTGTACGCGCAAATCAATCCCCCTCATCGCCTGCTGATGGGGCCGGGGCCGATCAATGCCGATCCGCGCGTATTACGGGCAATGGCCAGTCAACTGGTGGGGCAATATGATCCCGCGATGACGAACTACATGAATCAGGTCATGGCGCTCTATCGTCAACTTTTCCGCACGGAAAACCGCTGGACGATGCTGGTCGATGGCACCTCGCGCGCGGGCATTGAGGCGATTTTGCTGTCGGCAATCCGCCCTGGCGATAAAGTACTGGTGCCCGTGTTTGGTCGTTTTGGTCATCTGCTGTGTGAGATTGCCCGCCGCTGTCGTGCTGACGTTCATACCATTGAAGTGCCGTGGGGCGAGGTGTTCTCGCCGGACCAGATTGAAGATGCGATCAAAGCAGTACGCCCGCGTTTACTGCTGACGGTGCAGGGCGATACGTCGACCACCATGCTGCAACCGCTGGAGGAATTGGGCGAGATCTGCCGCCGTCACGGCGTACTGTTCTATACCGATGCCACGGCGTCTTTTGGCGGTAATCCGCTGGAAACAGATAAGTGGGGACTGGATGCGGTTTCCGCCGGATTGCAGAAGTGTCTGGGAGGGCCATCTGGCAGTTCACCGATCACGCTCAGTTCGCAGATGGAAGCGGTGATCCGCCGTCGCAAATGTATTGAGCAGGGGATCCGAACGGACGCGCATCAGGACGGCGACGACGAAATGATCTATTCCAACTATTTCGATCTGGGCATGGTGATGGATTACTGGGGGCCGGAGCGCCTGAACCACCATACCGAGGCGACGAGCATGTTGTTTGCCGCCCGCGAGTGTGCCCGAACGATCCTCGAAGAAGGGTTGGATCGCAGCATTGCCCGCCATGCGCTGCACGGCAGTGCGCTGGTGGCGGGGATTCAGGGAATGGGGCTGGAGACCTTTGGCTCGCTGACCCACAAAATGAATAACGTACTGGGCGTGGTGATTCCTGACGGCGTTCACGGTGAACAGGTGCGTAAGCTGCTGCTGGAAGATTTCGCCATTGAGATCGGCACGTCCTTTGGCCCGCTTCAGGGCAAGATCTGGCGCATCGGGACGATGGGCTACAACGCGCGTAAAGACTGCGTGATGCAAACGCTGACGGCGCTGGAGGCGGTGCTGAATCGTCTTGGTTTCCGCAGCGTGCAGGGCGAAGCCTTGCAGGCGGCCTGGAATTGCTATGCGGCGGATGAGGGACGTGCATGAGTGAAATGTTGATGTTGCCTGCTGCTGCACAGGCCGCCGCTGAGCAGATTATGTCGCGCTGCGATGCGCTGGCGGAAATCAGTGAAACGCCCGGCCAACTGACCCGTGTTTATCTGTCGCTGGAGCACCTGCGTGCCAATGCGCAGGTGGGAGAATGGATGCGCGAAGCGGGCATGAACGTCTGGCAGGATAGCGTTGGCAACATTTGTGGTCGCTATGAAGGATTAACACCGGATGCGACAGCGCTGTTGCTTGGTTCGCATCTGGATACGGTGCGCAATGCCGGGCGCTATGACGGCATGCTGGGCGTATTGACGGCGATTGAAGTGGTACGTGCGTTCCATCAACAAGGGATGCGTTTGCCCGTGGCATTGGAAATCATCGGCTTCGGCGATGAAGAAGGCACGCGTTTTGGCATTACGCTGCTGGGCAGTCGGGGATTGACGGGCACCTGGCCGGAGAACTGGCTGGAGTGTCAGGATGCTGAGGGCACCAGTGTGGCGCAGGCGTTGACCATTGCGGGGCTGGATCCGCTTGAGGTGGCACTGGCGGCACGTCCGGTCAGCGATATCACCGCCTATCTGGAGTTACACATCGAGCAAGGGCCGTGTCTGGAACAGCAGGATCTGGCGCTGGGCGTGGTCACCGCGATTAACGGGGCGCGGCGGCTTAACTGCACATTCCTCGGGCTGGCGGGGCATGCGGGCACGGTGCCGATGACGCAGCGGCAGGATGCGCTGGCGGCGGCCGCCGACTGGATGGCGCAGGCTGAGCGGATAACGCGGGAAAGCGATCCTCATCTGGTCGCCACGTTTGGCACATTACAGTGCTTACCGGGCGCGGCGAACGTTATTCCCGGTGAGGTGAAGATGACGCTGGATATTCGCGGGCCGGAGGATGCACCGCTGGATGCGCTGCTACAAAAACTCCTGACGTTGGGACAGGCTATCGCGCACCAGCGCGGCTGCCAGTTCAGCGCCGACGAGTATTACCGTATTGCGGCAACCCGCTGCGATCCCGCCTTGCAGTCGGTATTAAATGAGGCGGTGACGCAGGTACAAGGCAAAACGCTGATGTTGCCAAGCGGCGCGGGGCACGATGCGATTGCTATTGCCGAACGCTGGCCGGTGGCGATGCTGTTTGTCCGCTGCCGCGGCGGCATCAGCCACCATCCTGACGAGTCCGTGACCACGGCAGATGTGGCGCTGGCGCTACAGGCGTACAGTCAGGCGGTGTTCTACCACGCTTCTGCACAGTAGCGAGACAGTTACAGCGTAAAGCGATCGGCATCGCGCCAGGCAGGGAAGGATTCCCGGTAGCTTTGCAGCGCTTCCAGCGACAGCTCGGCGTCCAGACGGGCGGGCTGGTTGGGAGCGGCAGAGGCCAGAATTTCCCCTTGAGCATTAATAATCAGGCTATCGCCGCGGTAGCTGTGGCCGTTGCCGTCGGTGCCGACGCGGTTGCAGCCTGCGACGTAGGCCTGATTCTCAATGGCGCGCGCCGCCAGCAGCGTCTGCCAGTGGGCGGCTCGTGGCGCTGGCCAGTTGGCGACATACAGCGCCAAATCGTAGTCCTGCCGGTTGCGTGACCAGACCGGGAAACGCAGGTCGTAGCAGATCATCGGACAGATACGCCAGCCGCGCCACTCAAGGGTGACCCGCTCCGTGCCTGCCTGATAGTGATGGTGTTCGTCCGCCATGCGGAACAGGTGGCGTTTATCGTAGTGATGCACCTCGCCGTGCGGATCGACCAGCAGGAACCGGTTCACCGCCCCTTTTGGCGTATTTACCGCGACGCTGCCGCCGATCAGCGCATTCGTCTTCTGCGCCCACTGGTGCAGCCACGCCTCTACAACTGACTGATCCAGACTGCCTTTGGCTGCTTCCATCGCAAAACCGGTGGTGAACATCTCCGGCAGGACAATCACATCACGCCCGCTCATCTCTGCCAATAAGGTATCGAAGTGGCGCAGGTTGGCTTCGCCATCGCGCCAGACCAGCGGCTGTTGCAGCAATGAAATCTTTAAAGTCGACATAAACGCTCCGCAGCGGCATCCAACGTTGCTTCCTGTTTAGCAAAGCATAGTCGAATCAACGTATGTGGGAACGGATCGGCGCAAAAGACGGACAGCGGAATGGCCGCGACGCCAACGTGTTCGGTCAGCCAGCGGCAGAAGCTGACATCGTCCAGATCGGAAATCGCCCGATAGTCCGCCAGCAGGAAGTAAGTGCCTTCACAGTGCAGAATGTCAAAACGGCTGCCTGCCAGCGCCTTGATGAAACGATCGCGACGCGCGCGGTAAAAATCGGGCAGTTCACGCCAGTGTTGCGGCTGTTCACGCAGCATATCGGCAATGGCGAACTGCGCGGGCGTATTTACGGAGAACGTCAGATACTGGTGAACCTTACGCACTTCTGCGCTTAAGGCGGCTGGGGCGACGCAATAACCGACTTTCCAGCCGGTCATGTGGAACGTTTTGCCAAATGATGAAACGGCGATGGCGCGTTGGCGCAGCGACGGATGTGCCAGCACACTGGCATGTCCTTCGCTGTCGAAACAGATGTGCTCGTAGACTTCATCGCTCAGCACGAAGATGTTACGCGCGGCAATTGCCTGCCACAGCTGCTCAAAATCAGCCTTCTGCCAGACGGTGGCGGACGGGTTGTGCGGCGTATTCAGGATGACCAAACGAGTGCGTTCGCTCAGCAGCTCAGCAAAATGCGACCAGTCCACGCGAAACGCGGGCGGTTGCAAGGCGATGCGTTTGAGTACGCCGCCAGCCAGCGTAACGGCAGGTGCATAGCTGTCATAGCTGGGATCGAAACAAATCACTTCGTCGCCGGGACGTACCAGCGCGGCAATGGCGGCAAACAGCGCTTCAGTCGCACCCGCCGTGACGGTCACTTCGCTATCGGCATCCGGTCGCCAGCCGTACAGCTCTTCCGTTTTTTCAGCAATCGCCTGACGCAGCGGCGCGATGCCGGTCATCGGCGCATATTGGTTGGCACCCTGACTGACGTGATACGCCAGCCGCTGTTGTAAATAGTCAGGGCCGTCAAAATCAGGGAAACCTTGTGATAGATTGATGGCCTGATGCTGTTGGGCCAGCGCACTCATCTGGGTGAAGATGGTGGTGCCCAGCGAAGGCAGTTTACTGTCGGGAATCAGAGCGGCGCTCATAGCGGGGTGGAACTCCTGCAAGCCTGTATTGCTTGGTAATATAACATGCTGTTAGTATTTGGCAATCAAGACGCTTGGACGTTTAAACGGCTAAATGCCTTTGCGTGCTAAGACATAATGAAAAGATCTAAACCTGCAACTGCATGCTTTGAAACAGAAAGACCAAAAACGGGAAGCCTCATGACTGAAAATCAACAATTGACGGCGCTGCTTGCGGCCTGCCACTGGATCGGCGAGAAAGGCTGGTGTCCGGCGACGGGCGGCAATATGTCCGTACGCCTTGATGACGCGCAGTGCCTGATTACTGAATCGGGTAAAGACAAAGGCAGCCTTCAGGTAGAGGATTTCCTGCTGGTGGAGATTGTCACTAACCATGTGCCGAGCGGTCGCACGCCGTCGGCGGAAACGGGGCTGCATACGCTGTTGTATCGCCGCGAGCCGACTATTGGTGCGGTGCTGCATACGCACTCGGTGAACGCGACGGTGCTGTCCCGGGTAGAGAAGGGCGCTGAGCTGGTGCTGCACGGCTACGAAATGCAAAAGTCGCTGGCGGGGCAAACCACCCATTTGGATCGCGTGGCGATCCCGATTTTCGATAACGATCAGGATATTCCGACGCTGGCGCAACGGGTAACTGAGTACGCCAGCCACACGCCGCTACGCTACGGCTTTCTGGTGCGCGGCCACGGTCTTTACTGCTGGGGCGCGACGGTGAAAGAAGCACGTCGTCATCTGGAAGGGCTGGAGTTCCTGTTCCAGTGCGAATTGCAACGTCGACTGCTGGAGGCCAAAGCATGATTAACGCGATTGTGACGGATATTGAAGGCACCACCAGCGATATCCGTTTTGTTCACAGCGTGCTGTTTCCTTATGCCCGCGAACGTCTGGCCGACACCGTTCGCCAGCACGGTAGCGATCCTGAGATCGCGCAGGCGCTGGATGCGTTGCGTCAGGAGCTAGGTCAGCCCGATGCGAATAGCGAGACGCTGATTGCTGCGCTGAACCAGTTTATGGATGAAGATCGTAAATCCACCGCGCTGAAGCAGCTGCAAGGCATTATCTGGCGTACGGGCTACCGTAACGGCGATTTTCAGGGGCATCTGTACCCTGAAGTCGCGAAGCAGCTCGCCGCATGGCAGCAGCAGGGCCTGAGCCTGTATGTGTACTCGTCAGGTTCGGTGGAAGCGCAGCAACTGCTGTTTGGGTATAGCAACGCGGGCGATCTGCGCCCGCTGTTCAGCGACTATTTTGATACCCGCGTCGGCGCGAAGCGGGAGACTGATTCTTATCGCACGATTGCACAAGCCATCGGGCTGCCTGCTGAGCAACTGTTATTCCTGTCGGACATTCGTCAGGAGCTGGATGCCGCGCAGGAAGCCGGTTGGCACACCTGTCAGCTTATTCGTGATGATGCGGATAACGTAAGCCGTCACCGCCAGGTGGCACGTTTTGACCAGATCGACTTACCGGAGTACGCCCAATGAGTGGATTAACCATTTTTAGCGACAGCGATGCAAGCCAGCCGATTTGGCAAAGTCAGGATGCCGAGGCGATTCAGAAACAGCTGAACGACATCGGCGTACGTTTTGAACGCTGGGAAGCCAGCCAGAAGCTGAGTGACGCGCCGTCGTCTGAAGAAGTGCTGGCGGCCTATCAGCATGAAATCGATAAGCTGGTGGCAGAAAAAGGCTATCAGAGCTGGGATGTCATCAGCATGCGTTCTGATAATCCGCAGCGCGCGGAGCTGCGCACCAAGTTTTTATCCGAGCATGTGCATCATGAAGACGAAGTGCGCTTTTTCGTGGAAGGCGCGGGGCTTTTCTGTCTGCACCTGAACGGCAAGATTTACCAGATCCTGTGTGAAAAGAACGATCTGCTGTCCGTACCCGCGGGCACCGCGCACTGGTTTGATATGGGACCGGAACCGCACTTCACCGCCATCCGCCTGTTCGATAACCCGGAAGGCTGGATCGCGCATTTTACCGGCGATAAGATCGCAGATGTGTATCCGAAGCTGGAGCGCTAGCGCGCAGGGGGCTATGCCCTTATCCCATGAATAAAAATGGTTTATCAATAGGTTGAGAACAGGGGAATGCCCTGTTCTCATATGATGATTGAGTCT
The DNA here is from genome assembly GCF_044751765.1 of Pectobacterium sp. CHL-2024. Lineage (NCBI taxonomy): Bacteria > Pseudomonadati > Pseudomonadota > Gammaproteobacteria > Enterobacterales > Pectobacteriaceae > Pectobacterium > Pectobacterium sp. CHL-2024. Next base: position 145 of record NZ_JBIXKO010000024.1, on the reverse strand, counting down.
TTTTGATTCGCTATCTAATTTATTCAAAATGATATTATTTTAATATTAATCAATGTGTTTGCTTGGTTTTAGGCCTTTTTTTGCGCTATTAGCACTATGAACATCTTGTTATCCTTTACGCGTATTTTCTTAAAAGGAATAGCGT
>NZ_JBIXKO010000023.1:0-43023 GCF_044751765.1 Pectobacterium sp. CHL-2024 | reverse complement strand
AATCGCAAGGTTGATAGCCTTAGCGCCCTGCGGAAGCTCACTCTGTTTCATGTAGTGATAGCTAATCACTACGTGAGAAAGATACAAGCGCCCTGCGTCGGGCGCGTGCTACGAGGTAGCATAAGAATAGCGGTATTGTTGCGCACGAAACCGTCTCCAAGCCTACATAAAACGAGCTTAAGAGGGGTAGAGGATGTAAATCGCTTTAGGCCAGCGAGCTGGCCTTTTTATCTCACTGACTGATAGAACTTCCCGGTGCTTCGCCGCCGGTTCCCGTCACGGTTTTGTGCTTCGCCAGATATTGATGTTGGAAAATGCACATGCGGATCGTGTTGCGATATTCACCGTTGATGAAAAACTCATGTATCAGTTCGCCTTCGACCTCAAACCCCAGTTTGCTGTAGATGTGGATCGCCTTCTGGTTTTCCTTATCCACAATCAAATACAGCTTATAGAGGTTCAACACCGAGAAGCCGTAATCCATCGCCAGCTTGGCTGCCGCGCTGGCGTAACCTTTGCCTTGATACGCGGGATCGATAATGATCTGAAATTCCGCACGGCGGTGGATATGGTTGATCTCCACCAGCTCAACCAGACCAACTTTGGTCTGCTCGTGTTCAATAATGAAGCGCCGCTCGCTTTGGTCATGAATATGTTTGTCGTACAGATCGCTGAGTTCGACAAAGGCTTCGTAAGGCTCTTCAAACCAATAACGCATCACACTGGCATTGTTATCCAACTGATGAACAAAAGTGAGATCGTCCCGCTCCAGCGGTCGTAGCCGAACGGAATTGCTCGTACCGGACATAGTGAATCCTTAATTGATAAAAGGGACGTGAACCGTGGTTACCTAGGTCACGCTGGCATGAGTATGCCAACGCTAGTATAGCGGCGGGGAGGCTGGTGCTGAACGCTGAATGTGGAATGAAACACAGCAAGGTGCCCCGCATCGGTGAGACGCGGGGCGAAAGTGCATCAGAAATCGACGCTGGCGCGCAGTACCACCTGACGCGGTTCACCGACGGCGACGCGCAGATTGTTACCGCTGGATGGATAATAGGTCTGGTCGAACAGGTTCTTCACGTTGAGTTGCCATTTCACCTTGTAACCGTTGAGCGGCAGACTATAGGTAACAAAGGCATCGGCGACGGTGTAATCATCCAGATAGAAGGTGTTTGCTGCATCACCCGCGCGACGACTGACGTAGCGCGCGCCTGCGCCAGCACGAAGATCGTCACCAGCCGCCAAACCAATGCTGCCGAAGTCCTGCGTCAGGAATAGCGAGGCGGTATGGCGCGCAGCGTTAGGCATGCGTTTACCGGTGTTTTCTGGATCCGCGGTGACACGGGCGTCGGTATAGGCATAGGAACCGATCAGGCTTAAGGAATCGGTGATATTGCCCGCCAGATCCAGTTCGATACCTTGCGAACGTACCGTGCCTGCAGTGCGTGTTACCGTTTGACCATTTATCAGCTCGTCCACCATTACGTTTTGTTTTTCAATATCGAACAACGCCACGTTACCAGTAATGCGGTTGGGCAGGTCCCATTTGGTTCCTATTTCGTAAGATCGTCCTAACTCTGGTGGCAGTGAATCGATTTGTGTAGCGATAGAGGTGTTCGGTTTGAATGATTCACTATAGCTGGCATAAAGCGAAGAATAGGATGTCAGGCTATAAACCACACCCGCACGTGGGACAACGCGACTGTAGGTGCTGTCAGTACGCGTGACGAACGGACGCCCTTTGCCAGACATCGTATCGAACGTGTCATAACGCAGGCCACCCAGCAACTGCCAGCGATCGTTAAGACGAATAGCATCTTGCATAAAGAAGGCTTTGCTATCGATATTTTCACGCTGATCGCTTTCGGCGGCGAGAACGTTAGTTGACGCAGGGAGCTGCCCATAGACCGGATTATAAATATCAAATCCAGATGTGCTCTTTGTTGCACGAATCATATCACCGCGGAAGGTTCGGTCTGCTTCGTAATCAAATCCAAGCAGCAATTGGTGATTGATGCGTCCCCAATCCATATCGCCATTCAGCGTCAGTTGGACGATTTGAGTCTGAGAATGTGCATCGGCGGTTGCATCTGCACGGCGAGTCAGTATTCCTGTGTTAGCGTTATAACTCATCGCCCGCGCCTGATTGTCGCTGTAGCGGTTGCGGTTATACGAATAAGTCAGGCTGCTTTTCCAGCGGTCATTCAGATTACGGTCAACCTGCATGGTGACGCTGTCCTGATCGCCGCGTGTTGCATTGTAGCTTTCATCAAAACGGCGATCGCGTGGCGTATTTACCGGCTTACCCGTCTTCGGATCGATAAGGGTGCCGCGATCGAAAGGTGTCAGGTATTCCATATGTTCGTAGGCTACGCGCACGGTGGTGTCTTCGCCGTACCACATCAGCGACGGCGCAACCGTCGTCTGGCGGTTACGCCCGAAGTTGCGCCAGTAATCAGTTTCATCGTGATCGACCACCATACGGTAAGCCAGACCGGACGTACCTAACGGGCCGGTGACATCCAGCTGCCCGCCGCCACCTTTGAAGCTGCTTCCCCAGCCTTCAATGTGCGTTTTCTGTACCAGTTCGGGCTTCTTACTGATGATATTGATCACGCCGCCGGGTTCGCCCATGCCGTAGAGCATGGAGGCCGGGCCTTTCAGCACTTCGACGCGTTCGCTGCTGGGCGTAAAGTTACGTGCCTGAATGGAGCGCACGCCATCACGAAAGATCGAACCGTCGCGGTTATCGCCGAAGCCACGTTTGATGATGGCATCCTGTGTGCCGCCCAGCGTATTGGACTGGGTGATGCCGCTGACGTTATACAGTGCTTCATCAATGTTGCGTACCGCACGATCGTCAAGCACCTGAGTCGGGACGACGTTGACGGCCTGCGGGACATCCAGCAGGCGGCTTTCGGTACGGGTGCCAGTCACGGTTTTATGCGGCTGATAGCCGGCTTCTTTTCCTGCCTGATCGCCAGTGGTGGCGTTTACCACCATGGTGTCTGCTTTGCCATCAACGATGGCTGCCTGAATGCTAAACGGCAACAGTGCCAGCAGCGGCCAGCCGTGACGTAACGTGGTCTTTTTATTCATGCGAAATCTGACTCCAATAAATCCCTGAAAATTCAATAGGTAAAAACTGCTGATAAAGTTGTTGTAGTGTTTGTTGCGGATCGATATCGGCAAATCGCTCCGGGTAGAGCGCCTTGGCAAACATCTCGACCATGACGACGTGGTACGGGCTGAGGTAGAAGTTGTGCCACATACTCCAGGCATGGCCTGTTTGCACGGCGCGCAGGTGAGACAAAATAGGTTCCTGACGGATAAGCGTGTCGAAGCTCTCTTTCGCCTGCTCTGCATTAACCAGAGGTCCGAGCATCAGGCTGGAGAAACGTTTGCCCTCCGGCCCTGCCATGCCGGTGGCGATATAGACGTCGGGATTGGCGGCCAGAACGCGCTCCGGGCTCAGCTCTCCGTAGACGCTATTGATGGTGCCGCTGGCAATATTCTCGCCGCCAGCGAAAGTCAGCAGATCGCCAAGACTGCCGCCGACCGCCGTGGTGCAGCAGGTATCTCGTCTGCCCAAATGCAGATGCAGCATGACCGTCGGTTTCTTGCCGTGGTATTGCGCGATGCGTTGGCGAATCACGTCCATATGCTGCTGATAGAAATTGCTGAAGGCGGTAGCGCGCGAAGATTGATTCAGTACTTCACCGAGTAGATGAATACTGGGCAATGTGTTGTTAAGCAGATCGATACGCAGATCGACGTAAATAAATGGGATCCCCGCACGGGTCAGCGTTTGTTGCAGAAGGTCTTCATTAGCCGCATTTTTTGCCAGCCGTGGAAAAATGACCAGGTCGGGTTTTAACGGCAGCAGCATTTCTGCATTCATTGCTTGCAGGCTGCCGTTACCTAACTGGGGGATCTGGCTCAGCTGTGGGAATTTTTCGATATAGCGTGACCAGCTCTGCGCATCGTAGCGCGCCATATCTCCCGGCCAGCCGACGACATGTTTTGCCGGATTATCAGGTTGGAGCAACGCCAGCGTATACAGCATGCGGCTCTCGCCAAGAATGATGCGCTGAGGATTGTCTGGGATCGCGACCTGTCGGCCTAAAATGTCGGTGACGGTTTTTGCCTGCAAGAGCGGGCTAAGAAACAGCAGGCAAAGCAGTAAGACGGTACGCATGGTGGAGTTCACAAAATTTAAGATGGGGAAAGATAATCATTGTCATTTTCGTTTTCAACCGATGAAGAGTGCGTGTAATTTGGGTTGATAGAAATGTTCTTTTTTATCTGAGTCTTAGTGATTATTTCGTAAAGATTAGTAAATATTTAAAGCGCAGAGAGGGAAGGGGAAAAGGGTGATAATTAATGAGTGGATGTAGAAAAGAAGACGTAATAAGAAGACGCAATAAAAAGTAAGGCTCCGCAGGGGAGCCTTACTCTATGATGAAGCGATGAGCTGACAACATCACTCGGCAGCGTAGCCCTGTGGTGGAATACGCACGCTGTCCAGCCAGGCTTCATTATCACGCATCACCAGTCTGCCGTTCAGGAACCAGTTGATGACCATCGGATAAATCGTGTGCTCGTGCGTCTTCACGCGCTCGCTCAGGCTTTCTTCCGTGTCGTCACTGAATACAGGCACTTTCGCTTGCAGAATCAGTGGGCCGCCATCCAGTTCATCGGTGACGAAATGGACGGATGTCCCATGTTCCCGATCGCCATTTTCCAGCGCCTTGCGGTGTGTATGCAGGCCAGGATATTTGGGCAGCAGGGAAGGGTGAATGTTCAGCATTTTGCCGGCAAACTGGGCAACAAATTCCGGGCTAAGAATCCGCATGTAACCTGCCAGAACCACCAGCGCCGGCTCATATTGCTCAATTTCATTTGCCAGTGCGGCATCAAATGCGGCGCGGTCGGCAAAATCTTCAGGATTCAGGACGCACGTAGGAATATCCGCATCCTGTGCGCGTTCTAGTCCGTAAGCCTCCGCATTATTACTGAATACGGCGACGATCTTTCCTTTAAGGCGTCCGTTCTTACAGGCGTCAATCAACGCCTGTAAGTTGCTTCCATGACCTGAAATCAGCACAACGATGTTTTTCATCAGTTAATAACCACTGCGTCTCCGGCATCGGTTTGAGTAATGACGCCGATTTTCCATGCGTTTTCGCCGCTGCTGTTGAGTAATGCAACGGCCTCGTCTGCCTGTTCGGCTGGCAGTGCGATGATCATACCAACACCGCAGTTGAAAGTACGATACATTTCGTGACGGCTGACATTACCGGCCTGTTGCAGCCAGTTGAAAACGGCAGGCCATTGCCAGCTGGATTCGTCGATCGTCGCCTGCATGCCTTCTGGCAGTACGCGCGGGATATTTTCCCAGAAGCCGCCGCCGGTCAGGTGAGAAATGGCGTGGACATCGACTTTCTCAATCAGGGACAGTATTGATTTCACGTAGATTTTGGTCGGGGCCAGCAGGTGATCGGCCAGTGATTTGCCTTCCAGCTCGAACTGCTCTGGATCGGTCTTGCTGACTTCGAGCACTTTGCGCACCAGCGAATAGCCGTTTGAGTGCGGGCCGCTAGAAGCGAGGGCAACCAGAACATCGCCGTTCTGCACTTTGCTGCCGTCAATAATTTCTGATTTTTCTACGACACCGACGCAGAAGCCGGCAACGTCGTAGTCTTCACCGTGATACATACCCGGCATTTCGGCGGTTTCACCACCGACCAGCGCACAGCCTGATTGCTTACAGCCTTCCGCGATACCGGTAATCACGCTGGCAGCGGTGTCAACATCCAGCTTGCCCGTGGCGTAATAGTCGAGGAAGAACAGCGGCTCAGCGCCCTGAACGACCAGGTCGTTCACGCACATTGCAACCAGATCGATACCAATCGTATCGTGGCGTTTCAGGTCCATCGCCAGGCGCAGTTTGGTGCCGACTCCGTCAGTGCCGGAAACCAGAATCGGTTCGCGGTATTTTTGCGGTAAGGCGCACAAGGCACCGAAACCACCCAATCCACCCATAACTTCCGGGCGACGGGTCTGTTTCACTACACCTTTGATACGGTCGACCAATGCATTGCCTGCATCGATATCCACGCCTGCGTCTTTATAGCTGAGAGAGGTTTTGTCGGTCACTGCTGAGTCCCCACGAAGGTTACGGGTCGTATTCAGAAAACACGGTATTTAGAAAACATACTGTGGTAAAAATAATGCGCGCTAATTCTAACAGTGTAGGCAATCGTTTGCGAGTGATGAGTCATCGGCTGGCTATTTTTCGTTAATGGCGACAATTTCTCTTCTCGGTTGATCTGGATCAGGCTTAATCATATGGCGCTAAGTAAAAAAGGCGGTATAATCCCGCGATTTTTTTTACGACGGGCTCTTGTGCCCGCCGCCCTGCGGGCCGCCGCAAGCGGTGTTTAAAAACGCGTTTGGCGTTTTTGTCCGTCCACTAGCCGATGGGGAGATAATGATGAAGATCGTCGAGGTGAAACACCCACTCGTCAAACACAAACTGGGTTTGATGCGTGAGAACGATATTAGCACGAAGCGTTTTCGTGAGCTGGCTTCCGAAGTGGGAAGTTTGCTGACTTACGAAGCGACGGCTGACCTGGCAACCGAAAAAGTCACCATTGATGGCTGGTGCGGTCCGGTTGAAGTCGATCAGATCAAAGGCAAGAAAATTACCGTCGTACCGATTCTGCGTGCAGGATTGGGGATGATGGAAGGCGTGCTGGAAAATGTCCCTAGCGCGCGTATCAGCGTTGTCGGCATCTACCGTGATGAAGAGACGCTGGAGCCTGTTCCTTATTTCCAGAAGCTGGTTTCCAATATCGAAGAGCGCATGGCGCTGGTGGTTGACCCTATGCTGGCAACCGGTGGCTCAATGATCGCGACGATCGATCTGCTGAAAAAAGCGGGTTGTCACAGCATTAAAGTGCTGGTGTTGGTTGCCGCTCCAGAAGGGATTGCCGCACTGGAAAAAGCCCATCCAGATGTCGAGCTTTACACGGCATCCATCGATAAAGGCCTCAACGAGCAGGGTTACATCATGCCGGGCCTGGGTGATGCGGGCGATAAAATATTTGGTACGAAATAACAGGTAAGCCGACTTGATAGTCGGCTTTTTTTTGGCGTAAACCTAAGTATTTCCTATGGTGCGCCATGGCCTGTGTTACGTCACACGCGGTTCTTTTATACATCAGCAGTCAACATGTTCCTGCTTCACTACGGTGAGGCGGGGGTAAGTCTGGCTGTGATAATAAGTGCGGGTCTACCTGCACACATAAATAGCAACACTAGATAACAACACTACAGAGGATATTGAAGATGACTCGTCGCGCCATCGGGGTAAGTGAACGACCACCCTTGTTACAAACCATCCCGTTGAGTTTCCAGCATCTGTTTGCGATGTTTGGCGCTACCGTTCTGGTACCCATTCTGTTCAAGATCAATCCGGCAACCGTACTGTTATTCAACGGGGTCGGTACGCTGCTTTATTTATTCATTTGTAAGGGCAAAATCCCGGCGTATTTGGGGTCGAGCTTCGCGTTTATTTCCCCGGTTTTACTGCTGTTGCCGCTGGGGTATGAAGTTGCACTGGGTGGCTTCATTATGTGCGGCGTGTTGTTCTGTCTGGTGGCGCTGATTGTTAAGAAAGCGGGCACCGGCTGGCTAAATGTGCTGTTTCCGCCTGCGGCGATGGGGGCGATTGTCGCCGTTATCGGTCTTGAACTGGCGGGTGTCGCAGCGGGAATGGCTGGGCTGCTGCCTGCCGATGGCGCTTCTGTCGATTCTACCGCGGTGACGATTTCACTGGCGACGCTGGCAATCACCATTTTGGGCTCGGTGCTGTTTCGCGGCTTTCTGGCGATCATCCCGATTCTGATCGGGGTACTGGCAGGTTATGCGCTGTCGTTCGCGCTGGGCGTGGTGGATTTAACTCCGATTCGTGAAGCGCACTGGTTCGCGATGCCGACATTCTATACGCCACGTTTTGAGTGGTTTGCCATTCTGGCGATTCTGCCTGCGGCGCTGGTGGTGATTGCGGAACACGTTGGTCACCTGGTGGTGACGGCGAATATCGTGAAGAAAGACCTGATGCGTGAACCGGGGCTGCATCGCTCCATGTTCGCCAACGGCATTTCTACCGTGCTGTCTGGTTTCTTCGGTTCCACACCGAACACAACTTACGGTGAAAACATCGGCGTGCTGGCGATTACTAAAGTGTACAGCACCTGGGTGATCGGCGGTGCGGCGATCCTGGCGATTCTGCTTTCCTGCGTGGGCAAACTGGCGGCGGCGATTCAGGCTGTACCGGTTCCCGTTATGGGCGGCGTGTCGCTGCTGCTGTACGGCGTAATTGGTGCATCCGGTATTCGCGTGCTGATTGAATCCAAAGTGGATTACAACAAAGCGCAGAACCTGATCCTGACCTCCGTGATTCTGATCATCGGCGTCAGCGGCGCGAAAGTGCATCTGGGCTCGACCGAACTGAAGGGCATGGCGCTGGCGACGGTTGTTGGTATCGGCATGAGTCTGGTGTTTAAGGTCATCAGCCTGTTCCGCAAAGAGGAAGAGATCCTCGATGCGCCGGAAGAGAACGACGCGCGTTCATAACCGCGTCATTCCTCCCCCTGTTGAGGCCGTGCGTATCGCGTCCTCAACAGGGGCCGGTTTCTGTGATAAACTCGATCCGTTTCCTGCCCGTTTTGCTTGAGGTGATTCTGAACACGCCGGCACAGCTTTCATTGCCACTCTACTTACCCGATGACGAAACATTTGCCAGTTTCTATCCGGGTGAAAACGCGTCTCTTCTTGCCGCCGTCAATAATGCTTTGTATCAGGAGCATGGTAGCTACATCTATTTCTGGTCACGCGAAGGGGGCGGGCGCAGCCATCTGCTGCATGCTGCCTGCGCCGAACTGTCGCGTCAGGAACGTGCGGTGGGCTATGTGCCGCTGGATAAACGTGCCTACTTTGTACCCGATGTGCTGGAAGGGATGGAGCAACTGGCGCTGGTGTGTATCGATAACATCGAATCTATCGCGGGCGATGAAGAGTGGGAAATGGCGGTGTTTAATCTGTATAACCGCATTCAGGAAACAGGGCGTGCCCGGCTGTTGATTACTGGCGATCGTCCGCCGCGTCAGCTGAATTTACGTCTGCCCGATCTGGCTTCTCGCCTTGATTGGGGACAGATCTACAAGCTGCAGCCATTGTCGGATGACGAAAAAGGGGAAGCGCTACAGCTGCGTGCCAGACTGCGCGGATTCGAATTGCCGGAAGACGTCAGCCGTTTTCTGCTTAAGCGTCTGGATCGGGAAATGCGTACGTTATTTATGACGCTCGATCAGCTCGACCATGCTTCCATCACTGCACAGCGCAAGCTGACCATTCCTTTTGTGAAAGAGATCCTCGGTCTGTAGTCAACGATCTGTTATTAACGATCGTCGTTGAGGATCGCTTACGGCTATCGTTTTATCTACAACTACAGTATTTCCAGCACCTGTTCCGGCGGACGGCCAATACGTGCCTGACCTTGTGCCACGACAATAGGTCGCTCGATGAGCTTCGGGTTATCGATCATCGCCTGAATCAGCTGCGCTTCCGTTAGTGCGGCGTCGGACAGCCCCAACTGCTGATAAATCTCTTCTTTGGTTCTCATCAACTCGCGCGCGCTAGTCAAGCCCAACTGCTTGATAAGCTGAGCCAGCGTTGCGGCGTCGGGCGGCGTGTCGAGATAGAGCACGACGTTGGGCGTGATATTGTGTTCCTGTAGCAGCGCCAGCGTTTCACGGCTCTTGGAGCAGCGCGGGTTGTGGTAAATCGTTACAGGTGTTTGGGTTGAGGACGGTGTCATCGTCATGCTCCTTATCAGGATTTCTGGTACTGGCGGAAGCGCTGCTGCAACTGGCGGAGCTGGTCAATGCGGGCGTCGTAACGCGCCTGTTCCAGACTCCCCAATTTAACCAGTGAACTCGCGTTGCTCAGTAACCGAATAGATTGATCGAGCTGACCGCTGAGGGCCAGACTCTCCGCTCGTGCAGCCAGTTCTTCTGCCCGCTGTCCTTGTGCTGCTGCGGCTTGTGCCAGCAGATCCCAACCGTTCGAATCGTCAGGGTGCGCGTAGGTGTAGCGATACAGTATTTTGCTGGCGGCAGCAGGCTGTTTCCCTTCTACATAAGCATTCGCCAAATTAAGCTGAAGTACCGGGTTCGCCTGCATTCCGGGCACGTTTTGTAAACGGGCGATAGCCTGTGTCGCGCGGCTTTGTCCTATATCGATATCCGTCATCATATCCAGAAACCACGGGTTTTCAGGCGCGCTGTTTAGCAGCGGTTGCAGCACATTACGGGCTTCATCGTACTTCTTCGCCTGATAAAGCTGTATCGCGCGGCCATATTTCGCGGCCAGTTGCTCTCGCACGTTGCCTTTTTCCCATTGCTCCAGTAGATCGTTGTTCAGCGGACGCTCCGGTGAGCCATACATACCAAAGGTACGTATTTTGGCGAACAGGAAATCCTGAGAAGATTGTACCGGCGTTGAGCGCATCTGGTTGGCGCGGTTGCGGGCATCGGACAGGCGGCTTTCCGGCAAGGGGTGAGTCAGCAACATTTCCGGCGGTCTGGAGGCATAGCGAGATTGGTCCGCCAGCTTTTGCAGGAAGTTCGGCATGGCCTGCGGATCAAAGCCCGCGCGCTGCAATACCTGAATACCGATGCGGTCTGCTTCCTGCTCGTTCGCCTGCGTGAACGTAATCATGCCCTGCTGCGCGCCCGCCAGCGTGCCGCTGAGCGCCGCCATTCCCAACTGTGGGTTGGCCATCGCCAGCAGAATAGAACCGAGCGCGCCGACCCAGGTGAGCGGGGCGCTACGCTGCTGTGATTCCATGCTTCGTGCCAGATGGCGCTGGGTAACGTGAGAGATTTCATGTGCCAGCACCGAGGCCAGCTCGCTTTCGCTATCGGCGTAGCGGAACAGCGCGGAATGCAGCACTACGTTGCCGCCGAAGAAGGCGAAGGCGTTGATGTCGTCATTGCGGATTAGGTAAAAATGGAACGGTGTACGCACCGAATCAGCCTGTTTGACCAATCTGTTACCGAGCTGATTAATGTAATTGGACAGCAGCGGATCGTTGATAAGCGGCGCACCCGCCCGCAGCTGGCGGACGTAAAAATCGCCCATTGCCAGTTCCTGATTGATACTGAGCGTACCGCCGGCGGTGGTGCCGATATCCGGCAGCCGATCCTGCGTGTCGGCCTGAGCAGGAAGCAGGTTGCCAGCCAGTAATGCCCCAAACAGGACGGACATGACCGTTTTTCTTAACCGAATAGACATAACGGAAGATAACCTTATCAACAGCTAACGTGGAAACATTCTGCTGACTATCTTAGCCAGCGATGGCAGACAAAGAAATGCCCGAGCGGGAAAAACGTGGTGAAGAGAGAGAATGGCAGGAAAAACCGGCACGTATGACGGTGCCGGTGGACGAGCTGAAAACCGCGAATCAGGCGTTTTTCAGATAATCGAGAACGATGTCGTGGTGGTTGCTGGTTTTGAAGTCGTCAAAAACCTTCTCTACCTTGCCGTTTTCGTCGATCAAGAAGCTGATGCGATGAATACCGTCATAGGTTTTCCCCATGAAGGTTTTTTCTCCCCAAACGCCAAATCCTTCTGAAACCTGATGATCTTCATCAGAAAGCAGCGTGAAATTTAAGACTTCTTTCTCGACGAAGCGGGACAGCTTTTCTGATTTGTCCGTGCTAATACCGAGAACTTCAACGCCATGTTTTTTCAAATCGTCCATATTATCGCGCAGGCCGCAGGCCTGAACGGTGCATCCTGGCGTCATCGCTTTAGGGTAGAAATACACCAACACTTTCTGTCCCTGGAAGTCGGTTAAATTTACTTGTTCGCCATCTTGGTCGGGCAAGCTAAATTTCGGTGCAATATCACCGGCTTTCAGTGTGTTCATCACGACTCTCCGTCTTGTTTCTCTTTATGCTGTGGATATACCCATAATCTTGCGGCCCAATACTATTGGGCACAAATGCTACTGGGCATAGTTAACGACGCTAATACTGCCTTGTGCGTGCAATTCTGTACATAGCTGATGAAAGGCTGGCTCAATAATTGAGCTATCCAGCGTGGCAGAACTGTGTGCGGCAATCTGAATATACAACTGCGGCGGCTTGTCACCCTCGGCAGGCTGGGTTTTTGAAACCAGCTCAGCAATGTTTAGCTGGTGAGAATCGAACAAATCGGTAAAACGCTCGATGATGTGAGGAGAGTCGGCAACGTCAACCTTCACCCAGACGGTGGAGGGGGTTGGTTGGCTAGCTTGTGACTCCGTCCGCTTCATCACGATCAGCAAATCCATCTCCGCGCCTTTCAGCGGCAGGGTTGATTCAATCAGCGTTATCGCGTTCCAGCTACCGGACAGCAGCATAATGAAGGTGAACTCTTTGCCCAGCATAGCAAGACGGCTATCTTCGATGTTGCAGCCACAGCTACTGACGTGGCGCGTAATCGCATTGACAATACCGGGACGATCGACTCCCAGCGCGGTAATAACCAGATAGTGTTCTTGTGAGCTTGGCAACATCATGCTTCCTGTCTTTTTTCCCATTAATCACATGGTAAACATAAAAAATTGCCTGGAGCAATTTTTAACGCCGCTCGCGGCGGCCCGAAGGGTGGCGGGCAGGGATAGCCCGCCATAAAAAACTGGAGCAATTTTTAACGCCGCTCGCGGCGGCCCGAAGGGGGCGGCTCAGACAATATTTCGTGATTGTAGACATTCCGCGCTAAGGTAAGCACTGGTCATTGGAGATAAAGCGCCTTTCATCATGCGACGCCATCAAATAAACAACGACTGGGTAAAACAGGCTCAGCATCCCGCCTCGTTCGAACGAATTGAGGCTTTTTTCCGTGGCCATGGCTACGATCCCCACCGGCACGATACCTATGCGATTGGACGGACGCTATCCGGCGTGCAGCGTTTTCACTATCGCGGCAGCCTGTGCAATAGCGTGCCGGGGGGAACGCTGGTGCTTCATCCGGATGAGATTCATGATGGCGAAGCGGGTTCTGTCGACGGATTTCAGTACCGCATGATTTACGTTGAGCCCGCGCTGATTCAAAAAATACTCGGTGGTAAACCTTTGCCCTTCATTAACGGCGGTATATCCAACGATCCACGTCTGTTTGCGGCAACAGAACCGCTGCTCAGAGCAATGGAAGAGGCGTTTGATGAGTTGGAAGAAGACGATGTGCTCTACGATCTGGCGCAGGCGCTATCGGCCGTGGGGGGGCAGCGGCATCCGCGGCGTTTGTTCGACTATCACGCTGCCGAGCGGGCGCGTGAATATATTCATGATGCTTCTGATAAGACCATTACGCTTGATGAGCTGGCACAGGTGAGCGGTCGGGATCGCTGGAGTCTGACACGCGATTTCCGCGCACTCTTCGGCACGACGCCGTACCGCTACGTCACCATGCGCCGCCTCGAACACTGCCGGCGGCTCATGCTGGCTGGTGGCAGCCTCGTCGATATTGCTGCTCAAGCCGGTTTCGCCGATCAAAGCCATATGACGCGCCATTTCGTAAAGGCATTTGGCCTTTCTCCCGGTCACTGGCAGCGCATGTTCACTGCGCTTTAGCCTGCTTGCACAATCGTTCAATACAACCGGTACTCTGCTTCGCTAGCCTGAGGGCGTCATCATAAGGAGAGACGATATGTATAAATCCATTAATTTTGCCCAAAAGTTAGCGTTATTCGACGATCGCTGGCAGCCGAAAGTGATCGCGCAGATGAATAACTATCAGTTTAAAATCGTTAAAATTCAGGGCGATTTTATCTGGCATTCCCATCCCGAAACGGACGAAACGTTCATCGTGCTGGAAGGGCAACTGAGAATCGATTTTCGTGATGGCAATGTGCATATCAATGCTGGGGAAATGTACGTTGTCCCAAGCGGCGTTGAACATAAGCCTTATGCAGAACACGAAGTAAAAATGCTGCTCATTGAACCGAAAGGCGTGCTGAATACGGGTCATGAAGGCGGCGAGCGTACGGCTGAAAATGATATTTGGATTTGACCGGTTGAGTAAAAAACAACCTGAAACGTCCCGCGAGTGACGGATAAGTCGCAGTAAACGGGCTGCTTTTGTACCAAAACGTCAGAAGCATTTTTAATTTCGTTTACTGCGTCATAAAAAAACCTGCGTCAGGCACCTACAACGCCCTTGTCCGCTTGCTTTTGCATAGAAGTCAAAAGTACCATGAAGCACTTGTTTGTGGAGGGGATGGCCAATGTTTACGGGAAGTATTGTTGCGCTAGTTACGCCGATGGACGCCAAAGGCGCCGTCGATCGGGCGAGCTTGAAAAAACTGATTGATTATCATGTCGCTAGCGGTACATCGGCGATTGTCTCTGTCGGCACGACGGGGGAATCCGCCACGCTGAGTCACGACGAGCATGGCGATGTCGTGCTGCTGACGCTGGAACTGAGCGACGGACGTATTCCTGTCATCGCTGGAACTGGTGCGAATGCTACCGCTGAAGGCGTTTCACTGACTAAACGCTTTCATGGCACCGGTGTTGTTGGCTGCCTGACGGTCACACCGTACTACAATAAACCGACGCAGGAAGGCCTGTACCAGCACTTCAAAGCGATTGCCGAGCATACCGATCTGCCGCAAATCCTGTATAACGTACCTTCCCGCACCGGCTGCGACATGCTGCCGGAAACCGTTGCCCGTTTGTCCGAAGTGAAAAATATTGTCGCAATTAAAGAAGCGACGGGGAACTTAAGTCGGGTAAGCCAGATCCAAGAGCTGGTTAGTGAAGACTTCATTTTGCTGAGCGGCGATGACGCCAGCGGTCTGGACTTTATGCAACTCGGTGGTAACGGTGTGATTTCCGTAACGGCGAACATTGCTGCGCGTGAAATGGCGGAACTTTGCAAGCTGGCGGCACAGGGCAATTTTGTTGAAGCGCGCCGTTTAAATCAGCGCCTGATGCCACTGCATCAGAAATTATTTGTTGAACCCAATCCTATTCCGGTGAAGTGGGCCTGTAAGGAATTGGGACTCATGGCGACCGATACGCTGCGCCTGCCGATGACACCGCTGACCGATTCCGGTCGTACGGTGATGGGGCAAGCACTTAAGCAAGCGGGTTTGCTGTAATCGTTAGGGAGATTTAATGAGTTATTCATTACAAAAGTCGATGGTGGCGAAAGTTGTTGGCATATCACTCGTGATGTTGCTGGCGGCTTGTTCCAGCGATCAGCGCTATAAGCGTCAGGTCAGTGGCGATGAATCCTATCTGAAGGCACCGGCGCTGCACGCGCTGAATACGCCTGCCGGGATGATTTTACCGGTGCAGAACGGGGATTTTGATATTCCGCCAGTTACCCTGAATGGTGCGGTCGGCAAGGAGCTGGATATCCGTCCTCCAGTGCAGCCATTGGCTTTGTTGAATGGTTCCCGTACCCAGATCTCAGGAGATACGGCAACGCTGTTGTTAGAAAACAGTGCGCAAAACAGCCAGCTCTGGTCTCAGGTTATCCGCGTGTTGCAAGACAAGGCGTTCACCATTGCCAGCCGTCAGGATGCCAGCCAAACGCTGACGACCGACTGGATCTCATGGCCGCGTGAAGATGAAGACGTCCCATATCAGGGGCGTTATCAGATCTCCGTGCAGCAGCAGGGTTATCAGGTTGCACTGATCGTGAAGCTGCTGGGACTGCAGTTGAACGGTCAGCCGGTAACGGCGGGCGATCAGGCTCAGCGCTACACCGGCCTGATGCTGAATGCGCTTAGCAATGGTCTGGATACTCAGGCAACCGCACGCGAAAACGCGCTGGCAAACCGCACCATTGGTTCGCTGGATGTGCAGAGCGGGGCGGATGATACTGGCTTGCCACTGCTGATTGTGCGCGGCCCGTATACCGTGGTGTGGGATCGTCTGCCTGTCGCGTTGGACAAAATCGGCATGAAGGTTAACGATCGCAGCCGTCCGCAGGGTTCTGTCTCCGTGACGTATCGTGCACCGAGCGGCGGAACCTGGGATGACCTGGGTGCGAAAAATCCTGAACTGCCTAACGGCGATTACAAATTGCAGGTCGGCGATTTAGATAACCGCAGCAGTCTGCAATTTATCGACTCCAAAGGGCATACGCTAACCCAGTCTCAGAACGATGCACTGGTGGCCGTATTCCAGGCGGCGTTCAGTAAATAACGCATAAATAAACCAAGGGTCGGATTATCCGGCCCTTCTTCATTCAACAATCTCTACCCGAATTGACGGGCGCTATCGGCAACCGTTCGGGGAAGCGTTAAATATCGGGTCGTACTTGTTGACCCTCACTGTGTGGAGTAATTAAAGATGCAAAAGCTAGCTGAGCTGTATCGTGGAAAGGCGAAAACCGTCTACACCACCGAAGATCCCGATCTACTGGTGCTGGAGTTCCGCAATGATACATCAGCAGGAGACGGTGCACGCATTGAGCAGTTTGACCGTAAAGGAATGGTGAATAACAAATTCAACCATTTCATCATGAGCAAACTGGAAGAAGCTGGAATCCCAACGCAAATGGTGAGCCTGCTGTCTGACAATGAAGTGCTGGTGAAAAAGCTGGAGATGGTGCCGGTCGAGTGTGTCGTGCGCAACCGCGCGGCGGGATCGCTGGTAAAACGTCTGGGTATCGAAGAAGGCATCGAGCTGAACCCGCCGTTGTTCGATCTGTTCCTGAAAAATGATGAGATGCATGACCCGATGGTGAACGAATCTTACTGCAAGACGTTCGGCTGGGTGAATGAAGAGAATCTGGCTCGCATGAAAGAGCTGAGCTACAAGGCGAACGACGTGCTGAGCAAACTGTTTGGCGACGCCGGGCTGATTCTGGTCGATTTCAAGCTGGAGTTCGGTCTGTTCAAAGGTGAAGTTGTGCTGGGTGATGAGTTCTCACCAGACGGTAGCCGCCTGTGGGACAAAGAAACGCTGAACAAAATGGATAAAGACCGTTTCCGTCAGAGCCTCGGTGGTTTGATTGAAGCGTATGAAGAAGTTGCGCACCGTATCGGCGTAAAATTAGACTAACTGCGCAATCGTTTACGTTCAGGTCGCCGGTCGGTGATAGGCTGACGGCCTGAATGTTTTGCCCATTTCTCTCTCGAAAAGCTGCCTTTCTATTCTCGTCTCTGCCCGAATCATTTGCTCACTTGGCCTTTACTTCGATTCCTGCCCCTGACCCTTATTAATGCTATCATCGCGGTTTGCTTAACGCACAATCTGACTACTTTCGACAGACTCGCATCCATGACTTATCTCGATCCAACATTGTTAATTCTGCTCGTCCTCGCGGGGCTGGGTATCATCAGCCACAACATGACCGTTACGCTGGCGATTCTTGTTCTGCTGGCGGTACGTATCACACCGTTGAACAGCTATTTCCCGTGGGTGGAAAAATACGGCCTGAGCATCGGTATCGTCATTCTGACGATTGGCGTGATGGCACCGATTGCCAGCGGAAAAATTACCGCCAGTGAAGTCATGCATTCCTTCCTGCACTGGAAATCTCTGTTGGCGATTCTCATTGGTGTTGCCGTGTCCTGGCTTGGCGGACGCGGCGTGTCGCTGATGAGTAACCAGCCCTCCGTGGTAGCGGGGCTGCTGGTGGGCACGGTTATGGGCGTGGCGATGTTTCGCGGCGTTCCTGTTGGTCCACTGATTGCCGCAGGGCTGCTTTCCCTGCTGATTGGCAAGACCTGATTCATCTGGCGCGTGTGATGATGTTGCGTGATTTTCTCCACAGCCAACGCCAGCAGCAGCGCTATGGCGTCCGGCGATTGCTGGTGTTGAGCGGCGAACCGAGCTGGTGTGAAGAACAGGCGCTGGCGCTCAGCCGCCAATCGTCTGGTGACTGGCTGTGGATCGGCGAGTCCGCGCCTGATTCCGTCACTGCGCTGCCAGCCAGTCGAGTGCGGACCCTGCTGGGGCGGGAGTTTCTTCACGCGGTGTTTGATGCGCGCAAAGGCGTGGACGTCGAGGCGCTGGCGATGCTGTCAGGCACGCTACAGGTCGGTAGCTGGCTGATTATGCTGGTGCCGTCGTGGCAGACATGGCCGACGCAGCCGGATGAAGACAGCCTGCGCTGGAGCGAACAAGACCAGCCGATTGCTACCCCGCACTTTATCCAGCATTTTCAGCGCCAGCTGTTGGCCGATGAGGACGTGGTGCTCTGGCAGCAGGGCCAGGAAGTCGTGATTCGGCCACTGGCCGCGCGATCGGACTGGCAACCTGCGAACGGTGAACCGACAGCGCAACAGCAGCAGATTCTGCATGAGCTGAATGCCGCAGAATCTGGCGTGTTTGTGATTACCGCACCGCGCGGACGGGGGAAATCAG
Organism: Pectobacterium sp. CHL-2024; assembly: GCF_044751765.1. Taxonomy (NCBI): domain Bacteria; kingdom Pseudomonadati; phylum Pseudomonadota; class Gammaproteobacteria; order Enterobacterales; family Pectobacteriaceae; genus Pectobacterium; species Pectobacterium sp. CHL-2024. The sequence continues at coordinate 24,577 of NZ_JBIXKO010000023.1, read as the reverse complement.
CGCTGGCGGGCATGCTGACGCAGCGCAGTCGGGGAGCCTGCTGGATTACCGCACCTTCCCGCGCCGCGGCGGAGATTCTGCAACAGCACGCACGTACCGAGACGCAATTCTGGGCTCCGGATGCGCTGCTCGCACATTGCCGCCTTCATGGCGCGCCCGATATCGACTGGCTGTTAATTGATGAAGCGGCGGCGATTCCGTCTTCCGTACTCTCCGCGCTGTTACCGCATTTTCCCCGCATTCTGATGACCACGACGGTACAGGGGTACGAAGGCACCGGACGGGGATTTCTGCTGAAATTTTGTGCGACGCTGCCGCAGTGGCGGGCGTTTACGCTGAAAGAGCCTCTGCGCTGGGCCGCGAACGATCCGCTGGAACGGGTGTTGGATCAGGCGCTGCTATTCAACGAGCCCGACGCGTTTCAGTCCCCGCCACAGCCCGATCGATCTATTCCCTCTTCTGCGCTGGAAAGTCGAACCGAATGTGCCGACGACTGGCTAATACATCCTGAGCGTCTGGCATGGTGCTATGCGCTCTTGTGCAGCGCGCATTACCGTACTTCGCCGCTGGATTTGCGCCGCCTGATGGATGCGCCGGGTATGCATATTGCCAGCGCACAGATGGCGGGCGAGATGTGTGGTGTGCTGTGGCTGGTGGAGGAAGGCGGACTGTCGGATTCGCTGGCTCATGAGGTGTGGGCAGGACGGCGACGCCCGCGCGGTAATCTGGTGGCGCAGTCGCTAGCGGCACACGCTGGTTTATGGCAGGCGCCTACGCTGCATGCTCGCCGCGTTAGCCGGATTGCAGTGGCATCGTCATGCCGCCGACAAGGGATTGGCCGTGCGCTCATTGCAGAACAGAGGCGTGAGGCACAGCGACAGGCGTTGGATTACCTGTCGGTTAGCTTCGGCTATCAGCCGGATCTGTGGGCATTCTGGCAGTCGTGTGGATTTCAACTGGTGCGCATTGGCAGCCATCTTGAAGCCAGCAGCGGCTGTTACAGCGCGATGGCGGTGCTGCCGCTGAGTGAAGCAGGGCATAGACTGGCGGAGCAGGGAAGTCAGCAATTGGCGCGTGACTGGCATTGGTTACAGCGCTTGATTCCGTTGAACCTTGCGTTGCCGCAGACAGAAAGCGTTGAGTTGAATGAAGATGACTGGCGTGAATTGGCGGGGTTTGCGTTTGCGCATCGGCCGATGGAGGCCAGCTTCGCCGCGCTTTGCCGCCTGCTGGTTCACACCGCATTGCCGCTGCCTGCGCTACGCCTGCTGGCGGAAAAGCCAGGTGAAAGCGAGCAGATAGCCATGAAGCTGGGGCTGACCGGTAGGAAAGCACTTCTGAAACGCTGGCGCGAGGAGACCGCGAATGCGTTGCGTGATCTTGATGGGCAACGCATTCGCGAATGGGTTTCCCGAGTTTTGTGAAATCTGATAAGTTGTAAATTCTCCTCTGTCCCTTTCAGGATAAGCCGATGCTGGAATTGCGCCCCAACTGTGAGCACTGCGATTGTGATTTGCCGCCGGACGCCGAAACGTATATCTGCTCCTACGAATGCACGTTCTGTCCTGACTGCGCGGATACCGTGTTTCATCACGCCTGCCCCAACTGCGGCGGCGAACTGGTCAAACGACCAGTTCGCCCGGCACTCTGTCTGGTAAACGATCCGGCTTCAACGACCCGTATTATCAAACCGCACTGACAGGGTGGGCTGGATATCCCCTTTGTCGTTGCAAAAAATGGAACATCTCATTCAGTAATTCCCGATTTCTCCTGTTATTGCGCGGCGTATAGTGAGAGCTAACCGTACTTTATGACGAATATCGGCAGGTGACGTGTTCGGCGCATGCCTTCAGGAGAGAAATGTGAATCAAGATTATGTTGTTGTTCAGCAGCCTTCGGAAGCGAATCGGTTAATCCTGCTATTTCATGGCGTGGGTGATACCGCCGCAGGCATGGCGCAGATTGGGCGCTATTTTGCTGCCGCTTTACCGCAGGCGATGGTAGTCAGTATTGCCGGGCCGTTCAGTACTGGCTATGGCGACGGGCGGCAGTGGTTCTCTGTTCAAGGTGTCACGGAAGAGAATCGGTTATCTCGTATTGAAGCAAACCTGCCGCGTTTTATTGAGACGGTGCGCCACTGGCAGGTGCAAAGCGGCGTGAGTGCGGAACAAACCGTGCTGGTGGGCTTCTCGCAAGGCAGCATTATGTCGCTGGAGGCGTTGAAGTCTGAACCCTCACTGGCTGGGCACATTATCGCGTTCAGCGGTCGCTTTGCTGTGCTGCCAGAAAAAGCCTTTGCTGATGTTGCTGTGCACCTGATTCACGGTGAAGCGGACGGCGTGATTGTGGTTGGACATGCGCATGCTGCCGCGCAGCGCTTTCAGGAACTGGGGACGTCATTTACGTTGGATGTAGCCCCCGCTGTCGGGCACGGCATTGATGAACGGATGCTGAAGCAGGCGCTGGCCTACCTCAAATAAAAGCCTATCCCGCTATACTTCAAGCTACTTGAGCGTTGTTCCCTTAAATGCCCAGTTCTTTATGAGCTGGCTTTAAAGGACCAACGCCTTGCGCTGTTCAACCTGTTCACGTTTTATCACGCCGCTCGAATTATTTTCTTTATTCCATCAGATTATCTTATTGCTCATTTCTTAATTTCTCTATTCAACGTAGAGATTCTATTTTTAGGAATGAGAATTTATCCATATTAAAAAGAATATAATCCATATTTGAATGTTAAATAATATAGGCAATGTTTTTATTTGTGTTGAGTGTTCAATATTTATCTTATTTTTTCAGATATAAATATCGCATCCTTATGGAAAAAGAGGGTGTGCCATGTTTAAACGTATTAAAGTCATTACCATCCTTGTTATCTTATTGTTTGTGTTGGGGATATCTCAATTTTTAACCGGTGCGCTATCCGTTCGTGCATTGACTAACGACAGAGAGGGATTCCTGGTTTCACAACGCTCTAACCAGAATGTAGCGGCCTTTACTGATGCATGGATTATGATGAATCAGACGCGCATCGCTATCGGTTCTATTATACAAAACATGATGATGGGGAATGCGGATAAAGAGGCTATGCAGGCTCTTTTACAGCAAGCAAAATCGCAATTGGCCGCCTCAGAGAGTAGTTATAAACACTATTTGTCTCTGCCTAATACACCCGGGTTGGATGAAGCATTATCCAAAAAACTTGAGGCGAGCTATACCGCTTACGACAAGCTACTGAATGATATTGTGGATTCGCTTTCCGGTGGGTTAGCGGGGGCAGCGATGAAATTGAGTAGCGGTGCCACGCCGCTGAATGTGGCCATGCAGGACGCCTATATTACGTGGCGGGCGGCGCAAAATCAGCTGTCGGATGACGGGCTACAGGAAAACCACGCGGCATTTGAAACGATGCTGTGGCTTCTGGGCGCACTTTCCGTCGTCGTCGTGCTGGTGATTATCCTCAGTTGGATCGGGTTGCAGCGTATTCTTTTGCATCCGCTGCGTACGCTCATGCAGCATATCAGCGCGATTGCCGAGGGCAATCTGACACATCCTATTGATACGACTGGGCGCAATGAGATGAGCCAGCTTGCGGCGGGGCTACATCATATGCAGCAATCATTAATCCGCACCGTGAGTCTGGTGCGCGACAGCTCCCACTCCATCCATTCTGGGGCCAGTGAAATCTCGGTGGGCAGCAACGATCTGTCTTCGCGCACGGAGCAGCAGGCCGCATCGCTACAGGAAACCGCGGCCAGCATGGAGCAATTGACCTCAACGGTGAAGCAGAACTCAGACAATGCGCGTCAGGCTACGCTGCTGGCAAAAAATGCGTCGGAAACGGCCAATAAAGGCGGTACTGTCGTCGACAATGTTGTGAAGACGATGAATGAGATTGCCGACAGTTCACAAAAAATCGCCCACATTACCAGCGTGATTGATAGCATCGCCTTCCAAACCAATATTCTGGCACTGAATGCGGCGGTAGAAGCGGCGCGAGCCGGGGAGCAAGGGCGAGGCTTTGCCGTGGTTGCGGGGGAAGTGAGAACGCTGGCACAGCGCAGTGCTCAGGCCGCCAAAGAGATCAAATCGCTGATTGATGATTCGGTTAGCCGCACCAATACCGGCTCTTTGCAGGTGAAAGACGCGGGTGACACGATGAAAGAAATCGTCGGTGCGGTGAGCCGGGTAACGGATATCATGGGGGAAATCGCCTCGGCGTCCGATGAGCAAAGCCGGGGGATCGATCAGGTTGGGCAGGCGGTCAATGAAATGGATCGCGTCACCCAGCAAAACGCCTCGCTGGTGGAAGAATCCGCGTCTGCCGCAGCGGCACTGGAAGAGCAGGCCAGATATTTACAAAACGCGGTGGCGGTGTTCAAGATTAATCAGGCAGCAGAGCAGGAACACCGTGCCGAGAGCGCGCCTTCGCTTGCTGCATTACCAAAGTCACTGTTGCCTAAACCCGCTCATGCCGGGCCATCGAATGCGAATTGGGAAACGTTTTAGCGGAAATGCGTGTTTAGCGGAAGTGTAAGCATCCAAACCGCCTGCGCGGTGCTTAGCTCGCGTGCAGGCGGTTTGCGAGGAAGGTGTCAGGGTTTTTTCTTCGGCCAGTCGTCGTCTTCTTCCTTGTCCCACTTGTCGTTGTTGTCACGGTGTGGAGGCAATTTCGGTTTATTGAGCAGAAAACGCGTATGGTCAACGTTGCGCAATTCTTTGATGCCGTTAATCAGCATGCCTATCAGGACAATCAGAATTATCCACCAGTAATCAGCCAGCCATGCCATGGTTACGCCTCATCAACATTATGAATATAACGGGTAAACAGCTGCGGCAAGTTCTGACTGAGCCAGTGGTAGCCTGCAATGTCTTCATCTTGCCAGGCGGCAAGAATGAGGTCGGGTGTAAGCTGTTCTTCCGCATACTGTGCTAGTGGATAATAGCTGATATGCCAGAGTTCGGCTGCGACACCGCCGAGATCGTGCGCATAAGGTCGATAAAAACCGTATTCATGCATGTGCGCACTCAACCACGTATTCAGCGCGGCAAAGTAACCGCCTTCTTCATATTCCCACGGCTCCAACTGGAGCGAACGGCCTGCGGGTAATAAATCGGGATCGTAGATATCGAGATCGCTGCCCCAATGGTGGCGGCTGGAACCGGGCATAGCGGACCAGCGCAGAATTGCTTCACATCGCTCACCTTCGTCCAGAGATAACACGTCCAGCTGCTGGCTGTTGGCATCCATGACGGGACGCTCACCGCGAAACTTGCCATTCCAGATCTGACGCTGGCGCTCGAAGTCACGAAAGGTGCTAGCGGGTTGTAGGTTAAATCCCGCCGTTTTTGCCGCCTGCTGTAGCGCCAGAAACGCGGTTACCGCCTCCGGTTGAAGACGATGACGACCCTGTAAAGCGACCAGATGCTGGTCGCTTTTACCGGTTAACGTAGCTGGCGTCATCATGCGATGAGCTGCTCCATAATGCGCTGGTACATGCGGCTCAGCAGTTGCAGGTCTGCCGCGCTGACGCATTCATCCACTTTATGGATCGTGGCGTTCACGGGGCCCAGTTCAACGACCTGTGCGCCCATGCGGGCAATGAAACGGCCATCGGAGGTGCCGCCGGTGGTCAGCAGCTCTGGGGTAACTTCGTTGTAATGTTTGACGGCATTCACCACGGCATCGACCAGTTCGCCGCGTGCGGTCAGGAATGGCTGGCCGGAGAGCTTCCAGTCGATGGTGTAATTAAGCTGGTGGCGATCCAGTAATTCCGCCACGCGCTGCTGGATTAACACATCCGTCAATTCGGTGCTGAAGCGGAAATTGAACTGCACAAATAACTCGCCGGGGATGACGTTATTGCTGCCGGTACCTGCCTGAATATTGGCGATTTGCATCGTGGTCGGTGGGAAGAAGTCGTTGCCCTGATCCCACTCGGTTGCGATCAGTTCGTTAAGCGCCGGTGCTGCGCGATGAACGGGATTGTCCGCCAGATGAGGATAGGCAACGTGCCCTTGCACGCCGTGTACGCGGAGATTCGCGGTGATAGAACCACGGCGGCCATTTTTGACCACATCACCCACAACATGCGTACTGGACGGCTCGCCGACCAGACAGAAGTCCAATCGCTCGTTGCGTGCCATCAGCGCCTCAACGACTTTCACGGTGCCGTTAACGGCGCTGGCTTCTTCGTCCGAGGTAATCAGGAACGCCAGACGCCCCTGATGATTAGGGTGGGCGGCGACAAAGCGTTCAGCGGCAATCACCATTGCAGCCAGTGAACCTTTCATGTCCGCCGCGCCGCGACCGTACAGCATGCCGTCACGAATGATGGGTTCAAACGGTGGATGCTGCCAGTGGCTTTCATCGCCGCTGGGAACCACATCGGTGTGTCCGGCGAAGGCCAGCGTTTTCCCTGTGCCGCGCCATGCCCAGAAATTCTGGGTATCGCCAAAATCCATCGCTTCGACGGTAAAGCCAATCGCCGTCAGGCGTTCAATCATGAGCGCCTGGCAACCCTCGTCATTCGGGCTGAGGGAAGGGCGTTTAATTAACTGTTGAGCGAGCTCTATGACTGGGCAAGACACGTTATTTGTTCTCCGCAATAAATTTCTGGTAGCTGTCGATACTGAAACCAAGCAGCGACTGGCCGTCATCGGTTATCAGCAACGGCCGTTTAATCACCGCTGGCTGTTCCAACATGAGATTTTTGGCAGCCTCTGCGCTGTCGCTGGCATCGCTGTTGATCCGTTCACGCAGGTCTTCACTGAGTTTACGCCAGGTCGTTCCGCGTGTGTTGAGTAAGGCCTGAAACCCCAGTTGGTCGATAAAACGCTGTAGCAGCTGTTCATCCAGACCATCGGCACGGTAATCATGGAAGCGATACGCCACCTGTTGATCGTCCAGCCAGCGGCGCGCTTTCTTTATAGTGTCACAGTTTTTGATGCCATACATGGTCAGCGCCATAGGGATAAAATCCTTTCTGCTTATTGGGTTGCATGACGATTGTTGTTCAGGACAGTACGGCCTGACTGAGTCTAATCGTGCGATAGCCCAGCATGCCGAAAAAAGGCGGGGAGATCTACTGTGAACTGTGTAGCAGAAATGTGAGGAAGTATAGTTTTTATACTTTCATAACACTTTTTCCTGATTAAAAAGTGTGCATATAATGCGTCGCCGTTAATCACCAAGAGGTTCGCATGGTAGAAGTAGAAGTAAGTACTTGGAAAGATTTTATTGAAGCAATGTTACGTAAATAATAACGAGAAGTACTGTTAGTCATTGCATACCATACCAGGAATAAAATCATACGAATAAAGCAGTATTGAGTATCTCAATACTGCTTTTTTTCTTTGTGAAAAGGGGAAACCTGAGTGAATAAAAGAGGCTATTATTAGTTTGCGTATGAATTTTATTTTATCTAATTAATTCATAGTCATGACTGGTTAAGTGCAAATTTCGCAGCGGCAATCGCGTGGAGCCTGCTGGTATCAAAAAGAGGAACCTTTGCATCCTGAGCGCTGATTAATAGCGGAATCTCCGTACACCCCAGAATGATGCCTTCTGCGCCTTGCTGTTCAAGCTGCTGGATAATGTCCCGATAGACCTGCCGCGATGCGTCGTTAATGTTTCCCAGACACAGTTCATCGTAAATGATGCGATTAACGGCTTCTTTTCCCTCATGGTCAGGAACTATCACCTCTACGCCAAATCGTTCCTGAATGCGCTGGCGATAGAAATCCTGCTCCATTGTGTAGCGGGTTCCAAGCAAACCGACTTTCTTCAATCCGTGCTGTTTCAGGCTGGCACCGGTGGCATCGGCAATATGCAAAAGAGGAAGCTGGCAGGCGCGTTCAACGTCATCGGCCACTTTATGCATGGTGTTGGTACAGATGACGATCGCCTCTGCTCCCGCCTGACGTAATCCTACTGCGATATTGCTGAGTACAGCGGCTGACTGTTCCCAATCACCTTGTGACTGCAACCGTTCGATCTCGTGGAAATCGACGCTGTGCAGGATGATTTTGGCGGAGTGCAGGCCGCCAAGTTGGCTTTTCACATACTCGTTGATAATGCGGTAATACGGAATGGTAGATTCCCAACTCATGCCCCCGATCAGACCCAGCGTTTTACTTACCATGATGCCTTCCTTCATATCGTAAAAAGTGATGAATTGGTCAGAACTGAACTCTCTGCGTTCTGCATCGGGTTAAAATAGGACAGCTGAGTTGCGCGGTATACATTTTTAGCGACTTTTATCACTTTTTATCCAACTTCAACTGGACAAAAGGCCAATCTATTGTTGTACTGTACCTGACACAGATTTTGTGTCTTTCATTCATGTAAAGGTAAGTTTGATGTCTAAGATTAAAGGTAGTGTTAAGTGGTTCAATGAGTCTAAAGGCTTCGGTTTCATCACTCCTGAAGATGGTAGCAAAGACGTGTTCGTACACTTCTCTGCCATTCAGAGCAATGGTTTCAAAACTCTGGCTGAAGGTCAGCGTGTAGAGTTCGAAATCACTGACGGTGCCAAAGGTCCTTCAGCTGCTAACGTTAACGCTATTTAATTATACCGATTTCGTGAAAAACCCGCCTATGGCGGGTTTTTTTTGCTTCATTTTCCACGTGCTATCAATTCCCACATGACCTCAATGTGTTGTCACCCACGTGACCAGCGCAAACGCCAGTGCGGTCATGAGCAAAGAACCCGCCAGATTCAACAGGACGTGTAACCCCGCCGCCGCCAATTGTCCACTTTGCAGGAACATGACGACTTCTGCGGAAAAGGTCGAAAACGTCGTTAAACCGCCGCACAGCCCGGTGGTAATCAATATTTTCCAGTCCTGATCGAGATGAGGATGGCGCAGGAAGAAAGCGAGTGCGCCGCCAATAACAAAAGCCCCGATCACGTTGGCAAGCAGAGTGCCCAGCGGCAGCGTTGGATACAGATTGTTAAACTTCACGCCAAGCTGCCAGCGCGCCACGCTACCGACTCCGCCACCAATAAATACCGCGAGTAATGTACTAAACATAGAAACCTTTCTTGGGTTGTTTTGCCTGAATTGTTTTTGTGGTCTCGGAGAGTATGGGGCAGGACGCTACGCCCTCTCTGCGAGGTGGACGTAGACATCATTAGCCGAGTGGCGGTTGTACCCTGTTTTTAAGGCTGTCAGCGTTTTGGCTGCGCGAGGGTAGGGAGGAATGTCATCTCCGCTGTAGTAGGGAAAGTTTACGCCGTCAGAAGGGACTTTTGTAGTGCTGCCGAGGTGAAAGTTGTAAAGCAATCTGAATACGGGCGAAAGTGCTTTTGCCGCGTCTTACTTTGTTATAGATGCAATTTGTTACAGATGCTAATTGTGTCGTACTGCATAAGGTCTTAGATAGAGGACATAGAGTAAAAGAATTATTTTCAATAAAAATCGTTCTCGTTCGCTGGCGTCTCCAGCATCTAAATCAGGTAGGTTTGTATGGAAGGTATCAGTATTGCCAAGCTGTTGGTGATTGGCGCGTTAATCATTCTGCTGTTCGGTACGAATAAACTTCGTAGCCTCGGCGGTGACTTGGGCGCGGCGATTAAAGGCTTCAAGAAGGCGATGAGTGACGAGCAGCCGGCAAAGACGGATGATACGGCAGCGCTGCATGATTCATCTCGTAAAGAACCCTGATCGCATCTCACACAGCAAAACGGACGGCAATTGCCGTCCGTTTTTTATCCCACACAAAAAATGTGTAAATATGTATGAGCGCTTATTTTACTTCGATGCCCTTTGCCTGTAGGTCGGCATGGTAGGACGAGCGAACAAATGGGCCGCAGGCAGCGTGGGTAAAGCCCATCGCCATCGCTTCGGCCTTCATCTCATCGAATTCATCCGGGCTGACGTAGCGTTGTACTGGCAGGTGATGGCGGCTCGGCTGTAAATATTGTCCCAGCGTTAGCATCGTCACGCCGTGGCGGCGCAGGTCACGCATCACTTCCACGATTTCCGCATTGGTTTCCCCCAATCCAACCATCAGGCCAGATTTGGTTGGGATATCTGGATGCGCTTTTTTAAAGTTTTCCAGCAGCTTCAGTGACCACTCATAGTTCGCACCAGGGCGGACCTGACGGTAAACGCGCGGTACGTTTTCCAGATTGTGGTTGAACACATCTGGCGGCGTGGCGGTCAAGATCTCTAACGCGCGATCCATACGGCCACGGAAGTCTGGCACCAGCGTTTCGATGCGGATACTCGGATTTTTGCGGCGAATGGCGCTGATACAGTCTGCAAAGTGCTGGGCTCCGCCGTCGCGCAGATCATCACGGTCAACGGAGGTGATCACGACATAGCGTAAACCCATGTCATGGATGGTCTGTGCCAGTTTCTCAGGCTCATTGGCATCCGGTGTAAGCGGGCGGCCGTGGGCAACGTCACAGAACGGGCAGCGACGGGTACAAATGGCACCCAGAATCATGAAGGTGGCGGTACCGTGGTTGAAACACTCCGCCAGATTCGGACAGGACGCTTCTTCGCAAACTGAGTGCAACCCGTTTTTGCGCATGGCCGCTTTGATTCCCTGAATACGGCTTGAATCTGCCGGAAGTTTAATCTTCATCCATTCAGGTTTGCGCAGAAGCTCTTGGCGTTCGGTGACGACGGTACGTACCGGGATTAGCGCCATCTTATCGGCATCGCGGTATTTAACGCCGCGTTCGATCTGAATCGGTTTACTCATGTTTGCGTAAGTTCCAGTTCTGAATCGTTTCTTTAAATTTGTAATTCAAATTCAAAGGATTATGTTTTTAGTTAAACTTTTTTTTAAAAAACTATAAAAATTATATCATCTTGCCTAACCACAATCAGCCTTTGCGCGATCAAAATGAAGAAATTATGTGAATAAAATGTAATTTATCAAAAAACGATCGTCTACCTGACTGATTTTTATTAACAAGATGAAATGCGTTAACCAGGAAGCGGCTCACCCTGAACGTCCAGATTCCACGAAACAAATTCGGGTGCGGAGTAGCCGACTAACTGCAAAAAAGTGTTCACCAGCACAGGGGCGGTGTCGTCCACCGTGACGCCCGGCACCAGATCGCTGAGTTGCGTCATCTCCATTCCGGCGTAACCACACGGGTTGATACGCAGGAAAGGGGAAAGATCCATGGCAATATTGAGCGCCAGCCCGTGGAAAGAGCAGCCTTTGCGAATACGCAGCCCTAGCGAACAGATTTTACGCTCGCCTACGTAAACGCCAGGCGCATCAGGGCGCGCATGAGCTTCAATCTGGAAATGTGCCAGTGTGCCAATCACGGTATTTTCGATGGCGGTGACGAGTTGACGAACGCCGAGCTTGCGACGCTTCAGGTCAATCAACACGTACATGACCTGCTGACCGGGGCCGTGGTAGGTCACTTGACCGCCTCTGTCGCTCTGGATCACGGGAATATCACCGGGCATGAGGACATGTTCGGCTTTGCCTGCCTGACCCTGCGTAAATACGCGAGGGTGCTGAACCAGCCAGATTTCATCTGGGGTTTTATCATCACGTCGGTCGGTGAAATTATGCATCGCCAGAGAGACGGGTTCATACGGCTGTACGTCAAATTGGCGTACGATGATCTTATCCTGTAGCAAGTGTGTCATCTTCAGGTTAAGGAAAGGTGGAGGGATTATAACGGCGGGAAGCCTCAGCGAACAGCACTTTGCAAAATCACAAAACCCTGCCGCACTCGCCAGTTTTCCCGCCCATTTTGATTACAGTACGACTTTTACAGAACCCCAGGTCTTACAGAACTCATGCTTTACAGAACCATGCGCACGATGTCGATGTTGCCCAGTTCTTCGTACAGCGTTTCCACCTGCTCAATGTGTGTCGCAGTGATGGTGATGGAAACGGAGTGATAATTCCCTTTGCTGCTGGGTTTGATCTGCGGCGTGTAGTCGCCTGGCGCATGACGCTGTACCACTTCAACGACCAGATCGACCAACTCTGGTTTTGCCTCGCCCATGACCTTGTAGGTAAAAACACAGGGGAATTCAAGCAGTTCGTTTAATTTGGTTTTCATTTGCGCTCCAGAGAGGGTAATACGTCGACATTATTCCGACGGTATTAGCACTGACATCAGTACAGTATACTAAAAAAGCATAACTCCCGCGTTCTGCGGGAGTTATGGATGGTATCTATATGGGGACGTTTTGGCCCCACACAAGGGGGATTAGCCGAACCAGTGGTGGAACATCAGTTTGATGTAGTCGATCATGCGGCCAAAGATCCCGCCTTCCTTCACTTCGTTCATAACCACCAGCGGGCGCTGATCGATGGTTTTGCCATCCAGTTGGAAGTTGATGGAACCCACAACCTGATTTTTGGCTAACGGCGCATGCAGTTCCGTGTTGTCCAGAACATAACTGGCTTTCAGATCTTTCATACGGCCGCGCGGAATAGTCAGGTAGGCATCTTTCTCAACGCCCAGCGCAACGCGGTCGCTGTCGCCAAACCAGACGGGCTCAGAAGCGAATTCTTTGCCTGCTTTCAATGGCGCGACGGTTTCAAAGAAGCGGAAGCCCCAGGTCAGCAGTTTCTTACTTTCTGATTCGCGGCCTTTGGCGTTACGTCCACCCAGTACCGCAGAAATCAGGCGCATCTGGCCTTCTGTTGCCGAGGCAACCAGATTAAAGCCTGCTGATGACGTATGGCCCGTTTTGATGCCGTCAACATTCAGGCTGGAATCCCACAGCAAACCGTTACGGTTAGGCTGACGAATATTGTTGAACGTGAACTCTTTCTCTTTGTAGGTCGCATATTCTTCTGGCACATCGCGGATCAGCGCCTGACCGATCAGGGCCATATCGCGTGCCGAACTGAACTGACCCGGCGCATCAAGGCCGTGCACAGTTTCAAAATTGGTATTTTTCAGCCCCAGTGCTTTCACGTAACCGTTCATCAGGTTAACGAAGGCATCCTGACTGCCGGCAACGTAGTCAGCCATTGCGACGCAGGCATCGTTACCAGATTGCAGAATGATGCCACGGTTTAACTGGGAGACAGGAACGCGGTCGCCCGGCTTCAGGAACATCAGGGAAGAACCCTGGAAGGTCGGGTTGCCGGTTGCCCAGGCATCTTTACCGACGGTAACGATGTCGTTCGGGCTGATTTTTCCTGATTTAATGGCCTGACCAATTACGTAGCTGGTCATCATTTTCGTTAAGCTGGCCGGATCGCGGCGCGTGTCGGCATTCATTTCCGCCAACACTTTCCCAGAGTTGTAATCAATCAGGATGTAGGATTCAGCATCGATTTGCGGGACGCCGGGGATCATCGTTTTAAGATTGATATCTTCGGCATAGGCAAAGGAAGAGGCGCTAATGGCGAGCAGTGCGCCAAGCGCAGTACGTTTAGTAAAACGAGACGTGTTTACAGTATTCATGATTGGAACAACAACATCCGTGGGTATGAGTTAAAAAACGAGCCACACTATAGCAGATGGGAAATAGGCAGGCACCAGACATTACGTTACGTGATTTTGCAAAAGGGCGGTATGTTCAATGCCATAGCCGCCGTTTTCGCTGCGTGAGTCTGCCGATTATCTGTTACTAGAGGGTGCTGGGTGCGGCGATAATAAACGACTGCTGCTGAGCTTCGACTGACAAACGTTGTTGAAGTTCAGCGGCTTGCTGACGATTCTGGAATGGCCCCAGTTGAATACGATACAGGCCGCCGCTCGCCGTGACTTTCCCGGCCACGCGGAAGCGTTCGCTCAGGCTGCGCTGCCAGGTTTGCGCGCGCTGTTGATCGCTCAATGCACCGACCTGAACCACATAGCGACCCGTGGCAGATGGCGTTGCAGTCGCGGGCGCGGCAACTGTTGCAGCGGCAACTGGCGCGGCGTTCATTGGCGCAGCGGATGACGATGGCGCTACCGCTGGCGTCACGCTGGACTCAACTACGCCAGCACGCAGAGCGGAAGGTGCCCCCAGAAAACCACCGCTGTGCGACGGCGCGCTGCTCTGCGGCTGTGTGCTTTCTGCTGGTGCACTCAGGCTGCTATTGCTGATCGGGCGCACGGCGCTGTTGGGCGTTGGCGACGTCGTTTCCATCATCGGTGTACCCAGCCCGCTGGCACCGAAGCTCGGACGTTCCGGCAGGGCGAAGCTTTGCTTAGCGACGGTGGTGCCGACGGTTCCGGGACCGGAGAGCGTACCGTCTGGCGCGACGTTGATGAAGTCCACTTTTACTTTGGTATTGTTCGAGATATTCAGTCGATCGCCTGCTGCCTTCGACAGATCGATAATTCTGCCCGGTGTATACGGCCCGCGATCATTCACGCGAACTACCAGACGGCGACCGTTACTCAGGTTGGTCACGCGGACATAGCTTGGCAGAGGCAGCGTTGGGTGGGCGGCGGTGATCGCATTAGGATCAAACGTTTCGCCGATTGACGTACGGTTGCCGCTGGCTTCTTCGCCGTACCATGCGGCTAAACCTGTCTCGCTAAAATTTTGCGGGTTTTTGACAATCTTATAGCTCTTGCCTTTGATGCTGTAGTCTTGCAGCGTACCCTGATTGTAGGGTTCATAACGCGGTTCTGCGCCACCGATCTCTTCCGTCGGTCCGCTGTAAACCTGGGTTACGGGCGGCGCAGGCTGCCGCTGTTCCGTTGTGGTACAGGCCGCAAGCGCCAGAGTTGCTACGCCGACCCAAAGCCAATCCTTACGCATTGCTCACCTCGTGTTATAAATTCTTAGATAGCAGTTTGCGGTGAGTATGTATCGACATGACGATACCGAACCCCGCCATTAAGACGACCAGCGCCGACCCACCGTAGCTGACTAGCGGCAGCGGCACGCCAACGACGGGAAGTATACCGCTGACCATCCCGATATTGACGAACACATAGAAAAACAGAATCAACATCAGCCCGCCGACCATCACCCGGCCGAACGAGGTTTGCGCATTTGCGGCGATGACCAAGCCACGCATAATCATGAACAGATACATGGCGAGCAGAACCAACACACCGATTAACCCAAGCTCTTCAGACAGCACGGCAAAGATAAAGTCGGTGTGGCGCTCTGGCAGAAACTCTAACTGAGACTGGGTGCCATGCAGCCAGCCTTTTCCAGACAGCCCGCCTGAGCCTATCGCAATTTTCGACTGAATAATATGGTACCCGGCTCCGAGCGGATCGCTTTCTGGATCGAGCAACATCATGACCCTGGCGCGCTGATAATCATGCATCAGGAAAAACCAGAGTATAGGAATAAAAGCAGCGAGTAGCAGGACGGCGATGCCAATCAAGCGCCAGCTCATACCGGCGAGGAAAAGCACAAATAGCCCTGATAGCGCGACCAGAATCGAGGTGCCTAAGTCGGGCTGCGCAGCAACCAGCAGCGTAGGGACAAAAATCAGCACCAGCGCGATGGCCGTATTTTTTAACGACGGCGGGCACATATCACGGTTGATAAAACGTGCGACCATCAGCGGTACGGCGATCTTGGCAATTTCTGACGGCTGAAAACGGATAAAGCCCAGATCCAGCCAGCGCTGCGCGCCTTTGCTGATTTGCCCAAAAATATCCACGATGAGCAGCAAAATCACGCAAAATACATAGAGGTAGGGGGCCCAGCCTTCATATACGCGCGGAGGGATTTGCGCCATTACGATCATCACCGTAAACCCCAGCACGATTTGAACGACTTTTCGCTCCATCATACCGACGTCTTGTCCGCTGGCGCTCCATAAAACAAATAGGCTATAGCCCAGCAGTGCCAGGATGCAGAGAAGAAACGGCAGATCGATGTGGATTTTCGCCCAGAACGATCCCTTTTGTTGGCTATCGGTCATGACTGTCTGTTACTCACTCTCGCTACCCGGTGGCGCAGGAGGCGCACTGGGTAAATCGGTATTGTTATCACCCAGCAGAATATGATCGAGGATCTGGCGGGTGATGGTGCCAACGGTCGGGCCTACACCACCGTTTTCCAGAATAATCGACATCGCTACTTTAGGGTCTTTATAGGGGGCAAACGCAACCATTAATTTATGGTCACGCAGATGTTCTGCGATCTTGTGCGCATTATAGGTTTCGTTTTCTTTCAGGCCGAAAACCTGTGCCGTACCGGATTTGGCCGCAATTTTATAAGGCGCATCCTCAAAGCTTTTGTGGGCAGTACCGTTAGGCCGATTAGCTACGCCATACATCCCATCCTTCGCCACTTCCCAATAGCCAGAGTGGATGTTGCCAATTTGCTGATTCTCTGTCTGCCGGAAAGGCACAATCTTGCCATTTTCCCGCGAGCTATAAAGCAGGTGCGGCGTTTTGACCTGGCCGTCGTTGATCAGCGTCACCAGTGCCTTATTCATTTGGATAGGTGTTGCGGTCCAATAACCTTGACCAATCCCGACCGGAATCGTATCCCCTTGATACCAGGGTTTTTTGAAGCGTCCTAATTTCCACTCGCGCGTTGGCATATTGCCTTTGCTTTCTTCCGAAATATCGATACCGGTTCTCTCGCCGTAACCAAATTTGTTCATCCATTCGGACAGGCGATCGATGCCCATGTCATAAGCGACCTGATAGAAGAAGGTATCCGCGGACTCTTCCAGCGATTTGGTGAGGTTAAGGCGACCATGTCCCCATTTTTTCCAGTCGCGGAAGCGCTTTTCGGAGCCCGGCAATTGCCACCAGCCAGGATCGAACAGGCTCGTGTTCGTAGTAATTACGCCCGCTGTCAGGGCGGAAACCGCGATATAAGGTTTAACGGTGGAGGCGGGGGGGTAAATCCCCTGTGTCGCGCGATTGATCAGCGGACGATCGGGATCGCTTTGGAGTTTTGCGTAATTCTTGGTGGAAATCCCGTCGACAAAGAGGTTGGGATCGTAACTGGGCGTGGAAACCATCGCCAGAATACCGCCGTCGCGTGGATCGGTGACAATCACGGCCGCACGGCTGCCTTCCAGCAGTTTCTCGATATAGATTTGCAGGCTTAGATCCAGCGTCAGATAAATATCACGCCCGGCCTGCGGTGGCTGTTCATGGAGTTGGCGGATCACGCGGCCACGGTTGTTAACCTCAACTTCTTCATAACCGGGCTTGCCGTGCAGCAGGTCTTCGTAATGACGTTCAATCCCGAGCTTACCGATGTCACGCGTGGCGGCATAGTCGGCAATTTTTTCTTCTTTGGTCAGCCGCTCTACTTCTTTATCGGTGATTTTGGAAACATAGCCGATGACGTGCGTCAGTGCAGAACCATAGGGATAGTAGCGGCGCTGGTAGCCCTTCACTTCAACGCCGGGGAAGCGGTATTGGTTGACGGCAAAGCGGGCGACCTGAATCTCATCGAGCCCGGTTTTTACCGGAATAGAGGTAAAGCGGCGTGAGCGCTTGCGCTCTTTTTCAAAATTTTCCAGATCGCTATCGGTCAGATCGACGACAGGGCGCAGAGCTTCCAGCGTATCTTTAAGGTTGTCGACTTTGTCGGGTACCAGTTCTAACTGATAGATAGTGCGGTTCAGCGCCAGCGGGGTGCCGTTACGGTCATAGATGATGCCGCGGCTGGGCGCGATAGGAACCAGTTTAATGCGGTTCTCATTAGAGCGTGTGCGGTAGTCATCAACGCGCACAATTTGCAGATGATAAAGATTAGCGACTAATACACCGGAAAGCAGCAAAATGCCCAGAAAGGCTACCAAAGCACGGCGCACAAACAGGGCGGACTCAGCCGTATAATCACGAAAGGGTTTACGTTCTACTTTCATCCAGCGTTATTTCACAGGTTTCATCGTATCGCCTTACTCCCGATGGTAAGGGTGATTAGTCGTAATGCTCCATGCACGGTACAGGCTCTCCGCCACCAGTACACGAACAAGCGGGTGCGGCAGCGTTAATGGCGAGAGTGACCAGCTTTGTTCTGCTGCGGTTTTGCACTCCGGCGAAAGTCCTTCAGGTCCGCCAATCAGCAAACTGACGTCGCGCCCGTCCTGTTTCCAGCGCTCTAGCTGTTGCGCCAACTGCGGCGTCTCCCAGCGAGTCCCGGGTATGTCCAGCGTAACAATGCGGTTGCCTTTGCCTACTGCGGCTAGCATCTGTTCGCCTTCGCGCTCCAGAATGCGTTTGATGTCAGCATTTTTACCCCGTTTCCCCGCCGGAATTTCGAGTAATTCGAAAGGCATGTCCTTTGGGAAACGGCGCAGATAATCGGTGAAACCAGTCTGCACCCAGTCGGGCATTTTGGTGCCAACGGCGACCAGTTGCAGTTTCATACTAGCCCCACAATTTTTCTAATTCGTACAACTGGCGGCTTTCTTCTTGCATGACATGAACCATCACGTCACCTAAATCGACAACAACCCAGTCAGCAGCGCTTTCGCCCTCAACACCGAGTGGAATCAGACCCGCGGCGCGTGAAGATTGCACGACGTGATCGGCGATAGAAGCGACATGACGCGTAGAGGTACCCGTACAGATAACCATGTAATCGGTGATGCTGGACTTACCCTGCACGTTAAGTGCAACAATATCCTGGGCTTTTAAGTCATCGACCTTATCAATAACGAAGTCTTGGAGTGCTTGGCCTTGCAAAGGTTCCCCCTCAATGGCGTTTTGTCAGCAACTGACGAACGCGTGTGGCGCTGAATTGTTTAGGAAAAAGGTAAATCACCGAGTAATTGCCGAGAATTTCCGCTTTTCCCGGTGATTGAAACCAGCCGCGGAGTATATCACGCACTTTTACCGAGTGGTATAAAGCCCGTGGCTGATGGGCAGGAAAAGCGGCGTTATTGGTACAGGCCGCTTTCGTCGATGTAGCTGAGCACGGCGGGAGGTAATAAATCGCGACAGTCCAGACCTTGCTGGCGACGCTGGCGAATGTCCGTGGCGGAAATGGTGACCAGCGGTGTGTCTGCTAAAAAAATCCGTCCCTGCGGTTGCTGATGAAGATCGTCCGGCGTGTGCGTCAGATGATCGTCCAGCCACTGCTGTAATTCGGGCGTTTCCAACGTCGAGCGATAGCCGGGCCGAGCGCATACCAGCAAATGACAGACGCTAAGCAGATCCTGCCAGCGGTGCCAGTGGTGCAGCGTTAGCAGCGAATCTTGCCCGATGATAAAGCCCAGTGGTGCATCTCGGCCTTTTTCAGCACGCAGCGCTTCCAGCGTATCGATGGTATAGGAGGGCGTTTGCCGTTGCAGTTCACGATCGTCCACGGTAAATAACGGGTTGCCTTCCACGGCCAGCTCAGCCATATGAAAACGCTGCCGGGAACTGGCTTCGGGCTGCTGCCGGTGCGGTGGAACGTTATTGGGCATCAGGACGACCTGAGTCAGTCCCACGAGCTTTGCCAGTGCAGTCACTGGCTGAAGGTGACCGTAATGAATCGGGTCAAACGTGCCGCCAAAAAACGCGGTCAGGGATGGCGCTGCGGGTGACGTATTCAGATGAATGCCTCCGGCAAGGCTTTGCCGCACAGAAGCATGGCAAGCGATTCCAGTTCAGACCAAACGGACTGACCATAGTCTTGCTTTAAGGTTATTTCCACCTGCGTTAGCAACCGTACGGCCTGCTGTAGTTGTTGAAGAGAAAGCCGCTGCAGTGCCTGGGTGAGCAGGTCACGCCGGTTTTGCCACACTTTTTGCTGATCGAAGAGCGTACGCAGCGGCGTGCCTGACATGCGTCGTTTTAGCGCCAGCAGCTGTAGCAGTTCACGCTGTAGCGTGCGCAATAAAATGACAGGCTCACAATCTTCCTGTTTTAACTGCTGCAAAATATGCCAGGCGCGTTTGCCTTTGCCTGCCAGCAGCGCATCAAGCCAATGGAACGGGGTGAAGTGAGCGGCATCATTGACCGCACTTTCCACGCGCGGCAGGGTCAGTTTGCCATCGGGATAAAGCAGCGCCAGCCGCTCTAACGCCTGAGACAGCGCGAGCAAGTTGCCTTCATAGCAATAGCAAATGAGCTGCGTGGCCTGGTCATCCAGAGTTAACTTCATGGACTTGGCACGTTGAGCAACCCAGCGAGGGAGCTGGGCCTGTTCCGGCGTCAGACAATTGATATAGACGCTGTCTTGCGCCAGCGCTTTAAACCAGGCGCTGTTTTCCTGCGCTTTGGTCAGCTTATGACCGCGCAGAATCAGCAAAATATCGGGGTGCAATAATCCAGAGAGCTTAACCAGATTTTCACCCATCGCGGCGTTTGGGCCGTTTTCCGGCAAAACCAGTAAGAGCGATTGGCGCGAGGCGAATAGGCTGAGCGCCTGACAGGTGCTGAAAATCGCATCCCAGTCGGTATGAAGATCCAGGATGAAGCTGAAATGCTCGCTGAATTCGTGCTGTTGAGCGACCCGTTTGATGCTGTCGAGACTTTCCTGCAGCAGCAGCGGGTCTGAACCAAAGACCAAATAACAACCGCGCAGCCCCTCATGGAGCTGCGCGGTGAGTTGTTCGGGGTAAAGCCGAATCATGAACGCGTGGCGGCAGCGGTGGAATCGGTAGACTGCAACCGATTTTTGACTTCCTGACTACCGTTGACGGTCAGCAATTTACGCACCAACTGCTGGGCAGCCTGCTCACGCATTTCCTGACGGACGATGTCCTGTTCGGCATCTTTCGCCAGTGCAGCCAGCGGGTTATCAAAGAACGTGCGGAACACCGTCACGCTGAGCGGATAAATATCTTCACCCGGCATCAGCACCTGCGCCTGCAACGTTAGTACCATCTGGTACTCCGCTGTTTTACCGTCCTGAAAAATAGAGACGGTATCGCGCGTTTCGCTTGAGCCCAGTACCCGCAGAGACGGGATATCCTGACGCGTCGCATCGTCAACGATTTTCACATCGCTGAGACGGAGCTGCTCACGTACTGCACGCGTTAGCGGACCATAAGGATCGCTGCTGTCGAGCACCAGTGTTTGTAACTGCGCAGGCACTTGTGTCGTGCCGCGCAGATGAAAACCGCAGCCAGCGGTGATTAACACCGCCAGCCCCAGCAACAACGTGAATAGACGATGTCGCACAGTTCCTCCTTGCCTTAACCCACAACCAGGTTAAGCAGTTTGCCAGGGACATAAATCACTTTACGAACCGTGACGCCGTCCAGATATTTCGCGACCAGCGGTTCCTGTGCAGCGCGTTCGCGAACCTGTTCTTCGCTTGCGTCAGCGGCAACGGTGATTTTACCACGTACTTTACCGTTAACCTGAACAACGACCAGCTTGGAATCTTCAACCATCGCGTTCTCATCTGCAACCGGCCACGGCGCAGTATCAACGTCGCCTTCACCTTGCAGCGCCTGCCACAGCGTGAAGCAAACGTGCGGCGTGAACGGATACAGCATGCGAACGACGGCCAGCATGGTTTCCTGCGTCAGCGCGCGATCCTGATCGCTGTCCTGCGGCGCTTTCGCCAGCTTGTTCATCAGCTCCATGATGGCAGCGATCGCGGTGTTGAAGGTCTGGCGACGGCCGATATCGTCGGTCACTTTAGCAATCGTTTTGTGCAGATCGCGGCGCAGTGATTTCTGATCTTCCGTCAGTGTAGCGATATCCAGAGACGTTACCGCACCTTTCTCAGTATGCTCGAAGGCTTGTCTCCAGACGCGTTTCAGGAAGCGGTTTGCGCCCTCTACGCCGGATTCCTGCCATTCCAGCGTCATTTCCGCCGGAGAAGCAAACATCATGAACAGACGCACGGTATCTGCACCGTATTTCTCTACCATGACCTGCGGGTCGATGCCGTTGTTTTTAGACTTCGACATTTTGCTCATGCCCGCGTAAACCACGTCACGGCCTTCGTTATCGACGGCTTTGACGATGCGTCCTTTCTCATCACGCTCAACGGTTACGTCGGTCGGAGACACCCAGATGCGTTCGCCGTTATTGCCCAGATAGTAGAAGGCATCGGCCAGCACCATACCCTGACACAGCAGGCGTTTGGCGGGTTCATCAGAGGTCACCAGACCGGCGTCGCGCATCAGTTTGTGGAAGAAGCGGAAATACATCAGGTGCATGATGGCGTGTTCGATACCGCCAACGTATTGGTCAACGGGCAGCCAGTAGTTGGCGGCAGCCGGATCCAGCATTCCCTGATCGTACTGCGGGCAGGTGTAGCGCGCGTAGTACCAGGAAGATTCCATAAAGGTGTCGAACGTGTCGGTTTCACGCAGCGCTGGCTGACCGTTAACGGTTGTCTTCGCCCATTCCGGGTTAGATTTCAGCGGGCTGGTGATGCCATCCATCACGACATCTTCCGGCAGGATCACCGGCAGTTGATCTTCTGGCGTTGGGATGACGGTGCCATCTTCCAGCGTCACCATTGGGATTGGTGCGCCCCAGTAACGCTGACGGGAGACACCCCAGTCACGCAGGCGATAGTTGACTTTACGCTCGCCGATGCCTTTTTCTACCAGCTTATCGGCAATAGCGTTGAATCCAGCCTCGAAATCCAGACCGTCAAACTCACCAGAGTTGAACAGGCTGCCTTTCTCTGTCATCGCCTGAGCGGACAGATCGGGCTCGCTGCCATCGGCGTTCAGAATAACTGGCTTGATGGACAGATCGTATTTGGTGGCAAATTCCCAGTCACGCTGGTCGTGGCCTGGAACGGCCATCACTGCGCCCGTACCGTATTCCATCAGGACGAAGTTGGCGACCCAGATAGCGACTTTCTCACCGTTCAGCGGGTGAATCGCATACAGGCCAGTGGCCATGCCTTTTTTCTCCATCGTCGCCATGTCGGCTTCGGCAACTTTGGTATTACGGCATTCTGCAATGAAATCGGCCAACGCGGGGTTGGTTGCAGCAGCCTGCGCAGCGAGAGGGTGACCAGCGGCAACGGCAACGTAGGTCACGCCCATGAACGTATCGGGGCGCGTGGTGTAAACGGTCAGTTTCTCGTCGCTGTCTGCCACATCAAAGGTGATTTCCACACCTTCAGAACGGCCGATCCAGTTACGCTGCATGGTTTTGACCTGCTCAGGCCAGCTTTCCAGCGTATCCAGATCGTTCAGCAGTTGGTCTGCGTAAGCGGTGATTTTGATAAACCACTGTGGAATTTCTTTGCGTTCGACTTTAGTGTCACAACGCCAGCAGCAGCCGTCGATAACCTGTTCGTTCGCCAGTACGGTCTGGTCGTTCGGGCACCAGTTAACGGCGGAGGTTTTTTTATAAACCAGGCCTTTCTCGTACAGCTTGGTGAAGAACCACTGTTCCCAGCGGTAGTAGTCTGGTTTGCAGGTCGCAACTTCACGATCCCAGTCATAGCCAAAGCCCAGCAGTTTGAGCTGGTTTTTCATGTAGTCGATATTGGCGTAGGTCCAGGGGGCTGGCGCGGTGTTGTTTTTAACCGCTGCGCCTTCTGCCGGCAAGCCAAAGGCATCCCAACCGATCGGTTGCAGAACGTTCTTGCCCAGCATGCGCTGATAACGGGAGATCACGTCGCCGATGGTGTAATTACGGACGTGGCCCATATGTAGTCGGCCAGAAGGGTAAGGCAGCATGGAAAGGCAATAGTATTTTTCCTTGCCGGGCTGTTCGGTGACTTTAAATGTCTGCTTCTCTTGCCAGTGAAGCTGGACGTCCGCTTCTATCTCTTCTGGGCGGTATTGCTCTTGCATGGCTGCCAGGGGTCCTGTTTAGTGAAGAATCGCTACGTGAGTAGCCTGTTCTGATTCATAACAAAAGATCCGCATAGCATAGCCGTAAGCGGCGCGGGCAACAACACCCAGCGCCTGACTGAGGAATATTTCTGATCTGTGAGCGGCATACTGCGAGGCGTTGCGCAAATTGGCGACAATTTATCAGGCGTACCGAAAAAATAATCTAAAATAGAGAGAGATAGGCAACGTATCGGTTTTTGGCCCGGTGTGCCAGACAGCGAATAGTCGTGCTTTATCACCTTTCAACCCGCTTAATTCAGGAGGAAGCATGAATAAACTAGCCCGCTATTACCGCGAGTTAATGGTTTCAGTGACGGCCCGGCTGAACAATGGTGAACGCGATCTCGACAGTCTGGTGCAGAGCGCCCGCAAAACCTTGCAGGAAAGCTCGGAGCTGACGCAGAAAGAAATCGAGCAGGTGATTCAGGCTGTTCAGCGCGATCTGGAAGAGTTTGCCCGCAGCTATAACGAAAGTCAGGATGAGTTTACCGACAGCGTGTTTATGCGAGTCATCAAGGAAAGCCTATGGCAGGAGCTGGCGGATATTACGGATAAAACGCAGCTAGAATGGCGTGAGATCTTCAAAGATGTGAATCATCACGGGGTGTATCACAGCGGTGAAGTGGTGGGGCTAGGTAATTTGGTGTGTGAGAACTGCCATCATCATATTGCATTCTACACGCCGGAAGTTTTGCCACTCTGCCCGAAATGCTCACATGACCTGTTCCACCGCCAGCCGTTTCAGCCGTAAGGCTGTAGGAGCAGTAAATAAGCTGCCTTACGGCATATTAAGATTTTTGGCAAACCGATTTACAGAACGAGAACGGTGATAATGGGATAGAAGAGTAAAGCGTTTGCGCCATGGATGGCGCAATCCGAGCTTACAGCTACCGTCTTGAGCGTCAAGCTGCTGTAGCGTAATTCTCGTCATACTTTTGCTGTTTC
>NZ_JBIXKO010000022.1:0-45911 GCF_044751765.1 Pectobacterium sp. CHL-2024 | reverse complement strand
AATCGCAAGGTTGATAGCCTTAGCGCCCTGCGGAAGCTCACTCTGTTTCATGTAGTGATAGCTAATCACTACGTGAGAAAGATACAAGCGCCCTGAGTCGGGCGTGGTGCTGATGGCACAGAGAAATACGCGGCTTACCACGCACGAAACGTCTGCTTTTTTGCATAGCTGTACTGGTTTCGTGATTGAGCCCATGCAATATTTTCCCCGCTGATGACCCTGTGTTACGCGAACACCATTTCAATGAGAATAGTTATCAGTCTTATTGATGAGATTTCATGGTAATGGTAAGGTGAGCATCAATTAAGCAGAAAGCATTTTTCTGTTTTCATTCCACGCATTTCCGCTAACCGCTGGCCTGATTCTGGGCGTTAAACAGGATGAGGGTATCTTCCCGCCCATGCTAAAACGACTCTTTTCCATTGAGGATTTCTTCGACATCGGTGAACGTTACGGGATTGATTACCACTTCCCGCAGCTGTCGTCCTGCCGTGAGCGCGCGAAAGAAAAGCGTATCGTGGTGCAGGGCGATGTCGAAGAGATGACGCTGTCCTCTGGGATTTGCCTGACGAACTCCAACGTGCAGGTGTTGCAGCCTTACGAATCGACGTCGTTGCACTGTTGCCCGTTTTATACGCTGGTGGTGCTGGAAGGTCGCGTCGCGCTGCGTCTGAACGGCAAGGAATTTGTTGTGCGGTCTGGTATGGCATTCAGCACCCGGCTGGGTGATCCGTTAGTCATGAATGCCAGTCACCTTGCGGATTGTCATCTTCGCACCGTATCGCTGGGCATTTTCCCCACTACTTTTGCTTTGGATCCGCTGTTGGGCTCGCTGCTGAACGAGTGGGAACAGGGCGGCAATCCGACATTTTTATGGCAGGTTCCCGGCTACTTGTTATCTGGGTTGCAGCACGCACTGGAAAACACCGTGCCGGGATTATCGCGCCAGCTTATGCTGGAAGGTGTGATGCTACAGCTGCTAGGGCAAGGCCTGTCATTCGGGCAACGTGGGGGAGAGCGGCGCGTATCGCCTCCGCCTGGCGAACAGGATCGACTGGAGAACGTTCGGCGGCTTCTGGCGCAACAGCCTGAAAAAGAGTACACCCTCAATGAATTGGCGCAGTTGGCCGCGATGAGCACCAGTAGCCTGCGTACCAAGTTTCGTCAGGCGTATGGCCATTCGGTCTTTGACTATCTGCGCGATTGTCGGCTGGAACTGGCTCGGCGCTATCTGGTGCAGGGATACAGCGTTCAGCAGGCGGCCTGGATGTCGGGCTACCAGCACGCGACCAACTTTGCTACGGCTTTCCGGCGGCGTTACGGTATGGCGCCGAGCGATGCACGCATGGTCATCTAGCATTTCCTTTCTTATCAATCTTCTGAGCCTTATTTATGCCAGATATTGTCACTTGGCTGCCCGTTTGACGCTTTCTCGCTGAGTTCCCGTTTTGTCATTGCGCATACGCAAGTTGTCATTGCGCATAGCTATCGCAAGACTAAAAACGGTAATAATTCTTATTTACAATAATAAGGTCTGTGGAGATTCCCATGTTCAGAAAAACGCGGCTGGCGCTGGTGGTTGGCTGTTTCACCAGTGGATTAACGGTGTCGGCACTGGCGCAGGATACGCCATCCTCTTCTTCTCAGGGTGATACGTTAGTCGTGACGTCTCAAACGCAACGCGGCGCGACTAAGCTGGAAACGCCCGACATCGAGACTCCTCAGGCCGTTTCTATCATTACGCGCGATCAGATTCAGGAACAGGGAGCGACCAGCGTTCGTCAGGCGGTCGGCTATACGCCGGGCGTGTACAACAACCAAATCGGCGCGTCCAACCGCTTTGACTACATGGTGCTGCGCGGCTTTTCCGATGGCAGCCTCGATAACGTCTATCTCGACGGGCTGAAGATGATGGGGGATACCAATTCCCATAGCTCGCTGGTTATCGATCCCTGGTTTCTCGACAGCATTGAAGTGGTCAGAGGCCCGGCGTCCGTCCTCTACGGGCGCTCTTCTCCGGGTGGGATTGTGGCGCTGAATTCCCGTCAGCCGTCGTTCGATCGCAGCGGACAGATCAAGCTGTTTGCTGGCAATAATGTGCAGCGTGGTGCTGCGTTCGATGTCACCGGCTCGCTGGATGACGATGAGCGTTTTGCATTTCGTCTGGGTGGGATGGTGCGTGAGGCGGATACCCAATTTGGGCCGCTGAAAGAAGAACGCTATGCGATTGCACCTAGCCTGCTGTGGCGGATTTCCGACAAGACCCGCCTGGAGTTGATGGCGTACCTGCAACGCGATCCAGAAGGCGGCAGCCACTCGGGCTTGCCGTATGACGGTACTGTGGTCGCGCACAATGGGCGGAAAATCTCGAACACCTTCTATGAAGGGGAAGAGAATTATGAGAAATACGACCGTAAGCAAAACATGGTGGGATACAACGTTGAACACGGTTTTGATAGCGGCTGGGCGGTGCGCCAAAAAGTGCGTTATCTGCGTACCAAAGTGCATTTGGATCAGGTGTACGCCTATGGCTGGACGCAGCCGACCGCCGATACGCTGACCCGTTATTACTCGGGTTCCCGCGAGTCGCTGTCTGCGCTAACGTTAGATAATCAGCTCGATGGCAGCGTGGATACGGGGGCAGTGAACCACCGCCTGCTGGTGGGGATCGACTATCAGCAGCGTAATAATAATATGGACTGGCCTTCTGGCTCTTTCCCTGCGATTGACGCATTTAATCCCGTTTACGGTTCTGGCCCAACGGCCATGTCCGGTACGCTGGAAAAACACAAGCTGCAACAGACGGGCATCTATCTACAAGATCAAATGAGCTGGGAGCGCTGGCGCTTAACGCTGGGCGGTCGTCACGATCGGGTAAAAGTGACCCACGTTAACCATACCAAGGGGACACACAGCGAGTTGGATAAAAACAACTTTAGCTCGCGTGCCGCCTTGCTCTACCTGTTTGATAATGGCGTTGCACCGTATGTCAGCTATTCCACGGCCTTTACGCCGACCAGCTTCGCCGATGATAACGGCAACGTGCTGGAACCGATGAAAGGCAAGCAGTGGGAAGCCGGAATGAAGTATCAGCCTGAGGGTTCTCAGGATCAGTACAGCCTGTCGGTATTCCGTATTAACCAGAAGAATGTGGCGACAAAAGTTCAGCCTAACGATCCTTACCGCTCCGTGGGTGAAATTGAGTCTGAAGGGGTTGAACTGGAGGCTGTGAGCCACATTATCGATAATCTGCGTCTGCAAGCGGCTTATACCTATACGGATATTCGCTATAAGAAAAGCAGTGTGGCTGAGCAAGGAAAACGCGCGGTGTACGCGCCGCGCAATCAGGCCAGCGCCTGGGCCAGCTATGATGTCAAAAGCGGTCCACTGGACGGCCTGACGATTGGCTCTGGCGTACGTTACGTGAATGGCGTGACCTCCGATCGCGCCAACACCCACACGCTGCCTTCTTACACGCTGGTGGATATGGCGGTGGGATACGATCTCTCGAAGGTCGGTCTGAAAGGGCTGAGTGCACAGCTTAACGTCAATAACCTGACCGATAAACGCTACGTGGCGTCCTGTAACTCGCTGGAGTTCTGTTACTTCGGTGCCGAACGCAGCGTAGTCGGCAGCGTCTCTTACTCGTTCTGATCGCGTGTTTTGCAGCAATAAAACGAAAGCCGGGTTTCCCCGGCTTTTTCACATCATGTATTCACTAACGATCAATACAGGCCAATCGCTTTCCACCACAGCAGACCCGCGCTCATGAAGATCGCCTGATTCACCAGACTGACGACGAAGCCGGTACGCCACCAGACGGCGGTGGGCACGTAGCCCGCGCCGAACAGGATCGGGCCGCGTGCGTGGGTATATTGCGTCAGTGAGCAGTACAGGCTGCTGGTAAACGCCAGCATGAATGCCATCGGCACCGCTGGAATGTTCAGGTTGATCCCGACACCGAGGAACACCGCAAAAAGCGCGGCGATCTGCGCGTTGCCGCTGGCGAAGAAATAGTGGGTGTAGAAATAGGCCGCATTCAGCAGCAACAGCACCAATACCCAACTGGTTCCCTGCATTAAGTGGCCGATGTTGCTGCCGATGAGATCGCCAAACCAGTTGGTGAAGCCGAGCTTTTTCAACTGATTCGCCATCATCAGCAGCGCGGCGAACCAAATCAGCGTATCCCAGGCCCCTTTCTCGCTCTTTACGTCTTCCCAGCTCAGTACGCCGGTTAACAGCAGGAAAGACAGCCCGACGAACGAGGCCGTCGTGGCATCCACGCCTAATTTATCGCCAAAAATCCACAGCACCAGCAGCAGGACGACGGTGAATGCCATCAGCCATTCACCGCGGCTCATGTTGCCCATTTTTGCCAGTTCGGCGACGGCCAGTTTTGGTGCATCTGGCGTGTGGCGAATTTCTGGTTTGGTCAGCCAGTAGACGAGCAGGGGGACAACGGCCAGAGAAATCAGACAGGGCACCAGCGCCGCCAGAAACCAGCTTCCCCACGTGATGGTCACGCCCGCGTTGGCCGCCAGTTTCACCGCCAGCAGGTTGCCGGTGTAAGCGGTCATAAACAGCGCAGCGGTTACGTCGTTAACGTTACCGATGCAGGTAATCAGGAAGGTACCAATCTTACTGCGTGAGGCATCTTCCGGTTTGGAGTCGAAGCTGCGCGACAGCGAATCGGCAATGGGATAAATAATCCCGCCGCAGCGTGCGGTGTTGCTCGGCATCGCGGGGGAAAGCACCAGATCGGCAAAGGCCAGCCCATAAGCGAGACCCAGCGTGCGTTTTCCCAACATGCGGATCATCTGCAAGGCGATACGGCGACCCAGCCCTGTTTTGATAAAGCCGCGCGCGATCATGAAAGCGACAACAATCAGCCAGATCAGCGAGCTGTTCAGGTCGCTGAGTGCGGTTTGTATCGCGCCGCTGGCCGTTGTATCTCCCGCGGCGTACGTCAGCGCAAAGAGCGTGATACTGATAATACCGATAGCCCCAATCGGGAGAACATTCGCGACAATGCTCACGATCGTGGCGACGAAGAGGACGGCGGAGTGCCAGGCGGCGGGGCTTAAGCCAGTTGGGGGTTCCATCTGCCAAAAAAAGGCGGCGATGGAGAGAATAATGATTAGCGGAAGCCAGTTCAGTCCATATGAGGTTTTTGTTTTCATCCATTTTCCTTACTCGAGGGCAGCAAGATTGTGCAGGGTTATAACCCATAAGAGTTATAGGGATAAAAAGAGCATAGCGCTAACCGGGAAAGGCGTGAGACAAAATTATTGGCTTATTGATTTGGATTCTGTTTTTTAAATATTGTCAGTTAAGTAATTTTTATCATTAGTTGATTGGTGGGCGATTTTGCTTTGGCGCGGGCTGCCTCGCAGTACGGTCCGCCAACATCTGGTAAGATGGTCATTCATTACGTCATCAACACCTTCTATTTCATCAATACATGTTTAGCTGGAGGCGCGGACTTTTTGTTAACACTGCTGAATCTCCTTTCTGCGATTGCGTTACTGGTGTGGGGCACTCACATTGTTCGCACCGGTATCATGCGAGTTTATGGTACCCAGTTACGTCGGGTTCTCAGCGATAGCGTTGAGAAAAAACCGTTGGCTTTTATGGCCGGTATTGGCGTAACCGCGCTGGTGCAGAGCAGCAATGCGACCGCGTTGCTGACGACCTCTTTTGTCTCACAGGGGCTGGTGGCATTAACGCCTGCGCTGGTGATTATTCTCGGGGCGGATGTCGGTACGGCACTGATGGTGCGTATTCTGACGTTCGATCTGTCCTGGCTTTCTCCGCTGCTAATTTTTCTGGGCGTGATATTTTTTCTCAGCCGTAAGCAGACACGGGTGGGTCAGGTTGGTCGCGTGGCGATTGGGCTCGGGCTGATTTTGCTGGCGCTGGAAATGATTGTCGTGGCCGCGGCTCCGATCACGCAAACGTCGGGTGTGAAGGTGCTGTTTTCCTCGTTGACGGGTGACGTCATGCTGGATGCACTGGCTGGCGCGCTGTTCGCGGTGATTACCTATTCCAGTCTGGCAGCGGTGCTGCTAACGGCAACCCTGACGGCAAGCGGTGTGATCTCGCTGGAAGTGGCGATGTGCCTGGTCATTGGTGCCAATCTGGGCAGCGGATTACTGACGATGATGAGCACCTCGACGCAGAATGCGGCAGGCCGACGCGTGGCGCTCGGCAGCATGCTGTTCAAGCTGATAGGCTGTTTGGTCGTGTTGCCGCTGGTCGAGCCGCTTTCGCGCTGGCTGACGCGTATTCCGTTAAACGCCGAAGAGCTGGTCATCTACTTCCATCTGTTCTACAACCTGATTCGCTGTCTGCTGCTGATTCCGCTTACCGGCGTGGTGGCACGCCTGTCCTGCGCGATGATTGCTGACTCGCCGCAGGTTGATCTCCAAATGAAACCGCGCCATCTGGACACCAGTTCGCTGGATACGCCGGCGCTGGCACTGACCAACGCCGCGCGGGAAACGCTGCGCATTGGCGATGTGCTGGAGCAGATGCTGCGTTTGTACCGCGAAGTCTTGCAGGGCGACCATATGCAGCGGCGGGAGATTCGTCGACTCGATGATGATGTCGATATCCTTTACACCGCGATTAAGCTTTATCTGGCGCAGATTCAGAAAGACGGGTTGGATGAGCGAGATTCCCGGCGCTGGGCGGAAGTGATCGAAGTGGCGCTGAATCTGGAGCAGGCGGGGGATATTATCGAACGCATGGCTGATGACATTGCCAATCATTCCTCCGGCGTGCGCATGGCGTTTTCCGCGCAGGGGCTGGAAGAGTTGAACCATCTGCATGAACAGCTGCTGGCGAATCTGCGTCTGGGACTGTCGGTTTTCCTGTCGGAGGATGTCACCAGCGCGAAACGTCTGCGCCGTGCCAAACACCGCTTCCGCATTATGAACCGCCGTTATGCCCATGCGCATGTTGATCGCTTACATCAGCACAACGTACAGAGTCTGGAAACCAGTTCGCTCCATTTGAGCTTACTCGGGGACATGAACCGACTGAATTCACTGTTCTGTGCGGTAGCGTATAACGTCTTGATTGTGCAGCAGGATGGGGATGAAGAACGCGAAGAGTCACCGCTAACTCTGTGACAGAATCTTGTGGGGGTGTTTCCCCCACAAGATAGAAGGAGCTTACTCGAACAGGCTGCGGTGCAGTGTTTGTACCACTCGCTCGGCGTCGTCACCCGGTACCAGGAAGCACAGGTTGTTGCTGCTGGCGCCGTAGCAGATCAGGCGAATACGGAAGGGCTCCAGTACGCCAAACACTTCTTTCCCGACGCCACACGCCTGAGACAGATTGTTGCCGATCAACGCGACCAGCGACAGATTCTCTTCAACCTCAACCCGACACAGCGATGACAGTTCGGTCAGCAAGGCGCTGGAGAGCAGGCTGTCGCCCGTTGAGGTGGAGCCGGTTGTGTCGAGCGTCAGCGCGACGTTGACTTCTGACGTGGTGATCAGGTCAACGGAGATGTTGTGACGTGCCAGAATGCTGAACACTTCGGCCAGAAAACCGCGTGCGTGCAGCATGTTCAGGCTATACAGCTTAAGCAGCGTTTGTTTACGACGCAGCGCCAGCGCGCGGAACAACGGCGGGTTTTCGGTTTTATTGCACACCAGCGTACCGCCAGCGGCCGGATCTTTGCTTGAGCCGACGAACACAGGGATATCGCTACGCACCGCAGGCAGCAGCGTGGCGGGGTGCAGGACTTTCGCACCAAATGTCGCCATTTCGGCGGCTTCTTCAAACATGATTTGGTCGATGCGTTTTGCGGTCGGCACCACGCGTGGATCGGTGGTGTAGATGCCGGGAACATCGGTCCAGATATCAATCCGGCTGACGTTGAGTGCTTCGCCCAGCAGTGCCGCCGTATAATCGCTACCGCCGCGACCCAACGTGGTCGTGCGGCCTTTTGCTTCGCTGCCGATAAAGCCCTGAGTGATCACCAGACCTTGCTCAAGACGCGGCTGCAGCTGGCTGCGAGTCAGTTCGCCCAGTACGTCACAGTCCGGCTGAGCACGGCCAAAGTGATCGTCGGTACGCATGATTTTGCGCACATCGAACCATTCTGCCACGACATCACGCTGGCGCAGAATCTCGACAAACAGCAGGGTAGACATGAGTTCGCCGTGGCTGACCAGTTCATCGGTCAGGGCGTTTGACGTCGCGAGCGCCGCCGCTTCAGACAGGGTAGTGACGCTGTCCAGCATGCGATCAATCTCATCGCGAATCACGCTTTGATTGGTCAGTCTGTCGATGATGGCGTATTGGATTTGGCGGATTTTCGCCAGATGCTCGGCGCGCGTTTCCGGCGTTTGGCCTTCCGCGAGCGCGACCAGTAAATTCGTGATACCCGCTGATGCTGACAGCACCACAACGCGCACATTCGGATTGGATAACACCACATCGGCACTGCGATTCATGGCGTCAAAGTCCGCCACGCTGGTGCCGCCAAATTTGGCAATAACGGTAGAGTTCGCGTTTGCGGAGACTTCAGTTGCAGACATGTCAAAAAACCTCGTGTCAGGGGGTAGGCTGTTTTTCAGTAAACAGCATTCCATTAATCAGCCTTGGCACAGGGGGAGAGCAAAAGTAGGGGGCAGGCGTAGAAAAAATGACTACGATACACCCAGAAGCGCTCCACCTTGCTGGATGTCCATCAGGACAAATCCGGTGACAACCCAGAGGATTCAGCCTCTGTAGTCGATAGGGTGAAAACCGTATTTTCACCGCATCTCGGCATCGCTCCCCCTCGGATATCATCAGCGGATTACGGTTCCTCCGATATCTTACCTGGGCGATGCGCCTCTTCTGGCTTGCACACCGAGTGTGCAAGTACGGTGTTACAAATAACGGGTTATGCGGTTTCTGTCAATAAACAAAACGGCATGAACCGCTTTTAGCAAGAAAAGGGATCTCAATCTGGATTTTAAGGGATACAATCGATTCAGTCACTTTGAACTCATGCTTAGAGAGAAAGTCGCATTATGAAAAATATTAATCCAAGCCAAACTGCCGCCTGGCAGGCATTACAACACCATTTTGACGCGATGAAAGACGTGCAAATCAGCGAGCTGTTTGCACAAGATAGCGAGCGTTTCGCGCATTTTTCCGCGACGTTCGACGATCAGATGCTGGTGGATTACTCCAAAAACCGCATCACGGCAGAAACGATGGAAAAACTGCACGCGCTGGCACGGGAAACCGACCTGTCTGCGGCGATTCAGTCCATGTTTGCCGGCGAGAAAATCAACCGCACGGAAGACCGCGCCGTTCTGCACGTTGCCCTGCGTAACCGCAGCAACACGCCGATTCTGGTAGATGGCAAAGATGTGATGCCGGAAGTCAACGCGGTGCTGGCGAAGATGAAAGATTTCAGCGAACGCGTGATTGGCGGTGAGTGGAAAGGCTATACCGGCAAAACCATTACCGACGTGGTTAACATCGGTATCGGCGGCTCCGATCTGGGCCCGTTCATGGTAACGGAAGCGCTGAAGCCTTATAAAAATCACCTCAACATGCACTTTGTCTCTAACGTTGACGGCACGCACATCGCTGAAACGTTGAAGCCGCTGAACCCAGAAACTACGCTGTTCCTCGTCGCGTCGAAAACCTTCACCACGCAGGAAACCATGACCAACGCGCACAGCGCTCGCGACTGGTTCCTGAAAACGGCGCAGGACGAGAAACACGTTGCCAAGCACTTTGCTGCGCTGTCCACCAACGCGAAAGCCGTCGGCGAATTTGGTATCGATACCGACAACATGTTCGAATTCTGGGACTGGGTTGGCGGACGCTACTCTCTATGGTCGGCGATTGGGCTGTCGATCATTCTCTCTCTGGGCTTTGATAACTTTGAGAAACTGCTCAGCGGCGCGCACGCGATGGACAAGCACTTTGCTTCCACGCCAGCGGAGAAAAACCTGCCAGTGCTGCTGGCGCTGATCGGCATTTGGTACAACAATTTCTTCGGTGCCGAAACTGAAGCGATTCTGCCGTATGACCAATACATGCACCGTTTTGCTGCTTATTTCCAACAGGGAAATATGGAATCCAACGGGAAATCTGCCGATCGCAACGGCAATCCAGTGGATTACCAGACCGGGCCGATTATCTGGGGTGAACCAGGTACGAACGGCCAGCATGCGTTTTACCAGTTGATCCATCAGGGCACCAAGCTGGTTCCGTGTGATTTTATTGCGCCGGCGGTGAGTCATAACCCATTGAGCGATCATCACAGCAAACTGCTGTCGAACTTCTTTGCACAGACAGAAGCGCTGGCGTTCGGTAAGAGCCGTGAGGTGGTAGAAGCAGAATTTGCGGCGGCAGGCAAAAGTCCAAAAGAAGTTGAACATGTCGCGCCGTTTAAAGTATTCGAAGGCAATCGCCCGACCAACTCTATCCTGCTGCGCGAAATCACCCCGTACAGCCTGGGCGCGCTGATTGCACTGTATGAGCACAAAATCTTCACTCAGGGCGCGATCCTGAACATCTTCACATTCGATCAGTGGGGCGTGGAGTTAGGGAAACAACTGGCGAACCGTATTCTGCCAGAGCTGGAAAATGACAGTACGATCGACAGCCATGACAGTTCTACCAACGGACTGATCAACCGCTTCAAAGCGTGGCGTAACTAATCGGGCCTGTGCCCTTTGGTTTTTCAATCGCAAGGAGGAAGACATGCAGGTTCGTATTTTGTTGGGGCTAGCCGCGGCAGTGTTGCTGGCGGGATGCAGCAGTAGCAGTAGCCAACTCAGCGCCGCCGGGCAGGCCGTGACGTTCACGGATACCAAGCCAGGCAGCGAATGTCAGCTGTTGGGGCAGGCTAGCGGTAGCCAGTCTAACTGGCTGGCAGGCAACCATAGCGACGGCAGTTCTATGCGCGGTGCGGCAAACGATCTGCGTAATAAAGCGGCGGCGATGGGGGGCAATACGGTCTATGGCGCAACCAGTCCGAGTGAGACCTTCTGGTCAAGCTTTGCGCCGCTGGACAGCAAGATGAGCGGCAGCGTCTACAAATGTCCTTAAGCTAAAGAAAAACCCGGTGAGAGTGGCATTTTGCTCTCACCGCTTTCCTAACGTATTGCTCAACCGACTATCCCAGCGTCGTCCTGATGCTGCTTCATCCCTAAATCCAGCGGCGTTTTGCTGGCTTCCCCACCGATTTCCCGTGCCAGACGAGGCACCAGATAGCCGGATACCTTCTTCAGCAGCGCTTTGACTAAGACGCGCGCCTCGTTGTCATCTACCAGAAAATGCGCGGCACCCTGAACCTTATCCAGCACGTGCAGGTAATAAGGCAGAATTCCTGCGTCAAATAGCGCATTGCTGAGCCGGGCGAGTGTCTCTGCACTGTCATTCACTCCGCGCAGCAGCACGCTTTGGTTGAGCAGCGTGACGCCTGCACGGCGCAAACGCGCCATACTTTGTGTTAAATCAGGATCAATTTCCTGCGGGTGGTTAATATGCGTCACCAGCAACACCTGAAGCGAACTGCGTGACAGGCGATCGCACAGCGCATCGGTAATACGCGCAGGGATCACCACCGGCAAACGGCTATGAATGCGCAGGCGTTTCAGATGTGGGATGTGTTCCAGCTCGGTGATCAGCCAGTCCAGCTCGTGGTCTTTAGCCATCAGCGGGTCGCCACCGGAAAAAATAATTTCATCCAGTTCTGGGTGCTGGCGGATATAATCCAGCGCCTGACGCCAGTTTGCCTTGTTGCCCTGATTATCCTGATAGGGGAAATGGCGGCGGAAGCAGTAGCGGCAGTTTACCGCACAGCCGCCTTTAACCAGCAGCAAGGCACGGTTGTGATATTTGTGCAGTAGCCCCGGCACGACGCTGTGTTGCTCATCAAGCGGGTCATGAGTGAAGCCTGGGGTGGCGATAAACTCCTCATGCGCGGTCAATACCTGTAGCAGCAACGGATCGTCAGGATTGCCTTTTTGCATCCGTGCAGCGAAGGCGCGCGGTACACGCAGCGCAAAAAGCCTGCGCGCATCACGGCCTTGCCGGAGTTTAGCGTGATCGCTCAGTGCCAAAAGTTGCAGTAATTCATCAGGATCGGTAATTACGTCCGCAAGTTGCTGCAACCAATCTTCTCTGGAAGGTATATTTAGGGTTACAATGTGTGCCATTTTTTGGCTTCGTACCAGTATTAAAATTGTAGAGGGCCTTTATGGCGACTTATTCTAGCAACGATTTCCGTTCCGGTCTTAAAATCATATTCGAAGGCGAACCGTATGCCGTCGAATCCAGTGAGTTTGTTAAGCCGGGTAAAGGCCAGGCTTTTGCTCGCGTAAAAATGCGTCGCCTGTTGACGGGCTCTCGCGTTGAAAAAACCTTCAAATCTACCGATTCTGCAGAAGGCGCAGACGTCGTTGATACCAACATGAACTACCTGTACAACGACGGTGAGTTCTACCACTTCATGCACCCTGAGACGTTTGAACAGCATCAGGTTGAAGAGAAGACCGTTGGTGATGCGGCAAAATGGCTGCAAGACAACGCCGAATGTATCGTTACCCTGTGGGATGGTCGTCCTATCGCCGTTCAGCCACCGAACTTCATCGAAGCTGAAATCACCGATACCGATCCAGGCCTGAAAGGCGACACTGCCGGTACTGGCGGTAAGCCAGCAACGCTGAGCACTGGCGCGGTCGTTAAAGTGCCATTGTTCGTGCAGATCGGCGAAGTTGTCAGAGTTGACACCCGTTCTGGCGAGTACGTTTCACGCGTTAAGTAATTAATGCGAAGAAGGCCGCCTTCTGTGAGGGCGGCCTTTTTAATTTATTTTTCTCATTCAAATCTCCCCCCCTTTTTTGCTCCTCGTCCGAAAAAACCGCCACAAGCATTAAAATTGGCTACGCTTAAAAAGCAGTCCTTTCGTACCGTTGAAATCCTATTCTCATAAAGAAGGAATCGAGTATGTTGAAGAAAGCGTTTGTTGCCATTTTCTCTCTGGTTATTCTCTCCGCAGTGGTTGGGTGTAATACCACCAGAGGTGTTGGGGAAGATGTTGAAGCGGGTGGGAAGGCTATTCAGCGCAGCGCCCAATAGCCCAACGTGGGAAATAAGTCGTAATAACGTTTCCGAGTGGAAGAAAATACCGTGATGGTGTTTTCTTCCATACATTGAGGAAATGAAAACGCGGTTCACTCGGTGAAGTAATAACGTCGTCTCTTGCCATGCCTGCCAGCATGCTGACGTTGAGTAATATATTTATGACGTTTATCTGGTACGGGCATTTACGCTATTTCAGTGGCCGAATCTGGATAATTGGTCAATCGAGGTATTGTATTATTCGCATGCTTTTTGCAGGTATCTGCAAATCGGATTAGCTATCAGGTCGCCTTTGCCGGAATAGTGAAAATATTGCAGGACGCGATCGGCCTTTCCTTGTTTATTCCATGTTCATGTTCGTGTTCATGTTAAAAGAACCGCGCCGAACCGATTATATTTGTCTGCCGGGCGCGGTTTTCTTTTTGTATTGCGGTCAATACACTCAGATTACTGATTGACCCAAATAAGCGCTTCTGTCGGGAAGCCGTAGCGTTTGGCTGTGGCGACCAGTTTGTCGCGTGTCGCAGGATCCAACGTTGGCGTGCGTGAGAGAATCCACAGGTAGTCGCGGTTCGGCCCGCAAATCAGGGCGTAGCGGTAGTCGTCGTCCAGTTCAATAATGTTGTAGCCGCCATAGAACGGCCCGAAGAACGACACTTTTAGCGCGCCACGCTGAGGCGAATCCGTGAAATACGCTTTCCCGATGCTCTCTTTCCATTCCTGTTTTTCGACGTTAAAGCCACGATTGATCACCTTGATTCCGCCATCATCCCGCGGGCTGTAGGTTGCCGTCACGCGTTCCATATTGCGTTCAAAACGGTGGTCGAGGCGGGCGATCTCATACCATGTGCCGAGGTAACGATTGACGTCAAAATTTTCCACGACGGTAACGTTATCGGGCGGCGTCACGCTACAGGCGACAGAAAAGAGTGCTATCAGCGCGGCAATGCAGGCTTTCCCACGTCGTCTGATTGTGAAGAGAAGGCTTTTGAATAACGTGCTGTTAAAGCGAATAGCGTTAAAGGGCATCATATTGACATCTCATCGTTTTCATCCTTGTTCCAGTGTAGACGATGGACGTAGTCAGGCGGGGAAATAATACGGCCTGCGACGATCTCGTGCAGGCCGTTAGGTACAAATTTACAGATGTTACCTCTACAGCGTAACGACACCGATAACGGTAACCACGGTCAGGATTGCCGCCAGACCGTAGAACACCCATTTTCCGGCAGGAACGTGGATTTTCAGGTCATGCATCGCATGGTGGATGCGGTGCAGGCCACACCAGAGCGGCAGTACAATCATCAGCAGTAAAAAGACACGGCCGATAAAGCTCTGGCTGAACGCGGCGATGCGCTCATAGGTTAACGCGTCCGGGAAAAGGCCCAGAGGCAACATCACGCCGACCAGCAGAATGATCACCGGAGCGAAGAACGCGCTCCACATCCCGCCAGCGCCGAACAGGCCCCAGAAAGGCGGTTCGTCAGAACGTTTTGGCGTTGGGTTAATCACATTATTTCTCCTGTTCAGAATAGTAAGGCGATCGCCAGAACGGCTACGGTTACCACCACGGTGACAGCCCACAGCCCTTTAATGATCGGCTCTGGCCCCATTTTTTCATCTTTAATCACGATGATGCTGGCCTTCGGTGCCAGTTCAAACCAGGTTTTGGTATGCAGCGCAGCAGCGAGCAGAGCAACGATATTGATCAGCAGCACCAGTGGGTTTTGCAGGAAGCTGACGAAGTTTGCCCAGCCTTCCGGCCCGTTTTTCAGCGCGAAAACGCCAAACATCAGCACGATGCTGAACCAGACGGCAGGGACGGCGGTCCCTTCACGCAACATATAAAAGCGGTAGAACCCCAGCTTTTTCCACCAGGTCGGCGACATACCGCGAACATACGCTTTACGTTTAGATGTCATCATTGTCCCTCCCTTATTGTGGTTTCAGCATGGCGATCATGAAGTCTTTCGCGCTTTCGACTTTGCCTTGCTGGATGGCAGCGGCAGGATCGACGTGCTTCGGACACACTTCTGAGCAGTAGCCCACAAACGTACAGGTCCAGACGCCGTTATTTCCGTTCAACTGCGCCATACGCTCTTTCTTGCCGTGATCGCGGTTGTCCAGGTTATAACGGTGTGCCAGCGTAATTGCCGCCGGACCGATGAACTCAGGGTTCAGGCCGAACTGTGGGCATGCCGCATAGCACAGGCCACAGTTAATACAGCCGG
Source organism: Pectobacterium sp. CHL-2024 (assembly GCF_044751765.1). Lineage (NCBI taxonomy): Bacteria > Pseudomonadati > Pseudomonadota > Gammaproteobacteria > Enterobacterales > Pectobacteriaceae > Pectobacterium > Pectobacterium sp. CHL-2024. Next base: position 30,570 of record NZ_JBIXKO010000022.1, on the reverse strand, counting down.
AGAACTGGTGATACTTCGCCATTTGCGCCGGAGTCTGCTTGTTCGGGCCGTCAGCAGGCTTACGATCGTTGCCGATGATATACGGCTTGATGGCTTCCAGACTCTCGATAAAGTGGGTCATATCGACCACTAAATCGCGCTCGATGGGGAAGTTGCCCAGCGCTTCGACCTTCAGACCGTTCGTGTATTCACGCAGAAAGGTTTTACAGGCCAGTTTAGGAACGTTATTCACCATCATGCCGCAGGAGCCACAGATCGCCATACGGCAGGACCAGCGGTAGGAGAGGTCCGGAGCCAGGTTATCTTTGATATAACCCAGCGCATCCAGCAGGGACGTCTGCGTGTTGTACGGAACATCGAACGTCTCAAAATACGGTTCGCTGTCCTGTTCAGGGTTATAGCGCATGACTTCCATTTTCAGGGTTTTGATCATCTCAGCCATTCGCCTGCTCCTTCTTGCTGCCTTCCTGCGTATCACCTTCTGCACCGTATACGCGTTTGGCCGGTGGAAGCTTGGTAATCTTCACATCGCTATACTCCAGACGAGGTGCGCCTTCCGGGTTATAGAACGCCAGCGTATGCTTCAGGAAGTTAACGTCATCACGTTCGGTGCAACCGTCATCCAGACGCTGGTGGGCGCCGCGGGACTCTTTACGGTTGATCGCCGAGTGCGCCATACATTCCGCAACATCCAGGCTATGGCCCAGCTCAACGGTGTACAGCAGGTCGGTGTTGAACACGCTGGAGCGGTCGGTGATTTTCACGCGTTTGAAGCGTTCTTTCAGCTCTGCCATCTTATCGACGGTTTTCTGCATCAGATCGGTGGTGCGGTAAATACCGCAGCCTTCTTCCATCGACATGCCCATTTCGTCACGGATTTTCGCCCAGCTTTCGGTGCCTTCCTGATTCATCAGGTCATGCAGGCGCTGTTCGATGTCGCGGGTTTGTGCATCCAGCGCCGTGCCGTTGGCCGGTGCCGCAGCCTGTGCGCGCTGTACGGCATGCTCACCCGCAACGCGACCGAAGACCACCAGTTCGGCCAGCGAGTTGGAACCGAGACGGTTCGCACCGTGCAGACCAACCGAGGAACATTCGCCGACGGCGAACAGACCCTTAATACGGGTTTCGCAGTTTTGATCGGTTTCAATGCCGCCCATTGTGTAGTGCGCGGTAGGACGGATAGGAATCGGCTCTTTCACCGGATCGACACCGACATAGGCTTTTGCCAGTTCGCAGATGAACGGCAGACGTTCCTGAAGTTTCTTCTCGCCGAGGTGGCGCAGATCGAGGTAAACCACATCGCCCAACGGGGTTGAGACGGTGCGGCCTGCGCGCCATTCGTGCCAGAACGCCTGCGAGACTTTATCGCGCGGCCCTAGCTCCATGTATTTGTTTTTTGGCTCGCCAAGCGGCGTTTCCGGACCCATGCCGTAGTCTTGTAGGTAACGGTAGCCGTCTTTGTTGACCATGATGCCGCCTTCGCCGCGACAGCCTTCGGTCATCAGGATACCGGAACCGGGCAAGCCGGTTGGGTGATACTGAACGAATTCCATATCACGCAGCGGGACGCCGTGGCGGAACGCCATGCCCATGCCGTCGCCTGTGACGATGCCGCCGTTGGTGTTGTAACGGTACACGCGACCTGCGCCGCCTGTCGCCAGCACCACAGCGTTAGCGCGGATCTGAATCAGTGAACCTTCCATCATATTGATGGCAACAAGGCCGCGCGCTTGACCGTCATCGACCAGAACATCGAGGACAAAGTGCTCGTCGAAGCGTTGGATTTGCGGATATTTAAGGGAAGTTTGGAACAGGGTATGCAGCATGTGGAAGCCGGTTTTATCGGCGGCAAACCAGGTGCGTTCGATCTTCATCCCGCCAAAGCGGCGAACGTTGACAGACCCATCCGGTTTACGGCTCCAGGGGCAGCCCCACTGTTCCAGTTGAATCATCTCTTCCGGGCAGTGTTTGACGAAGTGCTCAACCACGTCTTGTTCACACAGCCAGTCGCCACCCGATACGGTGTCGTTGAAGTGATAATCGAAGCTATCGTGTTCCTGAGTTACTGCTGCTGACCCACCTTCTGCCGCCACGGTATGGCTACGCATTGGGTAGACTTTTGAGATCAGCGCAATTTTCAGTTGAGGGTTGGCTTCTGCGGCAGCAATTGCCGCTCGTAGGCCAGCTCCTCCGGCCCCGATAATGGCCAAATCGGCATTAAAGGTTTGCAATGCACTCCTCCAGTTACTTAAGTTAATTAAGTTAAAATAAAAAAATAATATCTATTCGTTTCTGTCTTTATATCCGAGCTTAATATCAAACCCGCTGAAAATTATGTGATAGATGTATAAAGAATAGATAAACCTATAATTTTTGTGTGGGAATGATTATACCGAATTATGGGTAGATGAAATTTGATGTGATCCTGCATTTTGTGGTTTTTTCAGCAGGCTACGTATTTATTGATAAAAACGTGATCGAAAGGCTTATTTAGGGGGAAATGATGCTTTTATTTCTTTAATAACCCTTTTGAGGTGGATATAAGAAAATGATCCACTGGATATAATTTATAGCGACTATCCTGACCGCTCCCTCTTGGAGGGTAGAGCATGCATTGCTGAAAAGCGCGTCTGGCCTTTTTTCCGCTGGAAATTTGGGCTGATGCGGGTAGACTGCACCCCCTGTTTGACTTTGGAGTAAGAACCATGAGCGAGACGACAAGTTGGCAACCTAGTGCTTCTGTCGCTAATTTGTTGAAACGAGCGTCGATCATTGCTGCTGTCCGACGTTTCTTCACCGATCGTGGTGTACTGGAGGTCGAAACGCCTGCCATGAGCCAGGCGACGGTAACGGATATTTTCTTATACCCGTTCCAGACCCGCTTCGTTGGTCCCGGTGCTGCAGATGGCATGACGCTGTATTTGATGACCAGCCCGGAATACCACATGAAGCGTCTGCTGGCTGCCGGTAGCGGACCGATCTTTCAGCTGGGCCGCAGTTTCCGCAATGAAGAATCAGGCCGACACCACAACCCAGAATTCACTATGCTGGAATGGTATCGCCCTCACTATGATATGTACCGCCTGATGAATGAGGTCGATGACCTGTTGCAGCAGGTACTGGATTGTGAAAGCGCGGAAATGCTCTCCTATCAGCAGGCGTTTTTACGCCATCTGGAGATTGACCCTTTGTCTGTTGATAAAGCGCAGCTGCGCGAAGCAGCAGAAAAACTCGGGCTGGGCGATATCGCCTGCCGTGAAGACGATCGCGATTCGCTGGTGCAGATGCTGTTCACCTTTGGCGTTGAGCCGCATATCGGGCGCGACAAACCGGCGTTTGTCTATCATTTCCCAGCAACGCAGGCCTCACTGGCCGAGATCAGTTCGGAAGACCATCGTGTCGCCGAGCGTTTTGAAGTCTATTTCAAAGGGATCGAGCTGGCGAACGGCTTCCGTGAATTGACCGATGCCGATGAGCAACGTCAGCGTTTCGAACAGGATAACCGCAAGCGTGCCGCGCGTGATTTGCCACAGCAGCCGATTGATGAAAACCTGCTGGCGGCGCTGAAACACGGTCTGCCGGAGTGTGCCGGAGTGGCGTTAGGTGTGGATCGTTTGATCATGCTGGCGCTGAATGCCGAGAGGCTGAGTGATGTGATCGCGTTCTCCGTCGATCGCGCGTAATCCGTTTGAAGTAGGGCGGGGCCACATCTGGCCGCCGCCCGTTTTCCCTTCTTATAAGCTGCCCGGCGTCCGCTGCCGTGGCGTCAGCGTTTTTCCACTGCGCGACAGATTGTCCATTTTCACCTGGAACGGTGGGAAAGGAAGCTCCAGATTGTGTTTGCGGTAGTTTTCCAGAATCAGCTGATGCAGTTCGTGGCGCAGCGGCATGCGGTGCCCCATTTCGGCGGCGAACACGCGCAGCTCGAAAATCTGAATCCCCTGTTGCAGGTCAACCAGGAAGGCTTCGGGCTCTGGTGTATCCAGAATCAGCGAACAGCGCTTCACCGCATCCATCAACAGCTCCGTGACTTCCTGACTGTTCGCGTTCGCCGGAGCAGGCACCGTCATCACCACACGCGTGACCGAATCCGACAGCGACCAGTTAATAAACTGTTCGGTGATAAATGCCTTGTTCGGCACGATGATCTCTTTTCTATCCCAGTCGGAAATGGTGGTGGCGCGGGTGTTAATCCGCATGACGCTACCCGTGAGATCGCGGATCGTGACCGTATCGCCGATGCGGATCGGTTTCTCAAACAGGATGATCAGGCCGGAGATAAAGTTGGCAAAGATCTCCTGTAAGCCGAACCCGAGTCCCACACCCAGTGCAGCAACCAGCCATTGCAGTTTCGACCATTCGATCCCGATCAGCGAGAAGCCCATCAGGCAGCCGATCAGCATCAGAATATATTTGCTGATGGTGGTAATGGCGTAACCGCTGCCCGGCGACAGATCCAGATGCTGTAGGATTGCCAGCTCCAGCAGGGCGGGCAGGTTACGTACCAATTGCGCAGTAACAATGAAGATCAGAATCGCGATCAGCACCGATCCCAGCGTAATCGCCTGCACGCTCTCCACACCTTTGACCGTGCTGGAGACATCCCACAGGCTGATATTTTCCAGGAATGCAAAGGCGGAATGAATTTCCGACCATAGCGCGATAACGGAAACCAGCGCGATCAGCGTCAGGATGGAGCGTACTAGCTGCAGTGACTTGGCGCTGATGGCATCCAAATCGACGACGGGTTCTTCCACCGCGTCCGAACTGCTTTCATGGGACGACGCAGACGGCGTGTCTTCTTCACCTTTGGCACGCTGCGCCAGAATTTCCGACCGTCGCTGTTTGGCGCGGTCGAAGGCGATGCGGCGGCGCTGAATTAACATCCAACGGCGAATAATGTGGTAAACCACCAGCAGGAAGAACCAGATAGAGACGGAGGTTTCCAGACGGGCTAACAGCGCCTGTGCGGTCGCCAGATAGCCGATGCAGGAGGCCAGCGCCGCAACGAGCGGCATGGCGATCAGGATGTTCCACATCGCCCGGTTAACGGAGTTTTCACCCGAGCCTTCTTTGTCCAGATACAGCGGGATGCCCGCGCGTTTTAATCCGGTCGTGACCAGACTCAGCGCCATACAGAGCAGGATGAAGCAGAGTCGTCCCAGCGTGCTGGAAAACTCGCGATCGTTGAGCTTATCGAACGTAATCAGCGCCATAATCAGCGGTACGATAAAGGCAATCGAGAGACGATAGTAGCGCATCGCTCTGGCTACGCGCTCCGGCGACCAGCGGAAGTGGACAATGAACAGTCCCTGTGGATGCGAGAATGAGGCGCTGATCATCACCAGCCACATCAACGGCACGGTGGCAGTCACGCTATCGCCGATAGCGACGGCAATCGGGTAAGGCCAGGCGTTTTGCAGCCCGTATCCCAGCGCGGCCCAGAGCACCGGCAGCGGCAGGGCGGTAAGGATGGACCAGAACACGGTACGAAGCGTCAGCATAAAGTGATCGAGCGTGACCTTGCCGACGCGGCTGCTGGCACGTTCCATAAACGCATGATAGTGACGACGCGAGCTGATACTAAAGCCAACCAGCAGCAGTGCGCCCAGCAGCGGCAGCACGGTTTCCTGACTGGTCACCATCATTACCAGCGCGCTACCCAGCTGCGTCAGCGTGTCCAGTGACAGCAGGCGCGTCAGATCCTGTACCAGTTTGAGCGGATAGGCGAACGTCACAGGGTCAACATCCGCAACCCAGAACAGGTCGCGATGGGCCGCTTCCCGTGTTTCGGTTAGCGCATCCGCCAACTGGTTATTGGCGACTTTGAGTTTGGTCAGTTCGAGTATCTGTGAATCGCAGCCGGAGATCAGTGAAGTCAGCAGGTCGCGCTGGGTTCGCATCTGGTCGGTCAGGATACGCTGTTGTGCGCTGGTCAGCGGATCGCCGTTGTCCTGTTTGGCTTTATCAAGATCCTGCGGTTTGTTGATCAGATCTTCAAAGTGCAGCCGCTGTACGCGCAGCTGCGCCATGTCGCTATCCAGTAACTGAGGCTTGGGCATTTCCGGCAGGCGGGCGATCTGTGCCCGTAACGTTTCACCCAATATCGGTGAAACGCCGAGCCACTGTGCCTGTTCGCGGATGGTGCTCAGCGCCTGACGAACCTGAATGGTGTGTGTGGCAGCCTGACGCTGCTGAGAAGCAATGAGATCCATACGCTGCGCTTGCTGGTTCAACGCGACGGAGAGCTCGCGGTTAACCTGTAGCTGCTTGCTGATGACGCTAGGCAAATCGCCACTTTGTTCCGCGAGTAGCTCTGTGCGCTCTAATGCCTGTTCGGCTTCGCGCTGGCGCATATTGTTGAGTCTGCTGCGTAAATCCTGTTGCAGCAGATCCAGCCTGTCGTGGCGCTTTTTATACAGTTCGACACGTAACCGGGATAGCTCCTGACGATTGCTGGCTGAAAGCTGTGCCAGCTCCAGTTCGTCCACCCGACTTTTGCGCAGGGCAGATTCGGCCTGAAGCGCGACGAGCTGCGCTTGCCCCAGCGGGGTAGCAGGCGTACCGAGAGACTGAATACGGCGTTCCGCATCGCTTTGCATGCGGCTGGCTTCAGTTTGCTGCTGCGGAAGCTGGCTCAGTGAATCGCTGATTTCACGCAGCCGATCCTGTTCCTGTTGGAGCTGGCGCGCCTGTTCCAGCAGTTGGCTACTGGTTTGCAGTAGCTGCTGTTCAAGATCGTTGCTGGAGAGACTGTCTGAAATAGACGACGGTTTGCCGTCTTCGGCATTAAGCTGGCGACGCAGCTCCTGAACCAGCTTGGGGAAATCATCAATAACGCGCTGATACTGTGTGGCGCGCTCCAGTGACTCTTTGCGATCCTGCAGGGTGTTCAGTGCAGCCTGATATTCTTCAACGATTTTCGCCTGATCGGCTGCACCTTTGTTGGCTTCCGCCTGCTGTAGCTGCTGGCGTAGCTGTGCCTCATTGGGCGCAGTGGCAGCCAACGCGGCAGTTGATAATAAACATCCCAAAAGAAAAGTCAGAATCAGACGCACGTTAGCTACCTTTATTACAAACAACACTCTTACAAGCGACTAAAGTCGGCCGTTATTTACGGCGCGTCGGGTTTGTGGCCCGTCTGGCCGGATGCCTCAACCGCAGGATTTTGTCCCTCAACCTGAGCGGGCTCAGATGCTACCGCGGCAGGCGACAGTGCGGCGTCGTTGGCTTCCAGCTCGGTGCCTTCCGGGAAGACAACAGGCGTTTGCTCATCTTGACGGACTTCGGCAAACGGCTCGCCCATACGCGTCACGCTCATGGTATTCAGGTGAGCAGCAAACTGGAGATTATTGCCTGCGGCAAACAGGTTAATCACGGTTGAACCCAGCTTGAAGCGACCCATTTCTTCGCCTTTTGCCAGTACGACGGCACCTTCTTCACCCGCCTGCGGGTAAGTCCAACGCTTGATGATGCCTTCACGCGGTGGTGTAACCACGCCTGACCACACGGTTTCGATGCTGCCGACAATGGTCGCACCCACCAGAATCTGTGCCAATGGGCCGAATGCAGTATCAAACAGGCAAATGACGCGTTCGTTACGTGCAAACAGATTCGGCACGTTATCGGCCGTCAGCAGATTGACGGAGAACAGGTCACCCGGCACATAAATCATCTCGCGCAGCACGCCGTCGCACGGCATGTGGAGGCGGTGATAATCACGCGGCGAAAGATAGATGGTGGCAAACAGACCGTCGCGGAACAGATCGGCCATCACATAGTTGCCAGCCAGCAACGCTTCCAGCGTGTAGTCGTGGTTCTTCGCCTGAATTAGCTTGCCGTCGGTAATAGGGCCAAACTGCGACAGCACGCCGTCAGCGGGCTGCACCAGACGGTGCGCATGAGGATCGACAGGGCGAATGCCAGGACGCAGAGGGCGAACGAAAAATTCGTTAAACGTGCGGTAGGAGGCGGTATCCGGCTGCTGCGCTTCCTGCATGTTGACGTTGTATTGGCGGACAAACAGATCGATCACCAGCTTGGTGAGTTTTCCTGCTCGCTTATTTGCTCCCCAGCCCGCTAAGCGGGTCAGCCAGATCTTGGGAAGCCAATACTGTAATTTGATTTTGATATTATCCAGCACTGTGAGCCTCTTGGATTAATAGTGCGCCATAAAATAAGCTGTCTGGGAAACACGCCTGACGTTGCCAGCGGTAGCCCAGAAAGAGAGTTAGCGGATTCACTTACCCTCAAAGGGGGCGCATTGTAACGATGGTCATGATAAATGTCAGTTATCTGTATCCGAAAAGCCTTTACGCGTTTTTACTTGCGCCATGCTTTCCAGAATCCGGTGATAGTTATCAAAACGCTCGATGGCAATCTCTCCGCGCGCAAGTGCAGCATTGATCGCGCAGCCTGGATCGTTTTCATGTTTACAGTCGCGGAACTTACATGAGCCGATGTATTTACGTAACTCAATGAAACCACTCGTCACCTGTTCAGGTTCCAGATGCCACAGACCAAATTCGCGCACGCCCGGTGAGTCGATCACATCGCCGCCGTGCGGGAAGTGGTAAAGCCGGGAGGCGGTGGTGGTGTGTTGCCCCAATCCTGAGTTATCAGACACCTCATTCACCAGAATTCGCTCTTCATCCAGTGCGAGCAGCGCGTTAAGCAGGCTGGATTTCCCGACACCTGACTGTCCGGCGAAAATACTGATACGGTCGGTGAGGGCTTGCTCCAGTTCAGGAATACCCTGTTGAGTATGGCTGGAAACCATCAGCACGCGATAGTCGAGGGCGCGGTAGATATCCATTTGTTTATCAACAAACTGGCGGGATTCGTCATCCAGCAGGTCAATTTTGTTCAGCACGATCAGCGGGTCGATCTCCAGCGTTTCACAGGCGACCAGATAGCGATCGATAATGTTCAGCGACAGCTCAGGCAAGATCGCCGAAACGATCACGATCTGATCGATATTGGCGGCGATCGGTTTAATGCCATCGTAATAGTCGGGGCGTGTCAGGACGGAATGGCGGGGGTGAACGGCTTCCACGATCCCGCTGATGCCAGCAAGTGATTCATGGCCGGGGCGCCAGACGACGCGGTCGCCCGTGACCAGCGATGAAAGGGTCCGACGAATGTTGCAGCGGTGCACCACGCCATCGGCGGCTTCCACATCGGCGTGCATACCGAATCGGCTGATGATGATGCCTTCCTGCGCATCGCCCAGTTGGCTATCTTCCCATTCGACTTTGCTTTCCGTTTTTTTCAGGCGACGCTGGTGGTTTGCGCTAACCCGACGCTGCTGACCTTTCGACAGTTTCTTTTTGCTCACTGAGCCTCACTTAAGACGATTTATCGTTCGCGGCAGTGCGTTATCGCCCACCGCGTTTGAACCGACTATAATACACCCTATTTGATTTTAATTAACTGATACCACCTTATCGGTATCAGCATTGAGATTGATACTGGTATCCTTGTATCGACGACAGGGCACAATGCAACAGGAATTCCTACGATGGTAGATGAAAATAACCTGATCTGGATCGATCTTGAGATGACGGGTCTGAACCCGGATCACGATCGCATCATTGAGATCGCAACGCTGGTGACGGATGCAAATTTAAACGTGTTGGCTGAAGGGCCGGTCATGGCGGTGCACCAGTCAGACAGCCAACTGGCGCTGATGGATGACTGGAATGTGCGTACGCACGGTGCCAGCGGCCTGACGGATCGCGTCAAAGCCAGCACGACGGATGAACGCGCTGCCGAGTTGGAAACGCTGGCGTTTCTACAAAAATGGGTACCGGCGGGTAAATCGCCGATCTGTGGCAACAGCATCGGTCAGGATCGTCGCTTCTTGTTCCGCTATATGCCAGAGCTGGAAGCCTACTTCCACTACCGCTATCTGGATGTCAGCACGCTCAAAGAACTGGCGCGACGCTGGAAGCCAGAAATCCTGACGGGCTTTAAGAAGCAAGGCACGCATCAGGCGATGGACGACATTCGCGAATCACTGGCGGAATTGGCCTATTACCGTGAGAACTTTCTGCGGCTGTAGTCGTTGAAGCAAAACGGGTAGGGCGTGATGTGCCGCGATCTGCTGCTATTTACGTCACAATGCCTGTTTTGTCAGCGTATTGTTTTTTTTATCAGCAGTCAGACAATTTTTCATTTTGGGGGGCTTGCGGTTAAACGGATTTCTCGTATAATGCGCACCCCATACCGATGAAGAATTTCAATTAAAGAACTTCAACATCGTATGAAGATTTCCCGAGCGGGAATAGCTCAGTTGGTAGAGCACGACCTTGCCAAGGTCGGGGTCGCGAGTTCGAGTCTCGTTTCCCGCTCCAAATTTTATTACTGTTTGTCACCATACAAGCAGTACGCAGTAATCAGACGTAACGCCTGTTAATGTCTGTCCGATATGCGGGAATAGCTCAGTTGGTAGAGCACGACCTTGCCAAGGTCGGGGTCGCGAGTTCGAGTCTCGTTTCCCGCTCCAATCTTTTAGTTTCTTTCTTTAATCCAGTATCCTTTTCTCTTTTGATGTTTCAAACCCATTAAACGTTTTCTGCTTTCTTCATCGCGTAAGAAACCTATGCTGTACGCTGAGTGATGTCTCTGGGCTGTGCCTTGATCGTTGATATCGTAGATAAATCATTTTATTAAATACTTAGTCTGGTTATATTTATTCTGATTCTCTTTTCTATTTTATTTTTTATGTCGGTTTGATTTTGACGTAATATTAAAAATTAACTATGTTTATAACCAGAATGCATTTATAAAAATCACATCGTTTAAAATGAAGAAGGTTGTTATTGTTTTTAGTGATTTTTTCTATTCGACGCTATCTGGGGAGTATCATTTAAATTTCATGAGGCATTCCGATTATTTATTTAATAAATAATGGGTTGTTATCATGAATCATATGGTTATCCCTACAGATAAAAGAGGATGGAAAAATGAAAGCAATAAATAGCACTATTTTACATGTTGTAGCGACGGCGGCTTTAGTGATGAGTGGGTTTGCTCAGGCTGATGACACGGTAAAAGCACATACCGGAAAAGAGCAAGTTGAACTCAAACATATTCACGCTGTCCTGCAAAATGGAACGCCCAGTCCGCAGCACGATGCGATGTGTGAGAAACAACTGAATATGCCTGAATCCAAATACGTCGGCATGAAAGTGACAACAGAATATAACATTAATACCCAGTCAATGATGATGTCGGCAAAATCTATGTTCCCTTCACCACAGAGTACACAACCCATGGAATTAACGGCCGATTTATCCGCTTTGGGTCTCTCTGATAGCTATTCATTTGGTGCATTTAAACCGAGTTCCTTACCCAATGCTTATATTCTTTTCTCTCTTGATAAAAAAATGAAAAACCCGGTGAGCACTTTTATGGTTATTAATGAAAGTGAGACTTATAACTGTGTTATTAGCAGTTCAACGCATGGGTTAAGCAAAGAGGCAATGAAAAGCCTTGAAATGAAGAAATAGTCATTTTTTATTTTCTACCGTAGATTGCAGGCCGCCGTCTGCAATCTACGGCTATTCACTTGACCCACACAGCCATTCAGTGGTTGACGGGTGAATTGTGTGGGAAAACTGAGGGCTGATTGGCTGCGACTTGGTGTCGAGTGGGCGGATCTCTGCGTGTCATCGGGTGTTTCCTCGTGAGACCCCCCTGTCGTCGAACATCATGTTACCTGTTTGTATACGGATGTGGTGATATCATCTCTGCTCAGGTGGCGAAATTCAGTGTGCCACGACAGGTCCGCGTTACAGGTAAATAATTATTTTGAGTGCAAATCGAATCCAAACCCCGTCTCTCCCCGTGTTAAAGCTCCTCGCACTTGCGACAGCCGCGTTTCTGACCTTACTGACTGAGATCATGCCGGCAGGGCTCCTCAGTGCGATCGCTACGGGTCTTGATGTTTCTGAAAGTCTGGCCGGCCAGTTCATTACCGCGTTTGCTCTGGGGGCGCTGTTATCTGCGATTCCTGCTACGGCGCTGACGCGCGGCATGCGACGCAAGCCCTTGCTGCTCATCGCGATTAGCGGGTTTGCCGTCGTGAATGCGGTAACCGCCTTTTCAGACAGCTACGTTTTATCACTGGCCGCCCGCTTTGTCGCCGGTCTGTTCGGTGGCGTGGTTTGGTCGATGCTTGCCGGGTACGCCTCCCGTATGGTTCCCAGATGGTTACTCGGGCGTGCCATTGCCATTGTCGGTGCGGGCTCTACGGCGGCGCTGGTTCTCGGTGTACCGATTGGCGGCCTTCTTGGGTCAGTCATCGGCTGGCAGGGCGCATTTGGGCTTGTGTCGGTTATCGCGGTGCTCCTTGTCGTTTGGATCGCGCTCTTTGCTCCCGATTTCCCAGGGGAATCGGCGGATAAACGGTTATCACTGCCTCAGGTTGCCGCCAAGCGTGGCGTCGGGGCGACGCTGGCGCTGATCCTCACCTACATCGTCACGCACAACATTCTGTATATTTACATCGAACCTTTCCTCGTGGCTTCCGCCATGGGGGACTGGCTCAACGGCGTGCTGTTCATCTTCGGGGCGGGGGCGGTGTTTGGCCTTGTGCTGTCCGGCATTATTGTCGATGGAAATCTCAAGCGTCTCGGTCCTGCCGAGGTGCTCTTATTCGCCGCGGCGACGCTTCTTCTGGGCCTTTGGTCCGATGTACAGGTCATTCTGATTCTGGCAGTCTTTATGTGGGGCATCTCTTTCGGGGGATTCTCCGTCGTCACGCAAACGGCAATGACTCATCTTTCTTCTGACGCTGTGGACGTCGCACAGTCGATGTCTACCACATCGTGGAACACCGCGGTGGCCTCAGGGGGCGTCATTGGAGGATTGCTTCTTAGCAGCGCAGGCCCGGGCGCGTTTCCGTGGGTGATGATTGGGCTATTGACGCTATCATTCCTCGTCGTAGTTCTGGGGGTTAACCGTGCGCTAGCGGCCGCTAAGCCAGCGCAGTCCGTCTCCGTCAGAAGTGATTCCTTGATGCAGAGTAACCAACATTTATGAAATACCGCCATTTCCTGTTTGACCTTGACGACACGCTGCTGGACTTCAAAGCCTCTGAGCGTCTTTCGTTTGCGCGTACGCTGACGAACCTTGGTGTCGATATTGAGAATACGACCCTATTCGCAGACTATCAGCGCGAGAATACTCAGCTATGGAGTGAGTTTGAAAAGGGGGAAATCTCCAAGGATCTCCTGAAAGTCGAACGATTCCGCCGCACGTTTTCCCTTCATGGAATCGATATAGATCCCCACAAAGCGAGCAACCTCTATCTGGAGTGCCTGCCTGAGACCGTGGTGTTGGTAGATGGCGCGGTTCAGATCTGTGAAGCGCTTGCCGAGATTGGTGAAGTTGGCATTATTACCAATGGTATCGAGCATGTGCAGGCGAAGCGTGTGGCGAACTCGGGTTTGGCAGATTGTCTCTCGTTTGTCGCTACCTCTGAGGCTTGCGGCTTCGCCAAGCCGGATGCACGTTTCTTCGAGTTCTCCGCCAGCAAATTTAGCTCGTTCGAGAAAACCAAAGCGATCATCGTGGGCGATAGGCTCGATGCCGATATTCTTGGGGCGAACCTGTACGGCATAGACAGCTGCTGGTTCAACGCAGGCGGAGCCGCCAACGATTCGGACATCGCGCCAACCTACGAAGCCGCAACCCTGCAAGATGTCTTCACGCAGCTCAGCGGCAGATCTTAAGCCGTACCACGCAACATCGACGACAATCACCATGGTTAACTCGCGGTGGATTGTCGTCGCACTTATCCCAATTGCTCACTTAGCTTTAGCAACATGCACGTCCTCAGTAGTCGCAGACCAAAAATACGCGGTCGAAGCGTAGGGCGGCAAGGTCTGTGCGATGGATGATGAAATTCAGCATGCCGTCATCCCACTGAAATTGTCCGTCCAGACAGACCTGAAACAGCACCAGCCAGTCCTGCGCTTCGCCACCCAATTTCTGTGCTGCCTGCAACTCTGGTAATTCATGCTGGCTGAAGCCACAGCCGTTGATTCGGGCAATGCCCCGATATTCAGGCAGTAGAGCATCAGGCGAAAAGTCCGATGGCAGCATGTCGTTGTTGATCATCCAGGCGAGTTGCTCTTTCGTCGCTTTGCTGTCAGGCAGCAGATTGAATGCGCCCAGTTGCCGTAACTGCCAGGCGTAATATTGTGCAAAGCCAAGACGGGACAGTGCATCGTCGTATGTATCATCGTCCAGCTCTGCCTGCTGCTCTAGACTCAGGCGCGAGCAGAGTATGGATCCAATATGAGGATTTTGGCGCAATGCGTAAAAGCTGGGGACGGCGACGCTGGTTCTCGGATGTAGTTTGAATGCGGGCTTCTGCCCGAGTGTATTCTCATCATTGAAGGTCAGGCCGGCAAAGCGAATGCCGCTGCACAGACGTGCGGCATCTTGCACATAGATGACTTTCCCTCGGGTTGTTACAGGGCTGCTTCCACATTCCAGAAAGAAGAATAACGTGCCTTCGCGCGGTAAATAATCTTGCAGCGGTGCCAAAGCGCGGCAGTCTATCTGCGCAATAAATTCCAGCGGTACACGATAGCTCTGTGTAACGTCGTCCCAGGGAAAAATGCACACGTCTTTTTCGTCTTCACCTTCTTCCCAGCACTCCTCGTATTCGAGCAGAATATCTTCGGCGACGCTGACACAAGGGTAGGGGATATCAACAGGTAAATCTGGCAGACCGCCCAGCCGATGATTACCCAGCGCTGTCTGGTCGTCCTCAGTGCCATGATAGAAATCGACGCTGCTGCGTAAAGTACCAGCCACGGCATGGGCTATGGGGGTGATGGTATCCGCTGAGAGCAGCGCATCCACAAGGTGCCGCCGTAACGGAGAATGCTCCGCCAGCAGCGGGTGCAAGGCTGGATCTATGGGAATAGGGCTAAAGGTTGGCGTCTCTGCTGTCTTTTCCTGCTTTATTTCTAGCTTGCTTTCCTGAATGGCGCTGGCCCCCGCGTCTTCTTCCCCTAATGCTTGTCGATGGCGGCTCAATGCCATCTCTGGGGTTGTGGTGACAATCCGCTGGCTGCGCAGCGCGGTTTCTATGGTTTTGAAATGTTCTTGTCGCCGATCCTCCGGGCAGTATCCCCCAGCGAAAAGGCAAACCGTGTCCGTTAAGCGGATAAACGCGAACAGGTAGGCGAAGCCGTAAATCCCTTCAGCCGTCATTAACAATGCGCTGTCGTTTTCGAGAGTTAACGTCTTTTCCTCAAGCCAGGTGAGTTTGCCATAGCTTTTACCGCAGAAAGCGCGATATCGCTCTGCCTGCCCCGTTTCTACTTTATGCAGCAGTTCCCTACTCACCGGATAAATGTTTAGCGCAACGATGCCGTCGTCGGTGGCGTACTGGCCGAGAGCCCCTTGTCCTATCTGCTCAATAGACGTGAAATTTGAGGGGAAATCTATAGATAAAACATCCGTGTGCATGATTGGCATAGCAATCCCTAACGTAGAAAAGAATATCGCCTCTAATGGGGCTTTTTATGATGCCACATTTGTCGACCTCAGCAAGAAGACGATGTGCTGACTGCTAATCACTCTGCATCACTCACAATGCATTTTTGTAACGTTTTGCTTTTTTTTGGTGCGCTAACGCAGCCGGATCGGCGTGTTTGCTGGGGTTTTATGGCGCTAATAAACATGGCACGGCCTGTGCTTAGTCTTACATACCATCTTGTGTACAAGATGGGGCGACTCAGGCAATCGACCTGATCGGTTTTTTCAGGCTGGTGGTTATCAGCTGTTGTTAGCTCACCATTGAAGGGGGAACACAATGAAAAATAACAATGACAAGATCGATCGTAAACGCAGGCAGTTGATGAAGTGGTCAGCGGTTAGCGCAGGGGCGCTGACGCTAAGTAGCTTGCTGCCGGGAATGGCTTTTGCTGCCGAAGGGGAAGAAATCCGTATTGGTTACTGGCCGATTGTGGGCGGCTTGCCTTTATATGTGGGCGTTGAGCGGGGCTTTTTCAAAGAGGCAGGATTGAATGTGCGAGCGGTGAAATTCGCCAGCCCGCAACAGATTGTCGAGGGGATGATCACGGGCCGCATACACGGATGCGCCAACGGTACGGCCACTGGTGCGCTGGGATTAGGGGCGATTACCTCACCCGGCCTGTTCAAGATCATCTGCTCGAACCCGTCGAATCATCAGATGGTATTGGATGAATTTCTGGTGCCGTTAAACAGCGACGTAAAAAGTATCGCGGAGCTGAAAGGCAAGCGCATCGCCTGTGGCCCGGGTATTCAGAATGTGGTGATGACCAAAATCATTCTGGAGAAAAATGGCTTTACGGCGGACGAGCTGCGCGTGACGGAATTGCCCGTCGGGCAACATGTGGCTGCGCTGGCCGCGGGGCAAATTGACGGCGTTTATACGCTGGAACCCACGGGAACCGTCGGGCGGCTGAAAGGGCTGTCGCGTACTCTGGAAACCGGTGTGATCTCGCGTTATGTGCTCGATAACCCCGATGCGCCGTGGTTTGGCGGTGCGGCGGCGTTAAATAGCGGTTTTATCGAAAGCCGTGCGGCGGATGCAAAACGCTTCACGCAGGCCTATGCCAAATCGGTGCAGTTTATTCAGCAGAACCCAGAAGCCGCACGCGATCACATCACTGGTTACACCAGCATTGAGGCCGAATTGAGTAAAGAAGTGCCGCTGCCGGGGTTTGTCATGTACGACGAGCTAAAAGGCGACAATCTGGCGTGGTTCCAGAAGTTCTATGACGTGTTCACCGAAAGAAAAATCTTCCGGCAGCCGGTGGATGTCAGCAGCCTGATTTATCAGCCTTAAGGGAGGTGTTCGATTATGCGCCAGCATTGGACGTCTAAATTATTACCCGCTGTCGGACCGATTCTGCTGTTTCTCTTTTGGCAGTTGGCCGTCAGCGCGAAATGGCTGAACCCTATTTTATTGCCATCGCCGGTTGAGACGCTGGGTTATATGTTCCAGTCTTTCGCGGATGCCGGCATGCGTACCGATATCGGTGCGACGCTATACCGTACGCTGGTGGCGTTTGGTTTTGCTGCACTGATTGGTGTGCCGCTCGGCATCATTTTAGGCAGTAACGAAAAGATCTACCGCAGCCTGGAGTTCTTGATCGACTTCTTTCGTTCTACGCCATCATCGGCGCTGATTCCGTTATTTTTGCTGATTTTCGGGATAACCGACGCGAATAAGATTGCCATTTCGGCTTTTGCCGCCGTGCTGGTGATTCTGTTCAACAGCGCCTATGGCGTGATGAATGCAAAGAAAACCCGTCTGATGGCGGCGCAGGTCATGGGGATTTCCCGTTGGCATATTTTTAAAGACATCATGTTACTGGAAAGTCTGGCGCAAACCTTTGTCGGCCTGCGCACGGGCGTGTCGATGGCATTGGTGATCGTCATTGTCGCGGAGATGTTTATTGGCTCGGAAACGGGGCTGGGACACCGCATCATTGATGCCCAGCAGGTGTTCAATATTCGGGATATGTACGCCTCGATTCTGATTACGGGCGCACTGGGATATCTGCTTAACGTCCTGTTTTTAGTGGTAGAGAAACGAATTGTTCACTGGAGTGGCAAAGCATGATGACATCCCATACAGCGCAAGTGGAAAAACCGGATACCGCTTTTCCGCCTTATCCGGCACCGAACACCCACGTTACCATTCGCGGCTTGAACAAGTCGTTTGCGGGTCAGCCGCTCTATACCGACCTGAATCTGGATTTACCGCGTGGCAAAATCGTGTCTATTTTCGGGCCGAATGGCTGTGGTAAATCGACGCTGATGAACATGATTGCCGGGCTGATTCCCGTCGATAGCGGCGATATCCTGTTTGATGGCAAAACGCTGTCAGAAACCAGAATCGGTTATGTGTTTCAAAACTACCGTGATGCACTTTTTCCCTGGATGAGCGCCTGGAAGAATATTGCTTACCCGCTGGTGCGCAGCGGCATGCGCAAGCAAGACGTTCAGGCTCGGATGGATGAATTGATTGCGATGTTTGATATTCGCTTCGATCTTCAGCGTTATCCGTATGAGCTTTCAGGTGGACAGCAGCAGACGGTATGTATCATGCGGGCATTGGCGACGGGGCCAGAGGTGATGTTTTTGGATGAGCCATTCTCCGCGCTGGATTTTGAAATGACGCTGTTCATCCGTGACAAGCTGCAAGAAGTTCAGGTGGCGACCGGCGTGACGATGGTCATCGTGTCACATGATTTGGAAGATGCGGTATTTCTGGCGGACGAAATCCTGCTGCTGACGCGCCGGCCAACGACGGTGTCGGAGATTGTTCCGTTCAATTTAGCGCGCCCGCGCGGTGCGGAGGCGATGAGCGATCCTGAGTTTATCCGCGTCAAGGCACATACGCTGGAGGTGTTCAAACGCGAAATGGCTGCATAAGTCGCCCATCTGGCGTATCTATTCCTGGCTCACCCAGCCGTAGCGGGCTGGGTGAGCCAGATTTCTGCATTCACTCTTCACCCAACGAGCGCGATACGCGTTCTTTTCTTAATATGCCCTGTATACCGACAAACAGCACGCCGGTTAGCAGCAAGATGGCGATGAGGCCGTCGTAGCCGTAAAACGTGATGGCGGCACCAGAGAATAGCGGCCCGCTGATACTACCAGCCGACCACACCAGCCCCAGAAGTGAATTCATCACAATCAGCCGCTGACCGGCAAATTTCTGACCCGCCCGAACCAGAGACAGCGTGTAAAGCCCGCCCGCCGCTGCGCCCAGTACGATACAGACGGGGATCAAAAGTGAAGGGGAGGAGAACGAGAAGGTGATCAAAACCAGCATCACACAGAAAAGGATGCCGCAGCCGATGTGGGTTTTGATGATGCCGCATTTGTCTGCCAGCCAGCCAATCGGCGTCTGAAAGACGGCATCGCCCAGAAAAATGAGTGTGACCAGTAAGATCGCGGATTTTTCGTCTAAACCCTGTTCCATGCCGTAAAGCGGAAAGAGCGCAAGGATACTGGCATCGAAGAAGGAGAAGCAGAGCACGCCAGAAGCGATTGCCGGGAGAAAAGGGATAAGATCCCGATAAGACGCTGAGGACGATTCATCTGCCTGAACCATCGTGGCGCAGTTCCTCAGCATGAACGCACACGCGGCGGATATCGCACAAATCAGCCATAGCGCATAGGTTTGTATCGGCTCGCCAGCGGCAATCAGCAGCGGCCCTATCAGCTGACACCCTGTAAAAACGGCGGCATACAGCCCCGTCAGCGTCGCTTTGTGTTTGTCTGACGCCCGACTGGTGACCCAGGTTTCTCCCAGCACCACCAAAACCCCCGAGGCGAGCCCGGTTAACAGGCGGGGGAAGATGAGCGAAACAGGGTGTGACAGCAGGAACGAGGCAACGGTGGATGCCGCCAGAACGATCAGGCTGCCGGATAACAGATAGCTGGCGTGCAGGTGGCGGCTGAGCCATGGCGTAACGAAAGAGGATAGCATCATCCCCGCCGCGGGAAGGGCTGCCAGAATACCGAGTGTCGCGGTGCTGTGCCCGAGCTCGGCCAGCTTTAGGCTGATGAGCGGCAGCGTGTACCCCGTAACCAACCCCACGAGTGAGGCGGCGATAATCATGTTCAGTGTCGTGAAATTGGCTTCACGGGAATATGCTGTCATTGTCTTTCCAGTGCGGTTTTAACAAGCATTTTCAACCCCGGAAAGGCAGGTGGATACTTCCTGCATTAGCCAGGTATGAAATCGTACGTACTTTTCATTTTGTTCGAGGGGGATAGGCGATAATAGATAATAAGCAGACCCCTCCCGCGCAAATCCATACGGTGCATGCAGTTGCCCGTTTGCAATCTCGTCCTGCACCATCAGGAAAGACGCCATTGCCATGCCTAATCCCGATACCGCCGCCTGAATACACAGATAAAAGTGTTCATAGTCCGCTCTGGTGCTGCCTTTGAGTGACACATGCGTCTGTCGTTGCCAGGTTGCCCACGCTTTCGGCCGCGTTCCGGCATAGAGCAAGCGCATTCCCTCCAGACTCTCCTTGCGATCGGCTTTGTCGCGACTTACCGGCCCCATCCATTCGTCACACACCTTTACCCCATGCGTTTGCGGATCCCAGTGAAAATCGTCACGCCGCAGCGCGAGGTCAACGCCGCTACGCACAAAATCAATCGGCCCGCCCGCAGCCACCAGATGAAGTTTGATATCGGGATTCGCCTGATTAAAAGCCGGTAGCCGCGGAATCAGCCATTTCATGGCAATCGTGGGTTCGCATGACAGCGTCAGTACCTCATCCTGCGCACCTTGCTGTAGCCGATAGACCGCGCCTTCGAGCTGCTCGAAGACGGACTGCGTGACCGTATGCAAAGAACGACCCGCCGCGTTTAAAAAGATCGCGCGGTTGCGTCGTTCAAATAGCTCAACCCCCAGTGCCTCTTCCAACAATCTGATCTGCCTGCTGACAGCACCATGCGTGACGTGCAGGGATTCGGCGGCTTTAACAAAGCTACCGGTTTGTGCGGCCGCTTCAAAGAAGCGAAAAGAGGCTAACGAGGGAATTTTCATATACACGATGAAATTTGACAGATTTATACCAAGATAAATCGCTTTTTTGCCACATGCAAACGCTGAATAATCACACTGTCTTCAGATTTAAAAGGCCTAATGGCCTAAATAATGAGGAAATATCGTAGAGGTCGCACCTTTGCTAGCCGTATTGCGTCAGTGATTTTTGCATTGCTCCTTTATCCTGTCTGTTACCCATCTGTGCAAAATCATCGTGAAAGTGATGGCTTGCCGAACAAGGAAAACGTTAATGAATGAGTTAATTGCCGTCGCGACGATCACCATTTTGGCGGTGATCAGTCCGGGGCCTGATTTTGCCATGGTGACCCGCAACAGCTATGCCTTTGGCTCGCGCGCCGGTTTACTCAGCGCGTTTGGCATTGCCTGCGGCGTCCAGATCCACGTGATGTATACCGTTTTTGGCATCGCGGTATTCATTGTGAACTCTCCGATACTGTTTATGGCGATGAAAGTTCTAGGAGCGTCATATCTGATTTATCTGGGGTATAAGTCATTAACCAATAAAACAAAAATAACATTAGAAGAAGCGTCCGGTCATGCGCCGTCATCGCTTGCCGCGTTTCGCATGGGCTTTCTCACCAACGCGCTTAACCCAAAAACCATGCTGTTTGTTGTCGCCACCTATACTCAGGTTGTGCAGCCCGGTAGCCCAATGAGCCATAATTTTGGCTATGGGTTATTCATGTCGGTGGCGCACTGGGTCTGGTTCAGCATTGTCGCGCTGTTTTTTGCCGCACCGGCTATGCGTCGCCGGCTGCTCGACAAGCAACGTCTGGTCGACAAAGGTATCGGCGTTGCACTGATTGCGTTAGGCGCTTCGCTGGCGTTCACCAAAATTACGCTCTGATGCATGACGGTGGTGAATAAAGCCGTCTGTAATACGTCGTGTGAACATAAAAATGGAGAATTAGGCAAGAAAACAAGCGGAATGCTATACCTGTTTGCTGGGGGAATTGAGGAAAATATACCCGTCATACTTCAAGTTGCTTGTGCGTTGGCTGCCCTTACTCACCCCAGTCACTTACTCGTGTAAGCTCCTGGGGATGAAATGAGAGACATCCTGTCTCTCACCGGAGGCCAGCCGTTGGCTGGTCAAATTCGTTCCCGACGAATTTGTCGCTCGGTTGCCGCGTTACAAGGCCATAAATGGGCCTTGCCCTAAAGGGTCAACGCAGAGCGTTGTTCAAAACGCTAACGTTTTGTCACGCAACTCGAATTATTTAGGGTATAGCGTGTTTCTCAACATAATCGGTTTCTCAACAGAAAAGGAAATAGCCATGCTTGTACATGCGTATGGAGCCCATGCGGGCGATAAACCTCTTGAACCGTTGCAGATTGTCCGTCGTGCGCCCGGAGCCCACGATGTCCAGATTGAGATTGCGTACTGTGGTATCTGCCACTCGGACCTGCATCAGGTACGTGCTGAATGGGCAGGTACACAGTTTCCCTGTGTACCCGGTCATGAAATCGTCGGGCGGGTGTCGGCTGTAGGGGCTCATGTCTCGGCCTTTAAGGCTGGCGATCTGGTGGGTATTGGCTGCATCGTGGACAGCTGTCGGCACTGTGAAGAATGCGATGATGGTTTAGAAAACTACTGTGACGGCATGGTCGG
Organism: Pectobacterium sp. CHL-2024; assembly: GCF_044751765.1. Taxonomy (NCBI): domain Bacteria; kingdom Pseudomonadati; phylum Pseudomonadota; class Gammaproteobacteria; order Enterobacterales; family Pectobacteriaceae; genus Pectobacterium; species Pectobacterium sp. CHL-2024. Next base: position 8,344 of record NZ_JBIXKO010000022.1, on the reverse strand, counting down.
CACGTATAACGGCCCGACGGCGGATGAGCCCGGCTGGACGCTGGGTGGCTACTCCCAGCAGATCGTCGTACATGAGCGCTATGTGCTACGCGTCCGTCATTCCGAAGCGGAACTGGCTGCGGTCGCACCTCTGCTGTGCGCGGGGATTACCACCTATTCGCCGCTGCGCCACTGGAATGTCGGGCCGGGTAAGAAGGTCGGTGTCGTAGGGATCGGTGGACTTGGCCACATGGGGATCAAACTGGCGCATGCCATGGGGGCTTATGTTGTGGCGTTCACCACGTCTGAATCCAAACGTGAAGATGCCAAGGCGCTGGGCGCAAATGAAGTCGTGGTGTCTCGTAACGCGGAAGAAATGGCGGCGCACGCGGGCAGCTTCGATTTAATCCTGAATACCGTTGCTGCGCCGCACGATCTGGACGCGTTTCTGGTGCTGCTGAAGCGTGATGGCGCGCTCACGCTGGTCGGTGCGCCTGCGTCACCGCATCCTTCCCCTAATGTGTTCAACCTGATCATGAAACGCCGCACGGTGGCGGGATCGATGATTGGCGGCATTCCTGAAACGCAGGAAATGCTGGATTTCTGTGCCGAGCACGGGATTGTGTCCGATATTGAGCTGATCCGCGCCGACGAAATCAACGAGGCCTACGAGCGGATGCTCAAAGGCGATGTGAAATACCGCTTCGTCATTGATAACGCCACGCTGCACGCCTGATTAGCTGTATCCCACCGCACGGATTTCCCCGTGCTGTGGGATTGTCATCGACTGATTTATCACGCCTTCTCTACATCATGAGAAAAACCAAACCAGCGTAATTTCCTGTCACCAACGACGCGTGAATGCGGTACTATTCGTTGTCATACCTTTATACCAACGCGTTGATTTTCCTTCTCTATCACAGCGAAAAGACAGTTTAAAATGGAAATTTATCTTGGTTTAGCTCTGGTTGGTTTGGTGATTATCTGGGCGATTTTTACCTACAACCGATTGATATCTCTGCGACGTTTTAAAGATGAAGCCTGGAGCGGTATTGCGGTGCAGTTAAAGCGCCGGCACGATCTGGCCCCTAATCTTCTGACGTTGGTCAAGCGCTACGCGCAGCATGAAAAAGACCTGCTGGAAGCCATTTCCCGCCAGCGTACTAGTCAGACTGGCAGTACGCGGCAAATTGCTCAGAATGAACGGGAATACTCAGGGACGCTGGGGCGCTTTTTTGCGCTAGCGGAGGCTTATCCTGACCTGAAAGCCAACCAAAATTTCCTCGCCTTGCAGCAATCGCTCTCTGAAATTGAAGAGCAGCTTCAGATGTCGCGCCGTTATTTCAATGCCACGGTGCGGGATTTGAATATTCAGGTGGAATCCTTCCCCAGCTTGCTAATCGCAAAACTGTTCCAGTTTAAAACCGAAGCGTTCTTTGAACTGGAGAATCCCGCAGAGGGTGACGTTCCACGGATGGAGTGACGTGATGGCAAGGTGGGTGGATGCGCTGCGCCGTTGTGGCTGGCTGGTTTTACTCGGATGGAGTGTTTTAGTTCAGGCAAACGTGCCGGATAATATGTTTATCCCTAGTGTTAGCGTCGCGCCGGGCGCTAACGTTGATAACCGGCTAGCGGACGAACGTATTCTGCTATTTGATTCGCAGGCTCACTTCCAGACGGATGGCACCATGCTGGTGGATGAGACCATTCAGGTTCAGTCGACCGGCGAGCAGATCAAGCGAGGGATTTTCCGCACGCTCCCGCTGGTCTGGTATCGGCAGGACGGCAGTACGTTCCGGCTGGCGTACCAGATCACACAGGTGCTGCGAGATGGCGAGCCGGAACGCTACAGCATCGATCAAACGGGCGAACAGATTAAAGTATTGATTGGTCGAACCGATCGCCAACTGCAACCTGGAGTCTATCGCTACCGTATTCAGTATCAGGTGAGTAATCATTTCAGCCGCTTTCCCGACTGGGATGAGCTGTATTGGAACGTCACCGGCAACGGTTGGAGCTATCCAATAAATCAGGTGCGTTTTCGCCTGTATCTGCCGGAGCAAGCCGCGTTTCTCTCTGCCAGCGGTAAAGACACACGCCTGCAATCGATTGATGTCTATACCGGTCCGGTGGGCAGGAAAGGTGACAACGCCCGTATTCTGGCTGATGGCAGTATCGAGACGCTCGCGCCGCTGCATCCGGGGGAAGGTGTAACGGTCGCCTACACCTGGCCACGGAGTATTCTGGCTTCCGCCCCTGCACCGCAAGAGGATTCTCTGCTGGGGAATTGGCTCTCGCCCGCGTTGAAAAGCGGGATACTGTGGTTTCCTCCCTTTCTGATAGTGGCTTACTACCTGTTTTGGTGGGGTAAGCATATAACCCCGCTTGGCTTAACGAAACCTGCAGTCATGCCGTTGTATAGCGTTCCCAATGGCATTTATCCCGGCTATGTACGTTACCTCTGTCAACGAACCTACGATAACGTGGCTTTCTCCAGCGATGTCTTGGATCTGGTTGCCAGGCGTGCGATTGCGCTGACAAAAGTCATCCATAAGCCGAGAAAAAGCCGAAGTGGTATGACACAGAGGCGAGAAGAGCAGTGGCTCACTCGCTTACCTGAAAGCGGGTCCATGAAGTTGACACCTGAGGATAAACAGCTCCTCAGCACCTTGTTTCCCGGCAAGACGAAGAAACTGGATATTACGCAAACCAGTATGCGTTCGGTGCCAATGCAGAAGGCGCGTAAGGCTCAAGAGGCGCATTATGAAAAAATGCACCCGACGCTGTTTTTATCGAGTGCAGGAGCCGTGAGAGTGGGTCTCGCGCTAAGCCTGCTGGTTCCGGTGCTGTACGGCTTTTTCTTCAATCTCTGGACGGCAATAAGCACGGTTATCGGCATGCCTTTCCTTCTGTTCAGTATGATGCTGTGTCTGCAATTACTGAAATACGCACGCTATTCCGCACTGCTAAAGAATAGTGAGAAAAGTAAAGCCTCGCTTTTTCTGGTGGTGGCCGGGTTTCTCTTTACGCTGCCGTTTGGTCTCGGGCTGTTTCGCTTACTGACATCGTCTCAACTGCCGACAGACTATCAGGGAGCCTTATCGGTAAGCCTGTTACTGTGTTTGGGGTTCTTCTGCATCGTCCCGCGTCATATCCAGAAAGGGTTGAATGGTCTGGCCGTAGCCAAAGGGATGACCTTGTACCTCCGCGCCGCAGAAGAGCGCCGTTATGAAACGCTGTATCCGCCCGATGAGCGAGTGACGCATTTTGAACGCATGCTGCCTTATGCGCTGGCGTTGGGCGTGGGGGAAACCTGGGCCAATACGTTTGCTCAGTATCTGAAAAGCCACCAAATGGTTTCTGACGTGTTCTCCAGTACGCAGTGGGACGGTATTTCCCAGTTCAATAGCGCGTGTAGCGCCTCGTCAACGACGGTGGTGAGCTCCGGCTCTGGCGGGGGAGGCGGCAGCTCCAGCGGTTCCGGCTCTTCCGGCAGGGGATCGTCGGGAGGCGGTTCCGGCGGTGGCGGTGGAGGCGGGTGGTAGCATCATCAATACCGTGCTTTGGGGCAATGTTTCATCTGCGATAAATAATAAGGAAAAATAGGAAAATGACGGACAGGCATTCAAACGAAACCGGGGTATCACCACAACACGATTTCCCTATGCGCGACGAGTCGCTTGCGGCAATCAACAAATGGTTTGATACGCAGGAGCAAAGGGCCGGTCTTGATGAGATTATATCGCGAACCACATTGCAGGCCGGCATCCATGACGATGTGATACTGGATTATGCGCCGGGGCGTACGTCGATATCCTCTGAAGCGAAGCCGGATGCCGATGGGCTGTCTCCCGGCAGCCGCAAAGGGGCACTGAGCGTGGCGCAGATACAGGAAAGTATCGTTCCTGTGCTGACTCAGGCTATCGCGCAGCGTATTGAGAAACTGGCCGATACGGCGCTGATTAACTACCGGTTTTGCTTCCGTGCCATCTTCCCGGCAACGGAAGGCCGCCTGCTGGTTACGCTGTTTACGTTCACCAACGAGGTGAAAAAACAGCGGCTACTTGAGTCTATCCACGCCTATACCGATCGGCACCTGACTCATGGCGATGCGCCGACGGAGCCGCTACAAACGTTCTTTCTGGCTCGTCACTTGCTTGATATACAGCTCTTTCCCTCGCAGGATATCCACTGGATCATGACGCAGTTTGAGCAAATTCAGCGGCGAAATGCCGGGCATGCGGAGCTGTCGGAGCATCGGCGCAATATTATCGGTGCATTAAAAACATGGGTAGAGCAGCAATTTCTGCTGCGGTATTGCGACGTATCTCAGCCTGAGCATTTTTTTGAGCCAGAAATCTATACCCTCAAGCCCGGAATCACGTTGGAGCAGCAGGATCCACAAACGCTTCACCCCGTCGAGCTCGTGCTTTATGCCGCCATCATGATTCTGCGTTATGAGCCTTCCTACAGTAAGTCTCAGGCGCTGGAATATCTGGATATCGCGAAGCAGTTGGGCTACCCGCGTGCGCTAAGCATCATGGAAGAGGGAAGTGGTGCGTTTGAGAAAGCGCAGATTAACCTGAAGAACGAATCGGTGGAATGCGTGGCGAATGATGTGTTCTCGACCATCACCGTCCGTATTCGTCAGGAAAGCGCCGAAGCGTATGAGCAGGCGCTGCGCTTCATTACGCGCTTACTGACGCTCGGCTTCCCAAAGAGCTACAAGATCGTCCTGAAATCGTCGATGCGGCAGTACCTTCCCATCAAGGGGCTGGCAAAATCGGATACCCATCGTTTTTTTGCTAACGCGTTGCAGTATGAATCGAACTATCCGCTTCTTGAGGATTATGCGCGTACTGCGATTGAAGAATTTGAATGGTATGACGATTCGGAAGGCGAAAAGTGCTGTATGCCGGGAAGCTATGCGGTGTTCGGGCTTGGTCTGACCGAGGCGGGATACTTCCCACTCGTCAAAGATTACATGGAAAGTGTGGATGATGAGCATCAATCGGTACAGGATGCCTTCATTCGTGCATTTTTCGATAAGCATAGCGTGACGGCGCAGAACGTGGCGACGCTGGTTGCCTGTCTGAGCCATGCGACAGAAAGTCTAAAGTTGAATATGTTGCTCGCGCTAGAGAATGATGCGTTGTTCGAACAACTGGTTGAAGAAGTGCGGATGCGGGAACCCGCCGTGATAGAACATATTTTGTATCTCATCTGGGGCAACACCAAAAAGCTTGCTGCACTGGTGAAAAAATCGGAAGCGAAGCGCGGCGCGCTATTGACGTCGCTCATTCAGGCTTCTGCCTAATCGTAAACGTAATGACGACAATGTTCGGAGTGAGTCCGAAGGTGTCTCACTCTGCTAAGGAACGTGCTTATGACCGCTATTCTGCTGCTGGACTCGCGGGCCGATGAGATTGGCTCTGTCTTAAATCATGCTGCACCAGAGCTTGAGCTGGTGCTCTCGAACGGTACGGCAGAGCAGGCCGCAAGCTGCCCGATTTGGCTGGGTGAACCGGATACCGCTGCCGCATTGTTGGCTCAGGGAGCCAAACCAAAGTGGCTACAGTCGACCTGGGCAGGGTTCAAACCGCTGTTGGCTGATGAGTTGCCGCGTGATTACCGTTTAAGCCGTGCTGTTGGCGTGTTTGGGCAGCCTATCGCCGAATATGTGATTGCCTATATGCTCAGGCATGAACTGCGTCTGGGGGAACGGCAAATCAGTCAGGAAGAACGGCGCTGGGATCACCGTTTACCAGGATCGCTGGCGGATAAAAATGTGCTGATTGTTGGTGCGGGAGAGATCGGCTGTGAGGTCGCAGGTTTTCTACGGCCTTTTGGCGTTGAGTTATATGGCATCGTTAGTACGCCAAGACAGCGGCCTGATTTTAAACGGATCATGAGCTTAGCGGAGTTACCCGCTGCGGTACCGAAGGCCGATTATGTCATCAATCTCCTTCCCGATACGTCGGCAACCACCGATATCTACGATGCCCGTCTGTTTGCCGCCATGAAGCCTTCGGCGCTGTTCATTAATGTCGGACGGGGTAGCGCCGTGGTGGATGATGATTTGCGGGCGGCGCTATGTGATGCGCAGATTGCGGGGGCGGTGCTGGATGTATTCAGGCAAGAGCCGCTACCGTACAGCCATCCATTCTGGAACACACCGAATCTGACGTTGACGGCGCACATTGCCGGACCAATGGTGCCGGGGCTGATGGGGCGATTATTTCTGGATAATCTCACCCGCTTTCATGCTGATAATACGTTGCGTGGTGAGGTTGATTTTAGTCGCGAGTATTAAATAATTATTGAGTAAATTATCAATGAGCGAATTAATAATAATTTCAATTCGCTCATTTAAAAATTTCATTTTAAATATTTTTGTAAGATTTTATTGAGATTATACAGCATGTCGGTGTAATACTACGTCCGCTTCACGTTCAGTATTTGTTAATTATTAAATAATAAGTCTGCGTTCTATTTGATAATCCTCAAGGATAAGGAAATATTGGGATGAAATACCATCGTTTAAATGTATATCTTGCGGCTGCCGGATTGGCATTCTGCATGGGTTCAGCGATTGCTGAAACCAGCGTTTCTGTCGAAGTGAAGGATATTGGGAAACTGCAAAAGAAAGGCACGGTTTCTGTATTTGATGCCCCTAATAGCATACAAGCGCATGCTGCAAGTAATTATAAATTTCACAAAGCGGAAAATGAGGGGGTTGTTGTTATCGCTCCCAATGCACCAGCTGCACAGGCTGATGCAAAAAATGCACAAAAAAAGCCGTTATCCAGCACCCAGCCTCTTGCTAATAACGCTGCATTCACTCCGCTGTGTCCGACTCTTGCCGTAAACTCTATTTATACGCTGGACGGGCTGCAAAGTGGAGGCAGCGCCTGTTATCACTTTGAAATCACTCAGCGTTCTAAAACAACCGCATTCGTCGTAGGCATGAGTCCTGAAACAGATATTGCGCTTAGCTTGATGCGGGACGATGGTCAGAATAATGTGACGGCAATTAATTATTCAAATCAAGCAGGGAATGCTGATGAAGCTACGTTGGATTTAACTCCACCGGGGCACTATTACTGGTTTATGGAAGCCAATACCGCAGATGGTTCTGGTTTTAATTTTGGCGCCATTGTTAATACGAATGTTGATGCTTATGAGCTGAACGATATTCCGTCTTTGGCCTATCCCTTGTCTGATAATTTGAGGGAAATTGAAGGTAACTCTGATAGTGATTCTGATGCGGATTACTACGTATTTACCGCAACCCGTGGCCAGCATGTTTTACTTCGCTTTGATGGCGTGACGAGCGGAACCAATAACAACTGGTTACTGGCGTCTTCCACTGATGGCGGTAATACCTGGACAACCCGTAATACCGGACAGGAAATTACCATCATTCCTTCTCAGCCGAATGAGAAAGTTTTGGTGAGAGTGTTGCCTAATCCATCAAGATTACCGACGGTGTCCCAGAAATATAAGCTAACTTTAGGCTCCAAAATTGTTGGGTTTAGCCATTCTGTTACGGGGGAAAGTACCGTCCTGCGTATCCCAAGTTCTGCACCGACAGCTTTTGGTTTTATGACCACGCAAGCCTATCGGGATGTTACCTGGGGAGTGACGATGGCGGATTCCACCGGCGCGGGTATTCCAAATATTGTGGCGATTCTTATACTCGACCAACGAGAAAACAACGGTGAGTTAGAGTTTAATGCTGCCAATGCCCACGGAATAATCACTGATGCAAACGGCAAGGCTTCTGGGTCTGTGAAATTGGATAACTGTTATGCTGATTACACGACACAGTTCCAGGACTACAGTCAGGGCTATATTAATACGTGGAGAACAACCTACGATGTGGGTGCATGGCGTATTGAAGTCCCGGCTCAGAGCGGTGTCGGCGTGGGCGGGAATAATGTCACTCACGTCACATTCGGGCACATCTGTAAGCAAACGTTGTTGAAAAGCGTAAAATCCTGATACGCATAAGTCAATGAAATATCAGGCCGCCTTAACCTCAGGCGGTCTGATTGTGGAGGCGGGCTCATAGCTTTGCCCCCACTGCGTTGGTGCTGGTTAAAACTGGATGGTAAGGTTTTCAGTGAAAAGGGCTTGCCACGTAAAGTTGATTGGTACATAATGCTGACCGTTGAATCACCTACTGATAAATAGTGATTAAATTCATTGGGTTACATTTGATTTGACTGGGTTTAACTAGTTTTGGTTTCGGCAAGATTTGTTTTTTGCTGAAAGTAAAAAGATAATAAATCCGATTCTCTGCGGGAATAGCTCAGTTGGTAGAGCACGACCTTGCCAAGGTCGGGGTCGCGAGTTCGAGTCT
>NZ_JBIXKO010000021.1:0-48425 GCF_044751765.1 Pectobacterium sp. CHL-2024 | reverse complement strand
CGAGCCGCCAGTGACGCGTTCCCGACGCGGCACTGGCTTTCGCGACGTCCTGTCGCTCACTCGGCGGTCAAGCTCACCGCTGCATAATTTTTACGCCGGATAACGGCAAAATCCTTGATGCCCTTATATTTGTGACTAAGAGATACACCCTATATTATTGATTACAGAACGGGCAGGTTTCTGCCGTAATAGATTTCCTGCATTTCGTGATACAGCAGATCGGTAATTCTTTTCCGTTCGGCAGCGCTGAGCTCTTCAGGGCTGACGTTGAACAGGTAGTGTTTCAGGTCGAAGTCTTTCAATAACATCTTGGTATGGAAGATATTTTCCTGATACACATTCACGTCCATCATGTGATAGAGCGATTTCATGTCCTCGGACATGAAGTTCTGAACCGAATTGATCTGATGATCGATGAAATGCTTTATGCCATTAACATCACGGGTAAATCCCCGCACACGATAGTCGATGGTCACAATATCGGATTCAAGCTGGTGGATGAGGTAGTTCAACGCTTTCAGCGGCGAAATGACGCCACAGGTAGAGACTTCAATATCTGCACGGAAGGTACAAAGCCCGCCTTCTGGGTGGCTTTCCGGATAGGTATGAACGCAGATATGGCTTTTATCCAGATGCGCAACAACGGAATGGGGCAACGGCCCAGGATGTTCTGAGGTATCGACATCTCGTGGATCGATGGGTTCTTCGCTGACCAGAATGGTCACGCTGGCACCTTGTGGATCGTAGTCCTGACGCGCGATGTTAAGGACGTTGGCACCGATAATTGAGCAGGTTTCAGTGAGGATTTCTGTTAAACGGTTAGCGTTATATTGTTCGTCGATATAGGCGATATAACCATCGCGATCGTCGGCCGTTTTGGTGTAACAGATATCGTAGATACAAAAACTCAGGCTTTTCGTCAGGTTGTTAAAGCCGTGTAGCTTCAGCTTGTGCAATTTACGTCACCCCCTTGTGGCTGTGTGATTCCCTAAGTGATGGATTATTGCGCATCTTGTAACGCGCTCAACAGATACTGTGGCAGGGCAAAGCTGCCGATGTGAACATCAGGCGTGTAATAGCGACAGGCGATAGCGGATTGCGCAAAACGCTGGCGCAGCGTGGTGGCGTCTATCTGGCGCAGCGCAGGATTATTGCTGGCCCAGGCGAACGTCATAATGCCGCCGTAATAAGTCGGGATCGCTGCCTGATAAAAGCTGACATCCTTGAAATAGTGGCCGAGCTTTTTATGGCTGCCGACAGCTTCATCCTGTTGCAGGAAGCACACGCCATTCTGAGCGACGAAAATCCCACCTTCGTTCAGGCAGCGGGCGCAGCCCTGATAGAAATCGGAGGTGAACAGGCTTTCACCGGGGCCGATAGGGTCGGTGCAATCGGAAATAATGACGTCAAATTTTTCGTTGCACTGTCTGACGAAGTTAACGCCGTCATCAATCACCAGATTAAAACGCGGGTCGTCATAGCTACCGGCGCTGTGATTGGGCAGATATTGGCGACAAAATTCCACCACACCGGCATCGATTTCTACCATTGTGATATGTTCGACGCCGCGATGCCGACAGACTTCTCGCAGCATACCGCCATCACCGCCACCGATAATTAGTACGCGTTTGGCGCTGCCGTGTGACAAAAGGGGAACGTGAGTGAGCATTTCGTGATAGATGAATTCATCGCGCTCGGTGGTTTGCACCACGCCGTCAAGCGCCATCACGCGACCTAATACGTCGTTTTCAAATATGATGAGATCTTGATGATCGGTCTTTTCGTGATATAGCACGCGATCAACCGAAAAGTACTGGCCAAAGTTGGCATGCAGAGTTTCATACCAAATTTCTTTCTGGGACATGTTAGGGCTTCCTCCGCGATAACAGCCATGAAAATTGGCGCGCCATCATAGCTGACTCTTTTGCCGCTTGCACGGTCAAATTTCAGTCAGCACGGAGGAGGAGGGGAACTACTGTGCGTAGGAGAGCAGACCCAGTGAATTACGTGCCAGAGACTGACATTTCTTCGGTGTCGGGATAGCGATTTTACTCAGATCGCGATAGCTGTCTTCACCCATCGCCGTCATGTCGTACGCGCTGTAATTGCTGAGATCCCAGCGGTTTTGCTGAGCAAAAGCGACCAGCGTCCGACGAATCTGTTCATTCGGCAGATCTTGATAGCCACAGTGGTTTTTCAGATAAACAAAGATCGCGGTCAGATCGGCCAGATCTTCCGCTTCAAATTCATTCAGCGCCTTGCTGGCGGAAGAGAAGCTCATCAGGCTTAGCAGGAGCAGAGCCAGCGCAGAGTTTTTCATGGTTGAACCTGTTCCAAATGTTGTCAGATGACGTTATCACAGATATCCCATGAGGTTCCAAGTTTTCTTACGGGAAACATCTGATATCCCCGTCATTCTTCAAGCTGCATGTGCGTTGACTTTCCTCGCTCACCCCAGTCACTTACTTATGTAAGCTCCTGGGGATTCGCTGTGTCGCCGCCTGCCTGCAACTCGAATTATTTAGGGGATTGCGATAAAAAATGAATGGTGAAAAGGCGGAAAACCAATAATCGCAATCTATTGAAATGGTTGGTTTTTATTTTATTGGCAGTCGGCGATGGCAATCGCCTCAGGTTAATCGCAGGATTAAAGCCCATTTATCGCTGTTTGATACGATGACGCCACCGCCAGCCTCTGTTATTAATAACAGCGATCTCATCTAATACAGTTTTTATTCTATGATCTCCGGTGTCTGGCGCGTCAGTAGTTGGTTGTTGGCGGGACTGTTGCTGCTTCCTTTAGCAACGGTTTTTTATCAGGCTTTTTTTGCCGATGGGATGGGATTTAGCCAACTGTGGCAAATCGGATTACCCACCTATCTGATACATTCAGTGGTCATCGTGATTGGCACGCTTTTCTTCAGCCTGCTGTTTGGGTTGCCTTCCGCCTGGTTTATCGCCATGTACCGTTTTCCCAGTCATCGCGTACTGCAATGGGCGCTTTGCCTGCCGCTCGCGATGCCCGCGTTTCTACTCGCCTACCTTTATACCGATGTGCTACGGCACCTATCCCGGTTGTTGCAGGAAGGCGGGCTGCAGATAGCCTCGTCGTGGGGGGAATCCCACATCGCTGGGCTACCCGTTTCGCTGGGCTGCATCAGCCTGGTGTTGGCGCTGGTGCTTTATCCCTATATTTACCTGCTGGTGCGTGAAGCGCTGGCGAAACAGCCTGCCAGCTTGATTCATTCGGCTCGATTACTGAATCAAACACGTACCCAGGTTTTACGCCGCTTATGTTTGCCGATTGCACTGCCTGCGATTGCCTGCGGTGGCGCGCTAGTGGTGGTTGAAACGCTGGGCGATTATGGCGCGGCGTCTTATCTTGATACCCCAACGATGACAACGCAGGTGCTGGATATCTGGCAGAAGCAGGGCGATCTCGGCGCGGCGGCACGCGTTGGCGTATTGATTTTGCCTGCGATCTTCCTCTTGATGTTTCTGGTTAATGTCTGGCGTCGCAAGCAGAGAATTTATCAAGCTCAAGCCAATCCTTCTCAGGTGGTTCCGCCTGTGTTGAGCGGGTGGCGCAGCAAGGCGGTTCGCAGTTACTGCTGGGGCATCGTTTGTCTGTCGTTTCTGTTCCCGGTGCTATATCTACTCTTTCTGGCGCTTCGACACATGATGTCAGTGTGGGATATGGCGTTCCTCCATGCAGTGATGAATAGCCTGTTAGCCTCAGCCATCGCGACTATCATCATTACGCTAATGGCGCTGTCGTTTATCTTCTACACGCGCACGGCTGGGATATTTGCCAATCAGACACCGGTTCGACTGGTCAGCCTGAGTTTTGCCTTGCCCGGCGCGGTACTGGCCGTCGGACTGTTTACGTTACTGTCGCTGGTGGACAGCGGAATTAATCTGTTTGCCAACGCGGCGGGGTTACCTCCCGCGGAGGCTTTGCTGGCGGGATCGCTGTTTATTCTCATCCTCGCCTATAGCGTTAAATTTGGGCGTCTGATGCTGGACAGCCTTGAGCGCAGCATGGAAGGCATTCCGCGATCGCTGGACAGTGCGAGCCTTGTACTGGGCGCCTCTCCCCTCAGCCGTTGGTCGCGCGTGCATATTCCGCTGTTGCGCCGCAGCCTGTTCATCGGGGCGCTGCTGATTTTTACGGAAAGTATGAAAGAGCTGAATGTCTCGTTACTGCTGCGCCCTTTCGGGATTGATACGTTGGCAACGTATGTTTTCCGCTTTACGGCGGACGAGCAGATTGCGTCATTTGCCTTTCCTGCGCTGGTGCTGGTAGCGGTAGGGTTAATCCCCGTTTTCTGGCTGAATCGCGCACTGAATATAAAAGGATAATCACATGGCCGCGCCGATAGATATTCTGAGCGTTCAGGCAGTAAGTTGTACGTTGCAGCAGTCTCCCGTGCTGGAGAACATCTCATTTGCCGTGCGTGATGATGAGACGATCTGCCTGTTGGGGCGAAACGGCTGTGGTAAAACGGCGCTATTACAGGTGATCGCTGGCCTGCTGCCGATTACTCAGGGCAAGATTTTTCTGGAAGGTGAACCCGTCAGCTCGCCGCAAGCGTACGTCCTGCCCGAGCTGCGTCAGGTTGGTCTGATTTTTCAGGACTACGCGCTCTTTCCGCATCTGACGGTGGAAGGCAACATTGCGTTTGGTTTATATGGCCGCCCGGACAGCGAGGTGAAGCCAATTTGTGCGGAGATGCTGACGCTCTTGCAACTGGATGATGTTGCCGTACGTTACCCACACGAGCTATCGAATGAACAGCAGCAGCGTTTGGCGATTGCCCGGGCGCTGGCCTGTGAGCCGAAATTGCTGTTGCTGGATGAGCCGTTTCCCGGTCTGGACAGCCAGACCCGCTATCGCCTGATCACCGAATTGCGGCAGATTCTCAAGCAGCGTCATGTTGCGGCGGTTTTCGCTACGCACAGCCGGGAGGAAGCTTTTGCCTGCGCCGACCATCTGATTCTGCTGGATGAAGGGAAGATTGTGCAGCAGGGCTATCCATCCGAGCTGTACCATCGCCCGAATAGCCGCTTTGTCGCTGATTTTATGGGGAATACGAACTATTTGCCTGTGAAAATTATGAGCGACCATCAATGGCAAAGCCCATTGGGCGATCATCAGGCGACCCATCCGCTCAATCAGCCGATGGATTCACAATGCGACTGGATGGTACGCCCGGCAGACGTGGCGCTGGCGCTCGATCCCGATGGCCCGGCGTCTATCGAAGATAGGCTATTCATGGGCACATCAAACTTGTATCGGGTGAAGATGGGAGAACTGATGCTGCTGGTGCAAACCGGCAACTGGTTTGAACCGGGGCAGCAGGTGCGTTTAAGCATTAAGACGGATCCGCCAGTCTTGTATCCTGCTTTACCCGCCGTCAGCACTCCGGCTGACGGCCCTGAAACGAAATAATTATGCCTCTGTGTGCAGGTCTGCTGCTGGCATGAGCCAGGTGCTGTTATGCTTTTCAAACCCTAATTTTGGGTAGTAATCCACCGCCAGCGGCGCGGCCAGCAAAATGATTTTGCAGCCTTTTTCAAGCTGCTGAGCGGTTTGTTGAATCAGCTTCTTGCCTATTCCCGCGTGCTGACAGTCCTCTGATACCGCCAGATCGGACAGATAGCAGCAAAAATGAAAATCCGTCACGCTGCGCGCGATCCCAACCAGCGTCTCCCCTTGCCAGGCGGAAACCAGCAGGTTGGCGTGCTTAAGCATACCTGCAATTGCCGTCTCATCATCCAGCGGGCGGCGCGGCCCCAATGACGTTTTCGCCAACAGCTCAATGAACTGCTGACTGGAAAGCGGGGCGTTCACTTTGTAGCAAACATCCACTGGTGGTGTGCTCATGGTGTCTCCTTCATGGTGTGGTTTCTGATATACTTCGCGCGCTTGGGCATTGCCCAGACTGATTCAAAAGTCAGCATTGGCGCATCATCGATAGTGAGTCTGTCATTCTACCGAGGGTGCTGAATACCTTACTTCAAAGAGTTATCAGTATGATGAAACATACCGTGGAAGTCATGATTTCTGAGCAGGAAGTGATGGCGCGGGTTACCGAACTGGGGCAACAGATCAGCGAACACTACCGTGATAGCGGCAGCGATATGGTGCTGGTGGGGCTATTGCGTGGATCGTTTATCTTTATGGCCGATTTATGTCGGGCGATTGATGTCCCTCACGAAGTGGACTTCATGACGGCATCCAGCTATGGCAGCGGTATGAACAGTACGCGCGATGTTAAAATCCTGAAAGATCTGGACGAGGATATTCGCGGCAAAGACGTGTTGATCGTTGAGGATATTATCGACTCGGGCAACACGCTGAGCAAAGTGCGGGAAATTCTGCAACTGCGTGAGCCAAAATCGCTGGCTATCTGTACGCTGCTGGACAAACCAGAGCGCCGTGAAGTGGCGGTGAAAGTCGAGTGGGTTGGGTTCTCGATCCCTGATGAATTTGTTGTGGGTTACGGCATCGACTATGCCCAGCACTATCGCCATTTACCTTACGTCGGCAAGGTTGTTCCACAGGAATAGCGTATCAGATAAGGCCGATGTCGTGAGCGACGCCCAGCGAGTGGGCGTCAGACAGCGTATCAAGGCAGGGAGGAAATCGCGCGGCGATAACGCTGTTCCAGCGTCTCCCGGTTGGTCGCCGTCACTTCCAGATCGCGCAGACGGCCATCCTGAATACCGTAAACCCAACCGTGGATCGTGACTTTCTGCCCACGCTTCCAGGCGGACTGCATGATGGTGGAGTGGCCGAGGTTATAAACCTGCTCGACAACGTTGATTTCACAGAGCGTATTCAGCCGCTGTTCGGGAGGCAATTCCCCCAGCAGCGAACTATGCTTGTACCACAAATCACGGATATGCAGCAGCCAGTTGTTAATCAAACCCAGTTCCGGGTTTTCCACCGCAGCCTGAACACCACCGCAGCCGTAGTGGCCGCAGATGATAATGTGTTCGACTTCGAGAACTTCGACGGCATATTGCACGACAGACAGGCAATTGAGGTCGGTGTGAATAACCAGATTGGCGACGTTGCGGTGAACAAACAGTTCACCTGGCTCAAGGCTGGTCAGACTTTCCGCAGGTACGCGACTGTCCGAGCATCCAATCCATAGAAAACGGGGACGTTGTGCCTGCGCCAGACGTTCAAAATAGCCAGGATCCTCTTCCACCATCGTTTTAGACCAAAGCTGGTTATTGGCGATGAGCGTTTCAATTTCTTTCATGAAAGTAAATGACCTGTAACAAACAAGGGGCAGTGAGGAGTAATATAAGGCAACATGCGTCGTTTGAAAAACGATAGTTTATACTCGTCATACTTCAAGTTGTATGTGCGTTGGCTGCGTTCACTCACCCGAATCACTTACCTGAGTAAGCTCATCGGGATTCCCTCGCTTGCCGCCTGCCTGAAACTTGAATTATTTAGAGTATTCATTTGTCACACTTCAAATCTGTAGAATTCACTGATAATAAGGCAATCCATTTCTTATGACATATGCACTGGAACTGGCGCAACTAACCAAAACCTATTCGGGAGGCGTCCAGGCGCTACGGGGGATCGACCTGAACGTGGAAGCGGGGGATTTCTATGCGCTTCTGGGGCCAAATGGCGCGGGAAAATCGACCACGATTGGGATTATCAGCTCGCTGGTGAATAAAACGGCCGGTAAAGTTCGCGTCTTCGGCTATGACCTTGAGCTGGACAAAGTGAATGCAAAACGCCAACTGGGGTTGGTCCCGCAGGAATTTAACTTCAATCCTTTCGAAACGGTATTACAGATTGTGGTTAATCAGGCTGGCTATTATGGCGTGAAACGTCAGGATGCATTGCAGCGTGCCGAAAAATACCTGAAACAGCTCGATCTGTGGGAGAAACGCAACGAAAAAGCGATGATGTTGTCCGGCGGGATGAAGCGTCGTCTGATGATTGCGCGTGCGTTAATGCATGAGCCTAAGCTGCTGATTCTTGATGAGCCGACCGCAGGCGTGGATATCGAATTACGTCGTTCCATGTGGGGCTTTTTGAAGGAACTGAACGCGCAGGGCACCACGATTATTCTGACGACGCACTATCTGGAAGAAGCGGAAATGCTGTGCCGCAACATCGGGATCATCCAGCGGGGAGAGCTGGTGGAGAACACCTCGATGAAGCAGTTGCTTGCTCAGCTGAAGTCCGAAACGTTTATTTTCGATCTGGCGGCGAAAAGCCCGCTGCCACAGCTGGAAGGCTATGTGTTCCGCCTGGTGGATACGTCAACGCTGGAAGTGGATGTGATGCGTGAGCAAGGTCTGAATGCGTTATTCAGCCAGCTAAGCGCGCAGGGGATAACGATATTGAGTATGCGTAATAAAGCGAACCGGTTGGAAGAGCTGTTTGTCACCTTGGTTAATGGGGACGGGGCGAACGGTAAGGGAGAAAAGGCATGATGCATTTGTATTGGGTAGCGCTACAGAGTATTTGGGTGAAAGAAGTCACTCGATTTGGGCGTATCTGGATTCAGACGCTGGTGCCGCCAGTGATCACCATGACGCTGTATTTCATTATTTTTGGCAACTTGATCGGCTCACGTATTGGTGACATGCACGGTTTCACCTACATGCAGTTTATCGTGCCGGGCCTGATCATGATGGCGGTCATTACCAACGCCTATGCTAACGTCGCTTCTTCCTTTTTCAGCGCCAAGTTTCAACGCAATATTGAAGAACTGCTGGTCGCGCCAGTGCCGACTCACGTGATCATTGCTGGCTATGTTGGTGGGGGGATTGCACGTGGCCTGTGCGTCGGGGTTCTGGTGACTGCCGTATCGCTGTTCTTCGTCCCGCTGCATGTTCATGCCTGGTGGATCATTGTTCTGACGCTTTTGCTGACGGCGACACTGTTCTCGCTGGCAGGCTTATTGAATGCGGTGTTTGCAAAAACCTTTGACGATATCAGCCTGATTCCGACGTTTGTGTTAACGCCGCTGACCTATCTGGGCGGGGTGTTTTACTCGCTGACGCTGCTGCCGCCGTTCTGGCAGGCCGTCTCCAAGCTGAACCCGGTGGTGTACATGATCAGCGGCTTCCGCTATGGCTTCCTCGGGATTCAGGATGTACCGCTGCTGTTCACGATGTCGGTGCTGATTGCCTTTATCGTGGTGTTTTATCTGCTGGTCTGGTGGCTGATTGAACGCGGACGAGGGTTACGGACGTAGTATGTGAATGAGAAGGCGGTGGTAACACCGCCTTTTGCTTATCTAAAGCTATCAGGCAACCTGAACCGGAATCGCTTTTGCCTGACGCTGTAGCTCATTATCGCCAGAGAAATAGGCAACCTTCGGGCTGTGGCTTCTGGCCTGTTCGTCGGACATCTGCACGTAGGAGCAGATAATCAGTTTGTCGCCCACGCAGGCAAGGCGAGCGGCGGCGCCGTTCACAGAGATAATGCGTGAACCTCTTTCGCCCGCAATGGCGTAGGTAGAGAAACGCTGACCATTATCAACGTTGTAGATATCAATCGCTTCGTATTCCAGAATGCCAGCGGCATCCATAAAATCCTGATCGATGGCGCAAGAGCCTTCATAATGCAAGTCAGCCTGAGTTACTTTGACCCGGTGCAGCTTGCCTTGCAGCATGGTACGTATCATCGCTTTGTTACCTCGGTTCATACAGTCAAATCGACCTGGTGGTTATCAATCAATCTGGCCTTGCCTAACCAGGCAGCCATCAAAATCACTGCACGCGTGCTGGCCGCGCTCAGCGGTTGCAGCGTATCTGCATCGCGGATAAACAGTTCATCAGGCGTAAAGCCCGCTTCACGCAGCTTGTCTGCCGCCTTTTCCAGCAAGGTGTCTATCTGGCGATCGCCGTTGTCCAACTGTGTCGCCATGTCCATCATCACCTGATAAACATACGGCGCCCGCTGGCGTTCTTCCGCACTGAGATAGCCATTGCGCGAACTCAATGCCAAACCGTCTTTGGCACGCACGGTAGGGACACCAATAATATCAATGTCATAGCCCATATCGCGGACAAGCTGCCGAATCAGCGCTAGCTGCTGGTAATCTTTCTCACCGAAGCAGGCGACATCAGGCTGTACCATATTGAACAACTTACTGACGATGGTCGCAACGCCCCGAAAATGGCCGGGACGGCTGGCACCTTCCAACATGGAAGACAGGCCGGGCACATCGACAAACGTTTGCGACTCCAGTCCATTGGGGTATATCACATCCGGGCTCGGTGCGAAAACCAGATCGGCACCGCGGCGATTCAATTTCTCGCAGTCTTCCTGCAACGTCCGGGGGTAGCGGGCTAAATCATCTGGCCGCTCAAACTGCATAGGATTGACAAAAACGCTGACAATAACGATATCGGCACGCGCTCTGGCTTCATCGACCAGCGTCATGTGCCCGTCATGCAAATTACCCATGGTGGGAACTAAAGCAATGCGTTTCCCTTCCTGACGCCAGCGACGAACCTCGCGGCGCAGCAGCAGAGGGGTTTCGATTATTAACACACCCGTACTCCTAAAAAATAGCCTGATTAATGGAATGCTCGTTCTTTAATGAAACGACATTTCTCAATGAAATGAATGTCTCAATGAAATGAATGTTCTTCGGCTGGGTAGAGACCCTGTTCGACTTCTTGTGCATACAAACGCACTGCCGCGCGGATATCACCACCGCTTTGCGCCAGAAAATTCTTGGCAAATTTAGGTGTGTTGTCGCCGGTAATGCCGAAAGCATCATGCATGACCAGAATCTGCCCGTCTGTCACGCTGCCAGCGCCAATACCGATCACTGGAATCGACAGGGCGTCTGTTACGCGCTTGGCCAACGCGACAGGCACGCATTCCAGCACGAGCAGCTGTGCGCCCGCTTCTTCAAGCGCAAGCGCATCGGCCAGTAGCTGATTGGCATCGCTTTCGCTACGGCCCTGAATTTTATAGCCGCCGAAGATATTAACGGACTGCGGCGTCAGACCCAGATGACCGCAAACTGGCACGGCGCGTTCGGTCAGCATTTTTACCGTCGGGGCAAGCCAGCTTCCGCCTTCCAGCTTCACCATATTTGCACCTGCGCGCATCAGCTCGGCGGCCTGGCTGAACGTTTGTTCTGGCGTGGCATAGGTCATAAAAGGCATATCGGAGAGAACCAGCGCCAGCGGTGCGCCACGGCGGACACACTGCGTGTGGTAAACGATATCGTGTGTGGTCACGGGCAATGTGGAATCGTGACCCTGCACGGTCATTCCCAGTGAGTCACCCACCAGCATCACGCGGATGCCTTGCTCGAAAAACAAGCGAGAGAAACTGGCGTCGTAAGCGGTAATCGTAGCGAATTTTCGCTGATCTTGTTTCCATTGGCGCAAGTGGGAGATAGTCGTCGGTTTCATGACGGTCTTCCTATGTCAATAGGGCGAAGAATTGAGGGGGACATTCTAATGTAAGCCGACGTGTAGCGATATACCCGTCGCGCTTCAAGTTACAGATGGGGGGGATGATTAGTGGCCGAATGTTCCGGTCAGCTTCTCGTCATCATACGGTTTAGTATCCCGTTGTGTATTATCCCACTCTTTATTATCCCGTTTTTTATTATCCCATAAGGTCAAACCGTTGCGGTCGACATGGGTTAACCGCTGGGCGAGGGTTTCACCATCGGGGAACGTCAGTTCAGGGGCGATTTCTGCGAGCGGGTAGAGCATGAATTCACGATTCTTCATGTCGTAATGCGGCACGGTCAGACGTTCAGTCTGGATGATGGCATCGCCAAACAGCAGAATGTCCAGATCCAACGTGCGCGGACCCCAGCGATGTTCCTTGCGTTCGCGACCTTGTTCCAGCTCGATAGCCTGTGTGTGATCCAGCAGTGATTCGGCCGCCAATGCGGTTTCCAGTTCAACGACGGCGTTGAGGTAGTCTGGTTGATCCTGCGGGCCGAGCGGACGGCTACGATAAAATGAGGAGCAGCAAACGACGCGAGTGTGTGGAATCGCGTCCAGCGCAGACAATGCTGCGCGCACCTGTTGCAAAGGCTGGGCAAGATTGCTGCCCAGCGCCAGATACACACGGATCGTCATGCTTGATCTCTGCGTGCCGCTGTCGGTTTACGCGGTCGACGAGGGCGGGAACGACGGTGTGGTGTCGGGCCGTCATCCAGCGATTTCAGCATGTTTTGCTGACGCGGTGGTGCGGCAACCTGGAACTCTCCCCACCACTGAGCCAGACGCAGCAGCTCCTGATGGTTTTCGATTTCGGCACGCAGGCAAAGCAGGTCATACGCGGCGCGGAATTTAGGGTGTTCCATCAGCTTATAAGCGCGTTTACCCTGACGACGAGACAGACGCGTTTGCAACTGCCAAATATCACGAACTAAAGACGTAATACGCTTAGGAATGGCCAGAGAACGGCACTGTTCATCCAGTATATCGTTCATCGCCAACGAGAAGGCATCGAAGTAAGCCAGACCGCTTTCCTGAGTCAGTTTTTGTGCATGTTCAACCAGCGGATACCACAGCATGGCGGAAAACAAAAACGCCGGATTGACTCGCATGTCATTTTGCAGGCGCTGATCGGTATTTTTCAGCACCTGTGCAACCATGCGCTCCAATGTGGAATCGCCGTTTGGTGTGAAGTAGCGACTCAGCAGCGGGAAAAGCGGCTGGAACAGCTGGTATTCACACAGCATTTTATAGGTTGGATAGCCATAGCCTGATTGAAGCAGCTTCAGCGACTCTTCAAACATGCGCGCCGCAGGAATATCGTGCAGCAATGAGGCCAGACGAGGAATCGGCTCAGCGGTTTCCGGGCTGACCGTCATGTTCAGCTTGGCGGCGAAACGGACGGCGCGCAGCATACGCACCGGGTCTTCACGGTAGCGTGTTTCGGGATCGCCAATCATACGGATGACGCCCTGACGCAGATCGTTCAGGCCATCGGTATAGTCACGTACGCTGAAATCAGAAATGCTGTAGTAGAGGCTGTTGATCGAGAAATCGCGGCGCTGGGCGTCTTCTTCAACGGAACCAAAAATATTATCGCGTAACAGCATGCCGCTTTGGGCCTGCTGAGAGGAGTTTTTGATTTCTTGCTGTTCCTGATGCTGTTCGTGGTGACCACGGAACGTGGCAACTTCAATCACCTCTGGCCCGAACATGATGTGGGCGAGACGGAAACGGCGCCCGACCAAACGACAGTTGCGGAATAATTTGCGCACCTGATCGGGTGTGGCGTTAGTGGTGATATCAAAATCTTTCGGCTTTTTGCCCAGCAGCAGATCGCGTACGCCGCCGCCAACCAGATAAGCCTCGTAGCCCGCTTTGTTCAGGCGATAAAGTACTTTCAGCGCGTTATCGCTGATATCGCTGCGTGAAATAGTATGTTGGTCACGCGGAATCACCGTCAGATGCTGGCGCGGTTCCTCTGATTCGACCATTTCGTTCTCACGATTCAGTACCTTACGACAAAAATTAGCAACTCGGGAAAAGATAATACACCTCGATAGTGATGGATAAATCAACGGCACAGCAAAAAATGTCTGGGAAACGTTTTTGACGTCGACCCAGCGACGGCCTGCAAATGTGACGGCCAAAGAGAGTGCGTCACTAAAAATAGCGGCTAATCATAGCTCACCAATGCCCCTTTGAGAATGCCGATGTGATCGCGGACGGGTTTATTGCCGCCTGTAACGGAACAACATCAAGGGACCAGTGCGCGACAGACCAGGCCAGAAGTGCAGAAAGCGTCATCTCCTGACCGTTCTCCGGCAGCGGTTGGTTCAAGAACTGCAGTGCGGCCAGCAGCACGGGACGCGGATCGCTATTCGGCAGTGCTGGTGCATGATTCTGCTTGGAAAGTTTATTGCCCTCGGTATTCAGCACCAGCGGCAGATGAACATAGGTAGGGATCGCGTAGCCCAACTGCTGATAGAGCGAAATTTGTCGCACTGTCGGCTCGATCAGATCGGCACCGCGCACGATCTCCGTAATCCCCTGATCGTTATCGTCGACCACGACGGCCAGATTATAGGCAAACAGCCCATCGCGGCGGTGGATAATAAAATCTTCCTGCGCGAGTGCCGTGTCGGCATACAGCTCGCCACGCAATTTATCGTGAAAGTGAAATACTGGCATTGTCTGGCGCAGGCGTAGCGCGGCGTTATCGGAGGGCAGGTTACGCGTCCGGCAATAACCGTCATAGTGTCCACCTAGCTGCTGAATACGGCTACGCGTACAGGTGCAGTAGTAGCTCACTCCCTGCTGTCGAAGCTGCTGAAGGATCTCTCGGTAACGCGCATGCCGCTGTGACTGGTACATCACCTCGCCGTCCCAATACAGGCCGTAATGTTCTAATTGTGCAAGGATACGGGAGGCTGCGCCGGGAATTTCCCGTGGCGGGTCGATGTCTTCAATGCGTACCAGCCAGCGCCCTTGTTGGGAACGCGCTTGCAGATAACTACCTAGTGCGGCGATCAGTGAGCCAAAATGCAGGTCACCAGAAGGAGAGGGAGCAAAACGCCCGACGTAACGATGCGTTTCGGTGAAGCCAATTGTTCCAGACATAAGAGGTTGATGCTATCTCGTCAGCGTTTTATCCAGACAGAAGATAGAGTGATGAACATCATTCATCAGCGGTAGCGTTCCTGGAGTCGGCCCCCGCGACGGGCAGGAGCCGATTCTGGACAGGAAAATTAGCCTGCCATTTGCTTTTCGCGTATCTCTGCCAGCGTTTTGCAGTCGATACACAGATCGGCGGTCGGACGTGCTTCCAGACGGCGGATGCCAATCTCGACGCCACAGGATTCACAGAATCCGAAATCCTCATCTTCGATTTTCACCAGCGTTTTGGCGATTTTCTTGATCAGCTTGCGCTCACGGTCACGGTTACGCAGTTCGAGACTGAACTCTTCTTCCTGCGCTGCGCGATCCACGGGATCCGGGAAATTAGCGGCTTCATCGCGCATGTGCGATACCGTACGATCCACTTCATCCATGAGTTGGTTGCGCCATGCTTCAAGAATACGCTTGAAATGAGCCAGCTGAGCGTCGTTCATATACTCTTCGCCCGGCTTCTCCTGGTACGGCTCTACTCCGGCAATTGCGAGAATGCTCAGAGAAGATGTCTTACGGTTTTGCCCTTCTTGCATGTTGCTTCTCCTACATAACACGACACGCATAATACCCTTTTATGCAGTGAAATTGCGGCGTTGTTGGCCATAACTTCAGCTATCTGGGTATATCGGCCCCCAAAGGGGGAAAAAACAGGCCGCTATAAATAGCAGATGAAGATGGGGTTGGCAATGCTTCCTGACACCGGCCTGATAAAGTGTGAGGAACAACCTGCTTACATTAAATAATAAACAATGTGTTACGCCTTTAGTGGTACGTTCGGCGTGTTATGCAATGCTTGTACGTCATCCCAACAACGGTAGCTTATGCGTCAATGTAATACCGTCAGGGCATAATGTGGAGCCGTAACATAAAATTTCAACCCCTGCCCGTTGTGCTTCTGTAAATAATTCCGCATAGCGTGGATCGATATGCCGGGCGGGAGAAACCTGCTGAATGCCTGAATGGAGCACGGCGAAAAAAAGGACTGCGCGTTTTCCATTGGCAACCATTTGTTGCAGTTCACGCAGATGCTTTTGCCCTCTGAGTGTCACCGCATCGGGAAAGTAACCACATTCATGTTGCAATAATGTGACAGATTTCACCTCAATATAGCAGTCAATCCTGTCCGGCGCCTGTAAAAGCAGGTCGACTCGGCTATTTTCCGTACCGTATTTTACTTCCGTTTTTACGTCCGGGTAGCCTGCCAGCTCTTCTATGCGATTCTCCAATAAGGCTTCGTACAATAATGTGTTGGCACGCAGAGTATTGACACAAATCCAGTGATTTTGTTGCGTTTCAGTCAGTTCCCAACTCTGGGCATACTTACGCTTAGGGTTATCCGATGTGGAGTACCAGACAGTATCGCCCGGCGTTGCACAGCCCGTCATCGCACCGGTATTCGCACAGTGCAGCGTAAGCGTCTCGCCTTCCGGGGTCACGACATCGGCCAAAAAGCGTTTGTAACGTTTAATCAACCGGGCAGGTTGTAAACGTGGGGTATAGTTCATGCGTATCCTGTTTTGTTCGTTTATACCCGTCATACTTCAAGCTGCTTGTTCGTTGGCTGCCCTTACTTACCCCAGTCACTTACCTGTGTAAGCTCCTGGGGATTCGCTCGGTTGCCGCCTTCATGCAACTCGAATTATTTAGGGTATATCTAACTATTCTCTTATTTAATAAATGGCCAGCTTTCCAACTGTTGATAGCGGGTTTTGCCATTGTCGAAAAGTGACTCGTAAAGCGAAAAGTGCGTCATGTCGACCTGCCAGCTAAAGGTGGCGGGGGGAATCGCAACGGGGCGAGTCGCGCCGCGCAATAGTGTAATGTGCGGGTGAAACGGTAATGCCGTTTGATAGCAGCCGCTGCGTGCCGCCTGAGAACGCAGCAGTTCCGCCAACTGTAACAGCCCGCGCGGTGCACGGCGGCAACCCAGCCAGACCACGCCAGGGCGCGGCCAGTGTCCGGCGTCATTCAGCGTAAGGGAAAAGGCGGGCTGACGGATGCGGCTCGCCAGCGTTTGCAAAACCTGCGCTTTTTGCTCGCTGACATCGCCTAAAAACGCCAGCGTCAGATGAAGATTGGCCGCCGCGACCGGACGACCGGCTTCCAGAGGGAAGTGCTCGGCACGCCAGCGGAGAATCTCTTGCTGTGTGGTTTCCGGCAGTGATAAGGCAAAAAACAGGCGGCGTGTGGCTGACATGGCGATCTCTCTGTTCTGATTCCATCAGATGCTACATTCAT
Organism: Pectobacterium sp. CHL-2024; assembly: GCF_044751765.1. NCBI lineage: Bacteria > Pseudomonadati > Pseudomonadota > Gammaproteobacteria > Enterobacterales > Pectobacteriaceae > Pectobacterium > Pectobacterium sp. CHL-2024. The sequence continues at coordinate 31,547 of NZ_JBIXKO010000021.1, read as the reverse complement.
CCAGATGCTACAATGCTCGCCGCTGAAAGTTAACTTTATACGGAGATGTCTGTGATTTTACCGCCCGTCAGCGCCGTGCTGGATGATGTCATAACGGCGCTACATACCGCGCCTCAGGTGCTGCTTAATGCGCCAACAGGGGCGGGGAAATCGACCTGGCTGCCGTTGCAATTGCTGCAACAGGGCAATGTGAACGGGCGAATCATCATGCTGGAACCGCGCCGTCTGGCGGCGAAGAGCGTGGCCTGGCGGCTGGCGCAGCAGCTCGGTGAAGAACCGGGGCAGACGATAGGTTATCGCATGCGGTCGGAAAGCCGCGTGAGTGACGCAACGAAGCTGGAAGTCGTCACCGAAGGGATGTTAACCCGTTTGCTGCAACAGGATGCGGAACTGCAAGGTGTGGCGCTAATCATCCTTGATGAATTTCACGAGCGCAGCGTGCAGGCTGATTTGGCATTGGCACTGCTGCTTGATGTGCAGCAAGGGCTGCGTGAAGACTTAAAACTGCTGATTATGTCCGCGACGCTCGACAATGCGCGGCTGGCGGCGCTGCTGCCGGAAGCCGTCTGCGTGGTTTCTGAAGGTCGCAGCTATCCGGTTGAACGGTGTTATGCGCCGCTGAATAATCAGGAGCGTTTGGAAGAGGGCGTTGCGCGGCAGGTGCGGCGTTTGCTCAGTGAAGAAGACGGCTCGCTGCTGCTGTTTTTGCCCGGTGTCGCGGAGATTCGCCGCGTGCAGGCGCTGCTGGAAAATAGCGTATCGAGCGAGACGGATCTCTGCCCTTTATATGGGGCGTTGACGTTGGCGGAGCAGCAAAAGGCGATTCTGCCCGCGGAGCCGGGTCGCCGTAAGGTGGTGTTAGCCACCAATATTGCTGAAACCAGCCTGACGATTGAAGGGATCCGGCTGGTGATGGATAGCGGCCTTGAGCGCGTAGCTAGCTTTGATGTGAAAAGCGGCGTCACGCGACTGGTGACGCAGCGAATCAGTCAGGCGTCGATGGTGCAGCGCGCCGGACGTGCCGGACGTTTAAGTCCCGGTATTTGCTGGCATCTGTGCTCACGTGAACAGGCAGAACGCGCGGCGGTGCAAAGCGAAGCCGAAATACTGAACAGTGATTTAAGCAGCGTCTGGCTGGATTTATTACAGTGGGGCTGTACCGATGTGGCGCAGTTAACCTGGCTGGATACGCCACCCGCTCCTGCGCTTTATGCCGCACGCCAACTGCTGCGCCAGCTTGGTATTACCGATAAACAAGATCGGCTGACTGCCGAGGGGCGGAAGATCGCTGCGCTAGGCTGCGATGCCCGACTGGCGACGATGCTGTATGCCGCGTCACAGCAAGGTTCAGATGCATTGGCAACTGCCGGATGTCTGGCGGCCATCCTCGAAGAACCGCCGCGTAGCGGGTCGATCAATCTGGCTGACTGGCTGCATCGTCCATTGCCGCACTGGCTACGGCGGGCAAAACAGCTGACGCGCCGTTTATCGACGGCTTCGGGGCGCATTGACGGCGGGGAAGCCGACTGGCTGCTGGCACAGGCTTTTCCCGACCGCATTGCCCGGCGGCGCAGTCAGGATGGACGCTACCAGCTTGCTAACGGCAGCGGCGCGATGATGTCGGCTGATGAGGCGTTATCAGGCACCGAATGGTTGCTGGCTCCAGCACTGCTGCAAAATGGTCGATCAGCACAAAACAATCAGAACGCAGAGGCACGGATCCTGCTGGCGTTGCCGCTGGATATTGAGCGGCTGGAACGGCGGCTACCCGGACTAATAAATGAACATAACGTGGTGCACTGGGACGAAGAAAAGGGTACTCTGCGCGCCAGCCAGCGTGACCAGATAGGCTGCCTGGCCCTGCGAACACGCCCGCTGAACAAGCCTTCCGATGAAGCTTTGCAGCAGGCGTTGTTATCCTGGATTCGGGAGCAGGGGATTGATGCATTAAACTGGGACGCCACGGCGTTGCAGTTACGTGCCCGGCTACAGTGTGCTCAGCAGTGGTTGCCTGAGCTTGACTGGCCGCGAGTGGATGATGACGCGCTGCTGGCGACGCTGGACATCTGGCTACAGCCGTCACTTGTCGGCGTGCGTGATTTACGGGCGTTGCACCAGATCAATTTGAGCGATGCACTACTGCGGCTGTTGGACTGGTCGCTGCGCCAGCGGCTGGATAGCGCGCTGCCCACGCACTACACGGCACCCGGCGGTAGTCGCTTGCCTATCGCCTATTATGACGATAAGCCTCCGGTACTGTCGGTGCGGATGCAGGAAATGTTCGGTGAGCAGCAGAGCCCGCTGCTGGCGGAAGGGCGTGTGGCGCTGGTATTGGAACTTTTATCACCCGCACAGCGACCACTACAAATTACGCGGGATTTAGCCGCATTCTGGCAAGGCACGTACCGCGAGGTGCAAAAAGAGATGAAGGGGCGTTACCCCAAGCATGTCTGGCCGGACGATCCGGCGAATACGGCTCCGACGAGACGTACCAAGAAATATCAGAACCACTAATTTCAGACGTTTCCGCTTTCCCAAACTAGGGGCTGGAAACAGAGTAGGCGGCTTGAGCGCAGAGCGGATAGCCGTGAACAACCTGACGGAGAAGTGATTGTAATGTCTCGGGATGACCGCGAACCTATCGGACGCAAAGGGAGAGCGCCAAAACGTAAGCCTGAACGCAAGCAGGCCATACGACGTCGCAGGGATGACGACTATGATGATGAAGATTATGACGATTATCAGGACGACTATGACGACGATGATGATTACGACGGCGATGACACCATGACGCGTAAACCGCAGAGAAGACGGCGCTGGCTGGGGCTGGCGATTAAGCTGTTCCTGATCTTTGCCGTGGCGATGGCGATCTATGGTGTGTACCTCGACAGCCAGATCCGTAGCCGTATTGAAGGCAAAGTCTGGCAGTTGCCGGCCGCCGTCTATGGCCGCATGGTCAACCTTGAGCCGGGCATGGCCTACAGCCAGAAAGAGATGATCAGCCTGCTGGAAGGCATGCAATACCGTCAGGTGAGCCGCATTACCCGTCCGGGTGAATTCAGCGTGCGTGGCAACAGCATCGATATGCTGCGTCGTCCGTTTGATTTCCCCGATGGGAAAGAAGGGCAGATTCAGGCACGTCTGACGTTTGCCAACGATCGCCTGTCGCAGATCCAGAATCTGGACAACCAGCGTAACTTCGGCTTTTTCCGCCTCGATCCGAAGCTGATCACCATGATGCAATCGCCGAATGGCGAACAGCGTTTGTTTGTGCCGCGTGCCGGTTTCCCCGATCTGCTGGTTGATACGCTGGTCGCGACCGAAGATCGCCACTTTTATGAACATGATGGTATTAGCCTGTACTCCATTGGTCGTGCGTTCTTAGCGAACATCACGGCGGGGCGCGCGGTTCAGGGCGGCAGTACGCTGACGCAGCAGCTGGTTAAGAACCTGTTCCTGACTAACGAGCGTTCGCTGTGGCGTAAAGCTAACGAAGCCTATATGGCGCTGATCATGGATTATCGCTACAGCAAGGATCGTATCCTTGAACTGTATCTGAACGAAGTGTATCTCGGTCAGAGCGGTAACGATCAGATCCGCGGCTTCCCGCTTGCCAGCCTGTATTACTTTGGCCGTCCGGTGAATGAACTGAGCCTCGATCAGCAGGCGCTGCTGGTGGGGATGGTGAAAGGGGCATCGCTGTATAACCCGTGGCGTAACCCGCAGATTACGTTGGAACGACGCAATCTGGTGCTGCGTCTGTTGCAGAATCAGCAGGTTATTGATGCCGATCTGTACAACATGCTGAGTGCGCGTCCGCTGGGCGTACAGCCGAAAGGTGGCGTCATCAGCCCGCAGCCGGCGTTTATGCAACTGGTGCGTCAGGAACTGCAACAGCGGCTTGGCGACAAGGTTAACGATCTCTCTGGCGTGAAGATTTTTACCACGCTCGATCCTGTCTCGCAGGATGCGGCGGAAAAAGCGGTGGAAGTTGGGGTTCCGGCACTGCGTGCAGGGCGTAACGTCAGCGATCTGGAAGCGGCGATGGTGATTGTCGATCGCTTCAGCGGCGAAGTCCGCGCGATGGTTGGCGGTTCTCAAACGCAGTACGCCGGGTTTAACCGTGCGCTACAGGCGCGTCGTCCCGTCGGGTCGTTGGCGAAGCCGCCAACCTACCTGACCGCGCTGAGCCAGCCGGACACCTATCGTCTGAATACCTGGCTGGCGGATGAACCGCTGTCGATCAAACAGCCTAACGGGCAGGTGTGGCAGCCGAAGAACTACGATCGTGAGTTCCGTGGCCGCGTCATGCTGGTCGATGCGCTGGCGAACTCGCTGAACGTCCCGACTGTCAATCTGGGTATGGCCGTGGGGCTGAATCAGATTACGGAAACGTTGAAGCGTTTAGGGATCCCGGAAAACGTGATTCAGCCTGTACCGGCGATGCTGCTGGGTGCGATCAGCCTGACACCGATGGAAGTGGCGCAGGAATACCAGACGATCGCCAGCGGCGGCAACCGCGCACCGCTTTCCTCGCTGCGTTCGGTGATTGCTGAAGACGGTACGGTGTTGTACCAGAGCTTCCCGCAGGCGGAACGCGCGGTGCCGGCGCAGGCGGCTTATCTGACGCTGTATGGCATGCAACAGGTTGTCGAACGTGGTACGTCGCGTTCGCTGGCGGTGAAATTCCCGAATTATCATCTGGCGGCGAAAACCGGTACCACCAATGACCTGCGTGACAGCTGGTTTGCTGGGATCGACGGTAAAGAAGTGGCGATTAGCTGGGTAGGGCGCGATAACAACGGTCCGGCCAAGTTGACTGGGGCGAACGGTGCGCTGACGATTTATCGTCGCTATCTGGAAAACCAAACGCCGCTGCCGTTAATGCTGACGCCGCCGGAAGGCATTACGACCATGACGGTGGATGCCAGCGGTAACTTTATCTGCAACGGCAGCAGCGCCGGACGCGTACTGCCGGTCTGGACGGATAATCCGCAGGCACTGTGTCAGGCGAGCCAGCCACAGCCTTCAGCGCAGCAGGACCAGCAAAACGGAGAAGGTGTCGCTGATTGGATCAAACAAATGTTTGGTCAATAATCTATCGATGCTTCAACTGGTTGCCGTCTCTTAGCCATATTTTTATGCAGCCTGAGAGACGGTTTCGTGCGCTTACAATACGGTTATTTCATGCTACCTCGTAGCACGCGCCCGACACGAGGCGACTCAAACGCCGCCGCCCCGTGACCCCAGGCTTTCGGCGGAAATTATGCCGCTGACGCGGTACCTTCGTCGGTATCTGGCTTAGCGGACCGCTTGCGACACGTTCCCGACGTGGCGCAAGCTTTCGCCGCGTCCTGCGGCTCATCCGAATCCAGCTACCGCCTCAGCATAATTTTTTACGCCTGACCACGGCAAAAACCGCGATACTTCCAGACTTGTGTATAAGGAACAGGATTAATTTGGGGGTATTTTTTTGTGCCTACCGTTTTCCGAGAAGGGTCATGCCCTGCCTGACACTGCTTTTCTGTTCACGCTACTCTGGAGCTGCCCGGTAAAAGTCTTGCGATTGGTATTCTGTTGCGCCTATCATGCTGCCTTTATCGTAATCATTATCGTTCTCTTTTAGACTGACGATTACGGGAATAGTGAATTCTGCTCACCCCTTTCCTTCGGTGACATGACAAACCAAAAGCGCTATGCAAAATCAAACTGTACTGCCTGATACCACTTTCAGACTGGACGACGTCAGCTTTTCCGTCGCCGGACGCACGCTGCTACATCCGCTCTCTATCACGTTCCCCGTCGGGAAAGTCTGTGGTCTGATTGGTCACAATGGCTCAGGCAAATCGACATTGCTGAAAATTCTGGGGCGCCATCAGCCCGCTAGCAGCGGTACTGCTCTGCTGGGCGAACAGGCGATCGGAAGCTGGGACAGCAAATTGTTCGCTCGTCAGGTAGCTTATTTACCACAGCAGCTTCCCGCTGCCGAAGGGATGACCGTGCGTGAGCTGGTTGCCGTAGGGCGTTACCCGTGGCACGGCGCATTAGGCCGCTTCGGTAGCGCCGATCGGGAAAAGGTCGAGGAAGCCATCACGCTGGTGGGGTTGAAACCGTTCGCAAACCGTCTGGTGGATAGCCTATCCGGCGGTGAACGGCAGCGAGCCTGGCTGGCGATGACGGTGGCGCAGGATAGCCGCTGCCTGCTGTTGGATGAACCGACCTCCGCGCTGGACATTGCGCATCAGGTTGAGGTTCTGGCGCTGATTCAGCGCATGAGCCGCGAGCGTGGCATCACCGTCATTGCGGTATTGCATGATATCAATATGGCTGCACGCTACTGCGATCATCTGGTGGCGTTGCGCGGCGGTAAAATGATTGCGCAGGGTGAGCCTGTCGCGCTGATGCAAGGGGACGTGCTGGAAAATATCTACGGCATTCCCATGGGCACTTTGCCTCATCCGGCGGGTGGCGCGCCGGTCAGCTTCGTTTGTTAACTCGGTTTTTCTGCTCATGATGCCTGAATTTTTTTCTTCTCCATCCTCTCCCGATCCGCTACGCCGTCGTTTGCTGACGGCGCTGCTGCTGTCACCGCTGGTTTATTCGGCGGCGAGCAGGGGAGCGACTGCCACATTCCCCGATGTAAACCGCATTGTGGCGCTGGAGTGGTTGCCTGTTGAACTGCTTCTGGCGTTGGGCATCACGCCCTTCGCAATTGCAGATAAGCATAACTACAACCTGTGGGTGAAAGAGCCCGCGCTGCCTGAATCGGTAATTGATGTGGGGCTGCGTACCGAGCCTAATCTGGAATTGCTGACGCAGATTCGCCCATCGCTGATTCTTTACTCTGAAGGTTACGGCCCTTCAGTCGCAAAAATGTCTCGTATTTCTCCGCTGCTGGGCTTTGGCTTCAGCAACGAACAGGGAAAACCGCTGACGTCGGCACAGGCCTCTGTCATGAAACTGGCCGATGCGCTCAATATGAAAGCGGCTGGCGAGCAGCATCTGACAGAGCTTGCGCAGTTTCTCCAGCAGGAAAAAATCACACTCCAGCCTTACACCCAGCGGCCGCTGTTGCTCATTACGCTGGTCGACAGCCGCCATGTGCTGGTGATTGGCAAGAACAGCCTTTTTCAGGAGGTGATGGATCATGTCGGGATAGAAAATGCCTGGCGTGGTGAAACCAGCTTCTGGGGCAGTACGATTGTGGGTATTGAGAGTCTGGCAGACGTCGGCGATGCCAACGTGCTCTGCTTCGAGCATGGCGATAGTGCCATCAGCGCGCAGCTTGATAAGAACCCGCTCTGGCAGGCCATGCCGTTTGTGCGTAATCAGCGTTTGCAGCGCGTGCCTGCCGTCTGGCTGTATGGTGGAACGCTCTCGGCGATGCGCTTCTGCCGCGTATTGAATCAGGCGCTGGAGGCGAGAAATCATGCCTAATCCTCTGTCTGTCGGTGCCTCGCACGCGCACAAGCACGTTGCTCATCCGCTGGTGCTGCCAGTGGTACTGATTGGTTTTCTGCTGATCGTGATTCTAGGGATGGGCAGCTACAATTTGCAGCAGCAATTACCGGTGTCACAGTGGCTTGAGGGGCTGACTCAGCCTGCCTTGAATAATATGCCGCAGTTGCTATTTCACTACAGCCTATTGCCGCGCATGGTGCTGGCGCTGCTGATTGGCGCGGGGCTGGGGCTGTGCGGCGTGCTGTTCCAGCAAGTCTTGCGTAATCCGCTGGCTGAGCCATCAACGCTGGGGATCGCCACGGGCGCACAGCTCGGGATCACAGTGGTCACACTGTGGGCGCTGCCGGGTGGCGCATGGCTCCAGCAGGTCGCGGCCATGGCTGGGGCGCTGGTGGTTGGTGCGTTGGTCTTTGGCGTCGCTTGGGGCAAGCGTTTATCGCCCGTGACGCTGATTCTGGCGGGGCTGGTGCTGAGTTTCTACTGTAGCGCGGTCAATCAACTGCTGGTGCTCTTCCATCATGAGCAGCTTCAGGGCCTGTTCCTGTGGAGCAGCGGCGTGCTGAACCAGCAGGACTGGAGCAATGTGCAGTTTGTTCTCCCGCGTCTTCTTGTGTGTTTCTGTCTGGCGCTGCTGCTGATTCGTCCGCTAACGCTGCTGGGACTGGATGACGGCGTCGCGCGTAACTTGGGGCTTGGGCTGTCGCTGGCACGTCTGAGCGCGCTTGGGCTGGGGATTTTCCTGTGTGCGCAATTAGTGAATGCGGCAGGCATTATCGGTTTTATCGGCCTGTTTGCGCCGCTGCTGGCGAAAATGCTAGGGGCTCGGCGGTTACTTCACCGTCTCTTATTAGCGCCGCTGCTGGGGGCACTGCTGCTTGGCGTTACCGATCAGGGCGTTATCTGGCTGAGCCGCGTGTGGCTTGACGTTCCAACGGGTGCCGCGACGGCGCTGATTGGTGCGCCGCTGCTACTGTGGCTCTTGCCGCGCCTGCGTAATAGCGGTCAACCTGCGATGCTCGACAGCAGCAGTACACCGACGGCTGAACGTCGCCTGTGGGGAACGTGGCTGGTACTTGGCGTCATGCTGCTGGGAATGGTGGTGATTACGGCGCTGATGTTAGGGAAAGATGCCGACGGCTGGCAGTGGGGCGGCGGTGATGTGTTAACGCAGTTGCTCTCATGGCGCTGGCCTCGGGTGCTGGCGGCGTTAACCGCTGGAGTGATGCTGGCGGTGGCGGGAACGCTAATACAGAAGCTGACGGGCAACCCGATGGGGAGCCCGGAAGTGCTGGGGATTAGCTCTGGCGCATCGTTTGGCGTCATTATTTTGCTGTTCTTCATTCCCGGCAATGCGTTCGTGTGGCTACTTCCGGCCGGTAGTGCGGGTGCGGCGCTGACGCTGTTGGTCATGGTGATGATCGCCGGACGCGGTGGTTTCTCCACGCAGCGTATGCTGCTGGCGGGGATTGCACTGAGCATGGCGTTCACCACCGTCATTGCGCTGCTGCTGGCCAGTGGCGATCCGCGCATGGGAACCGTGTTGACCTGGCTGTCGGGCTCAACCTATGCGGTTGAACCGACGGACGCGATACGCACGGCGGTGATTGCCGTTCTGCTGCTGTTGATCGTCCCGTTGTGTCAGCGCTGGCTGCGTATTCTGCCGCTTGGCACTACCACAGCCAGAGCGCTTGGCGTGGCCGTTACGCCGGTTCGTCTGCTGGTTTTGCTGTTGGCATCGGTACTGACCGCGATGGCAACCCTGATGGTCGGGCCGATGAGCTTTGTGGGTTTAATGGCACCCCATATGGCACGGATGCTGGGTTTTAGCCGCGTGTTACCGCAAATTGCCTGTTCGGCATTGATTGGCGGTGCGCTGATGGTAATGGCAGACTGGTTTGGCCGGATGATCCTCTTTCCGGCGCAGATCCCGGCGGGGCTGCTCGCGACGTTTATCGGTGCGCCTTACTTTGTTTATCTATTGCGTAAACAGGTGAAATAATGCGGGCATCGGCGGGGAGGGAAGCCCGCCGATGCCGTGTGATTAGCCCGAAACGTTAATAGCTTCGACCAGCATCCAGAACGTGGTGAGCACCAGAGAAAGCGCCATGATGCCGTTGAAGGCTTTCAGTTTCCACGGTTCCTGAAGATGTTTACCGATGCGATCGCCGAGTAGTGCCCAGACTAAAATACAGGGTAGATTGAGCGCCATAAAGGCGACCATCGTGGTGAAAATACCGTTGCTGGCGGTATACAGCAGCGCGATGTTGCTGGACATCAGCCAGGCTTTCGGGTTCACCGCCTGAAATAGCGTCCCTTGCAGTACGGTCATCGGCTGTACTCGCCCTTGTAATTCTGGTGCCGATGAGCGCACGATTTTCCACGATAGCCACAGCAGATAGACGCATCCCAGCACGGTAAGGGGGAGGCGGATCGCGCTCAGCCAGTTCAGCAAAAGCTCCAATGCCACCCCCATCAGCGCCGTTTGTAGCGCGCAGCCAATTAAAATACCCATCAGCATCGGCAACGTACGACGCAGACCAAAATTGACGCCTGATGTCGCCAGCAGCAGATTATTAGGCCCCGGCGTGATGGACATGACGGTGACGTAGCTGAAAAAAGAAGGGTCGAGCATGGTGTTATCCTGATGATGGGGGAGAACACTATGGTAGGCAGAAAAAAGAAATGGTTACAGATACACAAAATGATTATTGTTATGGGTACAAAATGCATTAACTATTAACTGTACTCATCGGCTGGCGGGGGAACTGTGTCCATTATCGACTCACAAGAAAGTACGCTCTATCAACAGCTCGCGGAAACCTTCGCCACGGCGATTCATCAAGGGACATTAGCGCCGGGAAGCCGTCTGCCTTCTATTCGCCGCGTTGCCGGTTCGCATCAGGTGAGTGTCAACACGGTGTTGAATGCCTGGCGCATTCTCGAAGATCGCGGGTTGATCGAAGCACGGCCGCAGTCCGGCTACTTTGTGCGAGGACGTCTGCCGTCGCTGACGGAGAGCAAGCCCCACCGTGCACAGGTGATTGTGCCGGGCAGCGAGCAACTGGATCTGATTGATACCGTTTTTGCTGCTCAGACGCACCCGGATTACATCAACATTTCTCTGGCGTGCCCGCAGCATGCCGATTTCTATCCGACCGAAAAGATCAGCCGTATTGCGGCTTCCTTGCTGCGAAGACAGCCCGACCTGATTGGTCGCTATGCGCTGCCGCCGGGCAGTGAACGGCTGCGGCGCGAAGTGGCGCGGCGGGCGATGGATTTGGGTATGACATTGACCCGAGAGGACATCACGATCACCCACGGCTGTATGGAAGCGCTACAGCTGGCGCTACGCACGGTCACGCAGCCGGGCGACTGTGTGGGGCTAGAAACGCCAACCTATTTTTATCTCTTTCCTCTGCTTGCCAGTCTGGGATTGAAAACGGTGGAAATTCCCACCGATCCGCAACGTGGTCTTGCGCTGGATGCACTGGAACTGCTGCTGTCAGAACAGCGATTACAGGCGATTATCGCTATGCCGAACGCCCAGAATCCGTTGGGATGCAGCATGACGCTGGCCGATAAAAAGCGGCTGGCAAAGCTGGTGAATGACTATCAGATTCCGCTTATCGAGGATGGGCTATACAGTGAACTTCAGTTTACCTGGCCGCTGTCGCCGACGGTGAAAGCCTTCGACCGCGACGGATGGGTGATTTACTGCTCCAGCTTCACGAAAACGCTGGCACCGGATTTTCGTATCGGCTGGATGGCATCGGGCCGTTTCCGTGCCAAAGTGGCGCGGCTGAAAGCGGTCTCGTCAATGGCGGAATCGGCGCTGCTATCGGAAACGCTGGCGCAGTTTCTGGAGTCCGGCGGTTACGACCACCATCTGCGCACGCTGCGTCGCCGCTATGCCGCGCAGATGGATGAAGCGCGTGGGCTGATTGCCCGACATTTTCCGCAGGGAACACGCGCGACGCAGCCGCAGGGCGGCTTTGTCTTCTGGCTGGAATTACCGGGCGGTGTGGATGGCGTTGAGTTATTCCATCGCCTGCTGCAAGAGCGGATTTGCGTCACGCCCGGCGAACTTTACACGCTGAGCGGTCGCTGTAAACATGCGCTTCGGCTATCGTGCTGCTACCCGTTTGATGAACGCTACACCTATGCGCTTAAGCGCGCGGGGGCGCTGGCCTGTGAGATGAGCGGCATCGAGCCGGGTAGCGTAGCGTTATGAGTAGCCTTATGGCGTGCCGTTGCGTCCCCAGGTCAGGTAGCCCGAGCGTTCGCTTAAACGCTCATAGTAGGCGCGGACGGCGGGATAGTCTGTGTGTTCCAGCGGCGTTTCATACCAGCGGTTTACCGATAGCCCGATGGGAATATCGGCCAGCGTGAACGTTTTTCCTGCGACGTAGTGGCCGGTTCGCTCTAGTTGCTGATTCAAAATGCCCATCGTGCGGGACCAAAGATTGCAGGATGCGGCCAAGAGCGCCGGATCCTGATGTGCGGGGGATTGGCGCACCAGCGACATAAAGGCGTAACGCCATGAGGGATTGAGCTCGTTGGCCTGCCAGTCGATCCATTGATCGACCGAAGCACGACTACGCGGATCCTGTGGGTAGAGCCAGGCACCGTCCTTCGCGTTGGCGAGGTAACGTATAATCGCGTTCGATTCCCACATGACGAAATCGTCGTCCTGAATCACCGGTATCATGGCATTAGGGTTGAGCGCCAAAAATTCCGGTGACTGCGGTGACTGATAGCCTTCACCCCAATCTTCGCGGTCAAAAGGAATCGCCAACTCATCACACAGCCACAGCACTTTCCGAACATTGATTGACGACGTGCGTCCTAGAACCTTTAACATGATCTCTCCGCTATTTTCAGGAACATAGACTTACTCATAACCAATTTGAGAGGGCTTGTCATTCTCAAACGAGAATCCTGACGAAAAAAGTGGGGGCGGAGCAGAGGCGGGTGTTGAGCAGCAATGGCGTCAGTGAGTGACGCCATTGTGTACGAGTCCGTTTTACAGGCGTGAGAAGCAGAGCTGAGCAGCTTCGATGGTACGATCAATATCCTGTGGCGTGTGTGCCAGCGACATAAAGCCCGCTTCAAACGCGGACGGCGCGAGGTAAATCCCTTCTTCCAGCATCATGTGGAAGAACCGCTTAAAGCGCTCGACATCGCACTTCATCACATCCTGATAGCAGGTGACGCTCTCCGCATCCGTGAAGAACAGGCCGAACATGCCGCCTGCCTGATTCACCACCAGCGGAATGTTTTCGGCTTTCGCGGCAGCCAGCAGACCGTCAGCCAGCTGATTGGTCAACGCGGTGAGCTTTTCATGTACGCCGGGTTTCGCGACTTCAGTCAAACAGGCAAAGCCTGCGGCCATGGCAATCGGGTTACCGGACAGCGTTCCCGCCTGATAAACCGGGCCGGTTGGTGCCAGCGCCTGCATGACTTCACGCTTACCGCCGAATGCGCCGACTGGCATGCCGCCGCCGATGATTTTCCCCAGACAGGTCAGATCTGGCACCACGCCGTAGTGCGACTGTGCACCTGCTAGTGCGACACGGAAGCCGGTCATCACTTCATCGATGATGAACAGGGCACCAAACTCGTCACACAGAGCACGCAGGCCGGGAAGGAAATCTGGCAGCGGTGGGATGCAGTTCATATTGCCCGCAACAGGTTCGACAATGATCGCGGCGATCTCGTCAGGATATTGTTCAAATGCGGCGCGAACGGATGACAAATCGTTATAGACGCAGGTCAGCGTGTGGCGGGCGAAATCAGCCGGAACGCCGGGGGAGTTAGGTTGGCCCAGCGTCAGCGCGCCAGAGCCGGCTTTCACCAGCAGGCAGTCGGCGTGGCCGTGGTAGCAGCCTTCAAATTTGATGATTTTGTCGCGGCCGGTGTAACCACGTGCCAGACGGATCGCGCTCATGGTGGCTTCTGTACCGGAGTTGACCATCCGCACCATATCCATGCTCGGCACCAGCGAGGTAACCAGACGCGCCATCTGCACTTCCATTTCTGTCGGCGCGCCAAAGCTCAGGCCGCGTTCTGCCGCCGCGATCACTGCATCACGGATTGCCGGATGATTGTGACCCAACACCATTGGGCCCCACGATCCCACGTAATCAATGTACGCTTGCTCGTCAGCGTCATAGAGATAAGCGCCGTCAGCCCGTTCGATGAACAGCGGAGTACCGCCAACGCCGTTAAAAGCACGAACGGGTGAGTTCACACCGCCGGGAATAAGTTGCTGTGCCGCAGCATACAGGCTTTCAGATTTGTTCATTACGCGGTCCTGACTGGTCTTGATCGTAAAATGTAGGGGTATTCTAATGAACTGACCGCCGTTATGAAATCGCTGTTCAGCAGATACTGGTCTCTTTGTATTCTGCTCTGGTCAAATAGGCAGTTTTATCCTTAAGGGGTAACATAGTGACTCTTATTTCTCTTTTTTGGTTATGACCGCTGTGATCAAACTTTCCGTACCCGTTTCTTCTGCGGCGGAGCGCCGCGCTGCCATCGCACAATTTATGCGGCGCGATAAAACCCCTGCGTTGATTCTTCTGCTGGCGGCGATAGTAGGAACGTTAACCGGGTTAGTCGGCGTGGCCTTTGAACGTACGGTGAACTGGGTTATACAACAGCGAATGGCACTCTTAGCGCATTTTCCTGAAAGTGGGGTGAGCTGGCTTGTTGCTGCGGCGGTGTCGGCTGTACTCGCGATGTGGGGATATTTTCTTGTTCGCCGATTCGCTCCAGAAGCGGGTGGATCGGGGATTCCCGAGATTGAGGGCGCGTTAGAAGAACTCAGACCGGTACGCTGGTGGCGCGTATTGCCCGTTAAGTTTTTTGGCGGTATTGGCACGCTCGGGTCAGGAATGGTGCTGGGGCGGGAAGGGCCGACGGTACAGTTGGGGGGAAATATCGGCGGTATGGTTGCGGACATGTTGCCCAAAAGGCAGCAGGACGGACGCCATTCATTATTAGCTACTGGCGCGGCAGCCGGGTTATCCGCTGCCTTTAATGCGCCGCTGGCCGGAATACTTTTTATCATTGAGGAAATGCGGCCTCAGTTCCGCTATAGCCTCATCTCAATTAAAGCGGTATTCATCGGCGTCATTATGTCGAGCATCGTATTTCGGCTCTTCAACGGTGAACAGGCTGTGATCGATGTAGGGCAACTGCCTTCCGCACCGCTCAAGACGCTGTGGTTATATTTGGTGCTTGGGATTATTTTTGGCGTTGTCGGCGTGGTGTTTAATACCCTGGTGTTACGTACTCAGGCGCTGTTTTTGGCCTTCCACGGTAAACGGATGTCGCGCTTCCTGCTGGTTGGCGCACTGGCGGGCGGCCTTTGTGGCGTGTTGTCTGTCGTTTTTCATGAAGCAACCGGAGGCGGGTTTACGCTTATTCCCCTTGCGGCGGCGGAGCATTACAGCATTAGTATGCTCTTTGGGATCTTTATAATCCGCGTCTTCATGACGCTGCTTTGTTTCGGATCGGGAGCTCCTGGGGGGATTTTTGCACCGATGTTGGCGTTGGGAACGCTGCTTGGAGCCGCGTTTGGTATGGCGGCCAGTCAGTTATTTCCTGATTATGCGATTGGCGCCAGTACGTTTGCTGTGGCGGGTATGGGGGCACTGTTCGCGGCATCGGTTCGCGCTCCGCTCACCGGCATCGTTCTGGTGTTGGAAATGACTGACAACTACCAGTTGATCTTACCCATGATCGTGACGTGTCTGGGCGCGACACTGTTGGCGCAGTTTCTGGGAGGGAAGCCGCTATATTCTTCTATTCTGGCGAGGACGCTGCAGCGACAGGCGTTGGCTGAGCAGGATCAGCAGATTAATTCAACAATTTCTGTCAAATCTTGAACGTTTTCGCATACTGCCGGATAATAAGCGTATGAATATGGGTCTATCACCTGATAAGCCCTGAGTTGGGAGTAAAAATATGAGCGATGATATAGCAGCACTGCCTCTGCAGTTTACCGATGCGGCGGCAAGCAAGGTGAAAAACCTGATTGCTGATGAAGAAAACCCAGAGCTGAAACTGCGTGTGTATATCACGGGCGGCGGCTGTAGCGGTTTCCAGTATGGTTTTACCTTTGATGATCAAATCAACGACGGCGATATGACCATTGAGAAACAAGGTGTGGCGCTGGTGGTTGATCCGATGAGCCTGCAATATCTGGTTGGCGGTGCGGTGGATTATACCGAAGGTCTGGAAGGTTCTCGCTTTATCGTAACGAATCCGAATGCGAAATCCACCTGCGGCTGTGGTTCCTCTTTCAGCGTCTGATCCTGCATTGCGGTGATTGACCGACTGAAAAATAAAAACCGTGTCTCGGCAACAAGACACGGTTTTTTTATAGCAGATAATAAGCCTGTCACAAGACGCGTTAATTAAAAGAACACGCCTCGTGTTTTTACTGTGATTACCATTCGACCGTAATCAGACGCGTTTCCGTACCCTGTGCGGTTTTTGCCGCAGAGGTCGAAAATTTTGCCTGATCGACCTGAATACGTGACTCAGTAATTTTAGGTTGTGGTACAGAGGCTACGTTACAATTCATTTTATATTGACCGGATTGAGGCGTTACGCCGCATGCCGGTAGTATCGTCAGTTGAGCGTTAATCTGCCCACCCTGACTCCCTGCATATGCCGTGGTACAGGCCGCCATAAGTAAGCCCGCGTAAAGCAACGCATTTTTCATAGTTAAAGCTACCTGGTGTTAAAGGAACCGATATCGGTTCAAAAGTTTTCTAATTCGTCTTTGCTTTGGCTTTATCGCCGGGTGGTAATCAACACCTTTATTGATGTCTATGATTCCACCGTTGCGTTCAGATTATCGGCAACTATTGGCGAAATAAAAGCCTGTTAGTGTTACAACTTGTATACTAATGAAGCTATTGTTATCGGAATGATTTCATTCTGTTAACTAACAATCACTTCGCTGACGAAAGCGTGGGTCTTAACTCGGCTAATTGAGAACAAATTTGCCGGGCAGCCAAGCGTAAACGCGGGCCGCTGCGGCTAAACCAGTCTTCATTAACGGTAATTACCGGAACCGCTAATTGCGGCTGCCAAAACGCCTGCACGCTGGCAATTCTATCTGGCGTACCGCCGACAATAATGACCTGCGGCTGGCGTCTTAACACCTGTTCACGACTGACTTGCGGCCAGGGTACCGGGCTGTCGCTAAAGACATTTTCGGCACCGCACAGTGAAACGATCTGGCTTTGCAGCGTTGCTTGCGAAGAAGTAAACAGCGGTTGAGTGCCAAATTGAATGAATACCCGCAATGGCATGGCGTGAGGTGCCTTACCAGCGTGCCGGAGTTCACCTATTTCCTGCTGAAAATCGGTCGCGGCCCGTTCGGCTTGCTCAGGATGGCGGCTGTAGGTCGCCAGCTGTCGTAGTGACGCAGGGATATCGTCTAACGTCTTCGCATCCAGATAAACGATAGGAATCGAGAAATTGGCGAGCTGTTCCAGCGGCCGCTGCGGGTTACCCTCGCGCCACGCCAGAATCAGATCGGGCTTGAGGGCGAGGATCCGCTCCAGATTGATTCCCTGCCATGAAGCCACCTGCTCCAGCTTTTTCGCTTCTGGCGGATAATCTGACCAGGCGCTGACTGCAATCAGCTGTTCGCCCATACCTGACGCATAGGCCATTTCCGTCGCGTGTGGTGCGAGACTGATGACACGCTGCGGAATGGCATAAGCGGCAGAGCAGAGCAGCAGCCCGGTCAGCCAGCAGAGGAGCCTGACTGTCACGATTAGCGTGCGGCCAGCTTGGCCAGAATCGCTTCTACCATCCGCGTTGATTGCTGTGCTGCAACGCTCAGGAACTCATCGAAACTCAGGTGTGAGGCTTTATCGGCCACATCAGAAATCGCGCGTACAACGACAAACGGGACGGCGAACTGGTGGCAGACATGGGCGATGGCCGTCGCTTCCATTTCTACGGCAATCGCTTTCGGGAAGGTGGTGCGGATACGAGCCAACGGCTCTGCGCCATTAATGAAGGCATCGCCGCTGACAACCAGGCCGCGCACGGCGTTCAGCTGTAATTCGGCAATCACTTCCTGCGCCAGTGTGATGAGTTTTTCATCGGCAAGGAAAGCGGCAGGGCAGCCCGCCATCTGGCCGGGTTCATAGCCAAAGGCCGTAACGTCAGCATCGTGGTAGCGCACTTCATCGGAAACGACGATATCACCGACGTTCAATGTAGGTGCGAGTCCGCCAGCGGAACCGGTGTTAATGACCACGTCTGGCTTGCTGTGTTCCAGCAGTAGCGTGGTGCCCAGCGCGGCGGAGACTTTGCCGATACCGGATTTCAGCAGGGCGACATCCACACCGTTGATTTGTCCGGTGTAGATTTCGCAACCCGCACGCTGGAAGGTCTGACGGTTTTCAATCCGATCGCGCAGCAGCGTTACTTCTTGTTCCATCGCGCCGATAATACCGACTTTCATAAGGTTCCCCGCAAATTCTGTTATAAATGGAAGGCGTGTAGCTGGGGTTAGTCTATCATGGCTAGCGGGATGAGATGGAATGTCCATTACTGTGCTGTAGCGGGATGATAGGGAGAAGCGTATGTCTGGTGTCGATTTCGCCAAAAAAATGAGCTTTCAGCGCCATTTCAGTCGGCCTAAAACGGCTGAGGATGAATATACGATTGTGCGCCAGTTTGAGAGCGATCGGGGTCGTATTATTAACTCCGCTGCCATCCGCCGCTTACAGCAAAAAACCCAGGTCTTTCCGCTAGAACGTAATGCGGCCGTCCGCTCCCGTCTCACCCACTCAATGGAAGTTCAGCAGGTTGGCCGCTATATCGCCAAAGAGATTTTGCACCGCCTGAAAGTCGACGGGCGGCTGGCGTCGCTGGGACTGAACGACAGAGAAACACCGTTTGAAAGTCTGGTCGAAATGGCGTGCCTGATGCATGACATCGGCAATCCGCCGTTTGGGCATTTTGGTGAATCGGCGATTAATCAGTGGTTCAGAAAATTACTGGATAGCCACTATCTGGACAGTGAATCCCCGGAGCGCGTCGATGACTGTAGAGTGCCTACGCTACGGATGCAGCAGGACGGACTGGACGATCTGCGTGGGCAAATCCGGCAGGATCTGAGTCACTTTGAAGGTAATGCACAGGCGATCCGTCTGGTGCATACGTTGCTGAAGCTCAACCTGACCTATGGGCAGGTGGCCTGCATTCTGAAATACACCCGTCCCGCATATTGGCATGGCGAGCTTCCGGCGGATTACCATTATTTGATGAAGAAGCCGGGCTACTATCTGGCAGAGGAAGCGTTTGTCGCCACACTGCGTGAAGAGCTGGATATGGGCGAATTTCATCGTCACCCGCTGAGCTACATTATGGAGGCGGCCGACGATGTGTCCTACTGCATCGCGGATCTTGAGGATGCCGTCGAGAAAGATATCCTCACGATCGACGAACTTTACGATCGTCTGCGCGAAAATTGGGGCGCAGGAGCAGAGAAAGACATCTTCGCTAAAACGATTGAACGTGCTTACAAAGAACGCGAACGCTTTCAATGGCGTAGCCACGACGATCAGTTCTTCATGAATCTCCGTGTTCATACCGTGGGGCAGATGGTGCCGCATGCCGCACAGCGTTTTATCGACAACCTGCCGGAAGTTTATGCCGGTTCGTTCAATCAGGCGTTGCTTGAGGACGACAGCCCGCAGAATCGCCTGTTAGGCATTTTCAAACGCGTCGCCTTAAAGCACGTTTTTAACCATCATGAAGTTGAACAGTTGGAGCTACAGGGGGATCGCGTGATTCGCGGCCTGCTGGATATTTATAGCCCGCTGCTTGAGATGCCCTATCAGGATTTCAGCCAGCTTGTTAGCGACGATACGCACAAACGCTATCCGATTGAAACGCGGCTTTATCACAAGCTATCCAGTAAGCACTGTCTGGCCTATTGTGAAGCGGTTGCTGAGTTGGAAGGATTACCCGAAACCGAGCGCGTCATCCGTGAATATTATTATCGGGCGCGCCTGATTCAGGATTACATCAGCGGTATGACCGATTTGTACGCCTACGACGAATACCGCAAGCTGATGGCGGCGGATTAGCGATGAACAGGCCGCAACGGAAATCGCGACTTTTGTAAAGCCGTTCAATATTTCCTTACGCTTCACGATCTTCCCCTCGGGAACCTTGTTGGTCCATATTTATCTCATACAGCACGACCACTGAGTGTACCCGGTGTCGGGTACACGGGCCGTAAGACTCGCGTGTTGATTACTATGAGATAACCTCCTATGAAAAGAAAATCACTGGTTCTGAGTGCGCTGGCGTTAAGTCTGGCGATGGCAATGGGTTCCACCACGGCGAATGCCGCTGAGTCAGCGGCGTCTGCCGTGTCATCGGGTCAATTACCCAGCCTGGCCCCTATGCTGGAAAACGTCATGCCTTCCGTGGTGAGCATCTATGTGGAAGGGCATACCACCCATGCGGGCAATGCGGGAAAAGACGGTATCCCACCGCAGCTTCAGCCATTCTTTGGTGAAAACTCGCCTTTCTGTCAGGAAGGATCGCCGTTCCAGTCATCGCCGATGTGTCAGGGAGACGGTGACGACGACGGTCAGCCGCCGCAGCAGGAAAATTTCCAGGCGCTGGGTGCGGGCGTCGTGATTAATGCAGAAAAAGGCTATGTGGTGACCAACAGCCATGTGGTGGATAACGCCGATAAGATTCAGGTTCGACTCAGTGATGGCCGCAAGTATGACGGCAAAGTGTTAGGCAAAGACCCGCGTTCAGATATCGCGCTGGTGCAGTTGAAAGACTTTAAAAATCTCACGGCGATTAAGGTCGCAGATTCTGACCAACTGCGGGTCGGTGATTACACGGTAGCGATTGGTAACCCGTATGGTCTGGGCGAAACGGCGACATCGGGCATTGTGTCCGCGCTGGGGCGTAGCGGGTTGAATATTGAAAATTATGAGAACTTTATTCAGACCGATGCGGCGATCAACCGGGGGAATTCCGGTGGTGCGCTGGTTAACCTGAACGGGGAACTGGTTGGGCTGAATACCGCGATTCTTGCTCCAGATGGCGGCAATATCGGGATTGGTTTCGCTATCCCCAGCAATATGGTGAAAAGCGTCGTGGCACAGATTGTCGAATTTGGCGAAGTGAAGCGCGGCGAGCTGGGTATCACCGGGACGGAGCTGAACTCCGAATTGGCGCAGGCGATGAAAGTTGATGCACAGCGCGGGGCGTTTGTGAGTCAAGTGCGACCTAAATCAGCGGCAGATGAAGCGGGCATCAAGGCGGGCGATGTGATCGTCACGCTGAATGGTAAGGCGGTCAGCAGCTTCTCTGCACTGCGTGCGCAGGTTGGATCGCTGCCAGTGGGCAGCAAAGTCGCGCTGGGACTGCTGCGTGAGGGTAAACCGCTGACGGTTGAGGTGACGCTGCAGCAGAGCAATCAGGCTCAGGTGGCTTCCGGTAATCTCTACTCTGGCATTGAAGGTGCCGAGCTGAGCAATACTCAGGTGGACGACAAAAAAGGCGTCAAGGTGGATAACGTCAAACCCGGTTCCGCGGCGGCTAAAATTGGCCTGAAGAAGGACGACATTATTCTGGGGGTTAACCAACAGCCGGTACAGAATATTGGTGAGTTGCGTAAAATTCTGGACAGCAAACCAGCTGTATTGGCCTTGAACGTTCGTCGCGGTGATGCCACGATTTATCTGCTGGCTCAGTAATCGATCTGTTCAGCGTCTACGTTAATAATTACCTTTTAAGACAATTTGTTACGTTACTTATCTGGCCGGGTACTCAGGTACTCGGCCACTTCTTCCTTCTCTATCAACGTGCTTTTGTGAGTTCTTCCACAGATTTAATCTAATTCCCGTTTCTTTGTTAATTTGCACAATGTGTGGCGCACCGAGTGGCGGTATGCTGGTGCAATTGTCAATGTTCCTCTCAGAGGTAAAAATGGCGTCGTATCATCTCAATGCCAAGATGGCACAGGATATTGTCGCGCGGACCATGCAGATCATTGATAGCAATATCAACGTGATGGATGCTCGCGGTAAGATTATCGGCAGTGGCGATCAGGAACGATTGGGGGAACTGCACGAAGGCGCGCTGCTGGCGCTTTCGCAGGGGCGAGTCGTCGATATTGATGATGCTGTAGCGCGTCACCTGCACGGTGTGCGTCCGGGCATCAATTTACCTTTGCGCATCGATGGTGAAATCGTTGGCGTCATCGGCCTGACCGGGAATCCCAGCCAGCTACGGCAATACGGCGAGCTTGTCTGTATGACGGCGGAAATGATGCTGGAGCAGGCGAGGCTGCTGCATATGCTGGCGCAGGATAGCCGCCTGCGTGAAGAGCTGGTACTGAACCTGATTCGTACCGACGATCTCTCTCCCGCTCTCATGGAGTGGGCGCAGCGTTTAGGTATCGATCTGAATAAGCCCCGCGTCGCTGCGGTGATCGAAGTCGATAGCGGGCAGCTCGGCGTTGACTCTGCCATGGCAGAGCTACAGCAGCTGCAGACGTTGCTGACCACACCGGAACGCGACAACCTGATCGCTATCGTTTCTCTGACGGAAATGGTGGTGCTAAAACCGGCGCTGAACAGCCACGGGCGCTGGGATGCAGAGGAACACCGGCGTCGCGTGGATACACTGATGTCGCGTATGGCGGAAAGCAGTCGGCTACGGGTACGGTTGGCGCTGGGGAACTATTTTTCTGGCCCCGGCAGTATCGCGCGTTCCTACCGCACGGCACGAACGACCATGAGCGTAGGTAAGCAGCGCATGCCCGCCCAGCGCTGTTATTATTATCAGGATTTGATGTTACCCGTGTTGCTGGACAGCCTGCGCGGCGGCTGGCAGGCAAACGAGCTGGTGCGCCCGCTTTCGAAGCTTAAAGCAATGGACGGTAATGGTCTGCTGCGTCGGACGTTGGGGGCCTGGTTCCGTAACAACGTCCAGCCCGGTGCGACGGCGAAAGCGCTGTTTATCCACCGTAATACGCTGGAATATCGCCTTAATCGTATCTCTGAACTGACGGGGTTAGATCTGGGGAATTTCGACGATCGTCTGCTGCTGTACGTAGCTTTGCAACTGGACGAAGAAGAGTAGGGCAGAAAGACACGTCGTTTTACGCCCACTGTGATTCAAGCTGACCTTGCACCGTATTTACCTGATGCCGCACGGCATCAGGGTTAACTCATATCCCGTCGAAAAATATTACCGCTGCAACAAAATTGCTTAGACTGAAAACTATTACATAATCACTAACAATATAACGCGATAGCATAAATTATCGCGAAACAATATTTTTGCCCCTTCCTTATATCCACTATTGTCACTTCCATGTTGTCAGCCTGATATATCCGTCCTACTTCAAGCGGCATGTACGCGGTTCAAAACGATAACGTCTTGTCCTGCAAATCGAATTATTTAAGTTATTAATCAGTCACATCCGTCATGATTTCATCTGATACTTTCGAGCATTAGGGAGTGATAAGAATGTCAATACGTCGTCTGGGGTTATCTGTTGCTACGGCAGCACTGTTGTTTTCCGGTGTGGCCTCGGCGGCTACCGAATTATTAAACGTGTCTTACGATCCGACCCGCGAACTGTATCAGCAATACAATGCGGCGTTTATTAAGCATTGGAAAGCGACCACCGGTGAAGATATCACTATCAAAAATTCACACGGCGGGTCTGGAAAGCAGGCGCGTTCGGTGATTGACGGCTTGCAGGCCGATGTGGTGACGCTGGCGCTGGCGGGTGACATTGACGCCTTAAACCTGAATCAGCAGTTGATCGATCCTAAATGGCAGGCGCGTCTGCCTGACAACAGCACGCCTTACACCTCCACCATCGTTTTTCTGGTGCGCAAAGGTAATCCGAAGCAAATCAAAGACTGGAACGATCTGGTGAAGCCGGGCGTTGAAGTGATCACGCCAAACCCGAAAACCTCTGGCGGTGCGCGTTGGAACTTCCTGGCGGCGTGGGCGTATGCCAAAGCACAACCGGGTGGCAATGATGAAACCGCACTGAAATTTGTCACTGAACTGTATCGCCATGCTCCCGTACTGGATACCGGTGCGCGTGGGGCAACGATCAGCTTTGTGCAACGTCAGCTAGGCGATGTGCTGCTGGCATGGGAAAACGAAGCCTACCTGTCTCTGCAAGAACAGGGTGGCGATCAGCTTGAGATCGTGACGCCTTCTCTGTCGATTCTGGCTGAACCACCGGTTGCCGTTGTCGACAAAGTCGTTGAGCGTAAGGGAACGCAGAAGCAGGCCGAAGCCTATCTGCAATACCTCTACAGCGATGAAGCGCAGCGCATCATCGGTAAAAATTTCTACCGTCCACGTAATGCCAAGATCGCTGAAGAGTTTAAAGATCAGTTTGCACCGGTGAATCTGGTGACGATTGATAAAGATTTCGGCGGCTGGAAAGCGGCACAGGACAAATTCTTTAACGACGGCGGTGTGTTCGACGCCATCTTTAAAGAGATTAATAAGTAAGTTTTTAATGTCTGACGGATTAAGGCCGCTATCACCCTAGCGGCTTTTTTCAGGTTAAGAAGGCAGAGGACCTGCCGCCTTAACCTTTCTGTCAGGTAGCGCGCGTCGGCAAGCAGTTGTTGGCTGGGTAGTGAGTATGAAAATTAAAGGCACGGTATGTCACAACGTTCTTCCTCAGTGATTCCCGGTTTCGGGCTAACGTTAGGGTTTAGCCTGAGCTATTTAGGATTAATTGTCCTCATTCCGTTGGCGGGGATGTTTTTGTATGCCAGCCAACTAACGTTTGGTCAGTTTTGGGATCTGATCACCAGCCGTCAGGTGCTTTTCTCCCTGCGGCTTTCGTTTGGTACGGCGCTGGCTGCGGCATTTATTAACGGCATTCTCGGGACGCTGCTGGCCTGGGTGCTCGTGCGTTATACCTTTCCCGGCCGTAAAGTGATCGATGCCATGATCGATATGCCCTTTGCGCTGCCAACTGCTGTGGCAGGGATTGCGCTGACGGCGTTGTATGCGCCGAATGGCCTGATTGGCTCACTGTTTCCGTTCAAAATTGCCTACACCGGCATCGGTATCACGCTGGCGCTCATTTTTGTCACGCTGCCTTTCGTGGTCAGAACGCTGCAACCGGTGCTGGCTGATATTCCGAAAGAAGTGGAAGAAGCCGCCGCCTGCCTTGGCGCGCGTCCGCTTCAGGTTTTCCGCCATGTCTTGCTTCCTGCGCTGTTACCTGCGTGGTTGACGGGCTTTGCGCTGGCCTTTGCCCGCGGCGTTGGCGAATACGGTTCCGTGGTGTTTATCGCGGGGAATATTCCGTTTAAAACCGAAATTCTGCCGCTGCTGATCGTCTCCAAGCTGGATCAGTATGACTACAAGGGAGCAACCGGGATCGGTGTATTCATGCTGCTGGTTTCTTTCATTATGCTGCTGCTGATTAACGTGTTGCAGCGCCGCATTCAACCGAAACTGTAAGGGCCGGTCTTCATGGAACAGGTTATTTCCACTCAGGCCAACGCGGCTAAAAGAAAAAAACAGCCCGCCGCCTATTACATTCTGGTTTCACTCGCGTGGGTCGTCTTTTTCCTGATTCTGGTGCTGCCGCTGATGATGGTCGTCACTCAGGGACTGGATAAAGGCGTCGGCGCATTTTGGGACGCGATTACCGAGCCGGATGCGATTTCTGCACTTAAGCTGACGCTGCTTGCGACCGTCATTTCTGTACCGCTAAACGTAGTGTTCGGGCTGGCGACGGCGTGGTGTGTGACGAAATTCGAATTTCGTGGCAAGAGCTTTCTACTGGCGCTGATCGATTTGCCGTTTTCCGTTTCCCCTGTGGTTGCGGGGCTGGTGTATGTGCTGCTGTTTGGGGCGCAAAGCAAGATCTATCCCTTCCTGCTCGAACACGATCTGCAAATTGTTTACGCCGTACCGGGCATCGTGCTGGCGACAATTTTCGTTACGCTGCCTTATGTTGCCCGTGAGCTGATTCCGCTGATGGAAGAGCAGGGTTCGCAGGAGGAAGAAGCGGCACGGTTGCTGGGGGCGAATGGCTGGCAAATGTTCTGGCACATCACGCTGCCGAATGTGAAGTGGGCATTGATCTACGGCGTAGTGCTGTGTACCGCGCGTGCGATGGGGGAGTTTGGCGCGGTTTCCGTCATTTCCGGTCATATTCGCGGTCTGACGAACACGCTGCCGTTGCATATTGAAATTCTTTATAACGAGTACAACATCGTTGCGGCTTTCAGCGTGGCGATCCTTCTGCTAATTATGTCACTGGTAGTGCTGCTGCTGCGCCAGTGGAGTGAAAGCCGATTGACGAAGCAAATAGAGAAACAACAGGAGTTGGCCAAAAATGAGCATTGAGATTCGCAATATTAATAAACAATTTGGTCAGTTCCGGGCGCTGAACGAGATTAATTTGTCTATCCACAGCGGCGAGCTGGTGGCGTTGTTGGGGCCATCGGGCTGCGGTAAGACAACGCTACTGCGTATTATCGCCGGGCTGGAACAGCCGGATAGCGGCAGCATTATCTTTCACGGCCAGGATGTGTCCGTTCACGATGTGCGTAAACGCAACGTAGGGTTTGTATTCCAGCACTACGCGCTGTTCCGCCATATGACGGTATTCGATAACGTGGCGTTTGGGCTGCGAATGAAGCCGAAAAATATCCGTCCATCGAAGAGTGACATCGAAAAGAAAGTGCATGAATTGCTGAATTTGGTACAGCTGGATTGGCTGGGGGATCGCTATCCTGAACAGCTTTCCGGCGGCCAGCGTCAGCGTATTGCGTTGGCACGTGCACTGATCGTCGAGCCGAGCATATTGCTGCTGGATGAACCTTTTGGCGCACTGGATGCCAAGGTACGTAAAGAGCTGCGCCGCTGGCTGTCTCAGCTGCATGAAGATATCGATCTGACGTCGGTATTTGTGACACACGATCAGGAAGAAGCAATGGAAGTTGCCGACCGCATCGTGCTGATGAACAAAGGTGTGATTGAACAAATCGGCACGCCAGCGGAGGTGTATAACAACCCGGCCAGCGAGTTTGTTTACCATTTCCTTGGCGACAGTAACCGGTTGAAAGTGGCGCAGACGGAAGAGACGATTCTGTTCCGTCCGCATGAAGTGTCGTTATCCGTTCAGGCACAGGAAGGCTATCAGGCAGTGACAGTGCGAGATATTCGCCCACTCGGCGCTTTGACGCGCCTGTCGTTGAAGCTGGGTGAGCAGTCTGAACTGATTGAAGCGGAAGTCGCAAAAGACGATGCAAGCCTGCACGGGCTACAGAAAGGCGATGTGATTCAGTTCAAACCCAAACGTTATAGTCACGATTGGGAAATCTAATCGACAGAGCATCGAAATAAAAAACCCGCGAATCCGCGGGTTTTTTGCTTTTGTCGTGAATACCTGCCGGATGGCAAGGATTAGCGATAAGCAGGGTTAGAGGCAACAGAATAGCGACCGCTACCGACCAGCATGATAATAATGCCGGCGAAGAAGTAGAGTGCTTCCAACTCCAGCGCCCAGGCGCCAACGTTAGTCAGGGTGAAGAATTTACCCGTTCCTACCATCAGCGTCGCTACAACCAGCGTCAGCGCGGCAATCAGGCCGGAAATGCGGGTAAATACGCCCAGAATAATCAGAATCGGGGCAACAACCTCGCCGATATAAACGCCATAAGCGATAAAACCAGGCAGACCTGCACCTTGCAGAATCTGTACGATCCAGCCTACACCGTGCTCAATTTTTGCTACGCCGTGAAACAGCAGCAGAATACCCACGGTTAAACGCAGTAAAAGTTTACCAGCATCAGGATGATCGGTTAAACGCGTGAACCACTGATTCAACTGAGAAATCATAATAAAAAACCTCATAAGTGAGCAAAAAGTGCTTGTTGGCAATGTTTTGTATAGTGCGGCAGTGTCGTCGATTTAGGGACTGAATAGAAAACCAATAAATTTGATATTTTCTGTCAAAAAATTAGGCGAACAGGGCAAACGCAGATAAGCATAGCACCGCGATTGCGGCGGTCTAATGATGGATGGGAATAATGCAATAACAAGATGTTATGAAAAAGGACGTCGTCTGAATGGCTGACGATCAGAGGAATGGGTTGTATACAGGGAATAGTTTTAAGAGTGGATGCAGTTTGGAACCTATCCTGGATGCGACAGGCCCCTTTCCACAACCTGTTTATGCTTTGCCAAGCAGTGCCTTTTTGGCGGCATTGAGAAAGTCGTCTGACAAGGTATCGCCAGCTGTTGCGCGTGCTAGCGCCAGCGCGCCGGATAACAGGGCGAATTGCGCCAGAGCATGCTGCTTGCGCTGCTCTTTATCTTCTATTGTCGAGAGGGACTCCAGCCTGTCCAGCATGGCTTTGACACCGCTGAGATAAACGTCGTGTACTGGTTTATCTGCACTTTCTCTGGCTATGTCATTGGCTAGTGCCGTGAGGGCGCAGCCATCTTTTGCGCCGTCGCGATGGGCGGGGGAAAGATAGTGTTCCACCAGTGTTTCCAGGTTATGTTTATCTGCGCGCTGGCACATTTCCTGCCAGCGAGTACCGGAATCCTCAAGCGCTTTTCGGCTGGCGATGGCGGCGAGTTCATCTTTAGATGCAAAATGACCATAGAAACCACCGTGGGTTAAGCCTGCCGCAGCCATCAAGTCGTTCACGCTAACGCCGTTCAGGCCCCGTTCACGAAAGAGCTGTGAAGAAACCTGGATGATTTCTTCTCGGTTGCGCTCCATCTGCTGTTTTGATACACGGGCCATGTTGTTCTCCTTTTTCTGTCAGGCATCATCTTAGGGGATGAAAAAGTCAGACTCAATAGATGATGCTTTTCATCAATAGCCGGATCAGGCTCGTGGCGGCCACGGTGTAATAATATGGGCGCTGTCGCCTCCCTGAGCCCGAGGTAATGACCCTGCGATCTGATCGTGCGGCGTCCCCAGCGAAATAGCACTGACTTCATCCAGTCGCGCGACCTGATCGTCGCTTAGCGTCACATTCAATGCGAGCAGCGTATCATCCAACTGCGCCAACGTGCGGGGGCCCAGGATAGGGATCAGGCTGGTGCTGGCGCGGGCTGATTTATGCCGCAACCAGGCGATGGCAATGTGTATTGGCATGACGTTCAAGTCGTTTGCAACGCGAAAAACCTCATCCAGCAAGGTCGTGTCTTGTTCGGTGTGCACTAATCTTCCGCCAAAACCGATCAGACGGCCTTCTTTACTTTGACGATATTTTCCCGTCAGCAGGCCGCCGCCCAGTGGAGACCAAAGCGTTGCTGCCAGCCCCATTGCTTCAGCCATCGGCAGTAGTTCTCGTTCTGCGGTGCGCTGCACCAGACTGTATTCCACCTGAATACCGGCAATTCGCGACCAGCCGCGCAGTTCCGCGATGGTGTCCGCTCGGGCAATGCGCCAGGCTGGGAAATTAGAGAAGCCTGCGTACTGGATTTTCCCAGCCCGAATGAGATCGTCGAAAGCACGAACAATCTCTTCCAGTGGCGTTAATTGGTCATCAAAGTGCGCCCATAGCACATCAATACGATCGGTTTTCAGTCTCTTCAGGCTGTTTTCTACCGATGAGATCATGTTCTTGCGGCTATTGCCGGTTCGGGAAATTCCGGCATCCGGCATGGCACTTAAGGTGTATTTCGTCGCAACGACAAAATGGTCGCGATCTGCGGCAATGAATTCTCCGACCATCTGCTCAGATTGGCCTAACTGGTAAGCATCCGCTGTATCGATGAAGTTGCCGCCCGTGTTGGCATAACGATCAAATACCTGTTTAGCCTGTTCTTTTTCAGAACCATAGCCCCAACCGGTGCCAAAATTTCCTGTTCCGAGAGCAAGTTCGGAAACGCGTAAGCCCGTATTACGTCCAAACGTTGTGTATTTCATACCGTGCCTCTATTTTTAAATGTCGATTGACATCTATTATATATGTCATACATCATCTATAAGTGCAAGCAGGGTGGCATTCTCTTTACGGGAGGCGATGCTCACGGAGGTTGCTTAACAGTATGAATTGCGTTTCTAATCGACATTCAACGCCGCTATGACGTTAAACCATAAAAGGAAATATTTATGTCTGATGATGTTCTGTTTCGTCCCTTCACGCTGAAAGGGTTAACTCTTTCTAACCGCATTGTCATGGCACCAATGACGCGAGGTATGGCTGAAAACGGCATTCCTGGCCCAGCGCAGGCGGAATATTATCGCCGCCGTGCCGAAGGGGGAGTCGGGCTGATTCTGACAGAGGGAACGGTAGTCGATCGTCCCGCTTCGCGTAATATGCCAGGAATCCCGCTCTTTCACAGCGAAGCCGCGTTAGCCGGTTGGGATGCGGTAGCGAAAGCGGTTCATGCCGCTGGTGGCCGTATTGGGCCGCAAATTTGGCATACAGGTTCAACCCACGGACGTGGCTGGGAGCCTGATGCGCCTGTTGAAAGCCCCTCGGGAATCGTCGGCCCAGATGAGCCTCGCGGTGTGGTGATGACCGAAGAAGATATTGCCGATACCGTGGCGGCGTTTGCTCGTGCTGCGGCGGATGCAAAACGATTGGGTTTTGACACGCTGGAACTGCATGGTGCACATGGTTACCTGATCGACCAATTCTTTTGGTCGGGCACGAATAAACGTGAAGATGCCTTTGGTGGCGCAACGATCCGCGAACGCTCTCGCTTTGCCGCTGAGGTAATTCGTGCTGTCCGGGCCGCTGTTGGTGAAAATTTCCCGCTGATCCTGCGTGTAAGTCAGTGGAAGCAGCAGGACTATACTGCACGGCTGGCGAGTTCCCCACAGGAGATGACGGACTGGCTAGCGCCGCTGGTTGAGGCTGGTGTGGATATTCTGCACTGTTCCCAGCGTCGTTTCTGGGAGCCTGAATTCCCGGAGGTTGATGGGGCTGAAGGGCTGAACTTCGCCGGTTGGGCGAAAAAACTGACGGGTGCCGCGACAATCAGCGTTGGCTCGGTGGGATTGAGCTCGGATTTCTTTGCTGCGTTTGGCGGTGAAGGTTCTGGCACGGCGGCACTGGACAACCTATATGCACGGATGGAGCGAGAAGAGTTTGATTTGATCGCGGTAGGCCGAGTCCTGCTTTCTGATGCGCAATGGGTGCAAAAAGTGCGTTCTGGGCAGACTGATCAATTACGCGGTTTTGATGCTGAGGATTTAGCCGTACTGGCGTGATATTTAGGTGCCGTAGCTGAATAGGGCTGCGGTACTTCATTGAATATTGGGAAAA
This sequence comes from Pectobacterium sp. CHL-2024, assembly GCF_044751765.1. Taxonomy (NCBI): domain Bacteria; kingdom Pseudomonadati; phylum Pseudomonadota; class Gammaproteobacteria; order Enterobacterales; family Pectobacteriaceae; genus Pectobacterium; species Pectobacterium sp. CHL-2024. The sequence goes on along the minus strand of NZ_JBIXKO010000021.1, from coordinate 768 downwards.
CTAATGCGGAGCAATTGAGCAGGATTTTATCTACACGACACGTGCAATATATAACATTGGGTGGATTTACTTCAGGAAGGATTCACTTTGCGGAAGTGGTGGGTCGTGCAGGATGACTCGGCCTTTGGCCTCGCCCCTTCGGGGTCAACGCTAGCGCGTTGCTGTCTCGCTTCGCTCGGCTAAAACCTGAGCGCAGGTTATTCGCCTTATTCTAAGGCTCACCCTTGCAGGGCCAACGCAAGCATTGTTCAAAACCATTTTCAATGATTTTGTCTCACCTACACGACACGTGCAAGATATAACATTGGGTGGATTTACTTCAGAGAGGAATCACTTTGCGGAAGTGGTGGGTCGTGCAGGATTCGAACCTGCGACCAATTGATTAAAAGTCAACTGCTCTACCGACTGAGCTAACGACCCGCAGAAGTGGTGGGTGATGACGGGATCGAACCGCCGACCCCCTCCTTGTAAGGGAGGTGCTCTCCCAGCTGAGCTAATCACCCACTTCTGAACTACATTTACTTCTTGATTTACTTCAACTTCTAATAAGAAGACCAGCTGGTATGAGATTGGTGGGTGATGACGGGATCGAACCGCCGACCCCCTCCTTGTAAGGGAGGTGCTCTCCCAGCTGAGCTAATCACCCAATCTCAAATCTTCTTACTCTACACAGCGAGACACTTTTTACTTAAAACTCGTAAAGAGTGGTGGGTGATGACGGGATCGAACCGCCGACCCCCTCCTTGTAAGGGAGGTGCTCTCCCAGCT
>NZ_JBIXKO010000020.1:0-48519 GCF_044751765.1 Pectobacterium sp. CHL-2024 | reverse complement strand
TAGACTATGAATCACCCGCAGAGCGTTTTAACCAATGTGTTGCATCCATCGGTTGAACTCACAGCCAAAAACAGACGCTGTGAACATCACGGTGAGTTAGATCTGATTTGCCAAAAGCGGATGGGGTGGTTTGACGGGAGACTAACACTTCCGACAGAAAGCGTGACTTCAGGTCATCAGATGAATCTATTCAGAAAACCTTCTTTTGATGGGAACCCTGAGATGAGGCAGATGCTCTGAGTAACAGGGCATAAGCAGGGCGAGTGGGTGAGCTGAGTACCGCCCCATCATCTGAACTGGGGCGGTTCGAATGTGTATTGATTGACGGTGTATAGCCACAATCTGCCTGAAAGCACATGTCTAACAACGATCAGAAGCTATATGTCACCTTCAGGCTTCCGGTAGGCGATGCCTTTCGTTGAACAATTGGGCTATTGCGCGCATCACCAGTCAACTGCGTAAAGCCTGCTGCGGCAATCATGCTCCAGTTTTGGTTGAACTTGTGCGTCCAGTCAGCATTCAGTGAATAGGCATAAATCCCAGATCCGACATCGTGTTGGGCAAACCCCGATGCGGCCGACTGGGATGCATTTACCCCGTAGTAAGTCTGCATGTACTCGCTCGTCCCCCAACTGCCGGTCAGCGCCAGCGTGACGGAATTTTTTGATGACGTATAGAGCGGGCTGATAATGCCAAAATGCAGAGCTTCACCATTGCTTCGTTGAGAAACCGGCACCTCAGCCTGCACTTGTAAATTAAGCCAGTCCGTCACCTTATACCCCAGACCAAGCACACCGACAGCCGATCCTTTGACGTCACCCATACCTCGCAAGTGGTCGCTACCGTAGCTGATCGAGTCGCTGTCCACGTCACGATCCTTACGGCCTGCGCGATAGCTCAGCGCAGCGCTGTAATCCAACTTACCGATGCTGTTACCGTAACCGATACCACGCGTGGTGCTGACGAAGAAACCATTTACCATAGAGTAATCAATCACCAGGGCAGTCGTGACGCGGCTTTCATCCGAACCCGAATAACGTGGCGCAACATCCACGCCTCCCCCCAGAGTCAACTCGTTGCCCTGTTTCTGTTCTGCTGCCAGCGTTGGGGTAGCCAGTAATGCCAGGACCGCGCCCGACAATAGTTTTTTCAGGGCACGCCCCGAGAGCGAATGGAGGAACTTATGATGCAGGTCGATGTTTCTCATTAAAGAAGTCCTTGTGGATTCAACTGATTACGATACAAGCGGTTTTAAACACCAGAACGCCCAGTTTGAATGCTCACCCTGAAGTTCTCATGAGCCAAAAATGAAGAAATACTGAAGCAAGTACTGGGCTGCAAATCTGATAGATTTCCTGATACCGTTTTTTCTTCAGACGTTCTTCATGCACTGTTGATAAAGTAACTATTGTGAACATTCTCCTAATTGAAGACGACCTCGATCTTGGCAATGGCGTACGTATTGCCCTTGAAGATCAAGGATTAGATGTTATATGGGTGCGCCGTAAAGTGGATGCGCTGCATCAACTCGATCTCTGCGTGCCAGAACTTGTATTGCTCGACCTCGGCCTGCCCGACGGTGATGGCATGAGCCTGATGGCGAGCCTGCGTCAGCAGTTCAAGGGAATCCCCGTTATCATCCTGACTGCCCGAGGTACTCTGCAAGATCGTCTGGCTGGGCTGGATGCCGGTGCAGACGACTATCTCGTCAAACCTTTTGTTCTCGCCGAATTGTTGGCCAGAGTGAGGGCACTTGCGCGGCGCAGTTACGGTTTTCAGAATGAGGTGATAGAAATTCGAGGATTATCTCTCCATGTGCCGACGCGACGCGTGACAGTAGGGGCTCGTAATGTTGATTTGACGGCAAGTGAATACGCGCTGCTTGAAACGTTAATGTTGCGCACTGACCGCGTGCTTACACGACGGTTTCTGGAAGAAAAGATATTCGGTGCAAAAGAAAACATGAGCAATCCTCTCGATGTGCATATGGGCAATTTGCGTCGCAAAATCGGCGAGGGCTATGTGCGAACGGTGAGGGGCGTAGGGTATGTCATTGATACCGTACCGATTCAGAAGGGGGCAGGTTGATGCGCAATTTTTGGCGCCACCTAAAAATCCCAACGCTCGTGCGGAGAATTATGATCGCCCAAATGCTATTGCTTACACTGCTTTGGTGTCTTTTTCTGACCTACATTTTATGGGAGAACTTGCGTAGCCCCTCTATGCTATTGGGCAACAAGACTTACGAAACCATTCTTACAATGGTTGATCGTATGGGGGATCGTCCGCAGGATCTAACCGATGTGCTGGAAAAGTTCAGCAAGGCGTTGCAGGAAGGTTATGGCGGGGGAGAAGATCCAGAGCTGTCAATCAGCCTAATCGTTCGGAAGAATAAAGAGGTAATTTATTCATCTGATGGCGCGCCAGCAGAGGTGACAAACACCCGATATGGGAAAATTCAGAGTATTCAGAGTGACGGCCGCACCTGGACTAGCCGTACGCTAAAGTCCGGGAACTCCGACGCGGAGGTAACGTTGGTCACCCCTGCCGGAGGCTGGAACTTCTTTATATACCTGAACTCGCGCGGATACTACATATTGCCGCTGCTGGTCTGCATTCCTTTTCTTCTTTTTCCTGCGTGGCTGTCAATCCGCATTGCAATGCGACCCTGGAACAAGGTGGTAAATGAAATTGCCTTACGCACTCCAGAAGATCTCTCTCCCTTAAAAGAAGTCCCAAAGCACAGGGAGCTTCGCCAAATGGTGGACGCTATTAATATATTTCTTGCCAGGGTGCGAGAAAGTGCTGAAAGGGAACGGGTTTTCATTGCAGATGCCGCTCATGAGCTGCGTACTCCTCTGGCTGCGATGCGAATCAATGTTGAGGCTTTGCAGTCCTATATAAGCAGCGATAATCAACAGGCGTTGCTTGCAGGGATTATTCGCAGCAATAGCCGTGCTGCTCGTCTCGTCAATCAACTTCTGCTGTTGATGCACAGCGAAGCGCGCATTGATACGGTTATGGAGCCTGTGCCGCTGACGACGCTCATACAAGAGCGAATGGCCGCGTTGGCACCGCTAGCGGCTGGGCGCAGGATTGAACTTGAATTTTACTCCCATGATGAAATCTGGATTACCGCTGTTAGGGAACGCCTGATGTCGCTGATTGACAACGTCATTGAAAATGCCGTGAAGTACAGTCCTGAAGGCGGGCGGGTTGAGGTAGATGTACGATCATTAGATAAATCCACGCAGTTACGTGTCTCAGATGCAGGGCCCAGTATTCCAGTTGAATTGAGGGAGCGCGTGTTCGATAGATTTTTTCGCGATCCCAATCAGATGCAAAGCGGGAGTGGGCTGGGACTGGCAATCGTCAAAGCGGTTGCGCAGCAACACAACAGCAACGTATACCTAAGTACGTCTGCAGAAGGCGGGCTCATGGTAACGGTTGACTTTCCACACCATAATTCCGTCTGAAAGAAAACACAATGTTGTCCTTTTCCTTATTACTTGAGAAATCAGTCGCTCATTGCGGATCCAGCATCAGTGCCTCATCCGCTTCCGCCTTCAACGCCTGGATGAGATTAAGCCAAAGCGGCTTTCTGGCAATCCGGCAAAAAATGGTGATCGGATACTGAACAGTGCACCGTCATATGTGGTTGGTTCAGTAAGTCCAACACGTGCACTGGTGCAAAAAAGCGTGTTCAGTGACGAACCGCCGAGCACCGGGCAGGTAGTCTGTATGGCAGGAGCAGACAGAATACTGTGCGTTTCTCCCTCTGGGCTGTAACGAACAACCCGACTGCCGCCCCATTCGGCGTTCCACAGATAACCCTGTGCATCAATGCAGGAACCATCAGGCGCGCCGCCGCCTTCGACTTCCGTAAAGATTCGCTGATTGTCGAGCGAAGGATAATCACAGCAAAAGATTCGTCCCTGCATGGAGTCGCTGTAATACATCGTGCCCCCATCCGGGCTAAAGCAGATGCTGTTAGGAATGGCAACAGCGGGCAGGTCGAGTGTTTCCGTTTCCAGACTGACAGAATTCAGCCTGTGAAATTTACCGATGGGCTCCACCGGATAGCCGTCGTGCATCGTGCTAAATACGAAGTTTCCTGCGCGATCGCAGCGGCCGTCATTAATGGACATGGCTGATATTGCTAATATGTCGGAACGTACTTTTCCCCGCCGTTTTTTACATAACACAGGTTTCAGCTTCAGAATGTGGAAACAGAGAGCCAGAATATATACATCATTAGATCTTCTATCTAATGATGTATCCGTTAAACAGATCGCCTGCCAACTCGACTTTTCCTGTCCTGCCGCGTTTTCTGCTGCATTTCGTTCAGTGATAGGAACAACCCCAAGCGAGTTCTAATCTAGCTTTGAGTGTTTCTACTTAATAGATTCACTCGCTGGGGACGCAAATTTTCGCTTTTGCTCAGGGTGGAATTGATGAACCTGCCGTCTGCCTGCTTCGTGCCTGAAAACGCCGAAGAGCATTGCCATATTGGCTGCTCCGAACATGTTCGCGACCAGCCTAGCGGCAGGCAGTACTGCTGACAGAAAAGTCACTCACATACTGGCGTGTTCAGTGATGCGAGGATCTTGTCGCGGCAAACCGCCAAAATTTCATCGGCCAGTGGCGAATCGTCCGGGCAGGCGCGCGACATGACGATGGCACCAAGTGCATGTGCCAGTATGTCAAGGTATCTGGCTCGCGCATCGTTAGCGTCTGTCGAGTCAGGTGACATGTTTGCTTTACTCAGTTCGGCCAGCACACGTTCTATACCGGCCGCAAAAGTCTCTCGAACCGCTTCCGGTTGGCGTGCCGCATCCCCACTTAGCGCCGCTATCGTGCAGCCTGTTGAGCGAGCATCACGATGCTCACGTGAGAGATAGCCCCGTACGAGCTCCGATATATCTGAGCCAGCCGACAGTTCTGCTGTTTGAGCGAGGCCGCACGCTGCCGATTCCACCATCAGGTCAGCCTTAGAGCGGAAATGTTTGTAGAAGCCGCCGTGAGTGAACCCCGCCTCTGCCATGAGGTCGGCAATGCCAACCCCATCGTAACCGCGTTCCCGAAACAGGGTAGATGCCGTTTCAACAATGTGCGCCCGGTTTGCCTGCGCCTGTGCCTTAGTGACCTTCATATCTGTTCCATTGTGAATTTATGCCTTAAGGAATGGCGTCACTATACATTGATTATGATCATAATCAAAACATTGACAGTTTAGATTATGATCGTCATCATTGAGTCCGCCTACAACACCAGACGCTGAAATGACACGACCGAGAAAATGTTTTTCAGCGTGTGCAGCGGCTGAACTTGCCAACTCAAATGACGTATTCAAAGGAATAACATGATGACCAAGCCTGCAACTGTCCTTATCACGGGGGCTTCCAGTGGTATTGGTGCCACCTATGCCGCGCGTTTCGCCCGCCGTGGTCACGATCTCGTGCTTGTCGCACGTGACGAAACGCGTCTGAACACATTGGCCGCACGTCTGAAAGAAGAGTTCGGTATTGCCGTCGAGGTATTGCCGGCTGACCTGACGCAGTCTGTCGATCTTGCCGCCATCGAAACCCGTCTACGGGATGACACCCGTATTAGCATTCTGATCAACAACGCGGGGATGGCTCAGTCGGGCAGTTTTGTGCAGCAAACAGCAGTGGATATTGAACACCTGATTGGGCTCAACACCACGGCACTAACACGACTCGCCGCTGCGGTTGCCCCGCGATTCGTGCAATCTGGCTGTGGCACCATCGTCAATATTGGTTCGGTCGTCGGCTTTGCTCCCGAGTTCGGTGCCTCAATCTACGGTGCCACCAAAGCCTTTGTACTCTTTTTGTCCCAGGGCCTGCATCTGGAGCTTTCCCCCCACGGTGTCTATGTACAAGCAGTCTTACCCGCAACGACCCGCACGGAAATCTGGGAGCGCGCCGGTATTGACATCAATACGCTGCCTGAAGTGATGGATGTCGATGAACTGGTTGATGCTGCGCTGGTGGGCTTTGATCGACGCGAGTTGGTCACTATTCCACCGCTTCATGTTGCTGAACGCTGGGATGCGTTGGATGCGGCGCGTCAGGGTCTGATGTCGGATATCCGGCAGGTGCATGCCGCAGAACGCTACCGGCCCCAATAAGCATCGAAAGCAATGCATTCACAAGACATCACTCGTCCGGCGCGCGGCGCAATCCGCCACCCGGATGTCGGATAGCAATTTGCAAAAATGATCAGGAGCATGGAATGAAAAAAGATAGGCGTGTTGCCCTCATTACCGGGGCTTCATCGGGTATCGGGAGGGCCACTGCCGAGAAGCTTGCAAAGGCTGGCTATCGGGTCTATGGCACAAGCAGACGGGGCACTCAGGCAGGTCTGCACGCATTTTCTCTGCTGGTGATGGATGTGACAGACGATGAATCTGTTAACGCCACCGTCGGTGAACTGTTGCAGCTGGAAGGGCGCATCGATCTGCTGGTCAATAATGCAGGCTTCGGCCTTGGTCCTGCGGCAGCGGAAGAGAGTTCTATCGCACAGGTACGTGCGCTGTTTGAAACGAACGTACTAGGGGTCGTCAGGATGACGAATGCCGTTTTACCCATCATGCGCAAGCAAGGCAGTGGTCGCATCTTGAATGTGGGATCGGGGTTGGGGATTATTCCGGCACCTTACAACGCACATTACTCGACGACTAAGCATGCAATTGAAGGGTATTCCGAATCTCTTGACCACGAAGTACGCGAGTTTGGGGTGCGCGTTGCGGTGATCCAACCGGGTGTCACACGGACGTCATTTGACTCAAGTGTCACCGCATCTGATAAGCCTCTGCCTGTCTATAATATGAGCCGCCAGAAATACCTTGTCGCCTATGAGAGCGCGCTATCGGTAGCGGATAGTGCCGATAGCGTGGCCGAAACCATCGTTCTGGCGGCAAACGATAAGACACCGCATCTACGCTATCCCTCGGGAAAGGTTGCTCGCCAAGGGGCATTTGCCCGGCGATTTCTTCCTCGTGGTTTCTTCGACAAGATGCTGCACAAGCAATTTGGTCTGGGGTAACTCATGCCATGAATGGGCCGCGATACGGACACAGGTGATCGGTAGCCTTGCCCGGCCCGGCATAATGTTGAGGGCCGCGTAAGCGTTTCTTGCCTGTACGACGAATTGAGCATCTCTAGCACGCTTTTGCCCTTCAACATGATGACTCATCTACGAAATTTGTACTCACGGAGTAAAAATGAACACAACTTTTAATGCGCTGCTGACTACCAAGGCAGGAGACGCAATTTCAACAGCCCTCGTTGATTTTGATGAAGCCGACCTCATGCCGGGTGACGTCAGTATCGCGATAGGCTATTCAACAGTGAACTACAAGGATGCGATGGCTATCAGTGGTCGTGCACCTATCATCCGTCAGTTTCCGCTGATTCCTGGCATTGACTTCTCTGGGGTTGTCGAGTCCTCGTCGCACGCAGGGTTCAACGTTGGTGACCGTGTCGTCGCCAACGGTTGGGGGCTTAGCCAGACCCACCATGGCGGCTTGGCGCAGAAGGCACGCGTCAATGGTGACTGGCTGGTCAAATTGCCCGATGTTTTTTCGACGTGTGATGCTATGGCGATTGGCACGGCTGGGTACACCGCGATGCTGTCCGTGCTCGCATTGGAGCATGCGGGCGTGACACCGGACAAGGGGGACGTGTTGGTGACGGGAGCGGGTGGCGGAGCGGGCTCGGTGGCTGTCATCCTATTGTCTAAACTGGGTTATCGGGTTGTGGCCTCGACCGGGCGTCTGGAGGAAGCCGGATACTTACGCGAATTGGGCGCTGCCGAAGTCATTGACCGTCGCACGCTGTCCGAGCCTGCTGCCCCAATCGGTAAAGAGCGTTGGGCCGGTGCGATCGACTCTGTGGGCAGCCACACTCTGGCCAATGTGCTGGCGCAAACGCGTTATCGCGGCGCAGTGGCGGCTTTCGGGCTCGCACAGGGAGCGGATCTACCCAGTTCTGTGCTGCCTTTTATTCTGCGCAACGTGACGCTGGCTGGTATCGACTCAGTCAACACGCCGCAGGACGTACGGTTGCAGGCTTGGGCACGCCTGGCCACCGATCTGGACCTGGGTAAACTTGTACACGCCACGCAGGTCATCGGCTTGACCGATGTGGTGGGGCTTGTTGAGCCTATGCTCCAGGGGCAGGTGCGTGGCCGCACCGTCGTGGACGTCAATGCCTGATCGGATAGCCTAAGGATTCAGGAGGGATTGTCCGGTAGCCGTCGGTACGGGCCGCGACCATCGGGCGACCCTTGAACCGCAAGGTCATTCTCTGATCCTGAGCCTCTCCAGCTCTGAGCAAGGGGGGATTTATCCAAACCTCCGCCACGTCACATCAGTTAGTCAATATAGGAAGTCGAATCATATGAAAGCACTCACATTCAAACGCTATGGTAAATCGCCCGAGATTGGCTTAGCCGAGGTTCCCTATCCCACGCTAAAGCCTGACGAACTGCTCGTTGAGGTTTACGCCGCGGGGTTGAATCCGATCGACAACATGATTCCAACGGGTATGTTCAAACCTATCCTTAAGTTCCCACTCCCAGCCACGATGGGAAGCGATTTGGCCGGGGTGGTGAAAGAGGTTGGGAGTCGCGTGACCCGTTTCAAACCCGGTGATGCTATTTTCGCCAGTCTGTTCGATCTCGGCTCAGGCTCACTCGCCGAATTCGCCGTCGTGCCAGAGAATGTGGCCGCACTAAAGCCGAGCAATTTGAACTTTGTGCAAGCCGCCTCGATCCCAATGGTCGGATTGACCTCCTGGCAAGCCCTAAAGGAGCGGACGAACGTTCAGAAAGGGCAAAAGGTATTTATCCCCGCAGGGGCTGGCGGTATTGGCACTTTCGCGATCCAGTTGGCAAAACATATTGGTGCAAAAGTTGCAACGACGACCAGCACGGGCAATGTTCAGATGGTAAGTAACCTGGGGGCGGATGAGATAATTGACTACAAGACGCAGGCGTTCGAGAACGTGTTGCACGGTTATGACATGGTGCTGGGTACTCTCAGGGGAGATGAGATCAAAAAATCCATCGGCATCCTTAAACCGGGAGGCAAGATCATTTCACTGATCGGGCCGCTGGATGCCGCGTTCGCGAGCGCTCGTCGACTGAACGTCGTTCTAAAATTTGTCTTCGGTTTGATGAGCCGCAAGATCATGCGTCTTGCGGGTAAGCGCGATATCACCTACTCATTTCTATTTGTGCGTTCCGATGGGCGTCAATTATCTGAGATTGGCAGCTTACTTGAGTCTGAACATATTCATCCTGTCATTGATAAGGTCTTTCCGTTCGACCAGGCCAAGGAAGCGCTTGAATATCTTGCTCAAGGACGTGCCAAGGGCAAGGTTGTCGTTCAGCTCAAATAAGCGTTTAACGTACAGCTGTTGAAGAGGGTTTAATCAACTAAAAGCCCTCTCCCTGAGCCGTTACTCCATGATAATGACGTTTTCACTTAGCACGGCTTTGCAGAATCCACCTTGATTGAAATCGCAGAGGTAGGCCATTTTCCTCGTATTGACCTGCTTCTGTCCGCTGACCAACCAGAGCGTGCAGAATCATCGATTACTGAGCGTTTCTCCTGTGTGGGATCTCATTGTTCATATTCCCATTTCGGAATCACGCAGCCTTTAGGGCCGGGGGCGGTCTGTTTTCCGTTCTCATCGAAACGGGTTTCACAGCCTGTGGTCAGTCTGCCGTCTTTCCAGATTCCGCTGCTTTTGACTTTGCCATCGGGGTAATAACAGGCGCTTTCACCCTGACGCAGCGCGCCCTGATAATCTTTGTACTCTTTGCCATCGACCACCAACGGTTTGAAACCCTGCGCGCGACTAATGCATTGCATCTGGCCGTTAGGGTAATAGCTGATTTGGGTGTAGCTGTCATCGGTGCCGATACGCGTTTCATCCTGACGCTGACCGTTCGCATACCAGGTATTATTGGTTTGCTGGCGGTTGAACAGGTAATCGGCTTCGGTGAGCGGCGTGCCGTCAGGGTTGAAGGTTTGCTGTTTACCGCAGTAGCCGCGACCGCTCATCGACAGAGGGCAGTAATTGCGTTCGGTAATTTTGACGCCAGTGGCGGTAAATTCCTGCATCAGTCCGACTTCATAACCGCGGTCATAGGTCGATACGGACTTCGGTTTTCCGTCAGGGAAATTATAGATATTCGGGCCGTCGAGTTCGCCATTTCGGTAGCCGCGATCGGCGCGCACAGTGGTGCCATCGTCATAATATTCGATTTCACGGCCCTCCAGTTTGCCCATGACATAGTCAGCCTGATAAACCATTTTTCCGGCAGCGTTGAACTTCTGGTACACACCGTGAGGAAGATTATCTTTATAATGAATGAGTTGTGTCAGACGACCTTGCTTATCACTCCAGCGCAGTTCTCCCTGCTTTACGCCAGCGATCAGTTCGACCTGCTGGATCTCGCCGTCAGCCGTCTTGAGTTTCCACATCCCGTTAGCCACGCCTTTCACAAACGGGCCTTCGCCGTTTTCGGTGATCCACATGCCTTCAGGTTGGTCATCAACATAATCGCCCTTCGAGCGCAGCACGCCCGCCAGACGGCGTTCGCTGGGGCCATGACGCTGGCCATTGAGGTAAGTATCGAAGCCACTTAGCTCTGGTGTATTGCCATCCATGCCGTCGGCGATCTCCCAGCGGCCTTCACGTTCATCGTTTTTCATCAATCCCGTTGCCGTTTCTTGCCCGTCGCTGATGGTCCACTGGCCCTGCTGTTGTCCCGCGACATAGCTACCTGAACTGGCGAAGTTCTCGCCGACGGTGGTCCATTTTCCGTCAGGAACGCCATGTAGGAAAAAACCTTTTACTAAGCCATATTGCGGCGAGTAATAGGCATAAGGCCCATTCTCGCTGCCGCTGAATTTAGCCGGGTCAGCTTGCCAACTGATGGCTGTCGCGCGAAATCCGGGTGTTGCGCTGTCTTCCACACGACGGAAGGTTACGGTAAGAAATAAACCGTCTTTTTCCGCGAAGGTTTTTTTATAGGCGTAGACGTTGTCTGCTGGCTGTTTCGCTGCATGAGACGGTGTGCCATCGTCAAGATACCAGCCGACAACGTCGCCCTGAGTAAAGTCGATGTTATCGAAATCGTGATTATCGAACTTAGGGTACTGCGCGCTGTAGTCATAAGGTGGAAGCTTGGCGAGGGCGCGTTTTATCGACGTTGCATTGAGATCCTTATTTTCGCGAACCAGCTTGTCCAGAACCGGCTGTAAACTCAGTACCGGAATATAGCTGCCATCTTCAATGTAACGCCAACCGCGCAGGGCGAACTTGCCGTGGCTTTTACTCAACACCAGCGTGATTTGACCCGCCTGGTCTACGTCGACATAAAACACGGATTCGATGGTGGAATCGGGGAAGGTACCGAGCAGGTGGGGAAGGTGATCGGCACTGTGATCCTCTTCGCTACAGAAGCAGTAATAGCCTTTGACCACCTGGTTTTCCTGAATGAAAACCAGAAGGGCGCTGCTGTCGCGTGCGCCCGAAATAATCGGATGCGCCAGCGTTTTACCCGCGTAAAAAGGGGGGGCGGTGTCGTCCGGGGCGGCGATAGCCGTGCTGACCCCTATGACCATATTCAGTAGTAGGATGCCAAACAGTAACTTTACGGCTTTCATTCCCTGACCTGCTCTTTTGAAAAAGTGGCGCTTAGGTTACATGAAATGTTTCTGACGGTTAATATTTCGTTGAATCAATTCGTTGTTGAACGTAGAGCCTCAATCACTGCGCGTGCAGATACGCCTCATACCAGCGGCTGAGCTGCTCGGTTACCGGGCGGTGTTCGGGGTTAAACGGGCGGCCGTCCAGCGCTTTTACCGGGGTGATGCCCGCCAGCGTGCCGGTGACAAAGGCTTCATCGGCGGTAAGGGCTTCTGCCAGTGTAAAATCCTGCGCCTTGACCGTGAGTCCGTTGGCCTGCGCGAGATCGATAATGGTCTGACGGGTAATGCCGTTGAAGCAGTAGCGGCCCGACGACGTCCACAGTTCACCGCGACGGACGATAAAAAAGTTGGTGGAGTTGCAGCTGGCGACAAAACCGTGCGGATCCAGCATCAGCGCCTCATCGGCACCGGCCTGCAACGCCTGTAGCAGCGCCTGAATAAGATTGAGTCGACTGTGCGAATTCAGCCGCAGATCGAAGACGTCTGGCGTACTGGTGCGGTAGGTGGAAGTAAACAGCGTCAGCCCGCGCTTTTTCGCCGCCGTATCGACGACTTTATACTCCGCCACGCACACGATGGTGGCACCGCCGATAATAAAGCGCGGATCCTGATTCGGCGTATGCTTTTTCCCTCGGGTAATCATCAGACGAATATGCGCGCCATCGGTCATGTCATTAATGGCGAGTGTTTTATAGAGAATAGCGGTTAGCGCTTCCCAGCTATGGCCGATATCCAGTTGGATCGCGGCGGCACCGTCGAACAGGCGAGCCAGATGGGCATCCAGAGCAATCAGGCGACCGTTAACCAAACGCAAGCCTTCCCATACGCCGTCACCGCACACGTAGCCGGAATCAAAGATCGACACCACCGCGTTGTCGCGATGAACAAACTCCCCATTCACATATACCTGTACGTCGCTGTTACGTGGATCCTGCAAATAGGCCTGACTGCTCTGGCTGGATAAGGTGGGTTGCATCGTGCTGTTCCTGAATGATGAGTTAAAACGCTCGCTCGGCAAAACGAGCAAGGAAGGCTTGGGTACGGGGTTGCTGCGGATTTTTGAGCACCTGCTCGGCGCTGCCCATTTCGTGGATCACACCATTTTCGATAAAGATAACGCGGTCGGCGAAGTGATAGGCGAATCCCAGTTCATGGGTGACCAGCAGCAGGGTACGGCCTTCCTCCGCGAGCGCGTGGATGGTGTGCAGTACTTCACCCACCAGTTCTGGATCCAGTGACGATGTCGGTTCATCGAACAGCATGACTTCAGGTGACATCGCCAGCGCACGGGCAATTGCCACCCGCTGCTGCTGACCGCCGGACAGGCTACCGGGGCGCGCGTCTTGCTTGTTGCTCAGCCCGACCTTTTCCAACTGGACTTTGGCGATGACATCGGCGTCATGCCGAGACATTTTCTTCACCGACACCAGCGCTTCACGCACATTTTCCAGCACGGTCAGATGGGGAAACAGATTGAATTGCTGAAACACCATACCCACGCGTTCCCGCACGGCGCACAGTTGCTTTTCGGGATAATCACGCTGGCCTTGCGCGTTGGTTTTTCCCAGTACCACGCCATCGAGTTCGATGGTGCCGGTGCTGGGGATCTCCATAAAATTCAGGCAGCGCAGCAGGGTGCTTTTTCCCGATCCGCTGCCGCCGATGATGGCAATTTTTTCGCCGCGGCGTACATCCAGATCGATCCCCTTCAAGACCTCAACGGCACCAAAGCGTTTCTGGAGCCCGCGAATGCGCAGGACGATATCTTCATTCAAAGTACTGTTTTCATTCAAGGTAATAGTTTCACTCATAGCAATCCTGTGGCGCTGTCGGGCTAGGGGGTTGAACGGAAACGACGTTCAAGTCGTGCGGCAAGGTAGCTCCCCGGCCAGATCAAAACGAAATAGAGCAGCGCCACCACCGTCAGGATTTCCAGCGGACGATAATAGGTACTGCTCAGCAGCCGCCCCTGATACATCAGTTCGTTGACGGCCAGTATGGAAGCCAGTGAGGTCACCTTGGCCAGTTCGATCATCCGGTTGGTGAGCGCGGGCAACATGTTGCGTAACACCTGTGGCAGAACCACACGTCGCAGGATCAGCGCCTGCCGCATGCCCAGCGCTTTCGCGCCTTCCCACTGTCCGTGGTCGATGGATTGCAGCCCCGCGCGGAAAATTTCCGTACAGTACGCGGCGCTATACAGCGTCAGAGCCAGCGCCGCGGCGGCAAAGGTGCTGAACTGCACACCGACCAGAACCGGAAAGGCGTAATAAAACCAGATCAGCTGGATCAGGACGGGCGTATTACGGAAGATTTCGACAAAGCATCTGGCGGGCAGCGACAGCCAGCGTTTGCCGAACACGCGAAAAAGACCGAGAACCAGCCCCAGTGCGGTGCCCAGCACACCGGCCAGCAGCCAGAGTTCGAGCGTGACGCCAAGGCCTTTCAGCAGCACGGGAAGGTTGTGCCAGACCAGCGAGAAATCCCATTGATAGTGCATGATGTTCCTTACGCGAGCCGACGATCGGCCAGCGACAGCCGTTTCTCAATATGTTGACTGAACAGGCTAATCAGCAGCAGCAGGGTGAAATACATCACCGCTACCAGACTGTAGACTTCCAGCGGTCGGTAGGTTTGGCTGTTGATCTGCATCGCCTGATAAAGCAACTCGCTATAGGCCAGTGATGACGCCAGCGACGTGGATTTGATGAGTTCAAACGAGCGCTCAATGAAGGGCGGAATCATGCGGCGTAAGGCCTGAGGAAGAATGACCCGACGCAGCGCGGTTGATTTCGACATGCCCAGTGCTTTTGCCCCTTCCCATTGTCCCGCGTGAATAGAAGAGATCGCGCCACGGTAAACTTCGGCATAAAAGGCACCGGACTGTGCGGACAGCGCGATGACAGCGGCGGTAAAAGGCGAAAACGTTAAGGGCGTAATGACGGGCAGGGCGTAGTAAATCCAGAAAAAATGCACCAGCGCGGGCGTATTACGATAAAAGCCAATCAACATCGCGGCGGGCAGGCGCAAGAGCCGACGGGGCGACATTTTCATGGCGGCGAGCACCATGCCTGCCACCATCCCGATCAGGATGCTGGTGGCACCGATCTTTATCGTTCCCCATAGCCCCTCCAACAGCAACTGGTGATAGGGCCAGATGGCGGAAAAATCCCACTGATAAGACATAAAATAGCGCCCCTGGAAACAACCTAATTAGGAAATACGTTTCTTATTTTGTTAGAACCGATGCATCTTAGCAGGTCGAAAAAATGATAAATAAATAATAAAACGTGGTGCTAATATTCCTTTTATTTATAAAAGAATGGCGGAATGCCGATGCCCCACGCTATTGAACTTCCTCTGACGTTGCGCCTCGCGACCTTTGCTCATCGACTGACGATTCAGGATATTCCCGCCGCGTTAAGACGAAAAATCGTGCTGCATTTTATCGACAGTCTGGGCTGCGGCATTGCCGGTGCGAGTAGCCAGGTGGTGCGGGATTGCGCGCGTGTCACCCGCCTGCACTATGCGGCAGGCAACAGCCCGGCATTAGATGGCGGCGCGCCGTTGGCGGCCATCGGCGCGGCGTTTTTGAATGCGGCAGCGATCAATGCGCTGGATTACGATGATGGCTATGAGGTTGCCGGACGCGGTATGGGACACCCCGGCGCTTCGCTGGTTGCCGCCGCATTGGCGGCACTTGGACAACGCCCGATCGACGGCGAAACGCTGATCTGCGCGCTGGCTGCGGCGTATGAAATCAATGGCCGGATCATTCAGTCTCAGCAGCCGAGTCCTGCCCGTTTTCAGCAGGTTTATGGCGTGTGCCAGCATGAATCCATCGGGGCGGCAGTGGCCTACGGATTACTCACAGGGTGTGATGCCGCAGGGTTAGAGAATGCCATCGGTCTGGCGGCGTCGCTGACGCCGTTACCCAGCTTGCACAAATATAACTGGCAGCAGCGGCCGCTGGTTTCCTTTAAGGATTACAACGCGCCAGCCGCAGAAGCGGGCGTCCGTGGGGTAGAGCTACATCGCGGTGGGATTATCGGCCCAAGGGATGTGCTGTCCGGCGAGCAGGGCTTCTGGCGCATGATAGGGTCTGACCGCTTTGATGAAGCGGCATTGATTGCTGGCTTGGGAGAGGCGTGGGCGATCCAGCACGCCAGTTTTAAGGCGTATCCGGCCTGCCGCTGGATACATACCGCTCTGGAATCCTTCGAGCGCGTCCAGCACGATCTGGCGCTAGCGCCACAGGACATCGATCTTATTCAGGTCAAAGGCAGCCAGAGGCTGGCCGCTGATTTCATGGATACGCGACCGCAAAATGCGACGGATGCGCAGTTCAGCCTGCCGTTTGCGCTGGCGTGTCTGGCTTACCGTATTCCGCGTCATCGCTGGAGTGCCGATGACACCTTAACTAACCCGGAACTTCTGGCACTGGCCGATAAGGTTGACGTTGAGGTGTCTCCCGAGCTCGACCAACTGATGGCACAGGCGCGCCGGCCGGTGCTGCAGGTTGACGTTGTCACGCAGGGAACGGTGGTGAGCGGTGAGCGCATTGCGTTTCCGCTGGGGTGCGCAGAACACCCGCTGGCGGAAAGCCGCATCATGGCGAAATTTGCGGAGAATCTCTCGTCCCGGCTTGCCCCAACAACGGTTGCGGAGGCAACGGCGGCGTTATCCGAACTGGAACACTGTCAGGATGTCGCCGCGCTGCTGACTCCGCTAATCCAGATACCCTGACTCCGTTCAGGGCTGTCGCCTTTAACCGTTTCTGACTTATTTCCAGTCTTCTTTAATGACCGATGGCACTTTGCTGACGTCCACGCCGCGCAGTTTGAGAGCCTGTTCATAGTAGTGTTGCGTCTTGCCGGATTGATACAGCTTGGCAAACTCATCATTCAGGAAGTTATGGAAGGTCTGATCGGCTTCTTTACGGATTGCCCCGCTGGTGCTGACCTCAATAATCGGCTTCGGCAGAATCAGGTTGCCCTTGCCGACTTTAGCCTGTTGCAGCGCCAGCGCCGGGTGGAAATAGGACAGCGCATCGACCCGGCCCGCATAGAACGCGGCCACGCCTTCATCCATATTCGGGAAACGCACCAGCTGCGCTTTTGGCAGACGTTTGGTCAAAATCAGGTCCGGGCTGGAGCCCAGCGTGACGCCGATTTTAACATCTTCCCGATTGAGGTCGTCCCAGTTGGTCACCGTAATGCCATCACGAATCAACACGCCTTGCGCATACCAAAAGAAAGGCTGCTCAGGAAAATCGACCGCTTTTTTACGCTCTTCCGTTGGGTCGAGCACCAGCATGGTATCGATCTGACCAGTCTGTAAGGCGGCGATGGCGTTACCCCAGGTGGTTTCCACCGTCACCAGCTTGACCCCCAGATCGTTTGCCAGCTCTTTACCGATGTTATAGCCGATGCCATCCCATTCGCCGGTTGATGGATTTTTAAAATACCAGGGCTCGCCCTGTGCCACGCCGATGCGTAACTCACCGGTCTGTTTGATGTGTTGCCATGTCGAGGTTTGTGTGTCGGCGGCCTGACTGAAAAAGGAGGCGCTAATCAGCGAGATCGCCATGAATACCTGGTGAAGTGAACGTTTCATTATAATTACCTTGGTGATTGAGTTTTAATCGAGGCGATATATTTCGCTCATGCAGAGTAGCGAAATACTTATAGCGAAATTAGTTCTTTTCGCCTTATCTCATTCCAGATAAATATAACGATTCATTGAGAGAAAAATCACGCTGGCGTACGGTCTGCCTCGCGGTAGGGCGCGGCGTCTGGGGTTGTTCGGTTTATCTCGTCAGGTAGCCGATGAATATTACCGCTATTTACCGTGTTTTCCCCCTGCGGCAGGGCATAGCAATAATTTCGCTATGCTTTTTAACTATTGGCAATTACTCATCATGCACCGTTCTTTCAGGTACGACGAGGCAGCGTCATTATGATGACAAGTCCGCCGTTCTTGCCGCGTTCTGCATAAATCGCGCCGCCATGTGCCGTGATAATGGCTGAGGCGATGGATAGCCCCAGCCCGCTGCCGCCGGAGTGTCGTCCGCGGGAATGCTCGGCGCGCCAGAAACGGTCGAAAAGCAGGGGCAGCGATTCTGGCTCAATCCCCGGCCCGCGATCGGAGACGGTAATCTGCCAGCACGGCGTGTTTTCACGCAGCGTCGTTTCACGTACATCAATCGCCAGATAGCCGCCATCGCTGGCGTAACTTAAGGCATTCTCAATCAAAATAGAGAACACCTGTCCTAACCGTTCGCGGTCCGCAAGGCAAAAATCGCGTTGTTCGATATGCGTATGCGTCTGGAAGCCGGCTTGTTCTAGCTGAGGCCGATACCAGGTTAGTCGCTCGGTGATGAGTTCGTCGAAGTAGAAAGGGGTCTGGACCAGTTGCAGTTGTCCGGCTCTGGCGAGTGACAGGAAGTGCAGATCCTGAATGACGTGATTGAGCTGTTCGAGCTGTTTGATGACCATCGTCAGCTGTGCTTTATCACGCGGGAATACGTCATCAAGCATGCCCTGAACGCGGCCCATCGCCGCATTTAACGGCGTACGCAGTTCATGGGCCAGCGCCGCGCTGGATTCGCGCAGTTCCCGTTCGTAGCGCTCCAGCTGTGCGGTCATGTTGTTAAAGTCGTCCGCCAGCGTTACCAGCTCCATCGGTGCCTGCTCGACAAGCGGCGTGCGCGTATCAAACTTTCCCTGAGCGACGTCGCGTGCGGCGCTGGCAATATTGGAAAATTGCTGTGACAGCGGTCGAGCGCGCCACAGCACCACGACCACCATGGTGGGTAGAGCGATCAGCACCATAATCGCCAACACCAGCCAGTCGGTGCTGGCAATATTCGGCACAAAGAAATCCGGGCCGTAATACTGATTGATAATCTGCTGATAGCGAGGATTACCGTAATCTTCCTGTTTGCTTAACTGTTGAAACTCAGCCCGCACGGCGTCCGGCATCTGCTGTTCGACGTACACATTGTTGACGGCGAAGCGCAGCCACATCAGGGTAGCGATGATGAGCAGGGTTGCGAGCAGCAGAGAAATGATGCGAAAGCATAGCCAGCGCCACAGCGACATTTTTTCTGACAGAAAGATCGATTTTTTCATCTGGTTCACCGGAATCGATAGCCGACGGAGCGGACGGTGACGAGCACATTGATGATGTCGTACTGATTGAGCTTCTTCCTGAGGTTGTGAACGTGGGTATCCACCACACGCTCCAGCGCATCGCTTTCCGGCAGGCTGGCTTCCAGTAGTTCACCACGGGTAAAGGCGCGGTTTGGCGCTTTGAGCAGTGTCACCAGAATGTTGAATTCGGTCGGCGTCAGATCGAGCACCACGGATTCTGATGGCGATAGCGCGATGCTTGCCGTGACGGAGGTCGGGTCAACGGATAAATTTTCGAATGTCAGGATCGCCTCTTCCCGAATGGCGTAGCCGGTGCGTCGCAGCACGGCTTGTACGCGTGCCACCACTTCCTGCGGATTATAGGGCTTGACGACATAATCATCGGCACCGTAGCGCAGCGCGCCGATCCTTTCCGGCTCGTCGCCGATGGCTGTCACCATAATTACCGGAATATTACTGCGCTGCCGCAGGGCGGACAGCACCTCTGAGCCATTCATCTTCGGTAGCATGACATCCAGCAAAATTAAGTCGGGTTTGCTGGTGAGTGCCATGTGAAGACCCTTTTGCCCATCAGACGCGATAGACACCTGATAGCCATCGCGCCGCAGATAAGCCTCAAGCACGCTGGCGGCATCCATATCGTCTTCAATAACCAACACCCGTTTTTCTGCCATCGCACCCTCTTGATGAAATCTTAAAAAACCACAAAGCGTTTCTTGACTAAACGTCAGCATAATCCGCCGCGACGCTGAAAAGCCAACACCAATCACGCTGCGCCTGTCGGGAAACGTCACGGTGCAAGATTACCGCGTAAAAGAGGGGATGTATGAACATAACAAAAATTATTTTATCCACCAGCTTGCCTGCTATCGCGCTATCTGGCGCGGCATTCGCCGCGGAGCCAGAAGTATCATTGCCCTCGCTCTTGGGTGACCACACGGATGTGACCGTGGGTGTCGCCGTCCTGAATGCACCGCGCTATATGGGGAGCAAAAATCGTCAAACCACCGCGCTGCCTGTGCTGACCGTTCAGCGCGGCCCACTCTATTTCGATTCCACACGCGGTATTGGCTGGCAATACCAGTCGCCTTCCGGTTTCTATTTGGATCATGCGATTGGCTACGACCTGGGAAGGGATGACAAAAATAGCCAGTGGCGCGCAGGCTCAAACCGACTGAAAGGCATGGGCAAGGTGAAAGGCGCGGTAACGACCACCGTAACGGCGGGGTATCAGTTTGCGCCGTGGCTGGCGCTGGAAGCGAGCGGCGAATTTGCGCTGAGTGAGACAAAAAGGGGAAATCAGTACCGTGTCGGAGCAAAGAGCACGGTATGGCAGTCCGTGGAAAAAGACGATGTGCTGGCGCTGTCGGCGGACGTGCTGATGGGGGATGCCCGCTTTAACCAAACCTACTACGGCGTGACGCCGCAGCAGAGTCTGCGCTCTGGGTTCGCAGCCTATCATGCAGGAAAAGGCGTTTACGGCTATGCGCTGGGGGCGAACTGGACGCATCAATTTAGCCCCGCCTGGTCAACGAACGTCGGGGTGACCTCAACCTGGCTCACTGACAAGGTTGCCGATAGTCAGGTGGTGGAACGCCGGAATGATACCAGCGCCACGCTGGCCGTTCTGTATTCGTTCTGATGTTATCTGATGAGTGAGAGGATGCGATGATGGTCAGTCGTTTTGCCTTCTGTCTGCTGTCAGCGCTGCTGCTTAGCGGCTGCGACAGCGCCGATGATTTACCTGCGTCGCCGCCCGTCAGGCCGGTGAAAACGCTGGTGGTTATGCCTGCGATGAACCGGGAACCCGTGACGTTAACGGGGGAAGTTCGCCCACATGAAGAAACGGCGTTAGGTTTCCGGCTGGATGGCCGCATCCTTAATCGTCTGGTGGATGTGGGGGCGTCGGTGAAGCGGGGTGATGTGATTGCGACGCTCGATGCACGCGACAGTGAAAATCAGCTGCGCAGCGCGCAGGCGGATTTAGCCAGCGCCATCTCGGCGGAACGGCTGGCGAAAAGCAACTTCTCCCGCATGAAGGCGCTGGCGCCGGGCGGGGCGATTGCGCGGGTACAGCTTGATGAAGCGCAGGCAAACTGGGACGCGGCGGTTTCCCGTCGTGAAAGCGCGCAGGCGACGGTGAAAGGTGCGCAGGAACGCTTCGGCTACACGCAACTCACGGCCGCGCAGGACGGCGTCATCACAACGGTCAGCGCCAATCCCGGTCAGGTAGTGAGCGCCGGACAAGAGGTGGTGAAGCTGGCCTCTCTGGGTGGACGCGATGCGGTGTTTGACGTACCGGAGCGCTTGGTCAATCAGTCACTTGCCTCGCGCGTTATCCGCGTTTCGCTGCTGTCTGAGCCGAACGTTCAGGCTGAGGGACGCGTGCGGGATATCAGTCCGCAGGCCGATCCCGTTACGCGAACGTTCAGAGTGAGAGTCACGTTAATCTCGCCGCCCGCCGCGATGGTATTGGGTGCCAGCGTGAATGGCGCGATACAGCAGTCCGATGCGGCCGTTATTGAACTGCCCGCTTCTGCGCTCACCCGGCAGGGCGATCAACCTGCTGTCTATGTCGTGAATTCCGCGACTCAGACGGTACGTCTGCAGCCGGTTACCGTTGCCCGCTATAGCGATACGGCGATCTTCCTTTCCGGGGGACTGGAACAGGGCGATCGCGTCGTGATCGCCGGCGTCAGCAAGCTACGGCCGGATGAAAAAATTCGGCTGGATGAAGAGGGGCGTCGCTAATGGCACAAGAACAGCAATCGGCGGCACGCTTTAACCTGTCCGCCTGGGCATTAGCGCATCAGCAACTGGTCGCCTTTATGATGCTGGTGATTATGGCGGCAGGCGTGATGAGCTATCAACGTTTGCCCCGCAACGAAGATCCGGCGTTTACCATCAAGTCTGCGGTGGTCTCTGCCGCCTGGCCGGGCGCGACGGTGGGCGATACGGTCAATTTCGTCACCGATAAGCTGGAGAAAAAATTACAGGAAACGCCGTATCTCGATTATGTCGAGAGCTACACCCGTGCCGGGGAGTCGGTCGTTTTCGTTAACCTGCGTGATGACACGCCGCCGTCTGCCGTGCCGAATATCTGGTATACGGTGCGTAAGAAAATGACGGACATTTCCAGTTCACTCCCTGATGGCGTCAGTCCGCCCGCCGTTAATGACGAGTTTGATGATACGTTCGGGACGATTTATGGCTTCACCGCCGAAGGGTTCTCACCGCGAGAGCTGCGCGATCGCGTGGAGGATATTCGTTCGGCGTTACTGAGCGTACCGGATGTCGGTAAGGTCGACATGATGGGGGTGGAAGAAGAGCAGATTGTGGTGACGTTTTCTCCCCGACGTCTCGCCGGATTAGGGATTGATGCACAGCAGGTTATCGATTCGCTGAAAGCGCAGAATGCGGTCACGCCTGCCGGTATTATTCGCACTGACGATGAGAAGATCGCTGTGCGCGTCAGCGGGGCGTTTACCTCCGAGCAAAGCCTGCGTCAGATTACGTTGCGCATCGGCAGCAAGTTTGTCCCGCTGGTTGATATCGCCACGATTAACCGTGAAACGGCCGAGCCGCCGTCGCCGACGTTTCGGGTGAATGGCGAGAAGGCCATTGGGCTAGCGATCTCGATGGCTCCCACCGGCAACATGCTCACTTTCGGTCAGGCGATTCGCGACAAAATGAATACGCTCTCTGCGCAACTGCCGCATGGGATCGAAATGACGCGTGTGGCCGATCAGGCCGAGGTGGTGAAAGGTGCCGTCGGCGGCTTCGTGAAAGTGCTGCTGGAAGCCGTTGCCATTGTTCTGGCGGTGTCGTTTGTGTCGCTCGGCAGCCGCGCCGGATTGGTGGTGGCCGCCTCTATCCCGATTGTGCTGGCAATGACCTTCATCGGTATGGAAATCACCGGTATCGGGCTACAGCGCATTTCGCTGGGGGCGCTGATTATCGCGCTGGGGCTGCTGGTGGATGATGCCATGATTACGGTGGAAGCGATGGTATCGCGGCTGGAGCAGGGCTGGGATCGCAAACGCGCGGCGGCCTGGGCCTATGAAAGCACGGCATTTCCGATGCTGACAGGGACGCTGGTGATGATCGCCGGGTTTATTCCAGTAGGGTTTGCCGCATCCAGCGCGGGGGAATACTGCTTTTCGCTCTTTGTCGTGGTTCTGATTTCGTTGCTGAGCTCCTGGATTGTCGCGATTCTCTTTTCGCCATTGCTCGGCGTCTGGCTGTTGCCAAAAACGTTTAGCCACCATCACGACGAGCCGGGACGGTTGGGACGCATGTATCGCCAGTGGCTCCAGCACGCGTTGGCGCACCGGGGAATGACGCTGGCTATCACTCTCATTCTTCTGGTCATTTCGCTGTTTGGTGCCACCCGACTGGAGGGCGAGTTTTTCCCGGCTTCCGATAGGCCGGAACTGCTGGTCAGCCTGACGCTACCGGCGAATGCCTCACAGGCGGCGACGGAAACGCAGGCGAAACGGCTGGAAGCCGTGCTGAAAAACGATCCCGATGTTGACCATTTTTCCACCTATGTGGGCTCGGGCGCGGTGCGTTTTTATCTCCCGATGGATGTCTTGCTGAGTCACGAAAATATCGCGCAGCTGGTGGTGGTGGCAAAAAATCTGGAGGCGCGGGATGCGCTGGCAGCACGGTTGAATCAGGTGCTGGAGCGAGATTTTAGTAACATCGTCGCTCGGGTATCGGCGCTGGAACTCGGGCCGCCTGTCGGCTGGCCGCTTAAATACCGGGTGGCGGGGCCGGATAGTCAACGTGTCCGCGACATCGCGCAGGGGCTTGCCAGTCTGGTAGGGAAGCAAGCCGACGTTCGTGAGGTGAATCTGACGGCGGGTGAACCTGAGCGCACCGTGAACGTGGTGCTGAATCAGACGGAAGCGCGCGCCGTGGGTATCAGTTCGCAGGATGTGGCGAGTATGCTGGCGGCGATATTTTCCGGTTCGACGCTGACGTCGGTACGCGATGGCAATCGGTTGGTGGACGTGGTGATTCGCGGCACGCCGCAGGAGCGTAGAGACGTTGCGACGATCGCCAATCTGCAAATCCCGATTGCGGAGGGGCGCTCCGTCCCGCTGGGGCAGATCGCTACCGTGGCGTATGGCGTTGAGGATCCGATTATCTGGCGGCGTCAGCGCGAACCGTTTATTACGGTACAAATGGATGTCGCGCCGGGCGTGCGGGCACCTGCGCTGTCTGAAAAACTGGCACCCGACATTGAACGCTACCGTGCCTCGTTGCCTGCGGGTTACCACATCACGGAAGGCGGCGTTGCGGCGGAATCCGACAAGGGCAATGGTTCCGTGTACGCAGTGCTGCCGGTGACGCTGTTGGTGATGCTGGTGCTGTTAATGATTCAGCTACAGCGTATTTCCCGCATGGCGCTGGCATTTCTGACCGCGCCGTTCGGCCTGATCGGTATCGTTGCGGCCATGCTGCCGACGGGTACGCCGATGGGGTTTGTGGCGCTGCTGGGGGCGATTGCGCTGGCGGGGATGATCATTCGTAATGCGGTGATTCTCATTGGCGAGGTCGATCTGAACGTGAAAAACGGACAGCCTGCGACGGAGGCAATCGTGAATGCGGCCAGTCATCGCTCACGTCCGATTATACTGACGGCGCTGGCGGCGATTCTCGGCATGATCCCGATTGCGCATCAGGTGTTTTGGGGGCCGATGGCCTACGCGATTATCGGCGGGTTGATGGTGGCGACGCTGCTGACATTACTTGCCCTGCCTGCGGCGCTGAGTCTGCTTATGCAGTGGGAAGGGCGGAAAATGGCAAATCAGACAACGCCTTAAGAGCAACACGGCAGGTCGTGGCGCGATATCTGGTCGCCACGGCCTGCCGAAACGCGGTTATTGATCGACGACGGAACCGTCGACGTGCAGTCGGGTTTTCAGGCCGCGACGGCGATAAGGGAAGCGGTTCTCTAGATCGTCTGCCAGCTCGATACCGATGCCGGACTGCGTCGGGATCTCCATAAATCCATCCACGCATTTGAAGGTGTTCTTCACCACGTCTTTCTTCCGCACGCCGTTCTCTACGCCAGTCGCGCCAAATTTTTCCGACAGCGCCGGTTGGTCATCTCCCGGATATTCCAGCAGCGCGAAGTTGGGAATGCTGACGGCGATCTGCAAACAGGCGGCGGTAGACACCGGGCTGAGCGGGTTATGCGGCACCACCATCAAATCGTTGGCTTCTGCCAGCGCGGCCACTTTTTTCGCACCGGTAATCCCGCCGCACATGCAGACGTCAGGGCGCACATAGGCCACGGCGTTGCGGCGAATCAGCATCGCGAATTCCTGCGGGTTATTCAAGCGCTCACCGGTGGCGATAGGAACATTGATTTTGTCGGCCACTTCCGCCATCGAATCGAAGTTATCCGCGCCGATAGGGTCTTCAATAAAATAGGGATAAAACGGCTCAATGCCGCGAGCGAACACCACGGCATCGGCGGGTTTCAGACGACGGTGGACTTCAATGCACAGATCGACATCGTTACCGACCGCTTCTCGATAAAGGCCGATGCGCTCGATGGCTTCGCCGATCTCTTTGGCGTGAGTGGTGAAGTAGGGGGTATCGCGTGATTCATCCAGAAAAGGCGTCAAATGACCAATCGCGGTGAAGCCGTCTGCTTTGGCCTGTTTCAGGTTGGCGATGGTTTCTTCTGTGGTGCGCCCGCCCGCGTGGGCATAAACGCGGGCTTTGTCGCGGCAGCGTCCGCCCAGCAGGTTATAAACCGGCGTATCGTAATATTTTCCCGCGATATCCCACAGGGCAATATCGATGGCGCTGATGGCACCCATGATAGCGGCACCGCGGAAATGCCAGCAGCGGTACATATACTGCCAGTGATGTTCAATACGCAGCGGGTCTTGCCCAATCAGATACGTGCGCAATGCCTCGACGGCACCTTTAGAGGCATCGAGAAAGCCCCAGGCACCGGATTCGCCAATGCCCGTCAACCCCTCGTCAGTGGTGACCTCAACAAACATATATCGATTCGCGAGAATCACGCGCACGTCGGTAATTTTCATCAACCCTTTCCTTAAGTTAGCCTGCTTAGGATTGAGTCTAATCACAGAGGCGTGCGCGTTGTCAACGCCGGCGTCCGAGTCGAACGCCGGGTGACTTAGAGATGCCCCGACAGGCGCTGGTGGATTTTGGTGCTATGGGTATCCAGCCCGATAATCGTGACCTTCGCATCGTAGCGATGATAGCGGGTTTCGATCGCATCGAGTGCCGCCACACTGGAGGCATCCCAGATTTGGGCGTGCGTCAGATCGATGGTGACGTTTTGCGGATCCTGTGCATAAAGAAAGTGCTCGAAGAGATCGTTGCTGCTGCCGAAGAACAGCGGCCCACGTACCGTGTAGTGCACCGACTGCCCGTCTTCGCTCACCTGACGCTCTGCGTGAATGACGTGCGCCACGCGGCGGGCAAACAGCAGGATGGCAAAAATCACGCCGCCTGCCACGCCGATAGCGAGGTTCCCCGTCGAGACGGTCGCGACAACCGTCACGATGACCACCAGCGTTTCCGACAGCGGCATACGCTTCAGCGTCGTCGGGTGCAGGCTATGCCAGTTCATCGTTTTCAGCGCGACGATCATCATAATGCCCGCCAGCACCACCATCGGAATCTTCGTCATGATTTCGCTCAGCCCGGTCACCAGCAGCAACAGCACCAGCGCGGCGGCGAGAGTGGAAATGCGCGTGCGCGCTTTGCCTAACTCCACGTTGACGACGGTTTGCCCGATCATCGCACACCCGGCAATGCCGCCATAAAACCCAGCGAAGAGATTGGAAATGCCCAGCCCCCAGCATTCGCGACGCTTGCTGGACGGGGTATCCGTGATGTCGTCGACCAGTTTGGCGGTTAACAGCGATTCCATCAGCCCGACAAAGGCGATACTCAGCGCGGTCGGCCAGATGATGTGCAGCGTTTCAAGATTGAACGGCACTAGCCACTGGGTGAAACCCGGCAATCCGGGCTGCATGGGGCCAGCATCGCCGACGTTAGGCACTGTGATGCCGGTAAACATGGCAATCGCGGTCACCGTCACAATGGCAACCAGCGGTGCGGGAATGCTTTTCACCACATAAGGCAGCAGCAGAACAATCGCGAGCGTCAATGCAAACAGCAGCCAGACGAGCGAGGATTGCCCGTAAATATGCGGCACCTGCGCGGCAAAAATCAGGATGCCCAGCGCATTGACGAAACCGATCATTACCGAACGGGGGATATAGCGCATCATCCTCGCCAGTCCTGCCAATCCAAACAGAATCTGAACGATCCCTGCCATGATCACCGCAGGCAGAATATAGGCCACGCCGTGTGCGTGTACCATCGGGCCAATAACCAGCGCCACTGCACCTGCCGCCGCCGTAACCATCGCCGGTCTGCCACCGAGAAAAGACATGGTGAAACACAACACGATGGAGGCGAACAGGCTGACTTTGGGATCAACCCCCGCAATAATGGAAAAGGAAATCACCTCTGGGATAAGTGCCAGTGCGGTGATGGTGCCCGCCAAAACCTCGCGCATCAGCAGCGAGGGCGAGCGTAATACAGCAAGCGTTGACGTGGCAGAGGGCGCTGACGTCGGCGTTGCGTCGGGTGATGAGATCATAGATGCAGGCTCTTACTTTTTCTTATTTATCGGTCGATGACGAAAGGCGGGAGAGGATAAATTATCGGCAGTATAAAAGATACTGTCCGTCATCGGCAGGCAAGGAAAAGTCAGTAGGAAAACGAAGGGGCGGCTAACGCGTCGCCTTATCCGCCCGCTCGTTGTGTTCTCTCCGTCAGGAATTAGGCATCAATCGCCAGAATGGCCATAAACGCTTCGCGTGGAATGTCTCGTTTTGAGAACCCAACGTTGTGCTTTTTATTTTCCCGCTGTTTACGGATCAGTCGCTGTTTCTGCGACAGGCTGCCCTGAAAACCCTGCGCCAATGCGCTTTTGCGCAGCGGGGGAATATCTTCGCGCGCGATAACGCGATTACCGATTTTTGCCTGAGCAGGAACGGGGTACAGCTTGCGCGGAATCACGTACTTCAACGCTTTCACGATCTCGGTTGCCCGCGCCCATGCCTTATGACGGGCGATAATGAAGGAAAAAGCATCGATCAACTGGCTATCGAGGTAGATGTCGCAGCGTACTAAATCGGAACGCCGGTAGCGACCGGGCTCATAATCCAGCGTGGCATAGCCTTGCGTGAGCGATTTCAGGGCATCAAAAAAGCCGAAGATCATCTCGTTGAGCGGTAGCTCCCAGTGTAATATCACGCTGCCGTTATCGAGATATTGCATGTCGATAAACTCCCCACGGCGCGAGGCACAGTATTCCATCAACGTGCCGACGTAGGCGTCCGGTGTGTTGATGGAGCAGATAACATAGGGTTCTTCGACGAAGTGCAACACGTCCTCTCCGGGGAAATGTGCCGGATTATCGATCGTCAGGCATTGGCCGTTATGTAACGTGACGCGGTATTCCACGCTGGGCGCGGTGGCAATCACGGAGATGCCGTATTCGCGCCTGAGCCGTTCACGAACAATATCCATATGTAACATCCCAAGAAAACCACAGCGGAAACCGGCACCCAGTGAGGCGGAAACATCGGGAATCCAGTGCAACGCCGCATCGTTAAGTGACAGCTTATTCATGGCGTTACGCAAGCCTTTCAGATCGTCGTCCGCATCGGGATAGAGCCCAGAAAACACCATCGGCTTCATTTCCTGATAGCGAGCAACCGGTTCGGTAGCGGGGCGATCGGCTAACGTCAGCGTATCGCCCACCCGGATGGCGGCGGCGTCTTTTAGTCCCGCTGCGAGATAACCGACTTCACCGTTTTCTAACGCGGTACAAGGTTGACGATGGGGGAAAAAAGCGCCGGTTTCGGTGACCTCAAAACGTGTTCCTGATGACATGAAACGTAGCGTTGCACCAGCCTGAATACTGCCATCCACCACGCGTACATGCATGATGGCCCCCTGATAGGGATCGTAATGTGAATCAAACACCAGCGCGCGCAGCGGGGCATCGGTGAGCCCTGTTGGTGCCGGGAAATGGTGGGCAATCGCGTCCAGTACCTCGGCCACGCCCTCACCGGTTTTGGCAGAGACCGTCAGCACAGTGCTGATATTCAGCGAGGGAATCGTCGCCAATTGCTGCATCACCTGCGGCACGTTAGCCTGTGGGCTGTCGATTTTGTTCAGGACGGGCAGAATAGTCAGCCCTTGCTGTCGGGCGAGATTGAGGTTGGCGATTGTCTGTGCCTGAACGCCCTGCGTGGCGTCGATCAGAAGAATCGCACCGTCACAGGCGGCGAGACTGCGGGAGACTTCTGCAGAAAAATCGACGTGTCCCGGCGTATCCACCAGATTGAACTGATACCGCAGACCTTTCTCATCCCGATAACTCATGCGTACGGTTTGCAATTTGATGGTGATGCCGCGTTCCCGTTCTATCTCCATCGAATCCAGCAGCAGTTCGCGCATGTCACGTTGGGCGACGGTTGCAGTCAGTTCGATAAAGCGGTCGGCGAGGGTGGATTTGCCATGATCGACATGGGCAATAATGCAGAAATTACGAATTTGAGGTGTACACATAGAAAAGGCCTTTCACATCATGATGTCTGGCTCGGTATCGCGTGCGACGTTGAGAACAGACAGAGAAATTCGCGCTGAAAAAATTCAGCGAAGATGAAAATCAAAAGATGTAAAAGTGAATAGCCGCCGCGATGATAGCGCGTTTTATTTTGCGGCGGCAAGTCATGATGCTGATGTGGGTGGTTCCCCGAAAATGATTGCTCGATTGACGGCATTCCGCCGCCAGTCGTGTGCCATGCGCTCGGCGATACCCGCTCACATTGAGCGCCCGTGTTTACTGGCAGCGCAGCCTGTCAAGCAAGGCATGGTCGGGGTAGCCATCCGGCGGTAACCCTTCCTGTTGCTGGTAGGTACGGATCGCCTGCGTGGTGCCGCGGCCAATGTTGCCGTCAATCGCGCCCTGATAGAGCTGTTTTTCCTGTAGCAGAATTTGCAGCGCCTCGCGTTCTTTGCGTGTTAACGGCGTTTCCTGCCGCGGCCACGGTTTGCGTACCGGCGTATCGTGCTGGTAGTTATCCGACAGCAAGCCGACAGTAAGCGCATAGGAGACGTCATTGTTATACCGCAGAATGGCGCGGAAATTCCCTGTCACCAGAAACGCCGGGCCATTCTTCCCTGTCGGCAGCAATATCGAGGCTTTCTCCGAAGACAGCGCTGTCAGATCTCTGGGCACCGCGGCTTTTATCCCGAGCGCCTGCCAGTCAGCGATGGTTTTCTGGTTATCCATACCGGAAAGAGAATAATCAAAACCGGTGGGCAGATTCACTTCAAATCCCCAGGGGACACCCGCCTTCCATTTAGCCTGCTGCATATAGTTTGCCACCGATGCCAGCGTATCTGGGAAAGAAGTCCAGATATCAGGGTGGCGATCGCCATCAAAATCAACGGCGTATTGCAGGTAAGAGGCCGGTATAAACTGAGGCATCCCCATTGCTCCGGCCCAGGAGCCTTTTATTTGTTCTGGCCGCGCGTTGCCGTTTTGAATCATACGCAACGCCGCAATCAGATTCTGCCGGTTAAACGCGCGACGATAATTGTAGTAATCCAGCGTGGCCAGTGAGCGGATGACCGCTTTGTCGCCGGTATTGGCACCATAATGACTTTCAATGGAGAGAAAGGCGAACAGCAGTGGCGGATCTACCTGATAGCGCTGATTGATGCGCGTCACGACGTCCGCGTATTGCTTAAGCAGCGTTTTCCCCTGCGCAATATTTTCCGGCGTGACCCGCTGTTCAAGGTAGGTCCACACAGGGGTGACCAACTCAGGCTGTTTTTGCGTGGCGGCTATCACGTCAGTGTCCGGCGTCAGAGCAGCCAACGCGTTATCAAAGGTATCCGCCGTGATTCCCTGAGAAAGTGCTGCCTGGCGCAGCTCCGCTTTCCATTGCTCCATGCTTTTGTCGGGCACGGGGAGACCCGTGGACGTGTCAGTTACGCCGTGCGATTGTAGTAACCCGCTAATATCTTTGCATTCACGAGGCGTGTGAGCGCATGAACTCAACACACCGGAACCGATCATCAACACCATGACTCTCGACATCACCAGCATGGATGATGCCTGCGTTCTGTTATTGACCATGTGACTGTTCCATAAGAGAGATACCCATCACACCGCAGCTCGAATGATTTAGGGTATAGAGACGTATCGAAAGCAGGCCCGTAACGTCACAACCGAATCATCGTTGTCGGGCACCACCATGAAATCGTGCAACCTCTCTTAGAGTAATAGTGCAGCAACACGTCAGAATATACAGACAACCCTCGACACAAGTGTCACTAACCACACTCATCCGTAAGCATTACTTCTGTTTTCGTAACGGCGTATTGCCGCAGGCTTTGCTCCCCGCCGCGACACCTCGTTTAGTGTTGCGGTGTCCACCTTTTGAATGATCTCAGGTTCGTGCGCATCTTATTGTGCCTTCGCAGTGGTTTCTGGCGGCTGCCAGCCACCACCGAGCGCCTTGAATGTGGCGACGGCTGCGCGTGCCGATTCGGTTTGAGCCTGAGCCCTGGCATCGGAGGTTTGTAGCAGGGTTTCATCGGCGTGAAGAACGTCAATCAGGCTGCTTGTTCCTTTCTGGTAGGCGATGAAAGACGACTGCCGCGCGCTGGCTAACGCGGTCTCACCGGCGGTTAACGTTGTAGCCTGTGTTTCGCGATTGACCAGGGCCGAGAAGGCGTTCTCAACGTCTTCGGTCGCACGGAGTACCGACAGGCGGTAAGCCGCCAGCGCTTCGGCTTCCTGTCCCTTCGCCTGATCGATCTGGGCGTTAATGCGGCCGAAGTCGAAGAGTCGCCAGCGCAGCCCTAATACCCCCGCCGATTGGCTGGCACCGCTGGAGAACAGATTGCCGCTCGACACCGACGTTGCACTACCGAGTAAGGCGCTGAGCGAGAATTTAGGATAGTACTCGCTGATGGCTACCCCGATGCGTGCGTTGGACGCCGCGAGGTGGCGTTCGGCCACGATAATATCGGGTCTGCGGCGCAGCAGGTCGGCGGGTGTCCCTGTTGCTATGAGCGCAGGAGGTTGTGGAATGGCCTGTGAGCTGGACAACTGGGTCCGATGCGTGCCGGGAGGTGTGCCGAGCATAACGTCCAATGCGTTCATCGCGGCATCGATCCCGGTCTGGAGAGTTGGCACGGTTGCCTGAACCTGCGAAAGCGCGCCCTCCGTCTGACGAACCTGATATTCTGCGGCGAGCCCTTTACTGTGGAGCAGCTGTACCTTATCCAGCAGCTCTTGCTGTGTCTTGACCTGACTGTTGGTGATCGCCAGACGCGTTTGTAACCCGCGCAGAGTGATATAAATATCGGCAGTCTGAGCGGCGACGGCCAGACGTGTGGCCGCGACGCCCGCCTCGGAAGCCTGATAGTCAGCCAGTGCCGCCTGGCGGCCGCGTCTCAGTCCACCGAATACATCAATCTCCCAACTGGCGTTGAGATCGGCTTCATAAGCATTGCCGTAGCGATTATAGCCAGGAACCGAGTTGAGTAGCTGACCTTGTGGCGTTTCAATTGACTGGTAGGCGCGAGTGCCTTGTCCGCTGATGTTGCCCGAGGGCAGCAGCGCCGCCGTTGCTGCGCCAAGCCCGGCACGCGCCTGACTCATCCGTGCGGACGCCTGAGCTAAATCAAGATTCTGTGCGAGTGCCCTTGAAACTAACTGGCTCAGTAAGGGATCATTAAAGCTTTCCCACCAGACCGCAAGGTTGGCTGCCTGAGCTGCGCTTTCTTGTTCTGCAGACGGTTTTATGACGGATTTCGCCTGATAACGATCCGCGAGTGGCGCGTCCGGACGGTGATAATCCGGCCCAACGGCGCAACCTGCCATTAAGCTTGTGGTCACCACCAAGGAAAGGGTACGGAGGGATAACATAGGAATTCCTTGAGTCAAAAAGGTTGTGACCATATTACGTATTGGTCACTCGTTGTCAATCAGAGCTCGGTGAGCTAAGCTTGAGTAATGACTAAACATATGAATACACAGTCCCCACGCGGGCCGTCGGATCACAGCGTTCGAGATCAGGTTGTTGAAGCGGCGACTGAGCACTTCGGACACTTCGGCTATGAGAAGACCACCGTGTCCGATCTGGCCAAAGCGATTGGTTTTTCTAAGGCCTACATCTACAAGTTTTTTGATTCCAAACAGGCCATCGGTGAGATGATTTGTACTAACCGACTGGCAATGATTATGGATATTGTCAACGCGGCGCTGGTGGATGCGCCAACGGCTTCAGAAAAGCTGAGGCGCCTGTATAAAGCCTTGATAGAAGCGGGCAGCGATTTATTTTTTCACGATCGCAAGCTTTATGAGATCGCCGCGGTATCCTCGCGCGAACGCTGGCCTTCAGCCGTTGCTTATGAAGAAAAACTACGTCAGCTTGTTCAGCAAATTCTTCTTGAGGGACGACAGTCCGGGGAGTTTGAGCGCAAGACGCCGCTGGATGAGGCGGCAGATGCCATCTATCTGGTCATGCGTCCTTATGCTTGCCCTATTCAACTGCAATACAATCTGGATTCGTCAGCGTCCGCTGCGGTGTTATTACCGTCGTTAATATTGCGTAGCCTGGCACCTTAAAACTAGTGACCATTGACAATATTGGTCACTAGTTGGAGAATGCGGTTTCTGTCCTGCTCATTTAAGAAGGGAACCCATGCTTCGGCTAAAATCCACCACTCTTGCTGTTTGCCTGTTGCCTCTCGCCCTGGTGGCGTGTGGCGACGCTTCCGATGTCGACGATCCACGCAATCAGCCTCCTCTGGTGAGAGCGGCTACCGTGGTGAGCGCCGTTGATGCCTCTCGTGCCTTCACCGGTGTGGTTGTTGCACGAGTTCAAAGCGACTTGGGTTTTCGGGTGCAAGGCAAAATCCTTGAACGTCTGGTTGATACCGGCCAGACCGTGAAACGCGGCCAGCCTTTGATGCGTCTGGACCCTATCGATCTCAGCTTACAGGCACAAGCCCAGCAGCAGGCCGTTACCGCGGCCCGTGCCCGCGCCAGACAGGCGACCGATGACGAAGCTCGCTATCGTGGTCTGGTTGCCGCAGGTGCGGTATCCGCTTCGGCTTACGATCAAATAAAGGCAGCTGCCGAGACGGCGAAAGCGGAACTGAGCGCCGCGCAGGCTCAGGCTGATGTAGCACGCAATGCGACGGAGTATGCCGTGTTGCTGGCCGATGCCGACGGCGTGGTAATGAATACACTGGCTGAACCCGGTCAAGTGGTGAGTGCAGGACAGGCTGTTGTTCGGCTGGCGCGCGCGGGGCAGCGGGAAGCCATCGTACAACTGCCCGAAACGCTACGCCCCGCGGTTGGAAGCGAAGCGCAGGCAATGCGCTATGGCGCCGGAGAACAGCGTGTTCCAGCGAAACTGCGGCTGCTCTCCGATGCGGCCGATCCGTTGACGCGTACCTTCGAAGCGAGGTATGTGCTTGAAGGTGAGCTGGCGAGCGCACCGCTCGGATCCACCGTTACGCTCCACATCGCGCAAGATGACGTATCCCGCCAGATGCTACAGGTGCCTTTAGCGGCAATCTATGATCCGGGGAAAGGGCCGGGTGTCTGGCGTATTTCAGGCGATCCCGCCAAAGTATCATGGCAACCCGTTCAGATGTCTGGCCTTAGCGACGATAGGGCAAAGGTGACCGGGAATCTCAAACCGGGAGAGCAGGTTGTTGCCTTGGGGACGCATTTGCTGCATGACGGCGAGGCGGTCCGAGTGATTGAACAGCGCGATGCCAGTGTCGCCGGGAGCCAGCCATGAGCGAGGGAAGATTCAATCTTTCGGCGCTTGCTGTCCGTGAGCGCTCCATCACGCTGTTTCTTATTATCCTGATTACCGTCGCGGGCATTCTCTCGTTCTTTGAACTGGGGCGGGCAGAAGATCCACCGTTTACGGTCAAGCAGATGACCATTGTTTCTGTCTGGCCGGGGGCGACCGCTCAGGAAATGCAGGATCAGGTGGCTGAACCGCTGGAAAAGCGCATGCAGGAGCTCAAGTGGTATGACCGCAGTGAGACTTACACGCGTCCTGGACTCGCTTTTACCATGTTGTCACTGCTCGATAGTACGCCGCCTTCACAGGTACAGGAGGAGTTCTATCAGGCGCGTAAAAAGCTCGGCGATGAAGCCAGGAACCTGCCGGCAGGCGTGGTTGGACCGATGGTTAATGACGAATTCTCCGATGTGACCTTTGCGCTCTTTGCGCTGAAGGCGAAAGGCGAGCCTCAGCGTTTGCTGGTGCGTGATGCCGAATCGTTGCGTCAGCGTCTCTTGCATGTGCCGGGTGTGAAGAAGGTCAATATCATCGGGGAACAGGCTGAACGTATTTTTGTGTCGTTCTCGCATGACCGGCTGGCGACGCTGGGTATTGCTCCTCAGGACATTTTCTCCGCGCTGAATAGCCAGAACGAACTGACGCCTGCCGGCTCGATTAATACGAGCGGGCCGCAGGTCTTTATTCGTCTGGATGGCGCTTTCGACAAGTTGGACAAGATCCGTAAAACGCCGATTGTTGTACAGGGTAGGACGTTACAGCTTTCAGACGTAGCAACCGTTGAGCGTGGCGATGAAGATCCTGCGACCTTTCTGGTTCGCAATCAGGGAGAACCGGCGCTGTTGCTGGGTATTGTGATGCGTGAAGGATGGAATGGCTTGGATTTGGGGAAGGCACTGGATGCGGAGACGACCAAAATCAATGAAGGCATGCCGCTTGGCATGACGTTGACGAAAGTCACCGATCAGTCGGTGAATATCAGCTCATCTGTTGACGAATTCATGATCAAATTCTTCGTCGCGTTGCTTGTCGTGCTGGTTGTTTGCTTTATCAGCATGGGCTGGCGCGTGGGGGTTGTCGTTGCCGCCGCGGTGCCGTTGACGCTGGCTATCGTTTTTGTGGTGATGGAAGCGTCCGGTAAAAACTTTGACCGAATTACGTTGGGTTCTCTCATTCTGGCGCTGGGTTTGCTGGTCGATGATGCCATTATCGCCATCGAGATGATGGTGGTGAAAATGGAGGAGGGTTATAGCCGTGTTAAAGCCTCCGCCTATGCCTGGAGCCACACGGCTGCACCGATGCTGGCAGGTACGCTGGTCACCGCTGTGGGTTTTATGCCTAACGGTTTCGCGCAATCCACCGCCGGTGAGTACACCAGCAACATGTTCTGGATCGTCGGTATTGCCCTGATTGCCTCCTGGGTCGTTGCGGTGGTCTTCACGCCTTATTTGGGCGTAAAAATGCTGCCGGAAATCAAAACCGTAGAGGGGGGACACGCCGCCATCTACAACACCCGCCATTACAACCAATTTCGCCGTTTACTGACGCGTGTTATCTCGCGGAAATGGATCGTGGCAGGTACCGTGGTGGCTGCCTTTACCGTAGCGATCTTAGGTATGGCGCTGGTTAAAAAACAATTCTTCCCGACCTCCGATCGTCCTGAAGTGCTGGTAGAAGTACAGATGCCCTATGGGACTTCCATTGAGCAGACCAGCGCGGCAACGGCGAAGGTAGAGGACTGGCTGAAGAAGCAGGAAGAGGCAAAAATTGTTACGTCTTACATTGGGCAAGGTTCACCGCGCTTTTTTCTGGCTATGTCGCCAGAGCTGCCCGATCCGTCGTTTGCAAAAATTGTCGTGCTGACGGACAGCCAGGAAGCGCGTGAGGCGCTCAAGTTTCGGCTTCGTGAAGCGGCGGCCAATGGCCTGGCACCGGAAGCGCTTGTTCGGGTGACCCAGCTGGTGTTTGGCCCCAATTCACCTTATCCGGTGGCCTACCGTGTTATGGGGCCGGACCCGACCACGCTGCGTGATATTGCAGACAAAGTGAAAACGGTGATGCTGGCAAATCCCATGATGAGGACCGTCAATACCGACTGGGGGCCGCAGGTGCCGACGCTGCATTTCACGCTCGATCAGGATCGTTTGCAGGCGGTGGGATTGACATCGAATGCGGTTGCTCAGCAACTTCAGTTCCTGCTCTCGGGGGTTCCGATCACGTCGGTGCGTGAAGACATCCGCGCGGTACAGGTCATGGGACGTGCTGCTGGGGATATCCGGCTTGATCCAGCAAAAATAGCGGGCTTCACGCTCGTGGGGTCTGCCGGTCAGCGTATTCCTCTGTCACAGATAGGGGAGGTCGACGTGAAGATGGAAGATCCCATCCTGCGCCGCCGCGATCGCACACCGATCATTACTGTACGGGGTGATATCGCCGAAAATCTGCAGCCGCCGGATGTCTCTATGGCGATCCTGAAACAGCTACAGCCCATCATCGATACACTTCCGGCCGGATACCGTATTGAGCAGGCTGGCCCGATTGAAGAATCAGGAAAAGCCACTCAGGCGATGGTACCGCTGTTTCCTATCATGATTGCTATCACGTTACTGATCATCATCCTACAGGTGCGGTCAATGTCGGCAATGGTGATGGTGTTTCTCACTTCACCGCTGGGGCTGATTGGCGTGGTGCCAACGCTGCTGCTCTTCAACCAGCCGTTTGGTATTAATGCGCTTGTGGGGTTGATTGCGCTATCCGGTATCCTGATGCGTAATACTTTGATCCTTATCGGGCAGATCCATCACAACGAGCAGGAAGGACTCTCGCCATTCGATGCGGTGGTGGAGGCGACAGTGCAGCGAGCCCGACCTGTGTTACTGACCGCGCTGGCCGCCATTTTGGCGTTCATCCCGCTCACTCATTCTATTTTCTGGGGCACGCTGGCATACACGCTGATTGGCGGGACGTTTGGCGGCACCATCATCACGCTGGTGTTTCTGCCTGCGATGTACGCTATCTGGTTCAAGATACGTCCAGAGAATGAGAAGCACGTCGATAAACCCGCCGCGGTGTAAGCCGTCATTGATATGAAAACGCTCGTCACACAGGGTGGCGAGCGTTATCCAGTCTGCTGCGTGGCCATATTTCCACGTCGTCATTGTCATTAAAATCACCATGAGCACTGTCATTATGGCGAAAACGCATTCCTTCGAAAGCCCACGATTGACCGGAAAAATTGTCGCGTTATTAGCGGGGCTTTCGGCGATTAGCATCTTGTCTACAAACATTATTCTTCCGGCTTTCCCCGATATCGGAGAGCAGCTTGGGGCATCCCCCCGTGAACTTGGTCTGACGCTATCCAGTTTTTTCATCACGTTCGCGCTGGCCCAATTGGTTGTCGGCCCGTTATCGGATCGTTATGGACGCAAGATGCTCGTTCTGGGAGGGCTTTCCATCTTCATCGTTGGCACAGTTGTCGGTGGCCTTGCTGGTTCACTTGAAACGCTGATCGTCGGAAGAGTCATTCAGGCGCTGGGCATCTGCGCTGCGGCAGTGTTAGCCCGCGCAATTGCACGCGATCTGTTTGACGGTGAAACGCTAGCGCGGGCGCTATCGCTGACGA
Organism: Pectobacterium sp. CHL-2024; assembly: GCF_044751765.1. Taxonomy (NCBI): domain Bacteria; kingdom Pseudomonadati; phylum Pseudomonadota; class Gammaproteobacteria; order Enterobacterales; family Pectobacteriaceae; genus Pectobacterium; species Pectobacterium sp. CHL-2024. The sequence goes on along the minus strand of NZ_JBIXKO010000020.1, from coordinate 10,068 downwards.
TGATCGCGACAGCGGCGGCCCCCGGATTTTCACCGCTGGTGGGAAGCGTGCTGACGACGACATTGGGCTGGCGCGCGATCTTTATCCTGGTGGGGCTGGCCGCCTTTGTCATCGCCGTCTTCTATGCGCACGGACTGGGGGAAACGCATCCCGCTGAGCGTCGTGCACCGTACTCCATTCCGAGCGTCATCGTGGCGTACGGCAAGCTGGTTGTTGATGGGAAGTTTATCCTTCCGGCACTGTCGATGAGTCTGCTGATGAGCGGCCTGTTTGCCTCTTTCGGTGCCGCACCGGCGATTCTGATGGAGGGGATAGGCCTATCGTCATTCCAGGCCGGACTCTATTTCGCCTCCACCGTGTTCGTTGTCTTCGGGGCGGGAATGGCTGCGCCGCGACTGGCGCGTCGCTATGGTCCGAGAAGAGTGGCGTCGGTGGGGCTCGCTACCGCGTTAGTCGGTGGGAGTTTGCTACTGCTTGGGCCGGAAGCGCCAAGCCTCAGTGGGTATACCTTGTCGATGATCGTCTTCCTTTGGGGAATGGGCTTAGCCAATCCACTGGGAACGGCCATTACGATGGGGCCTTTCGGGAAAGAAGCGGGTTTGGCATCCGCGCTGCTTGGGTTTTTGACGATGGGAATGGCGGCGATAACAACCTGGTTGGGCTCGGTACTGACGTTTCCCGCTGTCACCACGCTGGGCGGTATACAGGTGACGGCCTGTCTGATAGCACTGGTATTGTTTCTCAGTGGCCCGCTGATGGGAACGAATACGCGCTCAAAGGCGTAATGCTGTAAACGTATCTGCTTGATTAACCCGATGCGGAACCCCCGAAGGGGTTCCGAATGACATTACAGATCTACTTTGTGACAACCTCATCATTGATGGCATAGGCCGTACAACTCGCGGCCCCTTTGCGCTGGTGTTTTTCACAGTTTTTAACGGCGATGTCAGCCGCCTCATGGCCGGTTCGCGCCCAGTATGCCGTACCCCATGCCCCGTCCTTGTTTGTCGCAAACGCTTTCTCATAAAGCCGCGCCGCTTCGTATTTTTTGAACGCCTTTTTGCCTGCAAGATTATTCAGGTCGGCGGGGGGCGTAAGATGTGTTACCGGTAAGGTCACGACTTCCTCGACTGGCAAGTGTTGCTGTGCAAGGAATCCCGCCACGGTTTTCCACCAGAAATCCTCCGGGGCTGTATCCATAAAGACGTGTCCATTTTTTTCAAAAGCAGGCATTTCGATAAATTCCGCTTTACCACCACCGCTGCGATAGGCGTCATAAAATGCTCTGCCCATTTCTGGTGTGAACGATTGATCATTGCTGGAATAGAGCCACAGAGAAGGAATGCGTGCGGTGAGGCCATACGTGGTGAATGTTTTAATCAGGCCGGATCTATCACAAAGTGATTTACCGTCGATGGAACCTCTGCCTCCGTCAAAATTGATGATAGCCTGAACGCCGGGAGGGTTAGCCGCACTGGTTGCCAGCACGGCAAAACCGCCCGCTGACATTCCTGCCAGTACTGCTTTATCCGGTGAGGCCCAGGGCTGGCGCCTTATAGCCTCAAGCGCGGCCAGCATATCTCGGGTGTCTTTTTCACCAGCCAGCTTATGCAGCGGTTGCTTACAGGAACCGCCTGAATATTCAGCTCCACCGCTTGAATAACCATACCCCTCTCGCAGAACGGTCACCGCGGCATAGCCGTGGCGCGCAAAGGCAAGCGCCGTTGACGATTCGCGGTTTGGATTCATTTCCCAGCGATCAAATTCGGCCGTACCTACGGTGCCATTCGTGATCACCACCACAGGGAGCTTTGTCTGGCTGATTGGTCGGGTGACGAAGGCATCGAGTACGGCGGGCTTACCATTATCCAGTGTGACCTGCAACGAAAGTGGTTCCCTGATTAGGCCTTCGAATTGCTGGTTTTTTAGTGAAGCATTTATTGGGGTGGCGATGGAGGAAAAGGAGAGACAAAACAATGCAGTAATGACGGTTACTCTGATGAATCTGGCTATAGAGTGATGTCGCATTTTTGTTAACCTTAGCAAGTGTTTGATGAGGTTTTTTCGTTCAACGCGCGTCGATGAATATCAGGTATTCATTACGGCCTCAATGGCAACAGAAAGTCTATTGAGCTGCGGTTTAAAGAAGGGGTGAACCGTGTGAATCGGAAACTTTGAAGGGTTTTGCGGATGGTTTTAAGTTGCGGAATTTTGCGTCGTTAAGAGACATTTGGAGGTCACTCCGTCATCGAACCGGAAAGACCCCAAATCTGACCACCAGATTCTCCCGATGCAGAGGGAAAACATAATGTGTACCGGAAAGACTTTTGCAGGCGAAGACATTGAATAAGATGATAAAAACAAAAATCCCGCTTAAGTTTCCTTAAGCGGGATTTTCTAAATTTGGCCCCTCTGACTGGACTTTAACATGCACCTATCTGGTTGTTTTTTCATGTTAAAAATGATTTGCTGGGAAGCGTCTACCAACAAATCTACCAATAACACTATCCGTTTTTAAAAAACAATGTCAACAGGAACTTAAGCTAACTTTTTGTAGCGGCTGTCAGTATTCAGATACTTGGCGCTTAGGAGTAACCGGTCAGTCTAAATCGACTATTCTTTTTCCAGGAAAGGACAATTGATAGGAGATTCATATGAAAAACTGGTCGGATAACCACACTAAAGAAATCGAAAAATGGCTGAATATCGATAAGTATCGTCAGTTTGAAAACATATCTCTTGAGCGGCTTTATCATGAGTTAGTGATGAGATCGTTATTTTTTAAATCTGATAATGCGAATACTGAATTCATGTTGGCAGAAATTTATGCAGGCAGTCTCTTTCGTGGTGATCCATTCCTCATTACAGATAGTCATATGGTTCAGCTTAAAACAGAAGACAGGCTTGCCTTATCCCCATACTTCTCTATAACAACGACCGGAAGGCTGGCAGATCTTTGCATTTACGGGATGGAGAAGTCGCTATTTGGCCTGCATGACGATGAATATTGGGTAGATGAAAAAATCTATAACATCCCTATTGCAGAGACCATGTCGACATTATTTAAACACAGTGTGATGATCGAGATAGATCTCACTGCTGGCACTGACGAAGAAATTGCTGAATCACTGAAAGCTCTGCTTCCTCAGTGGCGTAAAATCCGGGGGATTGAGCCAGAACTATCAGACTCTGTTCGCTTTGGCTATGGAACGATTAAGAAAATTATCAATTACAGGCTGCTCCCGATACTTGACATACTTATCTGGGCAAAGCGCAATGATATCCGGGTGTCAGATGATCGCCTTTCCACTCTGCTCCACAGCGATACTGATAAGGAAGATAAAACAAGAACGGGTAGTCGCATAAAGGATACCGACAAACCCCTTGCGATTAAAACAGTCAGTAAGTCATTCATTCTTCAGTTTCATCATTTCCTCAACAAGAATCCCCACTTGAGAGATATGAAAGTGTCTGGTGTCATGAAACTCGGAGATAAGGAGGCAGATAAGGAGAAAGATTAGGGAAGTCTGGAGGTGCTGAAGTTCGCTTGTTTCCCTGATTTTTTCATATAGTCTCTTCTAAAACCAATAGGAGAGACTATGAATACCCAGAATCGCCTTATTCGTTTCCCCGAAGTAATGAGAAAAACCGGCTTTGGAAAAGCCTGGCTCTATCGTCTTATTAGTGAAGAGCGTTTCCCCCAACCTGTAAAAATCGGTATCCGTGCTGTCGCATTTGTTGAACATGAAATTGATGAATGGATATTGTCCGCTATCGAAAAAAGAAAATGTAAAGAATTCCAGTGAGTGGAATTTATATTCTACAGGGAGTTTTACAGGTTATAAGAAGAATTTTATTTAATGGTTTTTTAGAGGGTTATTAATTTTCAGGTGAGCTTAATGATAAAAGTGTAAAGTTTATCTATGATGATTGATGTATTTTTTACAAAATACTTTACATTTTATCAAAGAGTCCTTTATTTAAAGGCTTCGCTCAATATCGGTATGGATATCGATTATTAGCCGTACCTGTTTATTATTCGTCAAATAAATTTTTTTAAAGTATTAATAAGTAAATGAATTAGTCCCTTTTATTTGTAAAAAATTTGATTTATTTAATTCATGAATATATTAGATAAGTCGGAGCGATATTAAAACGTAAAGTTTGAGGGAACAATGGGATACAAGATAAAAAAATTCATTACGAGTGGTGGAGAGCGAGGATATCTAATCCTTGATAAAAACACTGAACTGCCAGTTTACTATCAAAATCTTTTTCTTACTACAAATGTCAGGAATAAAAGTGCTACCGCTTCAACGATAGAGATAGTTGCAACTAATTTGCTGATTTTCAGTAGGTTCTTAGATAGCAGAAAAATAAATATAGTAGAAAGAATTGAGAATAAAGAATATCTTAGTCTTGCTGAAATCGATGATCTTATAAGATATGCAAGGCAAAGGTTCGACAAACAGAAAATGATAAATATAAAATTGATGAATAACACGTTTATTGCTAAGAGAACTTTTAGTTATAGGATACATGTTTTTTCACGTTATCTTAATTGGTTATGCGGACTAGTTCATTCGGAAAAGGGGATTAATGCAAAGTATGAAGTAGATTCATTTATTGAAAGTATCAGAGCACATATACCAAAACACAGTTCATTGAATATGAATGAAAGATCTGAAAAATCTTTAAATGAGGAAGAGATCAAAATACTTTTCCATCTATTGGAAATTGGCGGGATTGAAAATCCTTTTCATAAGGAAGTTCAGATAAGGAACAGACTGATATTCACCTTGCTCTTGAGTTTAGGTTTAAGGGCTGGAGAGTTACTCAATCTCAAAGTAGATGATTTTGATCTCAGAGACAACACGCTGAGCATTATTAGAAGGCATGACTCAAAGGAGGACAGAAGACCTTATCAGCCATTAGTTAAGACTGGTGAGAGAGTTATTCCATTATCTGATGAGTTAGCTAATGAAGTTCTTGATTATATAATCAATAGTAGGGAAAAGATGACTAAGAGAAAAAAACATAGTTTCTTATTAGTTACACACTGCACCGGAAAAACTGCTGGAGAACCTTTAAGTATTTCAGCTTATGAGAAAATCATATCAACCTTGAAGAGAGCAAGTCCAAAATTATCCAGTCTATCAGGTCATAGATTAAGGCACTCTTGGAATTATGTTTATTCAAAAGAAATTGAAGGGTCTCAATTGGAATATAGCAAAAGGAAAGACTTAAGAAATTATCTTATGGGTTGGTCGAAAGAATCAAAAATGTCTGAGAATTATAATTTCAAATACATAGTGCAAAAAGAAAAAGATGCCGTCTTAAGAGTTTATGATTCAGTTAACAAAATAATTAATGAGGCATAGCATGGAAATAAAATATATTGAAAATGAGACTGTCTTTTTAGCCAGAATGTCTGGCTATAGTTTCAAACTTTCCGATAGGAAATGGCAATTAGGCAAAGAAACCTGTGTATACCCTTATAAAGTGGTAGAAAAAATGCCCGAACGAATGAAGCTTAGCTACCTAAAGACACTGGCCTACTATGCTTCTGAATATAGTCCAAGTTATATTGAAAGTATTAATTACCTGTTCAATGAGTGGTTTGGGATCATGACCATCAAGACGATTGATGATAAGGCAGTATATCAATTGAATGTTCACTTAGGCTCAACGAAAAACTACAAGCTAAACACCATTAAGGCTTTTATTGCCAAATGGAAAGCGTTCAATTATCCAGGGGTAGAGGCAAGTGCTCTCAGAATGATGGAGAGAATAAAAATCATTCCGAAAAAAACTGGAGAAGCAGTCAAAAGACGAGATCCGAATGCAGGTCCATTAACTGAAACAGAATTCAATACCATTCTTAAAATCGTGGGAAAAAATTATAGAGAAAATAAAATTGATTGTTATTTATATTGCTATATTGTTTTGTTGGCAAAAACAGGAAGAAGACCAGTGCAGTTAATATCTCTTAAAGCCAAAGATCTCATCAAAGACGAGAAAGGACACTTTCTTAATATACCAAGAGTAAAGCAACGAAAAGATTTCAGAACAGAATTCAGTTTGAAAATGATAGATAGTCAATTGTATGAAAATTTATTAATTCTGATTAATGAAAATCAGTCTTTTGTTGAAGCTCAATTAGGTGCTGAGGTTTCTTACCTGAGAGATGAGTTGCCAATTTTTCTGGATGTTAAAAAAATGGCTGAAATAAAAGGTGTGGACAATTTTTCATCTTATTTTAAAACGGATTTTCTTCACATGAGAAATTCATTTATCTCAAGGAAGTTAAAAGAGTTTTCTGTTGAATTTGATATTAGATCCGAAAGAACTGATAGTTATTTAAAACTCAATGCAAGAAGATTCAGGTATACATTAGGAAGTCGTTTGGCTAATGAAGGTGCATCAATTGAGGTCATTGCTAAAGCATTAGACCATAAATCAGTAAATTCATCTGGAGTATATGTAAAAAATAGTCCTGACAATGTTCATGATATCGATAACAGGCTAAGTCCTTTTTTTAATCCCTTAGCTAATATATTCATGGGGGAGAAAAGTGAAGAAAACAAGGATCTGTTTATTAAGCATGTTTTAGATTCCTTTTTACTCATTGATGATGGGAAAGAGAAAGTTAAATGTTTAACTTGTAAAAACTGCCAACTCTGGAGTGCATAATGAGCAATATTTTTATATTTGAGCCAATTAATACTAATGATCCACACAAGAATACTGCTAAATTTATCGAGTTTTGCAAGACTACTATTTTTAATAGCACTTTAGTAACTTCATGGGAGAGTAATATATGGAAAAAATTTTACAGATTTAATAAGTTTGACATGAAAAGCAATTCAAACAGCCGGGAGCCTTTAGATGACTGTTTTATTGATTTTGCCAAAGCATACATGTTGCATGTGCATTCATTCAATAAAGCTAAGTCGAAACCCACAACATTAGCAATGTTGAAGATTGTTGAATTTGTTTTATTAAAATTAACCATGAAAGCCAATATAACTAATTGTAATAATTTGGTTTTTGATGAATGCGTAAGATTAGCCTCTGAAAAGTATTCAAAAGCACATGCATGTTTTATTGGAAAGGAGCTTGAAAATTTAAGCATATTTTTAAGTGAAAATAGAATGACTAATTCATCTTACTTATTTTGGGTAAATCCATTAAGGCGTAAGGTCACTCAAACCTGGAGTGGTTATGAGCCTTCACTGGAAGGCCATTCTAGATTGCCTGATATCAAGTCTGTTATAGCAATTGCGGAGATTTTTTCAAAGGATGATAAACAATTATCTCCCAAGGATATATTTACTACTTCTGTGCTTGCGTTACTAATGTGCGCTCCAGGCAGAATTTCAGAAATTTTAGGTCTACCAGAGGATTGTGAAATCACCGAAAATGATAGTAAGGGGATTCAACGATACGGTTTGAGATTCTTTTCAGCAAAGGGATATGAGGGAGATATAAAGTGGATACCTACTGCGATGATACCAGTAGCTAAAAAAGCTATTAGTAGATTAAGAAAGTTATCCAGTCAGGCAAGACTTTTGGCAATAAAAATTGAAAGTAATCAATCTGAATCATTGGAAAAAACACTCAGAGAAAATATACCAGAAGATTTTCCCTGGTATGATTCTGAGAAGAATATTAAATATTCAAATGCACTTTGTTTATTAAATGAAGGGCAGTTATGTAAAAGAAAATCCGTAAAATTAGAACGTTTGTTCAGGCCTACAACTCATTTTTTTATTGATTCAGCGAATGTCAAAGGAGAGCTTAATATATTTAAGAAATATCATTATTTGAATGAAGATGGTAGCCCATATTTATTGAGAACACATCAATTGAGACATCTACTCAATACATTTTCTCAAATAAATGGTATGGATGAATTTAGCATTGCTCGTTGGTCTGGAAGGAAACTTATTTCACAGAATGTGTCTTATGATCATCGGTCGCATCTTCAAATGTCTAAACTGATAAGAGATGAAAGATCGTCAGTGATCACGAATACTCACAGAGTGAAACAAATACCCGTTGTTGATCTAAATGAGTTCGATTCATTGAGTAGCGGGGCAATCCTCATTACCAAGTATGGGTATTGTAAGCATTCATATGCATTTAAGCCTTGCGATGCTTACCCTTTTAAAGAGTCTGGTATGAATAATGAGAGCTTAGCTAAAATACACAATAAAGTTATAGAAAGAACACTTTATGATAAAAATGATGGAAATATCCATGCTGAGAAATGGTATGAGTTTCAAAATAAAATAATAAAAGGAGAGTAAATGGCTAAGCATATAAATGGTTATCATGAAAAGAAGATAGTAGATTTAATTAATACATGGCCCATAGATAACAAACTAACCTGGGATATTTTATGTGACAAGTTAATTGGAGTCATTGGAAAAAGACCATCGAGACAATCTTTAAGTAGTCATGTAAAGATCGCCGAAAGCTTCAATGTAAAAAAAACCATTATCAAATCTGGTGAAGTCCACACGGTAAAACCTGCTAATTTAAAAGTAGCATCGCAAAGAATTAGGAGGCTTGAAGCAGAGAATGAAGCGTTGAAAGCACTGAATTCCCGATATTTAGAACGGTTTGAAATATGGATATACAATGCTCATCTTAAAAAAATAACGCTTGAAGAACTCAATAATCCCTTACCTGCAAAATATCTTTAGTTGATAGTTTTTAGCTATTGACATGGTTAAATATTATGGTATTTCTTTATTTGTCAGGATGACAATATTAATCATTTGAATGCAAGGATGCATAGTTATGAAAAAAATAAATATGAGTTTGATGGAAATGTATCTGCTGTTGCTCGACAGGTTCGTTGATAAACTTAACGAATCTGGTTTTTCAGAATCAGAAATCACCGAGCAGTCTTATCTTTTTTGTGCCGGGTTTTACATTAAATACCAGCAAGACATAGAAAATCTGACGTTCTCAAACCGAGAAGTGGTGTTGAGCTTTTTGCTTCTCTCTTACTATAGCCATGTCGAAAAAATCAGTGATGATTTGATAGATAAACCACGACTGAACAAAGTCTTCCACTCCATCATCAGTTTCATCACCAACAACGGTGGAAGAACAGAACGGATCTACGTTCATGAGAAAAAGAAGTATGACGCCAACAAGCTGATAAGGGCTTCAGCGAGCCCCAGGAAGAGTGGTTGTCGATTGTGATGAAATGTATTAGCTAAGACTTGATCTGGCACTCTTGCTGCGCTGAATATGACAGGCAGATCTTGACGGAGCGGACGTTGCTAACAACAGGCTGAGTTGATCAACGGGGAGCAGGTCAGACGCGTTATCTATTAAACAGCGTTCATGTGAAAGTGCTTCACCTTTGGTGGCAAATTGCTTGCGAATTCGTTTGCCCCAAATAGATAACACTCGCTAAGCCATCTTTCCTGATGGGTGCTTACGAACGGTCACTCTGTTTCGTCTTCATGAGTAAATCCCGAATTTTCGCAAAGTTTGAATTTTCGGGGACTGAATCCATGTACGGATCGCGCTCAAACACTAATTGTTCAGACTCAACGAAAGCCTGCCACTCGGCTGGATCTAGCTCAAATTCCATCGCAGACATATCACTTTCATCTTCCCCCTCGATCCAGCGGACTAAATAAAACAATTCATCATCAGGAGAGTCATCATCGTCATCAACAATATCAACGTCGGTTACAGTGATGCGAAGGGTGGGATCGATTTTTGAGACATAAATCCCTAACTGCGGCATAGATGGAATATTATTCATGAAAATTCCCTTTATTGGTGTTTGCTATTTGAATAAAAATACGCCAAACAGAGTGCTTGCTGTGAATACGGCAAGAATCGTTGTAAGTATCCCGCTTAGACGTCCCATTCTCTTTTAGAGATCCTCTTGCATATGGATTATGTTACCTGAAAACGAACTTCCAGTCATCGCTCGCAGAAGACATACGGCTTGGTTGGCTGACCGCCTCGTGCTGTGAGTTCAACCGATGGATGCAACACATTGGTTAAAACGCTCTGCGGGTGATTCATAGTCTA
>NZ_JBIXKO010000019.1:0-52844 GCF_044751765.1 Pectobacterium sp. CHL-2024 | reverse complement strand
GATTTGACACTCATACTCTGGCACATCTGATGCCGTTAAGATGGAGCGTCCATCTCATTATCCCTGCGGCAAGCCGATTACGGCTGGTTCTACAGTCTCTTTTTTAACGCATTCAGCCCGCGACGCCAGAGAGATGGCTCACGTTTGTGGCTTAGCGCTGGGATAGTACAGGTGGGGTGCGGTGGCGGTGCCTCCACTTTGGTTTGGTGAATAGTGATATTCACTGGGATAGTGATAACGGGAATAATGATCAATATTCATATTCCTTCTGGCGTGGTTTGATTTCCACGAAATACGCCGCTAGGCATGAAAGATGCCGCTGGCTCAACTAAATGCGTGTTCCGTGCCTTGCGCCTGAACACCGCTCAGTTGAGCAACTCCAGCTAGCAATATCAGGTGCTGTCTTATTTTTAGTCTAACTGAACAAAAAGTTCAATAAGATAATAGATACGGCTTTTAACAAAAAAATAGGAGCTGTTTAATGAATAGAACTTCTAATTGAATAATTATGAGTTAGACTTCATGCGTTCCCTCTATTAGAGGGATGAACCGATAATGGAAACAGCCTGTTACTTCTGTCTTCCATCTTCCCCGCGCCAGCGGGGACAAACCGCAGGGATGCAGCACCTCTTGCAAAACGCACTTTATACCCGTTTTTTTGGTGGCGGTTTAGTGTGAAGCTAACTCATAGAAGAAAGCAGGGTTCGCCTGAATGGTAGCCAGAACCTTAGCCGCCAGTCCAGTTGGGTTACGCCGTTTAGCTTCCCAGCTTTTGATGGTATCAACGCTGGTTCCCAAAGCTTGTGCCATTTCACTTTGAGAAACATTGAGCTGTTCTCTTATCGCCCGCACATCTGCGATCTCATAGCGAGTCACTCTGGTTGGTGCTTTCACACCATTTTTTATGTCTACAGCTTCCTCCAGAGAGGTTTTTAGGTCATCAAAAAAGCTCATTTCATGCCTCATCTTTCAGTAATTTTGTTAACTTCTTCAGAGCGGCTTTTTCAGCATCAGTTAGACTATCTTTGGTATTTTTCGGGTAAGCCATTACAAAATAAATAACATCTACGGTTGCCAAAAAGTAAATAACTCTAACGCTACCACTTTTCCCTTGGGAACCTGTCGCCATCCTAATTTTTCGCAGACCACCCGTTTTCTGTATCAGATCGCCTTTATCCGGGGATCCGATAAGCTCTTTCTGAAGTTCTTTAAGCTCATCATCGGTTGCGATCTGCTTTATCTGCCTGGTAAACATCGGGGTTTCAATAAACTCTATCGCCTGACTCACTGACACACCTTCCTTGTTAGGGTACAAAGTACACCAAATAGAGTACATAGTACACCAAAAGCAATAGTGTGCTAGAAACAGCCCAGGCCATACCGTACTTTATTTGCCAGTCTCATCATAAAACGCACGTATTTGCTAAATTGATAGGCAGCGATAAAGTGGCATTATTTATCACTATAAAGCCGCATCAGATAAAAGACTTTTCTCGCTACTTTAATGTGCCTGTTGAGACATTTATTGACTGAGCATCAACCCCACTCGCTCGCTATAAAACGCGTGGGTTTCACCCCGATGCAGCAGCAGCACTTCGGCCTGTGGGCGGTGTAATTGCTGCCGAAACCGTTCCAGTGCGTCACCTTCCAGTATGGGCAATCCGGTTTTACGCTTCTGCCACCAGCTTAACCGAACCTGCACGCGGCTTTGCTCCCAGCCGAAGGTTTCCGATGTGGCGTAAGGCTGCGGGAGTTCGCCGTCGTTTTCCGGTTTCCACACCAGATACAGATCCAGCGTTTCCTCTCCTATGCGGGTGGAGATATCTACCGCATCGCTCCAGCCAGAGTCGCTGGATTGAGCACAGTAACCGTGTACCAACGCCAGCGCAGACTGTAGTGCGAAAGAACGCTGGCCGTAGTTTTTCCCCAGAACCGTGCAGGCTATCGCTTCCAAGGCCGGAGGCACCGCGATCTGTTCTTCATACACGCTGTTGATCAGCTGTCGCGCCGCTTCCGGCATTTTTATCGCACCGTGTTCGCGTAATATCGCCTGCGTACGCCACAGCGCAGCATGATCGGGGTAAACGTAGCCGCTATTTCGCAGTTCATCGCCTAGCCAGTCGGCTTCCGCTTCTGGTTGCCAGACGGGAGCCATAATGTGCAGCACCGCAGCCGGGCGCTCATCCGTTAGCGGCGCCGTATCCGACTCTGTTTTACGACTCCCGTCGAGAAACCGGATATGCCGCTGTAGCCGCCCTGCACGCTGAATCAGCAAATCGATGGGCGCAAGGTCGCTAATCATATTGTCGACATCAATATCCAGCGATTGCTCAACCACCTGCGTGGCAATCAGTACTTTGCCACCACGTTGCTCCGGCGTACTGTCTTTGCCAAACCACGTCAGCGCCTGTTCCTCAATCGCCATGCGATCGCAAAAGGCAAAACGACTGTGGAACAGCAACATATTTTCCTCTGCAATACCCGCCTCAATGAGTTGGCGATACACGGCGATGGCGTCATCCACCGTATTCCTGATCCAACAGATCGATTGCCCCGCCGCCACGGCAACCTTCACACGTTCGATGCCCTGCAACCGTTCAGTCAACCAACCAATCTTGACCTCGCGTCGCACTTCCGCCCGCGTATCCAACAGCGTTTCCCGCAGGCACCCCCGCGTTAACTGTGTCATCCACGGATAATCCGCATCGGGATTGAGCTGTACAGATTCACACGCTATCCCCTGCGCGAACGCCCACGTCAGCTTTTCCCGCAGATTAAGCGGCAGCGTCGCGGTGAGGATAATCACGCTACCGCCCTGCCGCGCATGGAAGCCAATCAACAGCTCGATCAGCTTGCTCATGTAGGCGTCATACGCATGTACTTCATCAAGAATCAGCAGCTTGTTCTGTAGCCCCAACACCCGCAGCGACTGGTGGCGAAACGGCATCACCGCCATCAGCGCCTGATCGAGCGTGCCCACGCCGATATCCGCCAGCAGCGCTTTCTTGCGCGAGTCCGCAAACCAGATGTTGCAGTCTTTGCTAGCGGCGTTTTCCTTCTTGTCGTACTGCGTCTGTCCCTGACTGTCGCCCTCCCACAGCGATTGCATAAAGGCTGACGACATATGCCGCGCTCCGTGCGCCAGCATCAGCGAAGGGCTGTGCTCTGATGAATATAATGCGCGGTAGGCCTTGGCAAGCCGCAGGTACATAGCATTCGCCGTTGCCATCGTCGGCAAGCCGACATAAATACCGCTCGCTTTTTGCTGCGCAATCAGCCGATGCGCCAGTACCATCGCAGCTTCTGTTTTCCCCGCGCCAGTCACATCTTCCAGAATGAAAAGCTGCGGCCCGTCAGCAGAAATATCAGCCTCCAGCGCCTGCTGTTGCAACGGCGTTGGGCGCTGGATAAACGGAAAAAGCTGTTGGATAGAATGGAAAGGAGCGGTAGACGGCGCTCGTGGCAAGCGCGAGATGACCCTTTCTGCCGTCGGCAGCGCGTGTTCACGCCAATAGGTTTCGAGTGGCATCGGCGTGCTGCAATAGCAGAAATCCTGCTGGCGCGAGCCCAACCAATCTGCCAGCACCGTCAAGCCAGCCAGCGCCCAGCTTTGCTGCTTCAGCCGGTTTCGCCAGCCTTTATCAGCGAAGCAGGCAGGGAACGTAGACGCGTCGGGAAAGCACGTTTCCAGATCATGCAGGTAATGCTCTACCGCCAGATAGTCATCACGATGAAAAGCCAGACTGCCTTTGCATTCCGCCGCCGGTTTGCCGTGGTGCCCGGTAACAATGTTCAGCCAGATCTCCAGCGTATTTTTCACCACCGAAGTGGGCTTTTTCGTCCCTAAAGGAAATAAATTGGGAATGTCATCACGCATCGTCCATAGCCAGAAGCCCAGATCGTCATGCCTGTCCCTCCCTGACAGCCCCGAATGCTGGACTAACGGGGAATCAGGGTTGGCATATTTGCCCTGAAAACCTCGGGCAAATTTTCCGATATCGTGCCAGGCCAGAAAATACGCAAACCATGCGGCGACATCATCATCACCAGATGCCAGTTCACGCAGCACATGGTTAGCCTGAAAATAGTTTCCCTTTAATAAGAAATAACCACAGGCTGCCACATCCAAACCGTGATAAGGCAGCAGATGATAATCATCCCCCTCCAGCGCATCTGCCGATTTTTTTGCTTTGCCCCAATACTGGAAGTAGCGCCGGCCGATGATGTCTTCCTTGTCCATAGACTTTACCTGTCAAAGTGACCTTTCCCGACAATATCACGCCGTGGGCGCATTACTCGCTAGCGCGACGACGTTCTCTTGCTCTGCGGGGACTTTGCTGGTTTTCTCTTTTTTCTTTTCCACGTAGGTCAGTTTTTCCTGATTCTGTGCTGGCGGGGTCAGCGGGTGGGATTGGCCGGTGAAGACGCCGCCTTTTTCGATAGAGAGTTCATCGGTGAAAATGTCGCCGAATACTTTTCCCTGCGCCAGAATGGCTACGACGCTGGCGGCTATGCGTCCTTCTACGCGACCATTGATGACGATCTGCTGCGATTTCATTTCGCCGTTTACCTGACCGGTGTGCTCCACTTTAATCGTGTTATCACACTGCACATCACCTTCTACCCGGCCTTCCACGGTAATGTTGCCATCCACGGCCAGAGAGCCCGTCATGCGCGCGCCCTGAGAAATGAAGGTGTCTTTTTTCACACGCACAGGGTTCACTGAATTAATCAACTCGTTCGATGGATTGATAGCGGGAGAGCTGTTTATTTCACTGCGCTCTTGCGGTTCTTTTGCATCTTTTTTGTTTTTATCGAATGAAAACATCGTGTTATTCCTTTTAACAGTGTAGAAAAATGCGATCGTGGCACTTGCGGCGAGTACGGCTGCCACTCCCTGACCGTAATATCGAAGGGGAAATTCGCTATAAATATCAATAAGCCAGACGATAACCAATAAAGCCCATATCGCCCATATTCCCCAAAGCAGGTTGTAATTACGCACCGGGGCAAACCCGGAAAGAGGTGGGGTAATGCATATCCTTCTCCATTCGTCCTTTTTGCGGCTTAATTCAGCCACGCCCCATAGATATCGGATAACAGGCCCGTTTATTTAGCCCGATGACCATGGCAACGTGATGACTATCGCATAAATTTTCGCCAACGCGATGTGGAAATGTGCCTTTTATTGATGTGGACGTGTCTCTGCGGTGAAGAGTATTGCTTAGCTAAACCGATTCTTCTATTTTAGCAAACAGTCTAATTATCATTGATAAGAGTAACGTTATGGCAAACAGAATTTGGGTCATGGGCGACGCGGTTGTCGATCTCATCCCGGAAGATACGGAACGCTATCTGAAATGCCCTGGCGGCGCGCCCGCCAATGTGGCGGTCGGCATTGCCAGACTCGGGGGAAACAGTGCCTTTGTTGGTCGCGTTGGCGACGATGTTTTTGGCCATTTTCTCAAAACGGTGCTGGAACAGGAAAGCGTAAATACCCGCTACATGGCACACGACAGGCTACATCGGACCTCAACCGTGGTCGTGAGCCTCGATGAAACAGGGGAACGCACCTTCACGTTCATGGTGCGCCCGAGTGCTGATTTGTTTTTACAGCCGGAAGACCTGCCGGTGTTCAGCCAGAGAGAGTGGCTGCACCTCTGTTCCATCGCACTCTCACAGGAACCTTCGCGCAGTACCGCATTTGCGGCGATGCGGCAGGTGAAAGCTGCGCAGGGACGGGTCAGCTTCGACCCGAATATCCGTGACGACCTCTGGCAAAGCGAGCAGGAACTGCGCGACTGTCTGACACAGGCGCTGATGCTGGCCGATGTGGTGAAGCTATCGCGTGAAGAACTGGCCTTTCTCTGTTCAACACCGGATGTTGAAGCGGGGATTCAGCAGTTTATGCAGCGCTACCCTACCCAACTCTTGCTGGTAACGCTGGGCGGTGAAGGCGTCTGGCTGCACGATCGCCACCGGCTACAACACTTTACCGCGCCGTCGGTAACGCCCGTCGATACTACCGGTGCAGGGGATGCCTTCGTCGCCGGTTTGCTGCACGGTCTGGCGCAGTATGACGACCTGTCACAGCCGCTGAGCTGGGACCCCATTATCGAGCAGGCGCAGCGGTGCGGCGCACTGGCTACCACGGCAAAAGGTGCGATGACCGCACTCCCCTACGCTCAGCAGTTGCACGCACGCCCTTAGCCAAGCCCTAATCCCCTCGTTTGATACGGTTACCGCCCGGTTTTGTAGTCAGGATCACAGTTACAGAATCGGGTGAATGAAATTTCTTGCTAACCCTTCTTTTGGCTTTTATTTTCCTCATGAAAAACCGGTTTAGCAATTTAGCTAAACACGAAAAATCCAAAAACAATAAATCTCCTTCACGACGAGAAAGAAAAAATGAAGCCAAGCCACCTTGCTGTGACGATAGGATTATTACTTTCCTCCCCGTTTTATGTTTCCGCTGCCAACACCGACAGTATTGAAGCCCGTCTGAACGCCATGGAACAGCGTCTGCAACAGGCTGAAGCCCGCGCTCAGGCCGCTGAAGCCAGAGCTAATGCCGCTGAAAAGCAAACCCAGCAGTTAGCCACCCGCACGACCCAAACCGAACAAAAAACCCAGCAGGTGGAACAGCGTACAACGGCGCTGGCCAAGCAGAAGTCGTTCGCTGATGGATTCGAATTCCACGGCTACGCGCGTTCTGGCCTGTCGATCAATGATTCTGCCACCAGTTCCAAAACCGATATCGGGCCGGGCATGTCCCCTGCGGGTCAAACTGGCGGGCATATTGGCCGTTTAGGCAATGAAGACGACACCTACGTCGAAATTAAACTGGAGCACAAACAGAAGCTGGATAACGGTGCGACCACCCGTTTCAAGGTGATGATGGCGGACGGCCAGCGCAGCTATAACGACTGGACTGGCGATGATAGCAAGCTCAACATCCGTGAAGCTTTCGTCGAGCTGGGTTCACTGCCAACCTTCACCGGTGCCTTTAAGGACACCACGCTGTGGGCGGGTAAACGCTTCGATCGCGATAACTTTGATATTCACTGGCTGGACAGCGACGTGGTCTTCCTCGCGGGCACCGGCGGCGGGATCTATGACGTGAAATGGGCAGATAGCGCCAAGAGTAACTTCTCGCTGTATGGCCGCAGCCTCGGCGAAATTACCTCGCTGGATAACGACATCAAAAACTACGTCTTTACTGCGAACAACTACGTCGGGCCATTCCAGTTCATGCTGAGCGGATTAACCGCCAAGAACAACGACGTAAAAGAAAACACGGGTACCAGCCGCGATAACACCGTCGTTACTAACACCAATGCGGGCGACAAAGGCTATCACGCGATGGTGGCATACCACGGCGACAGCTTCTACGGCTTGCGCGACGGGACATCGAAAACCGCGATCCTCTACGGTCACGGTCTGGGTGGCGAAGTGAAAAACATCGGTGCCGATGGCAACCTGACCAACGATGCTAACACCTGGCGCTTTGCGACCTACGGTACCACCGCGCTGAACAAAACCTGGAGCTTCGCGCCATCCATTCTGGCGCAAACCAGCAAAGACCGTTACGTCAGCGGTGATAGCTACGAATGGGTGACGTTTAATGCGCGCCTGATTCAGGAAATCACCGAAAACTTTGCACTGGCCTATGAAGGCAGCTATCAATACATGGACCTCGATCCGCGCGGTTATCGCAGCCTGAATCAGGTTAGCGGCGGCTTCTACAAGCTGACCTTCGCACCGACGTTCAAGGTTGGCGATATCGGCAACTTCTTTAGCCGCCCTGAACTGCGCGTGTTTGCCAGCTACATGGACTGGGATAAACGACTGGATAACTACTCCAGTGAAGATACGTTTGGCTCCACCGGCTTTAAAGCAGGCGGCGAATGGAACTTCGGTATCCAGATGGAAACCTGGTTCTAATCATTGCCTGAATCTGGCGTCGATGATGCGCTAATCGACGCCAAAGAAACCGCATATCCTATAGAAAGAAGAGGAATAACATGGATATCAACGCTACTGCCGCCGCGCTCATCCCCCTCCTCGGCGGGAAAGAGAACATCGCCAGTGCTGCTCACTGTGCGACTCGCCTGCGTCTGGTGCTGAATGATGACAGTCTGGCTGACAAGAAAGCGATCGAGAACGTCGACGGCGTGAAAGGCTGCTTCCAGAACGCCGGACAAATGCAGATCATTTTCGGCACAGGGCTGGTCAACAAGGTGTATGCCGAGTTCATCAAAGCGGCAGGCATCAGTGAATCGAGCAAATCCGAAGCCGCCTCGATTGCCGCGAAAAAACTGAACCCGCTGCAACGTCTGGCGCGCCTGCTATCGAACATCTTCGTCCCTATCATGCCGGCGATTATCGCGTCCGGTCTGTTGATGGGGCTGCTCGGCATGATCAAGACCTACGGTTGGGTCGATTCCAGCAGCGCGATCTTTGTCATGCTGGATATGTTCAGCTCCGCGGCATTTATTATCCTGCCGGTTCTGATCGGCTTTACCGCCGCGCGGGAATTCGGCGGCAACCCTTATCTGGGTGCGACGCTGGGCGGTATCCTGACTCATCCAGCGTTGACCAACGCCTGGGGCGTCGCCGGTGGTTTCCAGACCATGCATTTCTTCGGCATGGACATCGCCATGATCGGCTATCAGGGCACCGTGTTTCCGGTCCTGCTGGCCGTCTGGTTCATGAGCATCGTGGAAAAACGCCTGCGTAAGATCGTACCGGATGCGCTGGACATCATCGTCACGCCGTTCCTGACCGTCATCATTTCCGGCTTTGTCGCCATGCTGCTCATTGGTCCGGCTGGACGTGCGCTGGGCGATGGCATTTCTTTGGTTCTCAGCACATTGATTACGCACGCTGGCTGGCTAGCCGGTTTGCTGTTCGGCGGCCTCTACTCCGTCATCGTGATCACTGGCGTCCATCACAGCTTCCATGCTATTGAAGCTGGGCTGCTTGGCAACCCGAATATCGGCGTCAACTTCCTGCTGCCAATTTGGGCGATGGCGAACGTGGCGCAGGGCGGCGCGTGTCTGGCGGTGTACTTCAAAACGCGTGATGCCAAAACCCGGGCGATTGCCGTTCCTGCCGGGCTTTCTTGTCTGCTAGGCATCACGGAAGCAGCGATATTTGGTATCAACCTGCGCTTCATTAAACCGTTCCTGGCGGCGCTGGCAGGCGGTGCACTCGGTGGCGCATGGGTGGTTTTCAATCACGTCAATATGACGGCCGTCGGGCTGACCGGTTTTCCGGGACTGGCGATTGTGCAAGGGGGCTCAATGCTTAACTACCTGATTGGGATGTTAATTGCGTTCGGTGCCGCCTTTATCATTTCCTTACTGCTGAAATATAAAACGGATAGCGAATAATGAAGGAAGTCCACTTACTAAAGCGCATGGCGCACGCCCTGATGTCAGGCCATTCACGGAAACAGGAAGATCCGTATCGCCCGGAATGGCACCTGTCTCCGAACGTTGGTCTGCTCAACGATCCGAATGGATTTATTCATCACAATGGGCGTTACCATCTGTTTTATCAGTGGAATCCTTTAGCCTGTGCCCACGGAGCGAAATTCTGGGGGCACTGGAGTTCCGCCGATCTGGTGAACTGGACGCATGAACCCGTCGCGCTGGTACCGAGCGAAAGCTATGAAAGTCACGGCTGCTACTCCGGTTCTGCCGTGGTGGATCATGGCGCGATCACGCTGATTTACACCGGTAACGTCAAATACGATGACGGTTCACGTACCGCGTTTCAGTGCCTCGCCCGTGAGAACCCTAACGGTGAATATGACAAACTGGGAGCGGTGCTGACGCTCCCCGACGGCTACACCGGCCACGTTCGCGATCCCAAAGTGTGGCGTCATGACGACCACTGGTACATGGTGCTCGGTGCACAGGATCTCGATCTACAAGGTAAAGTATTGCTCTACCGTTCTGCCGATCTGCTGGCATGGGAAAAGATCGGCGAGATCGCCGGTTCCCGTTTGGGCGGGCTCGGTGATTTTGGCTACATGTGGGAATGCCCGGATCTGTTCCCGTTGGATGGCAAAGACGTACTGATTTGCTGCCCGCAGGGCGTTCCCGCCGAAGAGGAACGCTACCTGAATACCTTTCAGGCTGGCTATTTCATCGGCTCACTCAATTACGAAAACGGCGCTTACCCGCATCAGGATTTCCACGAACTGGATCTCGGCTTCGAGTTTTACGCTCCACAAACCACGTTGAGTGAAGACGGGCGACGCCTGCTGTTCGGCTGGATGTCGATTCCTGACGACAATGAATTTTTTGAACCGACGATCGAACATGGCTGGATCCATACCATGACCTGCCCGCGTGAACTCACGCTGCATGACGATCGCGTTTATCAACGTCCTGCGCGCGAGTTGCAGTTGCTGCGCAGACAGCATTACAGCTGGCAGGGTGCCGCAGACTACGCGTCTCCGCTGGACGCTAGCAGCGCGGAAATCCTTATCACCGTGCAGGGAGAATTCCAGTTCAGCCTCGCTTCCCAATTGGTTCTCTGTTGGGACGGTGAACGCGTCACGCTGAGCCGACGTAACCGTCGTACCGGCGAGCCCGAGCATCGTTACTGGCGTGGCGCTCTGAACCAATTGCAGATCTTGTGCGATCGCTCCAGCGTTGAAATTTTTATCAACGACGGTGAAGCCGTGATGTCTGCACGCTATTTCCCGGAAAGCGAGGCGCTCATGACGTTCAGCGGTTCTGGGCGATTAACGCTACAGCACTGGCTGTTAGCGCCATGCGTGATAGAATAACTTCCCTTTTTTCTGATAGCAGACCTCGCGGTGAAACCGACTAAACGCATAACAATCAGTGACATCGCCGCGCTGGCTGGTGTATCAAAATCTACCGCCAGCCTGGTGCTTAACGGGCGTAGCAAAGAGTTTCGCGTTTCTGATGAAACCCGCGATCGCATTTTAGCCGTCGCACATGAGCAACGTTATCAGCCCAGCATTCACGCACGTTCTCTGCGTTCCTCACGCAGCAACACGCTGGGGCTGGTGGTGCCGGAAATGACCAACTACGGCTTTGCTGTGATTTCCCGCGAGCTGGAAATGCTGTGTCGTGAAGCAGGGCTACAGTTGCTGATTGCTTGCACCGACGAAAACGCCAGTCAGGAGATGATGGCGGTCAACAGTCTGGTGCAACGTCAGGTCGATGGCCTGATTGTCGCTTCCAGCCTGTTAAGCGATGTCGAATATCAGAAAATTAATCAGCAGTTGCCCGTCATACAGTTTGACCGGGTGATTGGTGATTCCACGCTGCCGATGGTGATTTCCGAAGCGGTAGAATCCACGGCAGAAATGGTCGAGCGTATCGCCCGCCAGCATCGTGATGAATTCTATTTCCTTGGCGGCCAGCCGCGAATCTCCCCGACTCGCCACCGTCTGGAAGGCTTTCAACTTGGACTCACGCGCGCAGGTATCGATTGCAAGCCGGAGTGGATTATTCACGGCAGCTATCACCCCAGTGCGGGTTATGAAATGTTTGCTCAGCTGTGTGCAACGCTGGGTCGTCCGCCAAAAGCGCTGTTTGTTGCCGCCTGTGGCCTGATGGAAGGCGTGCTGCGCTATATGAACCAGCATAACCTGATGGAAAGCGGTATTCGACTGTGCTGCTTTGACGATCACTATCTGTTTGACTGCTTACCGTTGAAGATCGATACCGTGGCGCAGGATTGTGAAAATCTGGCGCGCAGCAGCTTTGAGATGGTGACCAGCCTGATTGCACAACAGCCGCTTGAAGAAGATCGACGCTATATCCCGACGCGGATTCACTGGCGCCATCCTGACTCGCGTGCGTAGGCTTAACGCCTAACCACTCTACCCTATCACCCAGATGTAAACCTACAGACATAAAAAAAGGAACGCGGTTTGAACATCCGCATTCCTTCTTACAACACAACCCTCAGCCGTTATTTAGCAGCAGCGGTTTCCGCACCGACCAGGCCGACTTTGAGGTAGCCTGCTTTACGCAGTGAATCCATCACGCTCATGATGGTTTCATAATCGACGCTTTTATCAGCCTGAAAGAAGATGGTCGTTTCTTTGTTGGCACTGGTTTTCGCATCCAGCACCTGCGCCAGCGACTGCTCGCTAACCACCTCTTCACCCAGGAACATTTGCTTGTCCGCTTTTACCGTCAGATAAAGCGGTTTTTCCGGCCGCGGCTGTGGTGCTGCCGATGAGGCTGGCAGATCGACACGAATGTCTACCGTTGCCAGCGGGGCAGCCACCATGAAGATAATCAGCAGAACCAGCATGACGTCAATGAACGGCGTGACGTTAATGTCATGCATTTCACCGTCATCACTCACGTCCTCCTTCAAATGCATCGCCATGACTTAACCCACCCGCAGTTTATGCGCTGCTGAAGACGCCCGGTTATCGTTGCTGGCAGCCACGTCGAGATCGCGACTTTGCAGCAGCAGCACTTGTGCAGCCACATCGCCGACCATCGCTTTGTAGCCAGCAATCGAACGAGCAAACACGTTATAGATGACCACCGCAGGAATCGCGGCAACCAGACCAATCGCCGTCGCCAGCAGGGCTTCTGCAATCCCCGGAGCAACGACCGCCAGGTTAGTGGTTTGCGTCTGTGCGATACCGATGAAGCTGTTCATGATGCCCCATACCGTACCGAACAGCCCCACGAACGGGGCAACTGCGCCGACCGTCGCCAGATAGCCGTTACCACGCCCCATGTGACGCCCGGTAGCCGCCACGCGACGTTCCAGACGAAACGCGGTGCGCTCTTTAATGCCGTTGTTGTCATCAGAACGTGCGGAAAGCTCCAGTTCGTTCTGCGCATCAACCAGCAGTTGCTGTGCGACGCTGCCGGCTTTGAACGCGTCCGCGGTTTCCAGCGCGTCGTCCAATGTTTTCGCCTGTTCCAACGCCAAATACTCACGGCGCAGGCGGCGTTTCGCGCCAGACATCTCAACGCTTTTACTGAAGAAGATCGCCCAGGTAATCACGGAGGCCAGCAGCAAACCGATCATCACCGTTTTCACCACGGCGTCAGCATGCTGGTACATACCCCAGACGGACAAATCGGTTTTCATCAGGTTGTTGGTGCCCGGTGCCGCACTGGCAGGCAGCGCGAGGGCTGAGGCTGGTGCCTGCACATCGGTCGTCACAGGAGCGGAAGGCGACGCAGCAGCAGGCTGAGCGACGGGTGCTGCATTCTCTGTCGATAACGGTGCCGTTGCTGGAGCCGCAAACGCATTTCCACTTAGTCCCGCCGTACACAGCAGGATAACCAGCACGCTACGGGAAAATGCGCTGAACGCGCCACGTTTTTTTTGCCAGGTTGATAACACCTGTTGAGTTGTATTACTGACAGCCGTCTTCACGCTGTGCCTCCACCATTCGTTCTGTACAATCATCTGTTTTGTACAATCATCTGTTCTGTACAATATCCGCACATATTCGCAGGTATAATGCCGCAATAACGCAGCCTGAAATGATACCAAACCCTGAACGAATTGATAGTCGTTCTCATTATTATTTACATCAGATAACGCACTTTCCTTGCGTTTTGACAGGATTTCGGAGGGTATTGCTCGCACATCAGCAGGAAAAGCATAAGAACGACAAGAAGAATAGCATTCAGGAATATATCAGGCGGGAGATCCCACCTAAAACACGGTGCGATAGCAAAGATTTTTACGATCGGCTTTTTGTGATCAACATTAAGTTATCACACCATTTCATGATGACTGGCGATAAGTTTACTGAAATAAATAGACACATAAGAACATAATAAGATAAATAAAAACACCAAGTTACGTATATTCCTATAAGTCAAATAGGAATAAAGCCCATATAAAACAGCATTTCATATTAGCTTTTTCTTTTGTGACACGAGTCATTCTACGAAGTTGTATAATAGGTTAGCTTAACTCGCAGAGAATACTGACACACGCCACAATAATACGTAATAGGCGGTCGTCTTCTCATCATTAAACCCACTCTTCATTACGCTATTATTCATGGGTTTATATTTTTAAATCACCTTTGATTATCGATAATGTCACCCCACCTCTGGAGATAATTCAATGAAGCTGTCGAAAACATTGATCGGCGTTTGTCTGGGTTCTACTGCACTCCTGATGAGCCAAGCGATTCAGGCACAACAAATTAAAGCCTCTGATGTTCACCCTGAAGGTTACCCTAATGTCGTCGCCGTTCAGAAAATGGGAGAAAAATTAAAAGCCGCCACAAATGGCAGGCTGGAAATTAAAACCTTCCCTGGCGGGGTATTGGGTGATGAAAAACAAATGATTGAGCAGGCGCAGCTCGGCGCGATTGATATTATCCGTGTATCAATGACGCCCGTTGCTGCTATTTTACCGGAAATAGAAGTCTTCACGCTGCCCTATATTTTCCGTGATGAAGATCATCTGCATAAAGTGCTGGATGGGAAAATTGGTCAGGAAATTGGTGACAAGATTACCCATAGCAGTAAATCAAAATTGGTTTTTCTGGGCTGGATGGATGCGGGAACGCGTAACTTAATCACCAAGGAACCGGTGGTGAAACCAGAAGACCTCAAAGGCATGAAAATTCGCGTACAGGGTAGCCCGGTCGCGCTGGCTACGCTAAAAGCGATGGGGGCCAACTCGATTGCCATGGGCGTCAGTGAAGTCTTCAGCGGCATGCAAACCGGCGTGATTGACGGCACCGAAAATAACCCACCAACGTTTGTCGCACACAACTACCTGCCTGTCGTGAAAAACTATACCTGGAGCCGCCACTTCATTATCCCTGAGCTGTTCCTGTATTCCAAAGCCAAATGGGACAAATTATCCAAAGAAGATCAGGATCTTATCCTGAAGCTGGCGAAAGAAGCACAGCAGGAACAGCGCGTACTGTGGAAAGAATATACGCAGCAATCTCTGGATAAAATGAAAGCCGGCGGCGTTCAGTTCCATGAAATTGATACCGAGTACTATTTTAAAGCCACCCAACCCGTTCGCGATCAGTTTGGTGCCAAATATCAGGATCTGATTAAAGCCGTCGCTGACGTCCAATAATCAGTACCTCATCTCAGCGGATAAATAGCCTGCTATTTATCCGCCACCATTAATATACCCCAAATAATTCGAGTTTCAGGAAGGCGGCAAGAGAGTGAATCCCGATGAGCTTACTCAGGTAAGTGATTCGGGTGAGTGAACGCAGCCAACGCCCATGCAACTTGAATGATGACGGGATAGCCTGATATCAACAATGATCCTTTGCTTATCACTCAGCGAAGTGAGTATAGGTGGAAAAATGGCACAGTCTTATCTTTCCAGCATGGATGTACTCTATCGTATTGCCATGTGGGTTTCTGGTCTGGCGTTATTAATTATGACGCTTGTTATTCCTGTCGGTATATTCGCACGCTATGTATTGAATTCCGCATTATCCTGGCCAGAACCCATTTCTATTATTTGTATGGTGACGTTTACTTTTGTCGGTGCCGCTGTCAGCTACCGTTCCAACTCGCATATTGCCGTCAGTATGTTGACCGACAGATTGCCAGAAGCCGGTAAGAAGGTTTGCGTTCATCTGGCGAATCTCCTGATGCTGTTAATCAGCCTGTTTATTCTCTATTACAGCACGTTGCTTTGCCTGGAATTATGGGAACAGCCCGTTGCGGAGTTTCCCTTATTAACCGCGGGTGAAAGCTATTTACCGCTGCCTATTGGCTCGTTAATCACCGTGCTGTTCATCATCGAAAAAATGTTTTTCGGCCCGCAGGATAAACGCCCTGTGGTAATGCTTGGCAGTTCTTAATCTGGAGCCAATACCATGGATGCATTTATTCTGATTGCCTCACTGGCCGTGCTGTTGGCGGTCGGCGTTCCCGTCGCCTACGCAGTGGGATTAAGCGCCATCGTTGGCGCGTTCTGGATCGATCTACCGCTTGAAGCGGTCATGATTCAGGTTACCAACGGCGTGAACAAATTCTCGCTGCTGGCGATTCCCTTCTTTATTCTGGCCGGAGCAATTATGGCCGAAGGCGGCATCGCCCGTCGGTTGGTCAGCTTCGCTTACATCTTTGTCGGCTTTATTCGCGGCGGTTTATCGCTGGTTAACATCGTTGCATCGACGTTTTTCGGCGCGATATCCGGCTCTTCCGTGGCGGACACCGCCTCTATCGGTTCGGTGATGATCCCGGAAATGGAGAAGAAAGGTTATCCGCGCGACTTCTCCGCCGCCGTCACTGCCAGCGGCTCCGTGCAGGCGATTTTGACACCGCCGAGCCACAACTCCGTGATCTACTCACTGGCAACCGGCGGTACGGTTTCCATTGCTTCGCTGTTTATTGCAGGGATCCTGCCCGGTCTGCTGCTCAGCCTGACCCTGATGGTGATGTGCGTCGGCTTCGCACATCGACGCGGTTATCCAAAAGGCGAACGCGTACCGTTCCGTCAGGCGCTGAAAATCTTTGTCGATACCCTGTGGGGATTGATGACCGTCGTCATCATCATGGGCGGGATCCTATCCGGCATTTTCACCGCAACCGAGTCTGCGGCCATCGCCTGCCTGTGGTCCTTCTTCGTGACCATGTTTATCTACAAAGACTATAAGTGGTCAGAACTGCCCAAGCTGATGTACCGCACGGTCAAGACCGTCACGATCGTAATGATCCTGATCGGCTTCGCTGCCGCGTTCGGTGCCATCATGACTTACATGCAGCTGCCGAGCCGCATTACCGAGTTTTTCACCTCCATTTCGGACAACAAGTACGTCATCCTGATGTGGATTAACATCATGCTGCTGCTACTTGGCACACTGATGGACATGGCACCGCTGATCCTGATTCTGACGCCCGTTCTGCTGCCCGTCGCCCTCTCGCTCGGCATCGATCCGGTGCATTTCGGCATGATCATGCTGGTGAACCTTGGGATCGGCCTGATTACACCGCCGGTGGGGTCGGTACTTTTCGTCGCCAGTGCAGTGAGTAAACAGAAGATAGAACAGGTGGTTAAGGCGATGCTGCCCTTCTACTGCGCGCTCTTCCTTGTGCTGATGCTGGTCACCTATATTCCGGCCATCTCGCTCTGGCTGCCTAAGCTCTTTGGCGTCCATACGGGTTAACGCACGCCCCATTGCGCCATGTTGTTCGCCGCAATACAGAACAACATGGCGCTTTCCCGACATTTTCTGACCTGAAATATTTTCACCTACTTCCGACCTTCTCACCGCAAAACGGGCTGAAAGCCCACTCTCCAAGGGAATGCCTGCGGTGCGGCGCATTTTTCCGCCGTGACAAAACCCGCCCACACGCCGCCCAAGCCGTGATAACGTAGACCTCATCAATCGAACGCTTATAAATCCAATCATGCCCCGCCCTACGATTCCCTCTGCATCGCCGTTGGGAATCGTCGGCGTAGTGAGTCATCCGGCAGGACTGAACAGAAAAGGTGATAGTGGTTATGACAAGCAAAAAAACGGCAACAGCATTAGTCGCCGCAGGACGCAGCAAGAAATTCACCCACGGCTCCGTCAACCCCGTTATTCAGCGCGCGTCCTCTCTGGTATTCGATACCGTGCAGGACAAAAAAAACGCCACGATTAACCGAGCAAAGGGAGCGCTGTTCTATGGCCGCCGCGGTACGCTGACCCACTTTTCGTTTCAGGAAGCAATGGTTGAGCTGGAAGGCGGCGCGGGTTGTGTGTTGTACCCGTGCGGTGCAGCGGCTATCTCTAACGCTATTCTTTCTTTCGTCTCAGCAGGCGATCATGTGCTGGTAACCGGTTCGGCCTATGAACCCACGCAGGATTTCTGTAATAAAGTCCTCAGCAAAATGAACGTCAGCACCACCTACTTTAACCCGCTGATCGGTGCCGATATTGCCGAGCTGATCCAGCCCAATACCAAAGTGGTCTTTCTCGAGTCGCCCGGCTCCATCACGATGGAAGTCCACGATGTGCCAGCCATCGTACAAGCCGTACGCCGCATCAATCCCGACATTATTGTCATGATTGATAATACCTGGGCGGCAGGTATTTTATTCAGAGCATTCGACTTTGACATTGATATCTCCATTCAGTCTGCCACCAAATATATTGTCGGTCATTCCGATGCCATGATAGGCACGGCGGTCGCTAACGAACGCTGCTGGGCACAGCTGCGTGAACACTCTTATCTGATGGGACAAATGGTCGATGCCGATAGCGCCTATGTCGCCAGCCGTGGCCTGCGCACATTGGGCGTTAGACTCAAACAGCATCAGGAAAGCAGCATCCGCATTGCGAAATGGCTGGCAGAGCAACCCGAAGTCGCGGTGGTTAACCACCCAGCCTTACCTGAGTGCAAAGGGCATGAATTCTACGTACGCGACTTTAAAGGCTGCAACGGCTTGTTCTCCTTTGTGCTGAAAGAGAAATTGAGCAAAGACGCGTTGGCGAACTATCTGGACAATTTTGAGCACTTCAGCATGGCGTATTCCTGGGGTGGCTTTGAGTCGCTGATACTGGCGAATCAGCCGGAAGATCTGGCCGCCATCCGTCCTGCTGGCGGCGTGGATTTTACCGGCACTCTTATTCGGTTACATATTGGACTTGAAGACAGTGACGATCTGATTGACGATCTGGCTGCGGGTTTCAGCAGGCTGAGCGCCTAGTCTGGCAAGGCGTCAGCAAGCTCGCCGCTGGAAACCACATACAGGCAGGAAACAAAATATAGAAAGTGTGACGGCCATAAAACCGCCGTATCTTGATTTCCCCTGCGGCGCGGTGGGTAATGCGTTATGATAATCATGAGTCAACGCTTACCCAAAAACCGCGTTACCTTAACCAAAACTAAGCATTAAGCCCTGCTGCATTCTCATCATGCGGCAAGGCGTTTTGCCCATATCGATCTTAGGGCTTGATAAGCAGTAGATTTCAGGTAGCCCAGCGTCCCACGCCGCAGCCTGAGAGATAGTGAATATCGTCACTGGCGGGAAGTAATATGAGTGTGGTTCACGACATTATTCAGGCGCTCTGGCAGCAGGATTTTAGTGCACTGGCCGATCCCCACGTTGTTTGGGTCGTTTACGGCATTCTGTTCACGACACTGTTTCTGGAGAATGGTCTGCTCCCTGCCTCTTTTCTGCCTGGCGATAGCCTGTTGCTGCTCACGGGTGCCATGATTGCCAAAGGCGTGATGAGCTTTTTCCCTACGATGATTCTGCTTACCATCGCCGCAAGCCTCGGCTGCTGGCTCAGTTACCTTCAAGGGCGCTGGTTGAGCGATACGCGCTTGGTAAAGGGCTGGCTGTTGCAGCTTCCCGCCCATTACCACCAGCGGGCCCATCACCTGTTTCATCGCCACGGCCTGATGGCGCTGCTGGTTGGCCGCTTTTTAGCATTTATCCGCACGCTGCTGCCAACGATGGCGGGCATTTCTGGATTAAACAATACGCGCTTTCAGATTTTCAACTGGCTCAGTGGGTTGCTGTGGGTCGGCGGGATTGTCACGCTCGGCTATGCGCTCAGCCACATTCCGCTGGTCAAACGCTATGAAGATCAGGTGATGACCGCGCTGATCCTGCTCCCGATTATTTTGCTGGTTAGCGGCCTGATCGGCATGGCTGTCATGGTGTGGCGCAAAAAACGTGCGGTCGCCTAATCGGGCAACGGCACGCTTTCTTCACGTCTTCAGCTTTCCTCAACCGCCATGTTACTGGCCTTTACTCTCGTGACTTCATCGCTCGGCGTCGCACCGAAATAGCGCTTAAATTCCCGGCTAAACTGCGACACGCTCTCATACCCTACGCGGGCCGCCGCAACGCCCGCTCTCAGCCCCTCGTTGATCATCAGCACCCGCGCTTTATGTAAGCGGTAGGATTTCAGGTACTGCAACGGCGATGTGTTGGTGACGGCCTTAAAGTTGTGATGAAACGCCGAGACGCTCATGTTCACTTCAGCCGCCAGCTGTTCCACATTCAGGCTATCGGCATAGTGGTTTTCGATACGTCGCAGAGATCTGGCTATCTGGCTGAAATGCGTGTGCCGATTCACCAGCGCCTGTAATGCCGCACCGCGTTCACCGCAGAGCATATGATAGATAATCTCGCGCACAATCGCCGGCCCCAGCACACGGGCATCACGCGGGTTATTCATCGCATCCAGCAGCCGTTCAACGGCACATAAAATTTCATCGGTCAGCGGGGCACTGTTCACACCGCACGTACAGGAGCAAGGGCGGATCGCGCTGTCATCGTCACCGATGTCGATCAGCAAATCCTGAAGCATCTGGATATCGATACGGATCGCCATCCCCACCAGCGGGTGTTCAACGCTGGCTATCGTTTCACATTCGAACGGCAGCGGCACCGTCATCAACAGGTAGTTTTCCGGGTCATACTGGAAGGTTTTTCCGCCCAGATAACCAATCTTTTGGCCCTGAAAAATGATGACGATCGTCGGTTCATACATCACCGGCACACGCGGATGATGCTGTTCCGTGTACAGAATTTTGACCTGCGGGACGAGCGAAGGCGTGGTCCAGCTTTTAGCTGAACAGCGTATTGCCTGCTGCACAATGCGCTGCCGCACGGTCTGCTGCTGTTCTGCTGGATTCTGAGCCTCTTGCTTCTGAACATCTTGTTTCTGAACAAGCTGCCCACATGGGTTTTCCGTCGACATGCTTTGGCTGTCCGTCAACATGTATTGGGTTCGCGTCAAAATGGTGTTCTCTCGCTACGGGTTTGCTTTTCCTGTCCGAAGCCTCTCTCCTGACAGAAGAAACAAAATGACATACCTGCGAATTATTATCACCCTTTTCTCCTGTATTTTGGAGAAATAGGCAATAAGCAAACAGAAATGTGCATTGAACGTCTTACGTGGGTTGATGACAATACTGAGCATACCGTTATCCTTTCATCCCACGGGAAAAGACATGAATAAAACGATTGAACTGTTCACCTCACACCGCAGTGAACGTAGCTATCTTGATAAAGCGATTCCCGATGACGTGCTGGATGCCATTATTCAGTCTGCGCATCTGGCACCGACGTCCGTGAACTCTCAGCAGGTCTCGCTCATCGTCACCCGCGACCCGGAACGCAAAGCACGCATTGCCGAATTAGCTGGCGGCCAGCCGTGGATTGCCCAGGCACCGGTCTTCATCACCGTAGTGCTGGATATGCATAAAACGCAGGTTGGGATTGCCATGAGCGATAAGCAGCAGCACGCGCATGAAAGCCTCGAAAGCCTGATTTCCGGCACAACGGATGTCGGCATCGCGCTCGGCACGCTGATGGCCGCCGCACGCTCGTTTGGGCTAGGCATCGTCCCGATTGGCGGTATTCGTCGCGACCCACAGGCGATGATCGACTTTCTGGAACTGCCTGAACTGACGTTCCCCGTTGCAGGCGTTGCGATTGGCTACGTGGATACCCCTGCGCATCAGAAACCGCGCCTGCCGCTGAATTCCTTCCGCCATGATGAAACCTATCATCAGGACGTTCTGCCTGCGGCGATTGAGCAATATAACCAAACGCTGGTGGCACACTGGCAGCAAACCGGCCGCGCAGACGGCGACAACTGGGGTGATAACACCGCCAGCTACTATCAGCACATTTATTTCCCGAAAGTCTTACCCGCGATCCTCCAACAGGGCTTTAAACTGGACAAATAACCTATGCTAAATTTCACACTTCATACCCCTACCAAGATTTTGTTTGGCGAAGGCCAGATTGCTGAATTAGGCAAAGAAATTCCTGCCGATGCCCGTATCCTCATCACCTACGGCGGCGGCAGCGTGAAGCACAATGGCGTGCTGGATCAGGTCTATCGTGCCTTAGAAGGCCGCAATGTCCGTGAGTTTTCCGGCATTGAGCCGAACCCGACTTACGAAACGCTGATGAAGGCCGTCGAGGTCGTCCGGGCGGAGAAGATTGACTTCCTGCTGGCGGTTGGCGGTGGATCTGTCGTCGACGGCACGAAATTTATCGCTGCCGCCGCAGACTATCAGGCCGCACAAGATCCGTGGCATATTCTGCAAACCGGCGGCGCGGAAATCGATCGCGGCGTCGCGATGGCGGCGGTGCTCACCCTGCCAGCGACCGGTTCGGAATCCAACAACGGCGCAGTCATCACGCGTAAATCGACCAACGATAAGCTCGCTTTCCGCTCACGCCACACTCAACCGCTTTTCGCCGTGCTCGATCCGGTCGTGACGTACACCCTGCCTGCTCGCCAGATCGCGAACGGCGTGGTCGATGCCTTCGTTCACACGGTTGAGCAGTACCTGACGTACTCCGTCGATGCCAAAGTACAGGATCGTTTTGCGGAAGGTTTACTGCTGACGCTGGTTGAAGAAGGCCCACGCGCGCTGGCTGAACCGGAGAACTACAAGGTCAGAGCCAATGTGATGTGGAGCGCTACGATGGCGTTGAACGGCCTGATTGGCGCAGGCGTGCCGCAGGACTGGTCAACCCACATGCTGGGCCACGAATTAACGGCGCTGCACGGTCTTGACCATGCCCAGACGCTGGCTATCGTTCTGCCTGCCATGCTGACGGCAAGAAAAGCCCAGAAACGCGACAAGCTGCTGCAATACGCCGAGCGCGTCTGGAACCTGCGTGACGGTAGCGAAGATCAGCGTATCGACGGTGCGATTGCCGCTACGCGTGACTTCTTCGAGACAATGGGCGTACCGACCCGTATGTCTGACTATCAGTTGGATGGCAGCTCCATTCCGACGCTGGTCGCCAAACTCAGCGAGCACGGCCTGACTGCTCTGGGCGAACATCGCGACATCACGCTGGAAGAAAGCCAGAAGATTTACGAGGCGGCACGCTAAGCGCCTCTCCCCCTAATCATTCAAGTTAGAGGAGAAAACACTATCGTTTAACCATATCGATACTCTAAATAATTCAAGTTTCAGGAAGGCGGCAAGCGAGGGAATCCCGATGAGCTTACTCAAGTAAGTGATTCGGGTGAGTGAACGCAGCCAACGCACATGCAACTTGAAGTATGACGAGTATATACCCTCAATGCTGTGTCTGTTAAAGGGAGCCAATCGGCTCCCTTTATCATCAGGCACTGTATAGCCGACGAATTTTTCTACTAGAATGAAAGCATATGCCTGTTCCTGCGAGGGATCACGTTGTCCTATTTCCGTGATATGAACAGGTCGCCCATCCAGTTAACCCTATGATACTTTTATGGATTAACGGATATAAAAGGAGAATGAGATGACGCAACCGAAAGTTAAGCTGGCGGACGGCAATATCATGCCCCAGTTGGGCCTTGGTGTCTGGCGAGCAAGCAGTGAGGACACGGTGATCGCCGTGACTGAAGCATTGTCCATCGGTTATCGGGCGATCGATACCGCCGCGATTTATAAGAACGAGGAGGCCGTTGGTCAGGCACTGAGTTCCGCGAACCTGCCGCGTGAAGAGGTGTTCATCACCACCAAGCTCTGGAATGGCGATCACACCGATCCCCAAAAAGCGTTGGAAGAGAGCCTGAGAAAACTTCGGTTAGATTACATCGATCTCTACCTGATTCACTGGCCGCTCCCGCAACAGAACACCTTCGTGGATGCCTGGCGCGGACTCATCAAACTCCAGGAACAGGGTCTGGCGAAAAGTATCGGCGTCAGTAATTTCCATATTCACCACTTACAGCGGTTAAAAGAAGAAACGGGCGTATTGCCGGTCATCGATCAGGTCGAGCTACATCCTCTTCTCCAGCAAAGACAGCTCCATGCCTGGAATGCTATCCACCATATCCAGACGGAATCCTGGAGCCCGCTAGCGCAGGGCGGCGAAGGCGTCTTTGACCATCCCATTATCCGTAAACTGGCGACAAAATACGGCAAAACGCCGGCACAGATCGTGATCCGCTGGCATCTGGACAGCGGGCTGGTGGTGATTCCTAAATCGGTCACGCCGTCGCGTATCAAGGAAAACTTCGAGGTGTTTGATTTCCGTCTGGATAAAGATGAGCTCAGTGAAATTGCCAAGCTGGACTGCGGGAAACGTCTGGGATCGGACCCTGACGAACCGAGAAACGACTAATCTACCTTCGATGCCAGCCTTCACCGGGCTGGCATTTTTCTTCTCATCTAATCAGCAAACTGAATCTCATACACATCGCTACGGCAATGTGCTTCACTGTATTCCAGCAGTTCACCCCGTTCGTTATAAACATGCAGTTGGCAATACAGCGCTGGAGCCCCCGCCGCAATACCAAGAAGCGCAGCAATTTCTGCCGTACAGGCAATCGCTTTGAAACGATAGCGTTTTTTGTCAGGTGTGACGCCACGCGCCATCCAATATTGATAGAGAGACTGCTCAAGCGCTTCGGGGTCGGGTAGAAATTCTTGCGGTATCCAGGTCGTTTCCAGCGAAACGGGTTCGCCGTTGCTGAGCCGGACGCGTCGCAGATAGGTGACGGCCTCACCTTCGGGCAGAGACATTTTCGCGGCGATGGCTGCGGGTGGAACCTGTATTGCCTTTTCTAACCAGAGGCTGCCGGCGACGCCGCCTTGTTTCAATATCAGCGCAGTGAACCCTTCATCCTCTGTGCTCAGCGCGTAGTTAAGCCGTTGAGCCACGCGGGTTCCCACCCCCTGCTGGCGCACAATCAGCCCTTTTTCTTCCAGCAGTGACAGGGAACGGGAAACCGTTACGCGCGATAATCCCAACTGCTGCGCAATCAGTCTTTCGGCGGGTAAGAACTGGCCGGATAACGTCTTACGGCGGCCGATTTCTGATTCAAGCAACGACGCGAGCTGCATGTACCGAGGCGCCGACGGCGCTCCAGCCAGCTGATCCCTGACCCAAAGCAGTAATTCCCGCATAGTGCAGCCCTTTTAGTGACGCAGCGTTCTGGCTGCGTACAGGTTAAAACAGAAAGTGAACCTGATTTCATAGCGAAACGAAACGCTCGGACGCTGACATTGTTGTAATAAAAAATATTCTTTTAGCAATAATCAGATCCGGAACAGTGCGCGACGCAAAACGCAATTCACCCTTAATTAATAGCAACATCAATATATAAGGTATCGTCCGCGCGGCTCTGCATCTTTAATTGTGGTTTGTCTGAATAGAGGTGGATCACATTAAGAAACAGATGGGGATCGGGAACACTGCCGTCTGACGAGCAAGCAGCGCATCAGACGGGTGCCGTTACCTTTGTCACAGCAAAAGGGGGGCGCGGAGAAGCTGGCAGGCTAGCGGTTGGTTTACATCGCAGGCTGTACGATGAGCTGTCCCGTCGAGCCGCGATCGGCCAGTTCCAGCGTCTGGCTGTAATACAGGAAGGGGAACGCCATTGAGGAAGGCTGTGTGAAATAAACCAGCAGCTCGACATCGTTATCCACCCACACCGTATCTTTCCAGCCGCTGTCTTCCACCGCTGGTGGCCGACCATTCGCGCTGCGCACCAGAAACTTGACGCCCTGAATGTGGAAAGCCTGCGGCGTGTCGGCGTGGATAATCCAGCGCTCACAGCGGCCAAGCTGGGTTTGTACATCGGCACGCGTCATGTCCCACATCGCGCCATTGATGCCGGGCAGACTATCACCCAGACGGAATTCGCGCGTGCGGCTGATGCTACCTTCAATGATGTTGTCGGCCAGCAAACGCATCGGCAGGTTATCCGTGACTAATGGCAACAGCCCCGTCGGCTTCAGCGTAAGTATTTGCGTTGAAATCAGGATGCTGGAAGGCTCAAACAGCCCGCGCAGACGATCCATAATCCCAGCCGACTCACCTGCCGTTAGCGTCACTTCTTCGCCTTGCGACATGTCGACCAGAATTTCGCGCCGTTCGCCGGGCGCGAGAGAAAGCTGGTTTACCGCCATCGGTGCCGGCAACAGCCCCTGATCGCTGGCGATCACATGCATCGCTCGCCCATCGCTCAACCGCATCACGTAACGCCGAGAGTTCGACGCGTTCAGCAACCTCAGGCGCACCCAGCCACGGGACACTTCAACAAAGGGATTTTGCACGCCGTTGACGAGCAGCGAGTCGCCCACGAACCCACCGTTAGAAGGCGGGTTATAGAGAGGGACACCAAAGTTATCCAGTCGTTTATCCTGAATAATCAGTGGGAAATCATCAACACCGTAGTGATTGGGCAGCGGCAGGGCCTTACTGGCTCGGTCTTCCACCAGCCATAGCCCAGCCAGCCCGTTATAGATATGCGGTGCCATGCGGTTCGGCGTATTCGCATGATACCAGCAGGTCGCCGCTGGTTGACGAACGGGCAACACTGGTGACCAATCGGTTCCTGGAGAAATGATGCGAGCCGCGCCGCCCATCAACGGCCCCGGCACCTGCAAGCCGCCGATCGTCATCGCGACAGGCTCATTCAGGCGGTTACTGTAAATCAGCTTAACGTCATCGCCATCATAGACCCGCACCGTCGGCCCTAAATAGCGGCCATTGATTCCCCAAATGGAGGTCTTACGGTCACCGGAGAATGCCCAATGGGCACGCTGCATGGTCAGAAAAAGCGGCTGGCCTCGGCGCGACTCCAGTAATGGCGGTATCGGCAATGCGGCGGGATTCCCACTGGCTTTGGCTGCCAGTGGCGTCATACCCGCACATAACGCAAGGCCCGATGCCTGAATAAACTGACGTCGGCTGAGTGACATAAGGACTCCGTAAATCCAATAAACCGTAAGCAAAGTTTATCTTCCGATTCGTTCTTGGATAGACAATCGGAAGAAATAATCGCGTAACTCGATGGGGTAAGTTTATTTTTTGTCTGCTGCTTCGCGCGCCGCGACTTCCGCATCCAGCTCCGCAATCTTGGCCGCCATCACATCATGACAGTGTGCAGCCAGCTCGCGAACCTGATCTTTGGTATATGCGCGGGTATCAATCGGCGGCAACATTTCTACGATAACGAGTCCGTTATTCCAGCGGTTCAACTTCACCTTGTTGCTGGTCGTAGAAACGCAAATCGGCACAATCGGCACCTCTGCGCTAATCGCAGCATGAAAGGCACCGGTTTTGAATGGCAGCAGGCCGCGTCCACGGCTGCGCGTACCTTCGGGGAACATCCAGATAGATGTGTTGCGCTCTTTAATATGCTTCACGACCTGGGCAATGGTGCCATGCGCTTTAGCGCGGTTTTCACGGTCAATCAGCAAGTTACCTGTCAGCCAATACAGTGGCCCGAAGAACGGGATCCACAGCAGGCTTTTCTTGCCCACGGTAACGGTACGCGGCTGAACCGCGCTGGATACCGTGACCATATCGTAGTTGTTCTGATGATTCGCGATATAGATGCAGTTGCCGTAATGCGCAGCTTCTTCCGGTATCCGCATTTCTACTTTCAGACCAAACACCACGGACAAGCGACCAAAAAGATGGCCGAAGGTCGCGACATGGCGGGGATTTCGAGGGCTGAACAGGCAGTAAAACAAGCCAAAAATACAGATCAAAATCGAAAAAATAACGACAATAAAAAAACGCAAAATGGATAACATAGCAACCTCATTAGCCGACAGCCGCCGCTAGTATAGCGATTTCGCGCTAAAACACACGGTGATTCAATTTGCTGCAAGATGGCAACCGGAAACTAAAGAAAGGCGGTATGACACCGCCTTTCTCAACATGCACATGACAGTATGGAGGAATTATTCTTCGCTGCTGCCGGTGCTAATCTGCTGTGGTGCATCCACCTCAATTCGGTCAATGCGCTGTAGCCCACGCAACAATGTGCCTTTCCGCCCACGCTCCCCTTGATACTTCTGAAGCTCGTTCGGACGCAGCACCAGCTTACGCTTACCGAAGTACAGCGTGACGGAAGCCTGTGGTGGCAGCAGATACAGCCAGGTCAGACGGTCTTTCCCTTCCGCAAAATCAGCCGAGGAGATGGACACAATCTTGTTGCCCTTGCCTTTCGACAACTGTGGCAGATCGGAGACAGGGAACAGCAGCATTCTGCCTGCGGCGGTGATCGCCATCAGCAGGTTATCGTCACCTTTGATCTCGATCGGTGCCAACGCCTTCGCGTTATCCGGCAGCGTAATAATCGCTTTACCCGCGCGGTTACGCGCCACCAGATCGTTGAAGGTACAGACGAAGCCGTAGCCCGCATCGGATGCCATCAGCAACGGCTGATCGTCTGCGGCCATCAGCACCTGTTCAATCGTCGCGCCCGGCGGCGGCGTGAGTTTGCCCGTCAGCGGCTCACCCTGACCGCGTGCAGAAGGCAGCGTGATCGGATCCAGCGCATAGCTGCGGCCGGTGGAGTCAATGAACACCACAGGCTGATTGCTCTTGCCTTTCGCGGCGGCGCGGAAGCTATCGCCGGCTTTATAACTCAGTCCGGCAGGATCGATGTCATGCCCTTTCGCGCTACGTACCCAGCCCATTTCTGACAGCACAATGGTAACCGGTTCGGACGGCACAAAGTCGTGCTCGCTCATCGCTTTCGCTTCGCCACGCTCACGCAGCGGCGAACGACGATCGTCACCATAGGCTTGCGCATCGGACTGAATTTCTTTCTTAATCAGGTTGCTGAGCTTACGGTCTGACGCCAGCAGCGCTTGAAGCTGATCGCGCTC
Organism: Pectobacterium sp. CHL-2024; assembly: GCF_044751765.1. Classification (NCBI taxonomy): domain Bacteria; kingdom Pseudomonadati; phylum Pseudomonadota; class Gammaproteobacteria; order Enterobacterales; family Pectobacteriaceae; genus Pectobacterium; species Pectobacterium sp. CHL-2024. Next base: position 24,276 of record NZ_JBIXKO010000019.1, on the reverse strand, counting down.
TTTTGCCAGATCGTCCTGCTCACCGCGGATTTTCATCTCTTCCAGCTTGGCCAAATGACGTAATTTCAGCTCCAGGATCGCTTCAGCCTGTGTTTCACTCAGGCTGAACTGGCGTATCAGAACGGGCTTCGGCTCATCTTCCGTGCGGATGATATGGATGACTTCATCGATATTCAGGAACGCGATCAACAAGCCTTCAAGGATATGCAGGCGCTTGAGCACTTTTTCCAGACGGTAGTTCAGACGGCGGCACACGGTGTCGCGACGGAAGACCAGCCACTCGCTCAGGATCTCGACCAGCCCTTTCACGCTCGGGCGACCATCCAGACCGATCATGTTCATGTTAACGCGATAGCTTTTTTCCAGATCGGTCGTGGCGAACAGGTGGTTCATCACCTGATCCATATCGATCCGGTTTGAGCGTGGCACCAGCACCAGACGGGTTGGATTCTCGTGATCGGATTCATCACGCAGGTCTTCGACCATCGGCAGTTTCTTCGCACGCATCTGGCTGGCAATCTGCTCCAGCACTTTGGCACCGGAAACCTGATGTGGCAGCGCGGTAATCACGACATCACCGTCTTCTTTCTTCCACACCGCACGCATACGCACGGAACCACGGCCATTCTGGTAGAGTTTGCGCACTTCATCACGCGGCGTGATAATTTCAGCTTCTGTCGGGAAATCCGGCCCTTGGACATGCTTCAATAACTCGTCCAGCGAGGCTTTCGGGTTTTCCAGCAACATCACTGCGGCGGCGGCAACTTCACGCACGTTGTGCGGCGGTATGTCCGTGGCCATCCCGACGGCGATCCCGGTAGTGCCGTTCAGCAGAATATTAGGCAGACGCGCAGGCAGCATCTTCGGCTCTTGCATCGTGCCGTCAAAGTTCGGGGTGTAATCTACCGTGCCCTGCCCGAGTTCAGACAGCAGCACTTCCGCATATTTGGACAGCCGCGATTCGGTATAACGCATGGCCGCGAAGGATTTAGGATCGTCCGGCGCCCCCCAGTTCCCCTGACCATCCACCAGCGGATAGCGATAAGAGAACGGCTGCGCCATCAGCACCATCGCTTCATAGCAGGCGCTGTCGCCGTGCGGATGGTATTTACCCAGCACGTCACCCACAGTACGGGCAGATTTTTTAAACTTGGCGCTGGCATTCAGTCCCAGCTCGGACATCGCATACACGATGCGACGCTGCACAGGCTTCAGGCCATCGCCAATGAACGGCAATGCCCTGTCCATGATGACGTACATGGAATAATTCAGATATGCATTTTCGGTAAACGTGCGCAGCGCAAGGCTTTCTGCGCCGTCATGAGTCATCTCACTCATTTATCTCACTTCCCTCACATCGCGGCGCGATGGTTACGCTTTCCGGCACGCCATAGCGGCGGTATGTTTGGCGGGAATAGTACCTTATCTGATGAGGTGATGTCACAGGGAACCATTCGCAGAAAACTACGTTGCAGGGAACCGCGCCACGGGGAACGATGCCGCCTCAGAGAATCATCGCATCAGGCGATTGCCGAAGTGAATCCGATGGTTGCCGGAGAAGGTGGCTAGCGGTAGCGATGAACGCTCGGGTGATCTGCGGTAATCGTTTCGCCGTACACGGAAATTGACGGCTGGTCGGGTCGCAGCATCGGTTTCCCCTTACGGCCAAGCAGAATACGTTCAACCGCAGCACCGAAAGACGCGCCTTCAAGCCAGAATGCCTCATGTATAAAGCTCATCCCATAGCAAGTTCCTGCGTCATCCATCAGCAGAGCGCCGTGCGAATGATGGGTTTCGCCGATCAGAATCAGCGTCGTGTTCAGAATACCTTGCCACTCAATCAGCGTTTCATCCTGCTGCAAATCCTCGCTGCCGCCAAAAGCGATGTCGCCGCTGGCACACGCTTCCCCTGCACCGCACTGCCCGACCGTCAGCCCGCTGAACGCGTGAAGGATGGCGAAGGCTGGGTGATTCTCTGGCACAAACGGCGGAATGGATTGCGCTTCAGCACGCGGCCAGCCCGCCGCGTGAAACAGTGGAAGAACGGATTCGGGTATTTCAATCGGCATTGTTCGTCATCTCGCAGTTGCGGCTAAGGAAAAGTCAGCGTTGATTCATCGCCCGTCGCTTCCGTTTTGATAGCAAACATACCGTTTCATTAAGAATTATTCATCATCGTTGCAACAACAGATGATAATGCTTAGCATATTGATAATAATTATCATTACCACATGATAATTAATGTTATTCGCCGTTTTGCATTTCCCTTGCAGACGTTAGCGACCAGCACGCCATGTTTCCCCAACGCCGCTGGCCAGAACAACCTTATAGCAGAGTATCATTATGTTAATTAACAAGAATTTAAATAAAATTCTTCTCACCGGCATCTTGACTGGCGTCGCGCTGAACAGCATGGCAGCGGATAGCACCACAGGTAACAACGCACTCAACGTGAAGAACCAAGACGATTCGGCGGCGAAAGCGGGACAGACTGACGATGTGATGACGGTTCACGCGCCAAAAGTCGAGAAAAAGGCCGGTTCAAGCACGACGCTGACGGCCGCAGATATGCAAAAAGAAGGCGGCAACAATTTCGGCACAATCATGCGCTATCAACCTTTGGTGAGCGCAACCGGATCCAGCGGCGGCAGTAATACAGGGAAAAGCGGCTTCGACCGCGGCGGTTACACGGGCTACAACATTCGCGGCATTGAAAGCAACCGTGTTGCGATCGATACCGATGGCATCGCCCTGCCCAATGCCACGGGCCGCAGCTATGCCAGCCGTGCCGGATTCAATACCTTCGGCATGGGGCGCGACTATATCGACCCTTACGTGTACAGCAGCGTCGATATTGAGTCAGGCGTCACCTCCGCAGAAAATACGGTCAACGCGCTCGGGGGCAGCGTCTCCTTCCGGCCAAAATCTGCCGATGACTATCTGAAAGCAGGCAAGCAGGACTACTTCGGTTTTCAGAGCGACTACGACTCCGCCAACCATGGTTGGCATAATGGCATCACCGCAGCAGGCGGTGATGACGAATTACGCGGTGTGGTCGTATTTAGCCGCCGTGACGGCCAGCAAACGCGTAATAACAGCGACGAGATCGCCGCTTACCCCGCCAACTGGCACTCTAACGCCATTTTGGCGTCCGGCATTTGGCAGGCTAACGACGAGCATCAGCTCACCGGTACGCTGGATTATTACCATAAAACTAACCACACCCATTATGACTACTGGGGTAGTCTGCCAAGCGGCAACAACACCATTTACGGCACGGCGCAACAGAGCAGCGAAACACGCCGTTGGACCGCCAGCCTGAAAGATCGCTGGACGCCCGTTAACAACACGCTGGTCGATTTGGTTGATAGCCGCATTTACTTCCAAAACAGCGAATCACACGACAATACCTGGCTGCCCGCAACCACAGGGATGGCGGCAGCAGATAGCCATCGCGTCTATTCTGACTACAATGTCACCACCTATGGGTTCGATACCCATATGGTGAAAAGCTGGGATCGCCACGAGTTCAGCTGGGGCCTTAACGCCAGCCAAAGCAAAACAGAGCGTCCGTTCAGGCAGTCGCCTAACCAAACGGGTGCCAATAACATCATGCAGCCGGAAGCCGATAGCAACAGCTACACCGTCGGCGGCTTTGTGCAGGATACCGCTACGTGGGATCTGGCGGGGCACGCCTTCTCGGTTGTCCCTGCCGTGCGCGCTATCCATCAGCGTACCAAACCGACCAACACGGTTCGCCTGAGCGGTGACGGTAGTGTCATCAGTGAATCCGATGTCAACAGACTGTACGGCAAAGCCAACAGCGATACGCAAGTCCTGCCTTCACTGAGCTTCCTCTACGACATCACTCCTACGCTGACAACCTATGTGCAGTACCGTCGTGGCGCACAGTTCCCGGATGCCAGCCAGCTTTATGGCAGCACCAACCTGGACGCCAACTATGCCGGACCAGCTCAGTATGCCTTTATCGGCAATAGCGACCTCAAGACGGAAACCAGCAACAACGTAGAATGGGGATTAAAAGGGGAAGCGACGGAGGGGGTCACCTTCCGCACCGCGCTGTTCTACAACACGTATAAGAACTTTATCGCCAATACCCGCTACCGTCGTAACGCTAACCCCGATAAATTCGTCAATGTGCCAAGCAATATCAGTACGATATATCAGGCGGAAAACCGCGATAAGGCTTATATCTACGGCGGAGAAGTCAGCAGCAAAATACAGCTAGGCACCTGGTTCCCAGCGGTTGATGGGCTCAGCACCACGCTGGCGTTTGGCTATACCAAAGGCCAATCGCAATCGCGCTACCTCGGCGACCGCTATGTCGATCTCGACAGCGTTGCGCCAATGAAAGCCGTGATAGGTATTGCCTACGACGATCCTGCTCAGCGCTACGGTGCTGCCCTGACGTCGACCTTCCAGAAAGGGAAGCAGGCGAAGGATACCAGCCGTGAAAGCTATACCAATGCTGGCAACGCGATCGCCACCTCGAATACCGAATATATGCGTATTCCCGGCTATGGCATGGTTGACCTGACCGCCTACTATCGCATTAGCAAGAACGTGAAGGTCAACGGTGGCGTGTATAACCTGACTGACCGTAAGTATTGGGATTATCTCAGCAGCCGTCAGATCGAAACCAACGATCGGCAGGGACAGTATGACCGCGCCCTCTCCGTGCAACCTGGTCGTTCCTTCCAGTTGGGTGTGAACGTGGACTTCTAATCCGCGTCGCTCACGATTCAATAAAAAAGGCGGTGCCTCATTCGGGCATCGCCACAACTCGGCAAGAATGCGTACCACGGTTTTCTTGCCTTTTTATTTTCCTCTACACGCTCTTCCCGCAACATCCCGTTTAATGACGCCAATATCGTTATTTCTTCAGGATAAAAGAATAAATATATCGATAAGAGCGTCTGACTTAACTCAAGCTATAACGTGATCGCGATCTCAATTAATATTCCGTCAGCATCATGTTTTAATTTTGTCCTATTCAGCGGACAGCATTTAGTATTGTCCCTATCGACTATCACGACTAGATTAATCACTACAGCATTCTATTTAAATAAACGCACAGAGAAAATAAAACAGGAAATTATTTAGAAAAAGTTATCAATTCGATAAGCATCAGAAAATCTAAAAATTCATGAGGGTAATATGATGCAGCCACTCACCTCCCGCCAGAACCGTTTATTGAAATATCTGTTACAACACCAGGGATATGTAACGGTTAAAGATATTGCACATTACCTGGATGTGTCGGAAAAAACTGTCTATCGCGATATGCAATTTGTCGAAGCCTTCCTTTCTGTCTGGAATATTTATCCAGACAAAAAGGTCGGTGCGGGAATCATGTTAACCACGGATGACGACCGACACCTCGCGTTGCTGGAACAGCAAATTGTCGTGGACGACGGGGACACCGATGCCCTCATCAACAATGCTCGCCGCGTCAAAATTGCCTCGCAGCTGTTAAGCGATACGCCTCATGAAACGTCCATCAGCAAGCTGTCAGAACGCTATTTTATCAGCAGCGCCTCTATCGTTAACGATCTGAAAATCATCGAAAGCTGGCTACATCCACTGGGGCTGGCGCTGGTACGCAGTCAGAGCGGCACGCACATTGAAGGCAGTGAGAATCAGGTGCGTCAGGCGATGGCCTCGCTCATTAATGACGTAATGCACCATAAAGAACCCGGCCCGCTTAGCCATTCTCGTCTCGACCCCGGCAGCTATAAGGCGCTGATTAATTATTTCGGTGAAGAAGACGTGTCCTTCGTCGAATCACTGTTACAAGGCATGGAGCAGCAGCTTTCTTATCCGCTCGGCGAGCCTTATTACATCAACATTTTCACGCATACCTTAATTATGATGCACCGGATTGCGCAGGGGAAAGCGTTAATGATGGCGGAAGAATCCGTTCTCCAGCAGGTTGATAATCGCATCTTCTCTATCGCTCAAAACATGGTGAGCCAAATAGAGCAGCGGGTCGAGAGCACGCTGCCTTCTGATGAAATCTGGTTCATTTATCAATATATTATTTCTTCGGGCATTGTGATGGAGGAGCGGGAAAATAACCAACTGCTGCGTTATCAATTCTCTAACGGTGAATCACGCAGAATTACGCGCGCCTTGACGCAGATATTTTCTGATTTAATCAATATCGACCTGCGCACGGATAAGTTATTACATGAAGGATTGCTTATTCACATTAAGCCGTTGCTGAACCGTTTGAAATACCAAATACATATTCGAAATCCATTATTAGACGATATCAAAAGCGAATTTGTCGATATTTATGAAATGACTCAGCAAGTCATGAGTGAAGTCTGTCAGCGGTTTCAATTAAAACCGGTCGCTGAGGATGAAGTCGGCTATCTAACCATTCATTTTCAAGCCGCGCTGGAACGCCAAATTGCGCATAAACGTATTCTGGTGGTGTGTTCAAGCGGTGTAGGAACGTCACACCTGTTAAAAAACCGTATTCTGCGCGCGTTTCCTGACTGGATTATTGTTGGCGTGATCTCGGCCAGCAATATGCAAACGTTTTGCCAGCAGGAAGAAATTGAACTGATTATTTCCACGATTCATCTGGAAGAACAACACATTCCTGTCGTCTATGTTTCTGCCTTTTTTAACGATGATGACATTAAGCGCGTGACCGAAAAAGTTATCACTAATCAGCTGCATCAGGCCGTCCCTCACTGATTCTCGGCCGAACGTTAATTTTTTAATTTTATAGATGAGGTGTGCTCAATGGATATCAATAAAATACTGAATGCCAATCGCGTGAAGTTAAACATGTCCGCGACCAATAAAGATGAAGCCATTAATGAATTAACCGATCTGTTGTATGCCGATGGCGCTATTACCAATAAACAGGATTTTGTTCACGATGTCTGGTTACGTGAAGCCGAAGGCTCAACCGGTTTTGAAAACCATATTGCGATCCCTCATGGGAAATCCTCCGCCGTCAAACAAACCACGCTCGCGATTGGCCGCACCCGTCAGGATATTCCCTGGGAGACGCTGGACGGTAGCCAGGTTCGCTGCATTATTCTTTTTGCCGTGCGTCTGGAAGATCAGAACACGACACACATTCGCCTGCTGTCTCAGGTTGCCAGTGCGCTGGCTGATGATGAGGTGATTGCTCAACTGCTGGACGAATCCGATCCCCATAAAATTATTCGGCTGTTTAGTCAGTACGCAGAAACAGCGCCCGTCACTCCGACATAAAACGAGGCTCAAAATGAATATTGTTTGTGTTGCCGCCTGCACGGCAGGCATTGCGCATACCTATATCGCACGCGAGAAACTCATTAAGGGTGCGAACGCCTTAAATTACGCCATTAAAGTGGAAACCCAAGGCACCATTGGTACGGAGAATGAATTAACGCCCGAGGAGATAGCCGCAGCCGATGTCGTTATTTTGGCTATCGATATCAAAATAACAGGCGAAGAGCGATTTAAGGGTAAACCCGTCGTTCGAGTAAAAACGGAGGTCGTTATTAAATCTCCAATTAAATTTCTGGAAAAAGTCGCTAGTTCTTTAGCGGGTGCCTGAATAGCTAATTTTCGGGGTAATCATAATGAACACCAGAAAAATCACCGTTGGACAGGAAATAAAACGGCATCTCCTTACCGGTATTTCCTGGATGATCCCGCTCATTGTCGCCGCCGGGATCTGTATTGCCCTCGGTCAGGTGATCGGCGGCCCGGATGTCGGTAAGCAAACCGGCAGCATCGCGTGGATGCTCAACCAGATCGGCGGTTGGGGCATGGGGCTGATTGTGCCGCTGATCAGCGCCGCCATCGCTTACTCCATTGCCGACCGCCCCGGCTTCGCTCCCGGCCTGATTGTCGGCTTTATCTGCGGTCAGATTCAAACCGGGTTTATCGGCGGTATTCTCGGCGGCTTCTTAGTCGGCTACACCGTGCTGCTGCTGCGTCGCTACATCAAGCTGCCCACCTCGATGCAGGGACTGATGCCCGTCATGATCCTGCCGCTGCTCAGCACCATTATCGCCGGGCTGCTGATGATGACGTTTATCGGCCAGCCCATTGTCTGGCTGCAAAAAGCACTGATTCATCTGCTGGAATCCATGCAGGGCGGCTCGAAATTCCTGATGGGGGCGATTTTGGGGGCGATGGCAACCTTCGACTTCGGCGGACCGGTGAACAAGACGATGTCGCTCTTCGCCGATGGCATGCTGGTCGATGGCATCTACGGACCGGAAGCCGTCAAATTTGTCGGCTCAATGATTCCGCCTTTCGGCATCACGCTGTCCTTCCTGCTGACCCGCTACAAATACACCCGCGCTGAAAAAGAAGCGCTGAAAGCCGCCTTCCCGATGGGGATCTGCATGATTACCGAAGGGGTAATCCCGATTGCCGCGCGCGACTTGTTCAGGGTGGTTGCCAGCTGCGTCGTCGCCTCGGCCATTGCGGGCGGGCTCATCATGGTCTGGGGCGTGGAGGCGCCCGTGCCACACGGCGGCATGTTTGTCGTCCCGCTGTTTACCAAGCCGCTGATGTTCTGTCTGGCGCTCGGTATCGGCACGGTCATCTGCGGCGTGATGCTGTCGCTGATTAAGAAACGCGTCACGCAGGCAGATGAAGAGTTCGACGACGTTGACGACAGCAGCGTTCGTGACGAAGACATTAAATTCACTCTCGAATAATAGGAGCCGCCATGTATGCCGCAATGAAAACCCTCATTGATGACGCGTATCAACAGCAGTATGCCGTGCTCGCCATCAACTGTTTCAACCTGGAGACCGCTCGTGCGGCCATAGCCGCTGCCGAGCAACAGCGTGCGCCGCTGATTCTTAATGTGTATCAGGGCCACAGCGCGCACTTTCCGCCGCACCTCGCAGTGCCGTTGGTCAAGGCGCTGGCCGAGCAGGCCACCGTTCCGGTGGCGCTCAGTCTGGATCACGGCACAGCTTTCAGCCTGATTGGGCAGGCGTTCCGCGCCGGCTTTACCGGACTGATGATCGATGCCTCCAGCCATCCGCTGGCGGAAAACATCCTGCGCACCCAGCAGGTAGTGACCATCGCCGCGACCGCGGGCGTCTGCGTGGAAGGTGAGCTTGGGCATATCGCCGATGCGCCCGTCTACGACCAAGAGGATGCCGCGGTGAAAATGACACAGGTGGAAGACGTCGTTCCCTTTATCCGCCAAACCGGTATCGACCTGCTTGCCGTGTCGGTCGGCACCGCCCATGGCATTTATCCACCGGGGGTGGCGCCACGGATTGATTTTGAGCGTCTCGAAGCCCTGCATCGGGAATCGACCGTGCCGCTCGCGCTGCACGGCGGCAGCGGCACCAAGGCCGACGATATTCGCCGCGTCAGCCGTCACGGCGTCGCCAAAATCAACGTTGGCGCGGCCGTTTTTGAGGCAGGCAAAACGGCATTGCAGCAGGCGCTGCATCAGCACCCAACGACAGAACTGTCCGAGCTGCTGGCGACGATGGAATCCGCCTGCCGCGATGTGGTCGCCGATTATCTCAGTTGGTCCGGTTCCGCCAACCAAGCCTGACCGTTCGCCCTTTACCGACTTTCGCCATCAGTGGTTTTCCACTGGTACAGGAACGCTTTGCCCTTTACCCGACACAGGAGAGACATAACATGTTGATTTCAATGACCGATATCCTTAAACCCACGCGTGAACACCGCTTCGCTATCGGCGCCTTTAACGTGGCCGACAGCTGCTTTATCCGCGCCGTAGTGGAAGAAGCCGAAGCAACGAATACTCCAGCCATTATCTCTATCCACCCGAGCGAGCTGGAATTCGTGACCGATGAATTCTTCGCCTATGTGCGAGAAAGAACGTTGCGTAGCCCGGTGCCGTTTGTCATCCACCTCGATCATGGCGCGTCGATCGCACATGTCCTGCGCGCTATTCAGTGCGGATTTACCTCCGTGATGATCGATGGTTCGCTGCTGCCTTATGAAGAAAACGTGGCTCTTACGGCCGAAGTGGTGAAGCTGGCGCATGCCGTTGGCGTTTCCGTGGAGGGGGAATTAGGTACGATTGGTGATACCGGCACCACGATAGAAGGCGGCGTTAGCAAAGTGATCTACACCGACCCCGAGCAGGCGGAAGATTTCGTCAACCGGACAGGCGTTGATACGTTAGCCGTCGCTATCGGCACCGCGCACGGCATCTATCCCAAAGACCTGAAGCCAGAGCTGCAAATGCATATCCTGCGGGATATCTCGCAGCGGGTCTCGATTCCGCTCGTCCTGCACGGCGGTTCCGCCAACCCGGACGCCGAAATTGCCGAAGCGGTAACGCTTGGCGTGGGCAAAATCAATATCTCCAGCGACATGAAATTCGCCTATTTCCAGAAAGCGCGGGAAATCCTCAGCCGTGAAACCTGGTGGGATCCGAATGCCATCTATCCAGAACCGATTAAGGCGGCAAAAGAGGTGATTCGCTACAAAATGGCGCTCTTCGGTTCGACAGGTAAAGCCGCTTTATACCGATAGCTACGCCACACGATCTGAACAAGGCAAGGGAAGGATGCTCTTGCCTTTTACCCCACCCACATTATTTCAATATGGCGTCATTCCGCTTCTTGATTATTGATATTCAGTCAACAGTGTTATGCGCTAGCGCACATTTTTCTGCACTGCTCTCTGCTCTAGACTACGCCCAACATCTTCGTTGATAACCGATTCGAGAGCAGACCTATGCAAAACATTTTGCTGATTGACGCAGGCAAATCATTCGCTCATTCCAAAGGTGAGTTGAACCATACCCTTACCGATGTCGCCGCCAGTTTCCTACGCGATAAAGGTCACGACGTGCGCGTGACGGTCGTGGACAGCGGCTACGATATTGAACAGGAAATTCAGAACTACCTGTGGGCAGACACCATTATTTACCAGATGCCGGGATGGTGGATGGATACGCCGTGGATCCTGAAGAAATACATCGATGACGTATTTACCGCCGGCCACGGCTCGCTTTATGCCAGCGATGGCCGCAGCCGTTCGGATGCCAGCAAGAAATACGGTTCGGGTGGGCTGCTACAAGGTCGCAAATACATGCTGTCTCTGACGTGGAATGCGCCGCTGGAGGCCTTCAACGATCCCGAACAGTTCTTCCACGGTGTGGGCGTGGACGGCGTGTATCTGCCGTTCCATAAAGCGAACCAGTTCATCGGGTTATCCCCACTGCCAACCTTCATCTGCAATGATGTGATAAAGGCACCGGATGTGCCAGCTTATCTTGCGAATTACCGCCAACATCTGGACGAACACGTTGCCTAATCGGTATTAGGCTCGCTTCTCTACCGCTGTGGGCCACGTATCACAGCGGGTTTTCCGTGAGCTTCTCGCTCATGAAATCCAGAAAACAGGTAATGCGCGCCGCCAATTGGCTATTGCGATAATACACCGCGTAAACCGGCAGGCTGGCGTCCAGCGTCTCCTCAGTGAGGATCGGTACCAGCCTCCCCGCCGCCAAATCGTCCCGGATCAGGAAGGTAGACATACGCATAATCCCTTCGCCTTGCAACGCAAGTTGACGCAAGATCTCACCGTTTGAGGCTGATAGTACTGGCTTGATGGTATAGAAGTCCTGAAGCCCATGCCGCAGCGGCCAGTGATTCAGCGACTCCGACTGGGTAAACCCCAGACAAAGATGATCGGCCAATGACTCAACCGTCTTGGGCGTACCATTTTGCTGTAGATATTCAGGACTGGCGACAATACGCAGCTTGCTTGCACCGAGCAGCCGGGCATGAATGGTGGAATCTTTGAGCGTGCCGATGCGAATGGCGATATCGGTATGCTGCTCAAGCAAATCAATAATGAAATCGTCAGTGTTGAGTTCAAGAACGATCTTGGGATAACGGCGGCGAAATTCCGGCACCAGAGGCACGATCACATGCTGCATAAATGCCGAACCCGAGTTGATTCGCAGCCGTCCGCTCGGTTGCTCATGGCGCAGCAGTACCTGCTCTTCAGCGTGTTCCACCGCGTGAATCACACCACGGGCGTGCTCAAGAAACATCGTGCCTTCTTCGGAAAGGGAGAGGCGTCGAGTGGTACGGTGCAGCAACGTCGTGCCCAGCTTGTCTTCCAGACGCCGCAGCGCCCGGCTGATGCCCGACGTGGTTTGCCCAAGCTGTTCCGCTGCCGCCGTGATCGAACCGGTGTCGATCACCACCACAAAAGCCTGAAGTTCCTCAAGCGTGACTTTCATAAGCGCGTACACCTGCCGTCGATTCGGTATTCACCAAACGTTATCGTGTACTCGCATCATACCGCAGTCACTTGTAAATGACTGCCACCGTCCGAACATCATCCTGCCGAAGAGGATGATCCACCTCGGCAAGATGAAACAGGATAAAGATCGCGTTAGGCGTTAGATCCGCCATCCACTGTGATCCCGGTTCCCGTAATTTGTCGCGCAGCCGGGCTCGCCAGAAACGCAACCGCTGCCGCAATGTCTTCAGGCTTGCCATAATGACCCAGTGCGATCGACGAACGCTGTGCCTCTGAATACTCGCCGTCAGCCGGATTCATATCCGTATCGGTTGACCCCGGATGCACCAGATTCACGGTAATGCCATTCGGCCCCAGCTCACGCGCCAGCCCGCGGGTGAAAGAAAGTAACGCCGATTTGGACATCGCGTAGACCGACATTCCCGGCATAGGAACACGCTCGGCGACACTCGACCCTATCGAGATAATACGACCGCTCTGACCTAAATGCGGGATAGCCGCTTGCGATGCCAGCACCACGGCACGCACATTCACGTTCAGCGTGTCATCAATGTCAGCAAGACTCAGTTGCGACAGCATGCCGCCGCGAGCAATTCCGGCGTTATTGACGAGAATATCCAGACCACCCAGCGCGTCTGCGGCCCCGTTCACCGAGCGCACAACGGCTTCGGCGTCCGCGCTATCGGCCTTTATCGCGAAGGCGCGACGGCCTTTTGCTTCAATCGCCCGCACCACGTCCAATGCCCGTGCCTCAGAGTTCTGGTAGGTGATCGCCACATCTGCGCCTTTTTCCGCCAGTTCAAGCGCAATGGCCGCACCAATACCGCGAGATGCGCCAGTTACCAGCGCTTTTTTACCTGCAAGTTCAGTCATCGCTTACCCTATTTTGTAGTGATTGATATATAATGTTATAAACGCCCTCTGGGTAACCGTCAATTCATTTATGTAACGAACGATGCAGAATTCATTTACGCCTAAAAACGTCGCAACGGAGCGTCCCGCTAAAGGACGACCACGGGCGTTCGATCGCGAAAAAGCATTGGAAAAGGCAACACGCCTTTTCTGGCACAAGGGCTTTTCCGCTACCTCGATGTCCGATCTCACCGCCGCAATGGGGATCGGATCGCCCAGCCTGTATGCCGCGTTTGGGTCGAAAGAGGAACTGTACGCCGAAGCGGTTCGCTACTACGCCGAACACTATGGCCCACACGTCTGGGCGGGTTTCGATAGCGCCCAGACGGCTCGTGACGCCGTTCAAGCCTACCTGATGGATTCAGCCGCAGCGCTCACCGGGGCGAACGGCTCAGACGATCCTCCCGGCTGCATGCTGGTGCTGTCCGCCGTCGGCGAAGAGGGAAATGCCACCCTTGGCGCTATCGTGCGGGATGCGCGCGCGCAGGCGCTGAAAAAGCTAGAAACACGCTTTGAGCAAGCTGTGTCCGAGGGGGAATTGGACGCCGCGCTGAACGTTAACGGACTGGCGCGCTATGTTCTCGCGATACAGGGCGGAATGGTGCTGCAATCACGCGATGGCACCAGCCGCACAGAACTTGAGAATATCGTTCAATACGCCCTGTTAGGATGGGATGCGCAGGTGAGATGTGAGAAACGTTGAGCCGCAGTGGTTAACCGGCATCGTAAAGAAAACGACAGAATCAGACAAATAGCCTTAAGGATAAGTGGCAAGGTCGTCTGCTGATTTGCTGAGAACTGAAAAGAAGAAAGCTGGCTGTATCATGAGCGTTTTCGCTCACCATACAGCCAGCTTGTCATTTTTTGTTTAGCTAATGCAGGAGTCGGCAGTTAGACCTCGATCTCCGCCTTGTCGCCCTTCTCTTGCAGCCAGTTTCGGCGATCTTCAGAACGTTTCTTCGCTAGCAGCATATCCATCATCGCCATCGTCTGATCGATATCGTCTTCGTTGATGGTCAATTGCACCAGACGGCGAGTGTTGGGATCCAGCGTGGTTTCACGCAGCTGTAGCGGGTTCATTTCGCCCAGACCTTTAAAGCGCTGTACGTTCGGCTTGCCTTTCTTGCGCTTAAGCTGTTCCAGTACGCCCGCTTTTTCCTCTTCGTCCAGCGCGTAGTAAACCTCTTTGCCCAGATCGATACGGTACAACGGCGGCATGGCGACATAAACGTGCCCGCCCTGAACCAGCGCCCGGAAATGGCGGACAAACAGCGCGCACAGCAGCGTCGCAATGTGCAGACCATCGGAATCCGCATCCGCCAGAATACAGATCTTGCCGTAACGCAGTTGGCTGAGATCGGCGCTGTCAGGATCGATACCGATCGCGACTGAAATATCATGTACTTCCTGCGACGCCAGAACCTCATCGGAGGACACTTCCCAGGTATTCAGGATCTTACCTTTTAATGGCATGATCGCCTGAAATTCACGCTCGCGCGCCTGCTTCGCCGATCCGCCCGCCGAATCCCCTTCCACTAGGAACAGCTCCGTCCGGTTAAGATCCTGCGAGGTACAATCGGCCAGTTTGCCTGGCAGCGCCGGCCCACTGGTCAGCTTTTTACGCACCACTTTTTTGGCGGCGCGCATACGGCGCTGAGCACTGGAAATCGCCAGCTCGGCCAACTGCTCCGCAGCCTGTACGTTCTGGTTCAGCCACAGGCTGAAAGCGTCTTTCACGACGCCGGAGACAAACGCGGCGCACTGACGAGAAGAGAGGCGTTCTTTGGTCTGCCCGGCAAACTGCGGTTCCTGCATTTTGACCGACAGCACGTAAGCACAGCGCTCCCAGATGTCATCTGCACTCAGCTTCACGCCGCGCGGCAGAATATTGCGGAATTCGCAGAATTCACGCATCGCATCCAGCAAGCCTTGGCGCAGGCCGTTAACGTGCGTCCCGCCCATTGGCGTCGGGATGAGGTTAACGTAGCTTTCCATCAGCAGCTCACCGCCTTCCGGCAGCCAGAGCAGCGCCCAGTCTACGGCTTCCGTATCGCCAGTAATCGACCCCAGAAACGGTTTTTCCGGCAGCGTGATCAGGCCATTTACCGCCTCGCACAGATAGTCATTCAGGCCATCCTGATAGCACCAGCGCTGCTCGGTGTTGTTAACTTTATCTTTGAAGATGATTTCCACACCGGGACATAAGACCGCTTTGGCCTTCAGCAGGTGCGTCAAACGGGAGACGGAAAAACGGTGGCTGTCGAAGAACTTCTCATCCGGCCAGAAATGCACGCGCGTGCCAGTGTTACGACGTCCGCAGGTGCCAGTTACGGTGAGTTCCTGCACTTTATCGCCGTTTTCAAACGCGATGTCGTACACCTGACCATCGCGCTTAACGGTAACTTCAACGCGGGTAGACAGGGCGTTCACCACGGAAATCCCTACGCCGTGCAAGCCGCCCGAGAACTGGTAGTTTTTACCGGAAAATTTGCCGCCTGCATGCAGACGACACAGGATCAGTTCAACGGCGGGTACACCTTCTTCCGGGTGGATATCCACCGGCATCCCACGACCGTCATCAATGACTTCCAGCGACTGATCGGCGTGCAAAATCACATCAATTCGGCGTGCATGACCCGCCAGCGCTTCATCAACGCTGTTATCTATGACCTCTTGTCCCAGATGGTTAGGACGCGTGGTATCGGTGTACATTCCCGGACGACGGCGCACCGGTTCCAGTCCGCTGAGTACTTCAATCGCATCAGCGTTATAACTTGATTGAGCCATAGTTTGCGTTAATTCTTTGAGTTCAGTGAATGGTGTTTAACGAACCGCTTTCGGCGGATCGTTTTTCAATCATAGGTGGCGATTCAGTCTGTCGTGAGCCCTAAAAAATTCACAATCGGTGCGAAAAAGTGCTCAAATCCGACAAAGGCATGACTGCCCCCTGACTCCACAGTTTGACGGCAGGCCGTGTAATACGCGACTGCCTGACGATAGTCCAGAACCTCATCCCCTGTCTGCAACAGCAGCCAGAGCAAATCCGGCGATTCCAGTCGGTCAACCTGCATGACCTTCAGATCGTAAACGTGCCGAGACTCTAGCACATATTTTTCACCGGTGTAGGGGTTCTGATATTCGCCCAGATGGTCCAGCAACAGTTCAAACGGCTTCACCGCAGGGTTCACCACCACGGCAGGCAGCATAAAACACTGGGATAGCCAGGTGGCATAATAACCACCGAGGGAAGAGCCAACAATGCCCACCGGACGGCCGGCCCGCTCCATAATCAGCGACTCCATCATCTCAGCCGCCTCCGACGGATACGGTGGAAGCTGTGGAATCACCATATCGATTTCAGGATGCTGCTCTGCCAACCACGTTTGCAGAGCCGTCGCTTTTGCCGACTGTGGCGTACTGTTGAAGCCGTGCAGATAAAGAAGCGTTGGCATTAGTAACCGTCCGAATCCATGTCAGGCAGGAATTCGCTGCCTGAGAGACGATAGACCTCGGTTTCCAGACGGCCATCCGGCAGCAGGTCCAGATAGCGCCAGCCCGGCGCCACGTCATCAATGGTGAAGTTAGTGCAGTGCGGTTTGAACTGTACGCAGGTCGACGGCGTGGCCAGCAAGCGGCGGCCGTGCCAGTCAAAATCCATCTCCTGATGAATATGTCCACACAGCACGGTGTTCACCTGTGGATAGCGATCCAGTACCGCAGACAGATTATGCGCGTTACGCAAGCTATGCTGATCGAGCCAGGTACAGCCAGAAGGATGCGGATGATGGTGCAGCAGCAGCAGCGTAAAGCGATCGGGCTGACTTTTCAGACTGCGCTCCAGCCATTCAAGCTGGTATTCGCTCAGCTCGCCGTGTGGGACGCCAAATACCTGACTGTCCAACAGGATGATTTGCCACTTGTCACCCAGCAGCACATGCTTGGACGGTGCAATACCGGCGTCAGCCAGCGCATCGACCATCGCCGGCTGGAAGTCGTGGTTACCCGGAAGCCATACGCAAGGTGCGGGGATCTGCGCAATCCCGCGTGAGAAATGGTGGTAGGCTTGCAGCGTGTGATCCTGCGCTAAATCGCCCGTCGCGACGATCAAATCAAACGCATCCTGCCGAGCCTTGATGGCAT
Organism: Pectobacterium sp. CHL-2024; assembly: GCF_044751765.1. Lineage (NCBI taxonomy): Bacteria > Pseudomonadati > Pseudomonadota > Gammaproteobacteria > Enterobacterales > Pectobacteriaceae > Pectobacterium > Pectobacterium sp. CHL-2024. The sequence goes on along the minus strand of NZ_JBIXKO010000019.1, from coordinate 6,960 downwards.
TCAGCACAGCGTGATAGCTACGATAGGTGTTGATACCCAGCAAGGTTTCATGCTCGCCCGCAAAAAGATGGGTATCTGTTATTTGTAAAATCCTGACTCTGGCGCCACTCGCCACAGGCAGTGTCAACAGGCTTTCCAAATGGTGTCCTTGGTTACGTAAATCTGTCTCTACCCGTCATCTTCCAAATTGCAGAATACGCTGCCTTCCCTTGTTGGTTCGACTGCCGTCGTCCTGCGTCTTGAAATCTATTGGGTATCAAAAACCGGTATCGACATCGAACCATACGCCAAACAATACTTTAGCCAATCAGCAAGAAACTGATTAATTTGATGCTTTTCGTCACGTTGATGTAACTTCTTATTAGGATAATCATAACGTGCTTTGAAGCGAAAGATCTGCTGGCTGGCACACACTTCCGCAACCAACGCATCATGATACAACCTAACGCTCATCATTGGCAGGCTCCAGTAGCTGACAGTGGGCGCTGTCTGCTTAATTTCCACCAATGAGGTATAGCGAGTAGATTCAAGAATCGTCAGTTGATAGACCGCATTATTGACGTGATAAACCGCGATTTCACCGACTTCATCAATTTTTGGCAGCAAACGCCGCAATTGCATGAAGTTGGTTTCACATAGCCTCATCATGGCCGGGAAATCCGGAGTATAACGTTTCATAAATTCAATCCACCCACTCACGTTTCAGTTCTTCATGGTGCAACGCCAACCATTGCAAGGCAATGACAGACGCGGCGTTATCAACGATGCCTTCTTCAACCCATTGATAACTTTGTTTACGGCTCACCACATGTACGCGGATATCTTCATTCTCTTCCGCTAGACCGTGAATACCTTTCGCCGTACGCGTATCCACTTCGCCCACCATCACCGCCAAACGCTCGCTGGTGCCGCCGGGGCTAGCAAGATAGTTGATTATCGGTCGGCAACGGCCAACCCTTAATCCAGCTTCTTCTTCTGCTTCGCGCCGCGCCACCTCTTCGTGGCTTTCTCCTGGCTCAATCATGCCAGCCACCAGCTCAAACAGCCAGGGAGACGCGCTGGTGTCATAGGCCGCAATGCGAATCTGTTCGATTAATACCACTTCATCACGCACCGGATCGTAAGGCAGCAACACTACGGCATGGCCGCGTTCGAAGATCTCACGGCTGACCTCATCGCTCATACCGCCATTAAACAGGCGATGACGGAAACGGTAACGCTCCAGCGAAAAAAAACCGTCGTACAGCGTTTCGCGTGCAATAATTTCTACATCATCTTTGGTGAAAGTAACCGGACCGGATGCGGAAGACGACATAACTGCACTCCTGTAACAAGTATTAATGGAATCCGGTATTGTATGGCGGAATCCGCTGTCATTATACTCATCATTGTTTTTGAACGTTTATTAGGCGTGACGTCGGCCAAGTGAGGGGGTTCTCACCCATCGCATCACTTTTCGGTGCCTTACTGAACAGAAAAACGCCGCACTGAATCATCCAACAGGTCAATTTACCTGACCTTGTGGGCATATTCCGCTGAAAGATGGCACGTTCAGCTACCTTATCCTATTGGCAGATTCTGATAGAATCGACAATTATTCGTCTACAGACAGCGCTACCATAGCGAGATTGCTGCACAACAAGGAATGCAAATGAAGAAATTGCTCCCTCTTCTGATTGGTCTGAGCCTGGGCGGTTTTAGCGCCATGAGTCAGGCGGAAAACCTGTTACAAGTCTACCAGCAGGCAAAAAGTACCAACCCTGATTTACGCAGCTCTGCGGCAACCCGCGACGCCGCGTTTGAAAAAATTAACGAATCACGTAGCCCGTTACTGCCGCAGTTGGGAATCAACGCCGGTTATACCTATAACAAAGGTTACCGTGACAGCAATGGCGTCAACAACAACGAGAAAAGCGCGACATTGCAGTTAACCCAGACGCTGTTCGACATGTCCAAATGGCGTGCGCTGACGTTGCAGGAAAAACAAGCGGGTATTGAAGACGTTACCTATCAGACCGCTCAGCAAAACCTGATGCTGAACACGGCAACCGCCTATTTCAACGTCCTGCGTGCCATTGACTCGCTGTCCTACATCAATGCGCAGAAGCAGGCGATTTATCGCCAGTTGGATCAGACAACACAGCGCTTCAACGTGGGTCTGGTTGCGATTACCGACGTCCAGAACGCCCGTGCCCAATATGACAGCGTGCTGGCAAATGAAGTGCTGACCCGCAATACGCTGGATAATGCGTTGGAATCACTGCGTCAGATCACCGGCAATTTCTACCCACAACTGGCCGGTCTGAACATCGAGCGTTTCTCTACCCAGAAACCGGAAGCGGTTAATAACCTGCTGAAAGAAGCGGAAAATCGCAACCTGAACCTGTTGTCCGCACGTTTGAGCCAGGATTTGGCGCGTGAGCAGATTCGCTCCGCCGAAACAGGCTATATGCCAACGCTGGATCTCACCGCGTCAACAGGGGTGAGCGATACTCGTTACTCCGGTTCACGGACGAATAGCGGCAACTTCAACGACACCGACGCCGGGCAACACCGAGTTGGCATTAACTTCACTCTGCCACTGTATAGCGGTGGCGCGACCAACTCTCAGGTGAAACAGGCGCAGCACAGCTACGTCAGCGCCAGCGAACTGCTGGAAAGTGCACACCGTTCTGTTATCCAAACGGTACGTTCATCGTTTAACAATATTTCCGCGTCTATCAGCAGCATCAACGCTTACAAACAGGCTGAAGTGTCTGCACAAAGCTCTCTGGATGCGATGGAAGCAGGCTATCAGGTAGGAACACGTACCATCGTTGACGTCCTGGATGCGACCACTACGCTGTATAACGCCAAACAGCAGCTCTCCAGCGCACGTTATGATTACCTGATCAATCAGTTAAACATCAAATCCGCGCAGGGCACGCTGAATGAAGCCGATCTGCAGGCGCTGAATGCGTCACTGGGTCAGCCGGTTTCAACGACGCCGACCGTAACCGACAACACCGCTCCGCTGGCAACAACTGCCTCGGCGCAGCGTTAATCGGTAGCCGCGTTTACACGCATCAAATACAGGGGAACCACGGTTCCCCTTTTTCATACCTGTCTCTTTCCCACAAAATAACGCAACTGTACCAGAACACAGGAACCACCTTCTTTCGCCATAAAGCGAAACGTTGCACAACAGAATGTATAGCAACGTAAAGACACCTCCCGTTACACCTATTGCCGCTTTAAATTCAAGCAGCGTTCCCCTATTCTTAGGCACACTTATTTGTTATTGGCCGTGATGCTTTGCTCTGGGATAAACACGATGAAACGTACAAAAAATATTAATCAGGAAACGTTCCGCAAGGAATGGCGGACGCACCGTCTGGCACCTGTTGCTTTGGCCGTCAGCGCCGTATTTTTCCTCGCGGGCTGCGAGCAAACTGATGAAACCGTCTCCCTCTACCAGAATGCGGATGACTGTTCTTCCGCTAACCCGTCCATGGCTGCCCAATGCACCACTGCATACAATAATGCGTTAAAAGAAGCAGAAAAAACGGCACCGAAATACGCAACAAAAGAAGACTGCGTAGCAGAATTCGGCGAAGCGCAGTGTACCCAAACGCCTGCGCCGGCACAGGCCGGTATGGCAGCAGAATCTCAACAGGGCGGCGGTATGTCCTGGATGCCGTTGATGGCCGGTTACATGATGGGCCGAATGATGGGTGGCGGTGCCGGTTTCGCACAGCAGCCGCTGTTCAGTCCAAAAACGCCAGCCAGCCCGGCCAATGGCCAGTTCGTTGATGCCGCTGGTAAAAACTACGGCAACGCGACAACAGGCCGCACGATGACCGTGCCGAAAACTGCTCTGGCACCGAAGCCTGCAACGACCTCAACCATCACGCGTGGTGGCTTTGGTGAAACCGTCGCGAAGCAAAACAGCATGCAGCGCAGCAGCGCCAGTTCAAGTTCCAGCTCTTCCCGTAGCATGGGCGGCTGAGGACGTATTAGATGAAGCGGATAGATATTACAGCGCGTCCTGACTGGCAGGAAAAAGCCACCGAATTTGGTTTTCGTTTCCACACCATGTATGGCGAGCCCTACTGGAGCGAAGAGGCTTACTACCAGTTCACACTTGCCCAGATCGAAGAGCTGGAAGAAGCCACCGCCGAGCTGCACCAGATGTGTCTGCAGGTGGTGGAAAAAGTCGTCAACAGCGACGCGCTGCTCGCCAAATTCCGAATTCCTAAACACACCTGGGAATTCGTCAGACATTCATGGCGTACCAATCAGCCTTCGCTGTATTCACGCCTCGATCTGGCGTATGACGGCAAATCTCCAGCCAAGCTGCTGGAGAACAATGCGGATACACCGACGTCGCTGTACGAAGCGGCCTTTTTCCAATGGCTCTGGCTAGAAGATCAAATCAACGCCGGAAATCTGCCGCAGAATTCAGACCAGTACAACAGCATTCAGGAAAAGCTGATCGAACGCTTTGAAGAGCTAAAGCTCAATCACGGCTTCGGCCTGCTGCACTTCGCCTGCTGTCAGGATACGGAAGAAGATCGCGGCACGGTGCAATACCTTCAGGATTGCGCGCTGGAAGCCGGTCTGCCGAGCGAGTTTCTGTACATTGAGGAAATTGGGCTCGGTGAGAAAGGCCAGTTCACCGACCCTGAAAATCAGGTAATTGGTAATCTGTTCAAGCTGTATCCGTGGGAATTCATGCTGCGCGAGATGTTTTCCACCAAGCTGGAAGATGCCGGCGTGCGGTGGCTGGAACCGGCCTGGAAAAGCATTATTTCCAATAAAGCACTGCTGCCAATGCTGTGGGAAATGTTCCCAAACCACCCCAACCTGCTTCCTGCCTATTTCGCGGAAGATGAACACCCAGAACTAGACAGCTACGTCATTAAGCCGCTGTTTTCACGTGAAGGGGCGAACATCCAGATCGTCGAAAATGGCAAAGAGATTGCGTCAGCCGATGGCCCTTACGGCGAAGAAGGGATGATCGTCCAGCAGTACCATCAACTACCAAAATTCGGCGACAGCTACACGCTGATTGGTAGCTGGCTGGTAAACGATCAACCTTGTGGTATCGGCGTACGTGAAGATCGTGCCCTGATCACTCAGGATCTCTCGCGCTTCTATCCGCATACCATTCTGGATTAAGCCGCACATTGAAAGTAATAAGGCACGGTGAAAACCGTGCCTTCTCATTTCTGCTGCAAAAAGCGGATTATCCCACCTGTACCGACAACATACTCAGCGACCCCATTTCAAGCCCATCGACCGGAATGCCGATCGCCTCTTTACCGTCCCAGCTTCCCAGCACATAGAGCAGCGGGAAATAGTGATCGGGCGTCGGGTTGGATAATGCGGCACCCTCATGCTGCATAAAATGAACCAGCGGGTGGTCGTCGCCCTGATAAGTCAGGTTATCACGCACAAATTGATTGAACGAAATGGCCCACGGATACGGCTCCGCGTCGCCGTCCCATTTCACCATCCGCAGGTTATGCACGACGTTGCCACTCGCCACAATCATGAAGCCTTCATCACGCAGGGCTGCCAGCTTGCGCCCTAATTCGTAGTGATACGCGGCAGGCTGCGTACCGTCCACGCTCAGTTGCACAACGGGAATATCCGCATCGGGATACATCTTGATCAGCACGCCCCAAGAGCCGTGATCCAAACCCCATTGGCTTTGATCGGCGGTAACCGGATACGGTGCCAACACCTGTTGGATCCTCGCCGCCAATTCAGGCGAACCGGGTGCCGGATACTGGGTATCAAACAGCGCCTGCGGGAAGCCGCCAAAATCATGGATGGTGCGCGGGTTTTCCATCGCCGTCACAGCCGTACCACGGGTATACCAGTGGGCAGAAACCGCGATAATCGCCTTCGGACGCGGCAGCGTCTCACCCAGCGTTTGCCATGCCTGCGTATACACATTGTTTTCCAACACGTTCATCGGGCTACCGTGGCCGAGGAACAGTGCAGGCATCCGGGAAGTGTTGTTCATAGTCATATCCTCTGAAAGATGTCAGCGAGCGTGCAGCCGCACGCGATGGCCTTACTTTACGCGCTTTATGACACAGAAAAAGTCAGAGTTATGCGATGGAGAACATCAATTAATTTGAAAGGTATGACGCGGCAAGAAAAACTACCGACAAGAGGTAGGACTCGCAAAAGACCAGATTAAGCAGAGCGACCTTTCGTATCAGAATAAATCTGGCTACCTTCGCGCTTTCCAACTCCCATAACCATCACAGTAATAGTCTCATCCTGGACCAGATACACCAGCCTGTAGCCAGCGGACCTCAGTTTAATTTTATACTGGTCTTTACGGCCATGAAGCTGTGCTGAAGGAACACGAGGATTTTCCAAACGCTCAACCAGCTTTTTCTTGAACTGTTCCCGGACAGGATGCCCTAACTTTTTCCATTCCTTCATTGCAGAAGGCACAAATTTTAACTTATAGGTCATCGAGCGAAATCTCTTCCGCGTCAGCTAGCTCTGACATCCTATCATCAACGGTACGCCCCAGTTCTGCATCTTCAGCCAGTTCCATTAAATAGGCGAATACAGCAGGAGGCACACAGTAGAACGCCGGCTCATTCCGGTTCAGTATAGCGATAGTTTCACCTTCAGCAGCCCGAACCGTCCCCATCGGGTCACGTTTCAACTCAGTAATACTGGCGGCTGTGTTAGTTAGGATGTTGAAAGCCATAATTTCATTCACTCAATTCGGTTAGTCAAAAGCCACTTAAACACACTAATAATAGCACTTTTAAAAGCACTCATTATAGTATTTCCTAAGCATCGCTTCACACTGACCGTTAAGCCGTGTTCTTTCATAAAAAGCGTCGTGGTCTTGCCTACCCCATAAAGCAAAACCCCGCCGAAGCGCTGAGGGATCCCCACAAATCAGCGCTAATAAACCAACACCATATTTCGGTAGGTTTTGGC
>NZ_JBIXKO010000018.1:0-73990 GCF_044751765.1 Pectobacterium sp. CHL-2024 | reverse complement strand
TGCGCTGCGCTCAGGGGCGGTGACGAGCGAAGGGGAATCCAACTGCGCGGGGCTGATGCCGGGCAACACCTTCACGCTGACGGAACACCCGAATGCGACGCTGAATGCGGTGTGGCAGACGGTGAGCGTGACGCATGTCGGGCAGCAGCCGCAGGCGCTGGAAGAGGAAAGCGGCGGCGAACCGACCACCATGAGCAACAGTTTTGCCGTGGTGAAAGGCACGACGACGTGGCGTGCTGCCATGCCTTACAAACCGATGGTGGACGGCCCGCAAATCGCCACCGTCGTCGGCCCAACGGGGGAAGAAATCTACTGCGACCAGTATGGTCGGGTAAAACTGCAATTCCCGTGGGATCGCTACGGTGCGAGCAATGACCAGAGTTCCTGCTGGGTGCGCGTCAGCCAGGGCTGGGCGGGCGGCCAGTACGGCATGATTGCCATCCCGCGTATCGGCCATGAAGTGATCGTCAGTTTCCTTGAAGGCGATCCGGACCAGCCGATTGTCACCGGGCGTACTTTCCACGCCACCAATCCCTCGCCGTATCCGCTGCCTGCCAATAAGACACGAACCGTACTGCGCACGAAGACGCATCAGGGAGAAGGATTTAATGAATTGCACTTCGAGGATCAGGCCGGTCAGGAGGAGATTTATATTCACGGGCAGAAAGATCTCAAGGCGCTCGTTGAGAATGATGTGGTCTGGCACATCAAACATGATGCCCACACGGAGATTGATAATGAGCGAGTCACCCGCGTTAAAGCCAACGACCACCTGACGGTTGAGAACGAGAAACGTGACCACGTGAAAGGAGACCTCTCGCTGACCGTTGATGCGTCGATGCATCAGAAACTGGGGCAAGCGTTACTGGTTGAGGCGGGTGAGGAAGTGCATGTAAAAGCGGGGGCTAAGGTGGTTCTTGAAGCGGGCGCGGAGCTGACGCTCAAAGTGGGAGGAAGCTTCGTGAAGATCGATCCCAGTGGCGTGACGCTGGTCGGCCCCGGCATCAAGATGAATTCAGGTGGCAGCCCGGGTTGTGGCTCTGGTTGGGCAGGTCAACTGCCCTCATTACCGGGAACGGTTGAGGTGATTGCGCTGCCCCAACTGCCCAAAATACCACCCCTTGAAAAACCGGTCTGTATTCCCTGTCTACTGCGTGCCATGGCGCAGGGCGATGCATTGATACAGGGAGAATAAGATGCTACCTGAAACTATCTGGCACCGGGGGGCCTGTATCGCTCTTCTGGAAGGGGCGAATCTCACCGCTGAACAGCGCGAACGGTTGAGCAAAAATCCGTTTTTACCGCTCTATTTTCATGATGACTTGTTTGAACTGATCAATCTGGGCCCTTGGCTTTGGCATTGTTCACCAGAGGACGAAAGATTACTGGCGACGCTTGTTCAGCAGGGGCACGTGGTTGGCCTGTTGGAGAGCGACCAATCCCTTAGCGCTTTGCAAAAGCAACTGGCTTTGGGTGTGAGGGTGATTGAACCCGCAGGGCAATTTAGTCAATTGCTGCGGTTTTATACGCCACACGCGCTGCCTCTGCTTGTCGAACAACACGACGCCCCGTGGCTCGGTGGGCTGTTTGGCGGGATCGATCGCTGGTGGTTACGAGAATGCGACGGCTGTTGGCGTGAACTGAGTCTATCGATCCCTCCCACTGAACCTGTTCTGGTGAAATTGACGTCTGAGTTATATCAAGCGTTGCAAGGTTCGCCTGACGAGCATCGCCTGCTCGCTTTGTGGCAAGAGGGGGATAGCATCAGACACTTCCCGCCCTGTGAAAGAATGAGCATGGTCCGCAAGGCGCTGAGAAAAGCGGAGCAGGCCGGAGCGGTAGACGGCCAACGCCGGTTATGGGCACTAGCCTATCTGGAAGGTGGTCAGCAAGCGTTGGAAGAACAAAAGGGACGAACATGAGTGTGGCAAGCGGTTTAACAAGAGCCATTTCGGGGCTGATCACGGCGATATGGCAGATATTACCACGCTGGGGGCGGTGGACGGCAAGCATTCTGCTGGTGCTTTGGCTGGGCTGGACATTCCTGATTCAGGAACGGCATGGCGGAGCGTCAATCGTTGTCCATTCGGTGATTGATCGCCCCATTAGCTATGTGTACGTCAACGGTAATATGGGGGGGAATACCTTTGCGTTTGATGGGCTTAACTCGGGTGGAAGCTCTGCGGGCCCTTATCGGATAGAGGGGGATACGGTCAAGATAGCGTGGGAATTGGATATGACCGAAGAACAGGAAAAATCAGGGTTTCAATTTGAGAAACATACGATCACTCTGCCGATGCCGAAACGTGAGAAGGGACAAGATAATTTCTATGTGCTGTTTCTGCCGGATAACCAAGTGATGGTGCGCTGGGTTGGGTGGGGTATTCCTGGTATGAAAGATGTGATTGATACTTATCGAACAAGGAAGTAAAGATGGTTGATTGGGATGATCTTGAATGTCGCGTTGCGCGTGAGGAAAGCCGTCATCAGGCAGGCACGATAGCGACTCAGCGTGTGGCAAAGGAATTGAATCAGCAAGAACAAAAGGGACGAACATGAGCGTGGCAAGCGGTTTAACAAGAGTGATCTCGGGGCTGATCACGGCGATATGGCAGATACTGCCGCGCTGGGGGCGGTGGACGGCAAGCATTCTGCTGGTGCTCTGGCTGGGCTGGACATTCCTGATTCAGGAGCGGCATGGCGGAGCGTCATTAGTGGTTATGTCAGTAATGGATCGACCGATTAGTTATGCCTATGTCAACGGAAATATGGGGGGAAATACCGATGCATTTGACGGGCGGAATGCGGGGGGGAAAACCGCAGGTCCCTATCGGATAGGCGGAGGTACCGCCAATATTAAATGGGAACTTGCGATGACTCGCAAACAATATGATGAGCTTGGATACCGTCCAGAGAACCATACTGTAGTCCTACCGATGCCTAAACGAGAGAAAGGCCAGAATGATTTCTGTGTCCTGTTTTTGCCTGATAACAAGCCGATGATACGTTGGGCCTATCGTTGTCACCTTGATATGCAGGATGCAATAAACACTTATCGGACGAGGAAGTTGTAATGGTGGATTGGGATGATCTGGAATGTCGCGTTGCGCGCGAAGAGAGCCGTTATCAGGCAGGAATAGGCACCTGCTCTCTGGCGTTACAGATAAGTTTCTTCTTTGATGGTCTGAAACGCAATATCAATGTGGATGAAGAGAGCCAGCGTCTGACTAACGTAGGCCGTTTGTTTCGTGCTCATCCAGAAAGAAGAACGTCAGAGATTGGTTCGTCATATGTTTATTCTGCGGTCTACATCCCTGGATTAGGTACCACGCTTGATGATACCGCCACTGAGCGCTTACATAGCATTCTGGACGCCAGGCAGAAGGCGCTGCCTGAGGACTATGCCGATGCGCTGGTTGAACAGGGCAAAGAAACGGCGGTCGATACCGTTAAGGGCGTTTTCAAAGGGGACTGGAGTCAGGTGCTTTCCAATAAGTTGGATGACCTGCGGACCATGAAGAGCGGCCTCGATGCCGTAGCGTCCACCGCCAAGACGGCGGCGACCCGCGCGCTGCTCGAAGCCGCCGAACCGATTCGGGATAACCCGATAGTAGCCGAGTTGCTCATGACCGGTGTCGATGCACGAGTGGATTCAGCAAAGAACCAATTCAAGTTGAACGTGGCAGATGTAAAAAAAATTAATCAACTGCCCATCAAACTGATCCAGATTTCGGTGTTCGGTGCCGATCTGGGGGCGGCGCTAGCCCGGCGCTTTATCGATGAATTGCTGGAAACACTCTGTACCAAAGTGGGAAGCGAATACCGCTACGAAGATAGCAAGGTTGAGGTCATCTTTGCTGGCCTGTTCGACTGCACACGCCGCAGCTCGCTGGACATGGGGGATACCGTGGCAACCGTCTCTGACGGGGCGGGTCTCGTTGCCCGGCACCCTGTTGTTGGTATGATCACTACGGCTTTTGGCGCGAAAGTGATTGAGTTCGACAAGCCCCTCCACCCCGCAGTAAAAAGCGCCTTGCACCTGATTGCGGCACATGAACGACGAGAATACCGTCCTTTGCTGCCCCTGGGGCCGCTCCGGTCCGGCTGGCGTGAGGTGCTCTGCCCCGGCATCAGTGAAGACGTGACGGGAGGACTGTTACCCAACGAACAGCGTCCCAGTGCCGAGCTGTGCCGGGTGCCGTTGCGACAAATGTTTGAAACCGCGCGTAGGGCGCAGGTGCCTTTTCCCAATTTTCGCACTCTTGATGCTAAAAACCCACGAGTAGCCCAGTATTTCGTTATGCAGGATAGTCGGTTGGGTTATTCCGCGAAGGCATACAGCGAGTTCTACAGCAAATGGGTGGGGAAAACGGCCCCGACCCCGGAAGCGTTCGAACTGCATATGATCCACTACTGCTTTTGGCTGGGGGAAAAATTACATGACTACAAGATACTCCGCCAAAACGTGAGTGGAAGTGAGCGGGATAAACTCAACGCGCAGTGGGGCTGGCTGAAGCAGGTTGAGTATGATGCGGATAACGTGCGGAGAAGCAGAGGGCTGCGTCGGCAGATGTATCAGGGGGCTGCGTTAGTCAAGTTTTTCGATGAATCCAAACGGGTGCCTCGTGAGGCGGATATCTTCTTCAATTATTTTATGCACGACTTTGCATCAGAGGAACTCCGGTTCGCTACGCTGAACGAGCAGGCGGGTACGATGTTGAGGAACAATAATTTCTTCGTCCCACGTGGAGTAGAGGTATTGGCTGCCGATGACGAGGCCGCAGCATGATGGTCGCAGCAAGTCTGACTATTCAGTTAAAAGAACTAATCAACTAAAAGGACTAAAAAATGGGTAACGCCGTTAAAGTAGGCGATAGCGACACGGGGCACGGTAGTCATCCGCCGACGCCCGTCGCGGTGGGGGCATCGACGGTTAAGGTTGACGGCCTGCCGTTGGCCCGACAAGGCGATCCTTTGGTTCCCCATGGTCATGCGCGGAGTATTAGCAGCGGTTCATCCAGCGTACTCGTTGAGGGGAAACCTGCGGCGCGCACGGGTGATGCAGTGAGCTGTGGTGGCGTGGTGATGGGCGGGGGAACGGTCACTATTGGGTGATGGCTTCGCCGCGTCCGTGCGGCGTATCCTGAATTTCCTGGAAGTGTTTGTTTATCGTCACTTCAACGCTGTCTGAAATATCCCTTCTTTCACATCCTGTGGCGTGACCACGCCAGTGTCGAGTACCCAGCCGCTGATTAATGCAGCGGGGGTGACGTCAAACGCTGGGTTGTAGACTGCCGCGTTCTGCGGTGCCCACTGGCAGTGGCCGAAGCTGCCGGAAACGCCGGTGACTTCGGTGGCGGAGCGCTGCTCGATAGGAATCGCTCGACCGTCCGGGCACGCGGGATCGTGCGTGGTGTGCGGTGCCGCGACGTAAAACGGAATCTGATGATAGTGCGCCAGCACCGCGAGGCTGTAAGTACCAATCTTATTGGCGACGTCGCCGTTGGCGGCGATGCGGTCTGCGCCGACCCAAATCGCATCGACCTGACCATGCGCCATCAGGCTGGCGGCCATCGAATCACAGATTAGCTGATAAGGAATACCTAGCTCCCCCAGTTCCCAGGCCGTGAGGCGTCCGCCCTGCAAGAGCGGGCGCGTTTCATCGACCCATACCTGCGCGACCTTTCCCTGCTGGTGCGCGCGCAGCAGCACGCCGATGGCGGTGCCGATGCCTGCCGTTGCCAGCCCGCCGGTGTTGCAGTGGGTCAGCAAGCGGCTGTTTGGCTTCACCAGCGCTGCGCCATGATCGGCAATGCGTTCACACAGGGCGCGATCTTCTTCTACCAGACGCAGAGCTTCCTGCACCAGCGCGTCAACAAACAGCGGCTGTGCCAGCGCCAGCTTCATGCGATCCAGATTGTTCATCAGGTTCACGGCGGTAGGGCGCGATGCCCGCAGCGTCTCCAGCGCCTGCGCCAGTTCGGCCTGCGATAGCCCTTCTTCTGCCAGCAACGCGAGTAGCAGGCTGGCGGACAGGCCAATCAGCGGTGCGCCGCGTACGCGTAGCGTCTGGATATGCTCAACCAGTGACGCGACATCTGGACACGGGCTCCAGCGTTTTTCTTGCGGTAGCGCCTGCTGGTCGAGGATCCACAGTTGGTTATCAACGATTTTCAGGCTGGTTGTGTTAAGTGTCTGCATAGGTCGTTAAATCCATGTTGCATCGATATTCTTATTCTGCCAAGATGCCTGATAGATGTATAGACGTCCGAACGTTTTTATGTCCGTATCTTGAATTTAAGCATAGCGAGGAGTTGGAATGTCACTTTACCGCACTTTTACGGCGGATGACGCTGTTGAATATGCCCGCCAGTACGGCGGTGTCAGTCAGCCGCAAACGCTGGTAGCCGCAGAAGAGATCGGCGATGGCAATCTGAATCTGGTGTTTAAAATTAAAGATGAAACGGGCGTTAGTCGAGTGATTGTTAAACAGGCATTGCCCTATGTGCGCTGCGTCGGGGAATCCTGGCCGCTGACGCTGGACCGCGCCCGTATTGAGGCCGAAACGTTGTTGACGCATGCGCGGTTTTGTCCACAGCACACCGTGACCGTGCTCTATCACGATCCCGAACTGGCGGTGATGGTGCAAGAAGATCTCTCCGATCATCATATCTGGCGCAGCGAGTTGGTTAAGGGCGCGGATTATCCTCAGGCGGCGGCACAGCTGGGAGAATATCTGGCGCAGACGTTATTCCATACCTCTGATTTTCATCAGCATCCACATGAGAAGAAGGCGGCGGTCAGCCAGTTCACTAACCCCGAACTGTGTCAGATTACCGAAGATCTTTTCTTTACCGACCCTTATATCGATCATGAAAGAAACCAGTTTGACGCCGCACTGACGCCGGATGTGCTGGCATTGCGTGACGATCGGGCGCTGAAGCTGGCGGTTGCCGGGCTGAAGCATGGCTTCCTGAGCAAAGCCGAGGCGCTGCTGCACGGTGACATCCACAGTGGGTCGATCTTTGTCGCAGAAGGGCGCTTAAAAGCGATTGATGCTGAATTCGGTTTTTACGGACCGATTGGCTTTGATGTCGGTACGGCAATCGGCAACCTGTTGCTGAATTATTGCGGCCTGCCGGGGCTGTTGGCTCCGCGTGAGGCGGCGGCGGGGCGCGAACGACGTCTGGAAGATATTCGTACGCTGTGGCAGACCTTTTCCGCCCGTTTTCTGGCGTTGAGCGAAAGTGAAAGTTGCGATCCGGCACTGGTGGAATCGGGCTATGCCGCGCTGTTTTTACAGCAGGTGTGGCGGGATGCCGTTGGCTACTGCGGAACCGAATTGATTCGCCGCACGATTGGGCTGGCGCACGTTGCCGATCTGGATAGTATTCAGGAGGCGGAAGCGCGTTTAGCGTGCCAGCGTTATGCTATTTCACTGGGCAGAACGTTGGTGCTGGCAGCTCCGCATATCGCGGATGTGGATGCGCTGCTGGCGCGTGTGCGACAGAGTGGTGCTTAGTCGTCGTTAGCCACGCTATTTTATAACCGCTCCCGTCATAGAATCTGATGGGAGCGGCAAACCGATTATTTCTTCCCTTTATTCATCATCGCCTTCAAATCCGCGAAAGGATTATGGGTGGCAACCCCGACATCCTTTTGCGCATCTTCACCCGCGACGACAGTCGAACCGTACATATCCGCATCGGTATATTTTGAATGCTCATTGTCGTGGCAGTAGAGGCACAGCATTTCCCAGTTACTGCCGTCTTCCGGGTTATTGCTGTGATCGTGATCGATGTGGTGAACGGTTAATTCACGCAGGTTGGAATAGACGAATTCGCGTGAACAACGACCACATACCCACGGGAAAAGTTTGAGCGCTTTTTCGCGGTAGCCGCTTTCAAGTCTGGCGTAGTTTTTGGGGATGTAAGCCATGTGTCGGGTTTCATTCAGAAGGAAAGATGATGTGGATTTTACAACTGATGTGCCTTTAAAGGAAAGAACAGGCCGCCATATTGGCGGCCTGATGCTGTTATGCTGCTTCGGTTTTTCTTTCCGGTTGCGGTACGGGCGCGGGCTTATTGGCGGCCAGTGCGTCGAACGCAAAGTCATCCACGTTGATTGAACGTAAGCGGCTGGCTTCGGCTTTGGTCAGAATATCCGCTTCTTCTGCGGTAATCTGACCTTCCACCAGCGCCTGTTCTGCCAACTGATCCAATCGCATGAACGGTAGCGGTTTGTCGCTGGCCTTCGACAGGCGTTGGTAAATCGGCTCGGCAGCCATGATATCCAGCAGTGCTTCTTCCAGCAGCCCGATAGGGTTGTGTTCGCTGGCAACCAGATATTGGCCGCGTCCCAGACGGCTGCGCGTTTCTGACGGCGTTTGCAGAATCTTCGCGACCTCGTGATCGAGGCGGTCAGATGGTGCCGGGCAGCGCAGACCCAGTGGGAAGATAATAAAGGTCAGCAGCCCTGCGACGGCACGATTCGGGAAATTACGCAGCAGATCGTCCAGCGCCTGCTCGGCCTGATGCAGACTGTCCTGCACGCCCCAGTGCACCAGCGGTAAATCCGCTTTCTGACGCCCTTCGTCCTCATAGCGTTTCAGCGTCGCAGAAGCCAGATAGAGCTGGCTGAGAACATCCCCCAGACGCGCCGAGATACGCTCACGACGTTTCAGGCTGCCGCCCAATACCGCCATCGACACATCCGCCAGCAGGGCCAGGTTCGCGCTGAGCCGGTTGAGCTGCTGATAGTAGCGACGTGTTTTGTCGTTCACTGGTGCGCTACTCAGGCGGCCGTTGGTCAACCCAAGCCAGAAGCTGCGCACCTTGTTGCTGCCGACGTGGCCGATGTGACCCACTAGCGAGCGGTCAAAGCGTGAGACGTCGTTTTCCTGTGCGGCAGCCATCTCTTCCAGTACATAAGGGTGGCAGCGGATGGCACCTTGCCCGAAGATGATCATGCTGCGCGTCAGAATATTCGCCCCTTCCACGGTAATCGCAATCGGTGCGCCCTGATAGCTGCGCGCCAGGAAGTTGGACGGGCCAAGACAGATGCCTTTACCGCCGGCGATATCCATCGCATCCATCACGCTGCGCTGACCGCGGTGGGTACAGTGATATTTAACGATAGCGGAGAGCACCGCTGGTTTTTCGCCCTGCATGATGCCGCTGGTAATCAGCGTTGCGGCGGCGTCCATCACGTAAGCGTTACCCGCGATGCGTGCCAGCGGCTCTTCAATGCCTTCCATCTTACCGATGGAGATTTTGAACTGGCGGCGAATGTGCGCGTAAGCACCGATGCCGAGGGCAATCGATTTCAGCCCACCGGTAGAGTTGGACGGCAGTGTAATACCGCGTCCGACCGACAGACACTCCATCAGCATACGCCAGCCCTGACCCGCCATCTTCGCGCCGCCGATGATGTAATCCAGCGGAACAAAAATGTTCTCACCTTGCGTCGGCCCGTTCTGGAACGGCACGTTTAGTGGGAAATGGCGGCGGCCGATTTTAACGCCGTCGGTGTCCGTCGGAATCAACGCACAGGTAATGCCTACGTCGTCTTGATCGCCTAACAGATGATCGGGATCGTACAGCTTAAAGGCCAGCCCCAGCACGGTGGCGACGGGGGCGAGAGTGATATAACGTTTATTCCAGGTCAGGCGCATGCCCACGACCTGTTCGCCGTGCCAGTTGCCGTAACAGACAATGCCGGTATCGGGAATCGAGCCTGCATCCGAACCCGCTTCCGGGCTGGTCAGCGCAAAGCAGGGAACTTCCTGACCGCATGCCAGACGTGGCAGGTAGTGATCTTTTTGCGCTTCTGTCCCGTAATGTTGCAGTAGTTCGCCGGGGCCGAGTGAGTTAGGGACACCGACGGTGATCGCCACAATGCTGGAAACGCCAGCCAGTTTTTGCAGTACCTGCGCCTGTGCATAGGCCGAGAATTCCAGCCCGCCGTACTGCTTCTTGATGATCATGGCGAAGAAGCGGTGCTCTTTTAAGTATTCCCACAGTTCTGGCGGGATATCGGCGCGTTCGTGGGTGATTTCAAAGTCGTTTGCCATTCGGCAGGCTTCAGCAACCGGCCCGTCGATAAATGCCTGCTCTTCGGCGGTCAGCTGTGGACGCGGGTAGTTATGCAGCTTTTTCCAATCCGGCGCGCCGCGAAACAGGTCGCCTTCCCACCAGGTTGTCCCGGCATCAATCGCTTCTTTTTCCGTGTTCGACATCGGCGGCATGACCTTCTGGAACATGCGTAGCGCGGAAGCGGAAACCAGCTTTTGGCGCAGAGAGGGAACCGTAATCGGAATCAGCAGAATCACGAGCGGAATCATCAGCCAGACGGGCCACAGCAACATAGCGGACATGGCTGCGAAGTAGGCCAGCAGGATGGCGCTGCCGAGCAGCAGACTGAGCCGATGGTAAAACATCGCTCCGATAATAATCAGTAGGAGGAGGATACTGACAGCAACCATAACGTGTCTCCAGCATTGTGATCGAATGGAGGGTTTTCACCTTTCCACCAGGCGTTACGTGGCAGTGGAAAGTGAGAACCGTTTTTATCAGTGAAATAAGGCGTAATAGGTCAATGTCATAAGAGGTCTGACCTGTTGCTTATATTCGTTGTAGTTTATCTGATTATTTTTATCAATTCGTTTACATCATAATTACAACTCACTTCACAAACCGAGCGGCAGTCGTGTGTTTTCTGACGGGCATCAGCGATCCTCTCAATCCCGTGATTACGCGCTTCTCGCTGTTGGTACGATCCGCTACACTGCTGGACAGAATATACCTGTCATCTTTCAAGTTGCAGGTGTGTTGGCTGCCCTTACTCACCTCAGTCACTTAGTGATCTAAGTTCCTGAGGATTCATTCGGTTGCCGCCGTCCTGCGACTTGAAATCTATTGGTATAAAATGTTGTCACCAGACAAAATGAGAGGATTCCATGTATCAGGATTTAATCCGTAGTGAACTGAAAGAAGCGGCAGAAACACTGAATAATTTCTTGAGTGATGATGCGAACATTCAGTCGATTCAAAATGCTGCGGTGCTGCTGGCTAACGCGTTTAAAGCGGGTGGTAAAGTAATTTCCTGCGGTAACGGTGGTTCACACTGTGATGCCATGCACTTTGCTGAAGAGCTGACGGGGCGCTATCGCGAGAACCGTCCGGGTTATCCGGCCATTGCGATTTCCGATCCGAGCCATCTGTCCTGCGTCAGCAACGATTTTGGCTATGACTTTGTCTTCTCGCGTTATGTTGAATCGCTAGGGCGTGAAGGCGATGTGCTGCTGGGTATTTCCACTTCGGGCAACTCCGGCAACATTATTAAAGCCATTGCCGCAGCAAAAGCGAAGGGCATGAAGGTCATTACGCTGACCGGGAAAGACGGCGGTAAAATGGCGGGTTCAGCCGACGTGGAAATTCGTGTTCCGCACTTTGGCTATGCCGACCGTATTCAGGAAATCCATATCAAAGCGATTCACATCCTGATTCAACTGATTGAAAAAGAGATGGCGGATCAGTAAGCCGCTTAATACGCTCTAAAAGGGCAAGAAGGGAAGGGTAGGAAGTCAGATGTGTGAATTGCTGGGGATGAGCGCGAATGTACCGACGGATATCTGCTTTAGCTTTACCGGGCTGATACAGCGCGGTGGGAAAACCGGACCGCATCGGGATGGCTGGGGAATTACCTTTTATGAAGGGAACGGCTGCCGCACGTTCAAAGATCCGCTGCCAAGCTATAATTCGCCGATTGCCCGGCTGGTGCAGGATTACCCTATCAAATCGTGTGCGGTGGTTTCACACATCCGGCAGGCCAATCGCGGCGCGGTGTCGTTGGAAAACACCCATCCCTTTACGCGCGAGCTATGGGGGCGGAACTGGACGTACGCCCACAACGGGCAGTTGAAAGGCTACAACACCCTGAAAACGGGTATGTTTCGCCCTGTTGGCCAGACGGACAGCGAATTTGCTTTCTGCTGGCTGCTGTCCCAACTGGCTGAACGCTACCCGCGTACGCCGGGTAACTGGCCAGCGGTATTCCGCTATATCGCCAAACAGGCTGATGTCCTGCGGGAGAAAGGCGTGTTTAACATGCTGCTGTCGGACGGGCGCTTTGTGATGGGGTATTGCTCAACCAAACTCTACTGGATCACTCGCCGCGCGCCGTTTGGTAAAGCGACGCTGTTGGATCAGGATGTAGAGATTGATTTTCAGCAGCAGACGACACCCAATGATGTCGTCACCGTGCTGGCGACGCAGCCGCTAACGGGCAACGAAACCTGGCATCAGATTATGCCAGGTGAATTCGTTCTATTTTGTTTCGGCGAGCGCGTACTTTAAGGTCGGCTGGCTGGTCATCAACGGTGGGTTAACGACGTATTGTCCGTTAAACACCGTGACGGCCGGTGGCTGATTATGCTGATTAAAATAGGCATACCCCGGCTGAAGCTGTTTCCAGAAGCTGGCGTAGGTGGAATTACGGTGGCGCTGCATGTTCTGTTCCGTCATACGAAACGGGTAGATGGCGATATCAATCTTCGCCTGCCCGTTGCGTAACGCGGCTTCGGCATAGCGATAAATCTCATCCATATAGGTGTTGGTCATGGCATAGCAGCCGACCGACACACACTCACCGTGGATCATCAAATAGCGGCCAGAATATCCCTGTGATTTATCATAATCGTTGGGGAAGCCGATATTGATCGCGCGGTAATATTGGCTGTCTGGCTTGAGTTGACGCAGGTCAACCTGATAGAAACCTTCCGGGCTTTTTAAATCGCCTTCAACGCGTTTTGGCCCTAATCCGCCTGAATATTTACAGATGGGATATTGTTCCAATAAACGGTATTCGTTACCGACTTTCGCATAAAGTTCGAATATTCGCTCTTCTTTAAAGATCTGAATATAGATCGGAGAGCCTAATAATTGCTGTTTTAATTCTTTTGCTATCGGCGCTAGCGGCGGTGCGGTCTCGCTGGCGGCGCTGGTAACAACAAGAGAAGGCAAAAAAAACAACATCGCAAACGACAGCGCGATTTTTTGCATTATGATTCCTGATAATAAAATTGCCTGCTACACGCGGCATCCGCGTCGCGCTACTGGTGTTTTAGCGAAAGCGTGGGGACAGCCGTTATCGGTATATATTTCGTCGGCGAATAGGTCACGACGAAAACGAAATCACATTATCATTGGTTTCATATTAATCAAGCGTTGAAAAGCGCTAAAAAATAACATTTACAAAAAACGACCCGAAAGGATGCGGGCCGTCCAATTTGAGGTTGTTAATTGCGGGGAAAGCGTATCAGGCGCGAGTGGCTTCTATCATCATAATGTCGGTGACAAAGGAACCATCTGTCTGTACGTCAAAATGCTGTACCACCTCGTCCGGCAGCGTTTTTTGCAGTTCACGAATCGCGACCGCGAAATGTTCTGGCGTGCGCATACGGGCGATCCAACTGCTGAACTCCAGCGTCAGCCTGTCGCTGGTGACGTTACGCACGATAAACCCTGCGTCGGTAAAGAAGCTCAGCCATTCGCCCGGCGCGTAATTGCGCACGTGTGAGGTATCGCGCAGCTTCTCTACCGTCTGCAAATAGCTGTCCAGCAGCGGATGACCGGGCGAAACGACGTCCATCATGATCACGCGCCCACCTGGTTTCAGAACGCGCCGCATTTCACGTAACGCCTGTCCGACATCATGCCAGTGATGCGCAGAATAACGGCTGATGATGATATCTGCGCTGCTATCCTCGAACGGTAAAGACTCAGCGACACCTTGCTGAACGCGGATGTTATTCAGCCCTTTCTGCGCCGCAGCCTGACTCACCACGTCCAGCATTTGGGAAGACAAATCGTAGGCAACAACCTCTGCGACAGCCTGTGCGGCAACGAAGCTGGCATGTCCGGCACCGCAGCCGATGTCGATCACGCGCGCCTGTGGGAAAGGCGCTAATAAAGCGGCCAGTTGGGTTAAATCTTTGCCCTGCGCGTGCACTGCGCTGGTCAGGTAGTTCTGTGCCTGTGAGCCGAACTGATGTTCGACGCGATGATTATGGTTCTGTTTTTCTTCCATCATTGCTCTCGCTTTATCTGAATTGCTTTCGTTTCATCATGGGTTAAACGGCGGCGCGCCAGCCACTACAGAAGACGTCGGTCTGAGAACACTATAGTGAGGGAAAAATACGGGTACAATATGAGCATTTATACGGGTATAAAATACTCCCTGTTTGATTAACACCGCTTTCACTCATGCTGTTGTCGTCTCGATCTGGCCTTGACGAACAGGATGAAAAGGACACCTGATTATGTCTGCACATTCGTTTATATCAGCCAATTCTCTGAGCGGCCCAAAAGCGCTGGGGGCTTTCTTACGGGCGCTGCGTGAGCGGACTACGCCGGAAATGGTCGGCCTGCCAGCCTCTGGGCGGCGGCGCACCAGCGGATTACGTCGCGAAGAGCTGGCGCAAATCGCCCGCATCAGCACCACCTGGTATACCTGGCTTGAACAGGGGCGTGATGTGTCCGCTTCGGCATCGGCGCTGCTCCGCGTGTCGCAGGCGTTAAAACTGGAACCCGCAGAGCATGATTATCTTTTTAGCCTTGCTGGCGTGAAGGATCCTCAGAAGCAGAATAGGGCAACGCCGCCGGATGCGCAGATTGCCGCCAGCCTGCATCACATTACTTGTCCTGCGTATCTTCTGGATGGCAGTTGGAATATGCTGGCGTGGAATGCGCCGTCGGAACAGCTGTTTGCCGGATGGCTGGGGAACGATCCCGAGCCGAACCTGCTGCGTTTCATGTTTCTGAATCCGCTGGCTCGATCGCTGGTGGTTAATTGGCCGGAACGCGCGAAGCGGGTGGTGGCGGAGTTCCGCGCGGAATCAAGCCATTACGCGCCGACTGACGCCGTTCGGCAAATCGTGATGTCGCTGTGTGAAGAAAGCCGTGAATTCAATCTCTGGTGGTCACAGCAGGCGGTAACCGCCCGTGAAGGCGGCGAGCGACGTTTCCACCATCCTTCGCTTGGCGATATTGCCTATCATCAACAGACTTTTCACCCTGCCGTGCAGAGCGAATTTAAGCTGGTTATGCTGATCGCCCCGTAAACGCGGCAGGCATCGCGCAGCTTGTCTATACTGACTTTGATCTGTATATTCATACAGTGTTGTCAGAGGGCCAGTATGCGCAAAATCATTCATGTTGATATGGACTGCTTCTACGCAGCAATTGAGATGCGTGATAACCCGCGCCTGCGCGATATTCCTCTGGCGATTGGTGGGAGCGCCGATCGTCGTGGCGTCATCAGCACCGCTAACTACCCTGCCCGACGCTACGGCGTCCGTAGTGCGATGGCGACGGCAACCGCCTTGCGTCTCTGTCCACACCTCACGTTGTTGCCGGGGCGCATGGACGTGTATAAGTCCACCTCGCGCCAAATCCGCGAGATCTTCGCCCGCTACACGTCGCTGATCGAACCGCTTTCTCTGGATGAAGCCTATCTGGATGTCACCGAT
The DNA here is from genome assembly GCF_044751765.1 of Pectobacterium sp. CHL-2024. NCBI lineage: Bacteria > Pseudomonadati > Pseudomonadota > Gammaproteobacteria > Enterobacterales > Pectobacteriaceae > Pectobacterium > Pectobacterium sp. CHL-2024. Next base: position 58,461 of record NZ_JBIXKO010000018.1, on the reverse strand, counting down.
AGCCCGTACTGCAACGGTTCGGCGACGCGCATCGCCGAAGAAATCCGTCGAACCATCGCGGATGAACTGAATCTGACCGCCTCGGCGGGGATTGCGCCGATCAAATTTCTGGCGAAGATCGCCTCTGAGTTAAATAAGCCGAATGGACAATATGTGATTACACCGGAGCAGGTGGATGATTTCCTGTTGGCGCTACCGCTGGAGAAGATCCCCGGCGTGGGGAAAGTGACGGCGAAACGGCTGGAAGAACGTGGCCTGCATACCTGCGCGGATGTTCGGGTGTATGCGCTGGCGGATCTGCTGAAAGAATTCGGCAAGTTTGGCCGCGTGCTGTGGGAACGGTGTCAGGGGATTGATGAGCGACGGATTTCACCCGATCGGCTGAGGAAGTCAGTCGGCGTGGAGAAGACGCTGGCGCAGGATATCCACGACTGGGAACAGTGTGAAAATCTGATCGAACAGCTTTATGAGGAGCTGGAAGTCCGCCTGAAACGGGTGAAGCCCGATCTGCATATTGCGCGTCAGGGCGTCAAACTCAAGTTTGATGATTTTCAGCAAACGACGCAGGAGCATGTATGGCCGGTGCTGAATAAACAGGATCTGTTGAAGCTGGCTCGACAAACCTGGCAAGAGAGGCGTAAATCCAGAGGTGTCCGGCTGGTCGGACTGCATGTGACACTGCTCGACCCGCAAATTGAGCGACAGCTGGTGTTTGATTGGGGATAAGGCTGTTGAGTTGAGGATAAAAAAGGGCGACGTCTATGCGCCGCCCTGAATTTTATGACAACGCGATTACGCGCGTGGCGGAATCGCTTTCAGCAGCGCTGTCAGCAATTTCCAGTACAGATCGACGCTACCGATATGCACCTGCTCATCCGGCGAGTGTGGCCCGGTGATAGTCGGCCCAATGGAAACCATATCCATGTCTGGGTAAGGTTTCTTGAACAGACCGCATTCCAGACCGGCGTGAATCACCATGATGTTCGGCGTTTTGTTGAACAGCTTCTGATACGTTTCGCGCACCAGTGCCATGACCGGGGAATGGGCATCTGGCTGCCAGCCTGGGTAGCCGCCTTTCGGTGACGTTTTCGCGCCAGCCAACTGACCCAGCGCTGTCAGCGTACCGACGACGGCGTCTTTACCGCTGTCGATCAGTGAACGAATCAGGCAGATAATTTCCGCGTGGTCGTCTTCCATCGTCACAACGCCGAGGTTCAGCGACGTTTCCACCACGCCTTTGACTTCGTCGCTCATGCGGATCACGCCGTTCGGCGTGGCGTTGAGCAGCGCCAGCAGGCGATCGCGGCTGTCTTGCGTCAGCGGATGCTCATTGCTGTCGCTGGCTTCCACCAGCACGGTCACGTTTTTCTCAACGGCGGACAATTCATTTTTCAGCACGGCCAGATAGTCCTGGCTCAGCGCTTTCAACTGCTCGACGTTAGCGGCAGGCAGTGACAGTGTGGCGAAAGCTTCACGCGGAATCGCGTTACGCAGCGTCCCGCCGTTCAGATCGAGAATGCGGAGATCCAGCGCTTTCGCCTGCTCGAACAGGAAACGTGCCAGCAGCTTGTTGGCGTTGCCCAGTCCCAGATGGATGTCGCAACCGGAATGGCCGCCTTTCAATCCTTTAATCGTCAGCTTCAGCGTGTGGTAACCGGCAGGTGGCAGTTCGCGCTCCAGCGGCAGGCGGGTAATGAAATCAATACCGCCGGCGCAACCCATGTAGATCTCGCCTTCTTCTTCTGAGTCGGTATTGATCAGGATTTCACCCTGAAGCCAGTTAGGTTGCAGACCAAACGCGCCATCCATACCAGCTTCTTCCGTCATGGTCAGCAGCACTTCCAGCGGGCCGTGTTCAACGTTCGGATCGGCCAGCACCGCCAGCGCAGAAGCCATACCGATGCCGTTATCCGCGCCCAGCGTGGTACCGCGTGCTTTCAGCCATTCGCCGTCAACATAAGGTTGGATCGGATCGGTAGTGAAATCGTGTACGGTGTCGTTGTTTTTCTGCGGCACCATGTCCAGATGCGCCTGCAACACGACAGGTTTGCGATTTTCCATACCTGCGGTTGCCGCTTTGCGCAGCAGAATGTTGCCGACCTGATCGCGCTCGGTATAGATGCCTTTCTCTTTAGCCCATTCCAGAATGTGCGCGGCCAAGGCTTCTTCATGATAAGACGGGTGCGGAATGGAACAGATCTTGGCGAAAATATCCCACAGCGGCTGGGGGGAAAGTTGAGACAATTCAGACACTATTTCAGTCTCCTTTTTAGCGGCCAGCCTTCGCGTTCTGGCGGGCAGGGCTATAGGTTAAAAGTTAATCGCTGTTAGCCATATAACATGGCGTGTCACAACAGAATATCATTTTCCATCAAAGCAGGGGAATTGCCGTCGGCTCTGCCTTATTTTTACTGCTGCAATATGAACCAATGGGCTTGTCAGGGCGCAGGTTGTCAGGAAAAACTCGATTCTCACGTTGAGAAAAACTGGTTTTTATGTTGTCGGCTATCTATAATCTCGCGCAACCTTTTTCCCCCCTCAGACTCAACTTAAGCCGTTTTTTATTCGGCTGGGATATATTTTATGAGCGAAAAGTACGTCGTAACCTGGGATATGTTGCAAATTCATGCCCGCAAACTGGCACAGCGTTTACTGCCTGCCGATCAATGGAAAGGCATCATTGCCGTTAGCCGCGGTGGTCTGGTGCCAAGCGCACTGCTGGCGCGTGAGCTGGGCATTCGTCACGTTGATACCGTTTGCATCTCCAGTTATGACCACGACAACCAGCGCGAAATGAAAGTGCTGAAACGTGCCGAGGGAGATGGCGAAGGGTTTATCGTGATTGACGATCTGGTTGACACGGGCGGTACGGCGAAAGCGATTCGTGATATGTACCCGAAAGCGCACTTTGTGACTATTTTCGCGAAACCTGCTGGTAAACCGCTGGTTGACGACTACGTGATCGATATCCCGCAGGACACCTGGATTGAACAGCCGTGGGATATGGGCGTGGTGTTTGTTCCGCCTTTGTCTGGCCGTTAATCGCCCGACCGATAAATATCGATTTCCAACAATGCCCGGTTTAGCCGGGCATTGTCGTTTTTGACGATGGGTATTTATGACGATTAGTGTTTATGGCGACGGTTGTTTCTGAACGGTCGTCATTTCTAGCGCAGGCTTTGATCCGATCGTGTGTTTCTGCCGTTGATATTTGTCTTCTCTGGCCTGAGTTCGTTACACTTTAGTGGGTGACGAAGAAGTCGTCTGATGTCCGCTAACAGCGGTTTACATTAACGGAGGCTGCTGTGGCGCAAGCTAATCTGTCTGAAACGCTATTCAAACCATCCTTTAAACATCCAGAAACCTCGACGTTGGTCAGACGTACGCGGAATAGTCAGGACGTGCAGGGGCTGCATTCTACGCTGGAAGGGGAGAAGACCCGCAGTTGGTATCGGATGATTAACCGACTGATGTGGATTTGGCGTGGCGTCGATCCGTGGGAAATCGAAGATGTGCTGTCGCGCATCGCTGCCAGCAAAGCTGACAGAAGCAACGAGCAACTGCTCGATACGGTGATCGGCTACCGAGGCGGCAACTGGATTTATGAATGGGCGAAGCAGGGAGCAGACTGGCAGCAGCGGGCGCTTGAGAGTAGCGATGAGTCGCAAACCGGGCAACTCTGGTTGAATGCCGCCAACCTCTACAGCATTGCTGCCTACCCGCATATTAAAGGCGATGAGCTGGCGGAGCAGGCGCAAACGCTGGCAAACCGCGCCTATGAAGAAGCGGCTAAATATCTGCCTTATGAACTCAAAGAATTAACCTTCCCGATTACGGGCGGCGGTACGCTGACTGGTTTTCTGCATATGCCATCGCAAGCGAAAGCGCCTTTCCCTACTGTTCTGATGTGTGGCAGTCTGGAAATGTTGCAGAGCGATTATCATCGCCTGTTTCAGGACTATTTTGCGCCAGCGGGCATGGCAATGCTGACAATTGATGTTCCCTCCGTTGGATTTTCTTCCCGCTGGAAGCTGACTCAGGATTCCAGCTTCCTGCATCAGCAGGTCTTGCGCGCATTACCGGATGTTCCGTGGGTCGATCATACTCGCGTTGCCGCGTTTGGTTTCCGTTTTGGTGCCAATATTGCCGTTCGGCTGGCGTATCTGGAGTCGCAGCGCTTACGTGGCGTGGCCTGTCTCGGCCCCGTGGTGCACCACCTGTTAAGCGATCCGACTCGCCAGCAGCAGGTGCCGGATATGTTTATGGATGTGCTGGCGAGCCGGCTGGGTATGCCGTTCTCGACGGATACTTCGCTGAAAACCGAACTGGGGCGCTATTCGCTGAAAACGCAAGGGCTGCTAGGACGCCGCTGCCCGACGCCGATGCTGGCAGGCTATTGGGATAACGATCCGCTCTGCCCGAAAGAAGAGGCCAGCCTGATTGTGAACTCATCCGCACAAGGGAAACTGCTGCCGGTTAATTTCTCGCCGGTGTACCAGAATTTCCACCGCGCACTACAGCAAATTAGCGGATGGTTGCAGGATAAAGTGTAGAAGAGCGGGCGCAACGCACGGTCTGTGCAGGCGACTCTTCGCTACACAGGCCGCTGTTCCTGCCAGACGATAACCGTCGATCACAGGATCTTTTTGGCATAGCAAAGCCTGTCCATATCAATCACTTCAACCGTCACTGACAGGTTCTTCAATCCCAGCGCTTCAATCTTCTGAAGTACCCGATTGGAGAGACTGCTTTTCTGCTCCTCCGTCCGCCCGGAAAGCACCTTGATTGCCACATGAATAAAGCTGGCTCGTTCGCCACCTGTCGTGTAGCTATCGTAAGCAAGAGATCTGACTTTGATGTCGCTGCCGTCGCTGGCAAACAAACCGGATTCAAGCGCACCGCGATAGATCGCAGGAAGTAGGGCATTTACATCAATGTCTGAGGAATGTTCGGCGATACAATGGGGCATGGGCGTCACTTCTCAATGAACGAAAACGAAGAGCGCTGAGTATTGAATACCCCGTGTCGAACGGCAATGCTTTTTCAGGAAAGTCTGTGCGGATAAGGGGAGAGATAGGGGCCGTCATGTCAGATGGTTCATAAACAATTTTTACCCGTTTTGGGATCGTTGAAGGATGCAATGATGTGGGGAATATTATCTCGTCAGCAGCAAAGCCTGCATGACATCTGCTGTTCAGACCTACCGCTGGAAAAGAAAAAACGACAAATCGACCGCTTTCTGGCACAGGGCGGCAGCATCAATGAAAGGCAACCTCATAATGCTAATGTACTCGGTTTGCTTACGGTAAGTACGGACGCACCGGATACGGAGCTGGTTCGTTACCTGCTGGATAAAGGGGCTTTTATTGAACAGCCAGGAGGATTCAGCGCATTGCATAATGCGATCGAGTTTTTCCATCTGGAGCTTGCCGAGCTTTATCTTCAGTACGGCGCTGATGTGCAATACCTCAATTTTTTCAGCAATTCGTGGCTGAACTACCTGTACTGTCCTCAGGATCGACATACCTACACCGACGATCAGCGTAAGCAAATGCTGGATCTGTTGTTACGCTACGGTTTGGATCTCAATCGTGAAACCATTTTCTGGACATCGCTGGAGACCAGCTTTCCGATTGAGATCGTGCTCTGTGAGAAAGATGTCAGTCTGCTGGAGCACATCTTTCAGCTCGATGTCCCGATTCATTTCGCCGAAACCGGCATTTTTGAGCGCATCTTTAACTATAAAAGCGAGTGGCTGCCGCTGCCGCTTTTTCAGCAGATCGTGAAACGGGCGGGGGGAGCGGCTTATCGTGAACCCGGCGTGATTCTTTCCGAAGACAAGAAGATTCGTACCGATGGTTCGCTATTGGAAATGGCCATTTTTTATTGTGCGGATGAGCGACTCTGTGAATGCTTGCTCGATACCTATCCTGATATCCGCTGTGATTTAAGCAATTACAGCTTCGTTCTGGACACGTTACTTAACCGCTATTCGCTTGAATTGGTGGAGCGAATTATTCAAAAAACGGCGGATATCGATCGTCCTTATTCCCTGTTCATTTCTTCTGGTCGGAAAAAACAGAGCGGGTGGGAAGCCGATGCTTACCCTGACGTCGGTAGCTCGGCCATGATGCAGTTTGTGGACAACCGTCTGATAAAGGCGCTGATCGAGCCTGACTATTACGCCTATTTTTACGATGCTATGGGCCTGTTGCTGCAATACGGCGCGTCGCCTCTGGTCGATAAAATGAGCGGAGGGCGTAGCTATGAAATGCGGAACTGGTCATTGCTTTACCTCGTCTGCGTTGAAATGGTGTCGCAGAATAACTTTCGCCCCGACCTGCTGGATTTACTGGTGGCACACGGTGCGAATTTCAACGTGAAGAAAAGTGCGGTCAGCGAACCACTCTGTATTACGCTGCTTCAGCGTGGCTACAGTTCGACACATGAAGATGTGCTGCTCCAGGTGATGAACTACCTGTACGAACACGGTATAGATTTGCAGGCGACCAATGCTTACCTGATCAACACGGCAGCGGCTGCGGGGATTGGCTCTCGACCACTGGTTTTACAGTGGCTTATTGCACATGGTGTGGATATTCACACCCTGAGCGGATTCGACAACTCCCCCGTTCTGCATAAAACCATCAGCTTGTATAGCGATGAAGCACTGACGCCGGAGCGGCGTGCTGAAACCGTCGCGGTACTGCTGGATAACGGCGCGAATATTGATGAGTTCTCGATTGATGAACAATTCACGCCGCTAATGTGCGCGGCGTACTATGGTGAAGCGAAGTGTGCCGAGGTGTTGTTGGCGCGGGGTGCCAACCCGCATGCCCGCAGTGCCAACGGCATGACGCCCCTGCGCTGTGCGTTACACCGCGCGGATGCGGCGGCGGCGCGAATTGTGACCCTGCTTCATCAGTATGGCGTGACGATAACGCGGGTGGACGAAGAGGGTAACGATCTGCTGGTCCGCTGTATTCGCAATAAACATGAAGCGGTGTTTAAAGCGCTACTGGAGATACTGTCCCCCACTCTGGATGATATGCATCGGCTGCTGGACTGGCTGGCGCAGGGCAACCGCTACTGCTATTTCTCCGATCAGCTACGCCAACAGATTGCGCGACTCAGCGCTGGCGAGCCGTCTTCCCATCATTCGTTGCCGCGATAAGGACGTCGTATATGTTTGGTTCATCTTCCAAAACGGATACGTTAGAGACGATTTGCTTCTCTGATATCCCTACCAGCAAGCAGCGGAAACTGATCGATCGCTATCTGGCGGCTCAGGGCGACATCAACGCGCTGAGCGACGGACAAACCGTTCTGCATCAGTTAAGTCAGGATCGCGACACGGAGATCGATCTTGTCCGCTATCTGCTGGAAAAAGGGGCGAGTATCGAAACGCCTGAGGGCGAAAGCGCGCTCTTCGCGGCTATCACGTCTTACTCTCCTGAGCTTGCTGCGCTGCTTTTACAGCACGGTACTCGGCTGGATTTTCATGATAATCAGGGGCGCGGCTGGCTACACTGTTTTTTTGATCTGCCCGAAAGCCCGGTCTATACCCATGCTCAGCGCAGTACGATGTTGGGGGTGTTGCTGGCAAACGGGCTGGATATCAATCAGCCCGTCCTGTTTCATCCCGAGGCTGAGAAACGCCATCCCGTCGATATTCTGCTGGAAAAGCAGGATCGCTTTTTGTTAATGCGGTTGTTCCAGGCGGATAGCCCGGTGCGCCTGACGGGGACGTCGATACTGGAAACGGTATTTCGGCACAGCGGAGCATGGATGACGCTGGAGGTGTTTCAGTCGATCGTTGCGCAGGCCGAGCGGGAAGGGATGCGGAAAGCGGGTTTTACGCTGTCATTGCATCATGATCCGAAACATCAGGAACAGAAAACCTCGGTGACCTGGCTGGAAATGGCGCTGCATTGCGGCCTGCCTGCGCCGTTGTGTGCGTTCTTGCTGGATACCTTCCCGGATATGCGCTGCGATGTGCCTGCGCACAGCATTCTGCTGGATGCGCTGGAAAGGTCGTTTCCTCCTGCGCTGGTACGGCGTATTGCGGAACGGACTACCGATCTCGATCGCCGTTATCCGCTGCGTTTTGAACAACATGAATCTGACGATGACGATGACGATGATGACGCAGAGTACGAACGCGATGCTGAGCGTGAAAATGATGTCAATCAGGGCACGGTGCTGGCGCAATATCTCATGTTGCGAGCCAAGGCCGCGGTAACGGATAGCCGCGTCCATCGCGTGTTTTCTTCCACCCTTCAGCATCTGCTGGAAGCGGGCGCTTCCCCCAATATCGGCTATACGATGTGGGAAGAGGAGGATGACACGCCGACGACGTGGCCAGCGCTTTATACGCTCTGTGAGGCGATGATCGCCACCGGACAATACCATGCTGATTTGATCGATCTGCTGATAGCGCACGGTGCGGATTTCAGTCAGCAGCAGATACTGCAAGAAAGCGGTGCGCTTCCGCTGGGGATGGCGCTGCTCCTGTATTCACCGTCCAGCCCGCATGAAAGCGTGCTGCTTGATATTTTCCGGCACCTGCATTCCTGCGGGATGAACCTGCATAGCACGGCACCGGACGGGATGAACATGGCTTATGCCGCTGCGGCAGGGTGTCGTCCGCAGGTGCTGAACTGGCTGATTCAACAAGGTGTTAGCCTTAATGCGGAAACCGCAAGCCACCTTGCTCCGCCGCTGCATCGCGTTATTTATAATGTAGTCGTGACGCCGGAAAGGCGTAAAGCGACGCTTGAGGCACTGCTGCAACAGGGGATAGAGAAAGACATCGCGTGGGGCGAACACGGGATGACGCCACTGATGCTGGCGGCGAAACAGGGTGCACAGCATTGTCTTGACGTGCTGCTGCACTATGGTGCGAACCCGAATGCGCGTGGCGCAGGTGGCGTGACGCCCGTGCTGTGTGCGATAACGAGCCGCCGCGCTATTGATTTCCCACCGCGCCCTGAGTCGGTGTCCGCCCGCATGCTGGCGATGCTGCATGCCTACGGTGCGGATCTCTGCCAAAGTAATGATGATGGAGTCACGCCACTGTCACTCAGCGTGCAGGAAGAGCGGAAAGAGATCTTCGAAGCGCTGCTCAGGCTGACGCCGTTTACGGAAGAACAGCTGCGAAGCGTGCTGGACGGCAAACGTCCGGTTCACGCTTATTTTGCTGAACGCCTGCAAACGCTGCTGGCATTGCCTGCGCCACACGCTGAAATGGGGCTTTCACGCTTTGCCGTGCAGCGTCAACCAACCGCATAGGAGCACGTCGGTGTAGAAGCAGAAAAGCCGGGCGTCGGGCAGTAACCTGACGCCAGGTGGTTGATAAATTGCCATTCTCTGCTAAAAAGAAGGTTCAACCAGAGGAGATCGTAAATGATGTTACCGAGTGGACACCCCAAAAGCCGACTCATGAAAAATTTTACGTCGTTGGGGCCTTATATCCGTGAAGCGCAGTGCGAGGATACCGCGTTCTTCTTTGATTGCCTGGCGGTTTGCGTCAACATCAAGCCTGCGCCAGAAAATCGTGAGTTCTGGGGCTGGTGGTTGAATTTGGAAGATACTGGCAAAGGCTTTACCTATGACTATCACTACGGTTTGTTCGATAAACAGGGCAACTGGCGTGAAGAAAAAATCAAGGACAAAGCCGTGATGGAACAGGTGGAAAATGCCAGAAAGGCTTTCCATGTCCGTCTGGAGAAACAGCTGCACTCGCTTGAACCCGTCTGTACCCTCGTCGCTCGACCGTGATACTTCCCTGACGATCCCCGATTTATTCGCAGGTTTTCGCGTTGTGCCTGTTGGCATAACGCGTCTGTCCTGCTACAACGTTTTCCTTATTCTTATTTTTTGACATTCAACGGCAGAGAAATTATGAGCGGCAGCCAGACTTTGGTTGTGAAACTGGGCACCAGCGTGCTAACCGGCGGTTCGCGCCGTCTTAACCGCGCCCACATTGTTGAACTGGTGCGCCAGTGTGCGCAGCAACATGCGGCAGGGCATCGGATTGTTATTGTCACCTCAGGGGCGATTGCCGCCGGGCGTGAACATTTGGGTTACCCCGAACTCCCCGCCACGATTGCGACCAAACAACTGCTGGCCGCCGTGGGCCAAAGCCGCCTGATTCAACTGTGGGAACAGCTGTTTTCCATTTATGGTATTCACGTCGGGCAGATGCTGCTGACGCGTGCGGATATGGAAGATCGCGAGCGTTTCCTCAACGCGCGCGACACCATGCGGGCGCTGCTGGACAACAATATCGTTCCGGTCATTAATGAAAACGACGCTGTTGCGACCGCCGAGATCAAGGTCGGTGACAACGACAACCTGTCTGCGCTGGCGGCGATTCTGGCCGATGCAGATAAGCTGCTGCTGCTGACCGATCAGGCTGGTCTGTTTACCGCCGATCCGCGCAATAATCCCGATGCGGAGCTGATCCGTGAAGTCACTGGCATCAACGATGCGCTGCGCAGCATTGCGGGTGATAGCGTGTCAGGCCTCGGAACGGGCGGTATGTCGACCAAATTACAGGCTGCCGATGTGGCCTGCCGTGCGGGTATCGACGTGGTGATTGCCGCTGGCAGCAAGCCGGGCGTGATTGGCGATGTGATTGCGGATATCTCCGTCGGAACACGTTTTCATGCGCTCGATGCGCCGCTGGAAAGCCGCAAACACTGGATTTTCGGCGCACCGCCGGCGGGAGAAATCACCGTCGACGACGGCGCGCTCTCGGCGATCCTCGAACGCGGCAGTTCGCTGCTGCCTAAAGGTATCCGCACCGTAGAAGGGAACTTCTCTCGTGGTGAAGTCATCCGCGTGCGTAGTCTGGCGGGCCGCGATGTGGCGCATGCCGTGACGCGCTATAATAGTGATGCACTGCGTATGATTGCCGGACACCATTCTCAACAGATTGCCGAGATTCTTGGCTACGAATATGGTCCGGTGGCTATCCATCGCGACGATATGATTATCAATTAAGGAGTTCGCGATGCTTGAACAAATGGGTAAAGCGGCAAAAGCGGCCTCTTATCAACTGGCGGTCTTGAGCACGGCGCAAAAAGATCGCGCGCTGCTGACGATTGCGGATTTGCTGGAAGCCGAGAGTGCGACGATTCTGGCGGCTAACGCGCTGGATTTAGCCGATGCGCGCCAAAATGGCATGAGTGACGCATTGCAGGATCGTTTGCTCTTAACGCAAGACAGGCTGAGCGCGATTGCCAGCGATGTGCGTCAGGTATGCCGCCTGACCGATCCTGTGGGGCAGGTGATTGACGGCAGCATGTTGGATAACGGGCTGAAGCTGGAGCGCCGCCGCGTGCCGCTGGGCGTGGTCGGTGTGATTTATGAAGCGCGCCCGAACGTCACCATTGATGTGGCGTCCCTGTGCCTGAAAACCGGTAACGCGGTGATTTTGCGCGGTGGAAAAGAGACGTACCGCACCAACGCGGCGACGGTTAAAGTGATTCAGCAGGCGCTGTCGCAGTGCGGTCTGCCAGCCGCTGCGGTGCAGGCGATTGAAAGCCCGGATCGTGAGCTGGTCAATCAACTGCTGAAGCTGGATCGCTACGTAGATATGCTGATTCCGCGCGGTGGCGCAGGCTTGCACAAGCTGTGTCGCGAACAATCGACGATCCCAGTCATCACTGGGGGTATCGGCGTTTGTCATATCTATGCTGACGACAGCATCGATTTCGACAAAGCGCTGACCGTCATTGAAAGCGCCAAAGTGCAGCGCCCTAGCGCCTGCAACAGCCTGGAAACGCTGCTGGTCAATCAACGTATTGCCGACCGTTTCCTGCCAGAGCTGAGCAAGAAAATGGCGGCGGCAGGTGTTACGCTCCACGCCAGCCCATCAGCGATGCCTTATCTGACCGGTGGCCCGGCAAGCGTCGTTGCGGTGGAAGAAGCCAACTATAACGATGAATGGCTCTCTAACGACCTGAACGTTACGCTGGTGGACGATTTGGATGCAGCGGTCGCCCATATTCGCGAACATGGTACACAGCACTCTGATGCGATTCTGACGCGCTCCTTGAGCAATGCGGAACGCTTCGTGCGTGAAGTGGATTCCTCTGCGGTGTATGTCAACGCCAGTACACGCTTCACCGACGGCGGTCAGTTTGGCTTGGGCGCGGAAGTGGCGGTCAGTACCCAGAAACTGCATGCGCGCGGCCCAATGGGGCTGGAAGCACTGACCACCTATAAGTGGATTGGTTATGGTGACGATTTGATTCGCGCTTAATCAATGCATAGCTGCGTATATCGAGAGATATGCGCAGCGTTATTTTCATTCTGTTTTATTACTTTTCTCTTTTGTCTAAATAAGACATCTCATTCCAACTGTGATTTTTTGCTGTGTTATATGTATTTAACGTAAAATGTAATACAGCAATAGAATTGCAATAAAATAACCGCATCAGAGAAATATCCTCCAATAGTAACAGGCTATGCTTTGTGCGGCGTATTCACAAATACATAACCTGTCTTGCTATCGGAGGATAAAGGGTAATAATGACTTATCCTCTATTACAATGATGCGTTATTTCATATTAACGCTGATGTTTCTCTGCGGCATTGTGGATGGAGTCGGCGGTTTCACGAGCATTCTTTTCCGCGCGGCTGTTAAAATTATCTGCTTTCGATTTGACGTCAGCCCAGCCTTTTTCGGCGTCTTTTCTGGCTTCGGATTCTCGGGATTTCACATCAGCTTTGACTTTGTCTGCCCGTTCTCTGGCTTCTGGCTCCCTTGATTTAAGATCAGCTTTGAAATCATTCGCTTTTTCCCGCGCCTGGACCTCATGCTCATGCACCTTAGTTCGTGCTTCTGACGCTTTTTCTCTCGCTTCAGTGCGATCGTGACTGAGGGCTGATTTTGCTGATGCCCGGGCGGAATCCAGATCATTTGCTGCCACCATGCCAATGTAACTGGTTCCCAGAATTAAGCCTAAAAACAGTGGTTTCATATTCATGGTCTATTTCCTCTTACAGCGCTCATGACTACGCTAACAATAACCTTGCCGTCGACAACGTATTATTGAAAGCTTCACGTTAAGACCGCCTCCTTGTCGTCTTGGTCATTTAAGTAGAGCAAAATAGAAAATAAAAAGAATAGGGAATTATCCTAAACAGTACACTTGGGTTTTGTTATGTATTGCATTTATATCGGAAAGGTAAAAAGATATTTTTATTGTAAATATCATGCTTTATAAAACAGGAATATGTATCTGCAAATAAAACGGTGTTTTCACATGATTAGGGACTGTCTTTCTGGTACTTCATCCGAAGAAGATGGTGACATAGGAAACATGCTCCGCATGCGCGTCCGTTAAGCCGAAAAGCTATAGCCTATAGCGTTATTAGCACGGAAAATTATCAGAACAGCGTGGATGCTGATAAAACCAGCAGACGATCGCCAAACGCTTGACTTGATGTACCATTATCACTAATTTGTCACCCCGTAGTTCACGTCTGGCTCTCGCCACGACGCTCCCAAAGCCGATATAGCTCAGTTGGTAGAGCAGCGCATTCGTAATGCGAAGGTCGTAGGTTCGACTCCTATTATCGGCACCATAAAAATCAATAAGTTATCTATATTTTGCGTAAACTACATTCTTCTTTTGTGCCATATTTGTGTCGTTTGCGTTCTAAAATTGCGTCGATTTTGCTCGCGTGTCCTGTTAGATGACCAGCGGATAAATGCGCATATCCCCGAACCATTTCGATGCTTTCCCAGCCTCCCATTTCTTGTAACACCGATATTGGCACTCTTCACCTGCACTAGCCAGCTTGCCTATGTATGTCTCAGGTCATGGAATCTAAAATCGTCTACCCAAGTGCGAAATAGCGAGGTAGATAGCAGAAACGACAAAACCGGCTCCGGCTAGTTTTTTACGTCAATGCCGAGCTTATTTATCAGGCATAACCACCCGCTTTATACATCGCAATTAGATTTTTTCTCAGTGCTTCCCTTTCCTGTTTGTCAGGGGGAAGCGGCGTATCCTCAACCTTGAATCCCTCAAGGCGCATACTGTCCCGATAGTTTTTGAGTTTCACCTGGTTGTAGTAATCACGCTTTTCTTCCAGCGTCACTATGAGTGAGGGGCGCGTGTTGTTTGGCAACGCTTTTGCGGTGATTTTACGATGTTGTTTAAATATCGACAGATCGATATTTTTCAGTTTCTCGATCAACCTTTCTCCGTTACCAAACACGCCCCATGACGAGATAGACAAGACTTGCCGTTTGCCATTTTTTACGCGTGTAATGCTGATATCCATCGTTGACTGGAGCGTGTTTAACACTTCCTGTACTTTTCTTTCAGAGACACCTGTAGCGGTGACGATAGATTGCGTTAATCTGAAGGCCTGATACGAACAGGCACTATCTTGCACCTCAATATATGAAGGTGAGTCAGGTGCTGAAAGAGAATGAAAACGATGGCATTGTTATCCATCCGCGTAAGAGGGATCACGATGTAACGGTATAAATATTAATGCGTTAGTGCCAAATGTAATAGCTGATATACCTTGTTCATGCTCCTTTGAACACACCTTCGAAATCTACCCCGCTTAAATCCGGGGAAGTGCAAAGCATATCTCTTGCAAGCGCACGCCTGCGGTTGAGCAACACATCTAAAGTTTCCTCAAATGTCGTAATATCGCCGTCCCTTACGGTCGGGTAATACACATACACATCTTTTGTCTGACCGATACGGTAGGCGCGATCAGTTGCCTGATCTTCTTTTGCCGGGTTCCAGCAGCGGGTGAAATGAATAACGTGGTTGGCTTTCTGAACGTTAACCCCAAAACCAACCGCTACCGTGGAAAGAATAATCACACCAAAGCTGGGTTGGTCCTGGAAATCATCAATCAATCGCTGACGGCTGTTCTGGCTCTGACTTTTAGTGCTGGTATCACCATTAATTATCACCGGGCGGAAGCCAAACCGCTGCTGAATCGCATGCTGTATCTCGCGCTGTAGATCACGCAGCTCAGTGAAGATAATCACCTTGTCTTTACTGCTGTGTTTAATTTCATCCAGCGTTTTCAGCATCCAGTTAAGTTTTGGCGAGCCTTCCCGATAGCGAGGCCCCGGGCTAACCACTGCCGGATGCGCGCAAATGAGTTTGAGTCGATGTAACAACCCTAACATCCCAACGCCCGACTGCTGCATTCCTTCGCTTAGCGCCTGTTGTTGTTGCCAGTTGGCAATAGAGGAAAGATACAGTTGCTTTTGAACTCCTGAAAACGACAGTTGCTTACAACTGGTGACTTCGATTTTTTGCGGCAGATCGCGCGCTACCTCTTCTTTAGTTCGGCGTAATGTTTGTGGTTCAATCAACGCTCGTAAACTTTCAAGTCGCCCCGTATCACGACCCGTTTCATTTTCTATAGGGCGAACATAGTGCTTGCCAAATTCATTGAGCGCCCCTAATAGACCCGGCTGAGCGAAATCAAATAGGCTCCAAAGGTCTACAAGCGTATTTTCCACCGGTGTGCCGGTGCAGGCTACTTTGAACCTGGCTTGTACGGCATTCGCTGCATGGGTGATTAATGCTGCTGGATTTTTTATTTTTTGAGCTTCGTCGCACACCATAATGGACCAATGCTGACGCGCCAGTGAGAACTCCTGATCGCGAAGGGTTTCGTAAGTTGTCAGAATAATTTTCGCCTCACTCTGCCAGCCGGGTTTGAGTAAATTCTTGATCCCTTGAGACTGTAGATGAGCTGGAATGGCTTGTTTCGGGTATTTCACCGCTTTAATGGTCTCACCATACAATTTCAATACCGGAATACCTGCGGTGTAGAAGAAATTATCCAGCTCACGTTCCCAGTTATCTAAAAGAGAGACCGGGGCGACAATGAGACTTGGTGGTTCGTCTGGGAATTTTTCAATGAACCAGACCAGAAAACTCAGAATTTGCAGCGTTTTCCCTAGTCCCATGTCATCCGCCAGCAGGCAGCCTGCCGTTTCCTGAGGTGAACGAAGGAAAAGTTGCTGAAGCCAGGCCACGCCTTCACGCTGATGGTCTTTGAGTCGGATATGCTCTTTCAGACTCAGAGGAATTTCAGGTTCAGCATGACGTGCATTGAGGAGTGAATCGCGGCGCTGTTTGATGTAGGCCACATCTTCAATGTTCTGTTCAATTTTGAGGACAGCCCGGACTGTTTTATCAACAGCATTGCCCTCAGATTCATTTGCTGTATTTTTCTGTTTTTCCCAGTTCCTACTGAACGTTTTAGCTGCATCCAGCGGCAATTCAGTATCATTCCAGGGGGAGATGATATGCGTTTCGCCAGTAGCTTCTGCCTGGGTGATTCTCTCCTGCAGTTCATCGAAATGCTGCAGGTTATCAGGTTGCCAGCCATCCAGCGTTTCGACCGAAAATGCGGAGAAATCGATATCGTCAGGGAGCCAGTCTTCGCTTTGCGCTTTGCTCAGCCAGCGAGATGATATTTTTTCAAATTCACCGATACCAATAACGCGATCGCCATATTTGTTGATATCCAGAACATCGGTGAACTCTTTACCTTCGACTTCCTGTTGCCAGCGCGTCAGCAGTGACTGGCAATCATGCCACTGCAGTTCGGTGAATTGGCTCAATTCCAGTTCGTAACCCTGCCAGGAACCTGCTGGCATTTGTGCGGCAACGCTGATACCCAGAGCCTGAACAAATTTATCCAACTCCCATGGGGCAGAGAAGAGGAATGACACTTCCGGTTGTGGTACCGGTGAGATTGGCTCCAGAACCAACGCAATATCCTCTATTTTGTTCTCATCATTTACGCGAGGCTGAAGCTTGAAGTGATGGAAGAAAATATGGGCATCAAACAGTGCCTGTTCATGTTCTTCGGGGGCAATAACACTGGCGGCATCTTCACCCAGGAAGGTATAGGGGTTGCGAACAAAGGAAAGCGCTTCACTACCGGCCACCCGACGGCCTGGGATTGAGTGTATTGAATTCAGGACTTCTTTCACTTCGGGAGGGATGATGACATGGCTGAGTTCGCCATTCTCTCCGGGTATACGGTAGCTATCATGAACCTGCAAGTTTTTGTCAAAACTACCGAGCCAGTTAGCTGGCTGGTCCTCGAAGTGGGGCTCAATTTCGATAACGGCAGTATCAGCAACTGTCGCCTTACGCAGGCGTAACGACAATGAAGTTGGTTTGATGACATGCGTTTTTTCTAAATAATCATCAAATTTTGCGGCGGCCTGTTTCGCACATTTGCGAATTACAGCCCATCCCAGTTGATTGGTGGTTTCGCCGGGAGCCTGAGTTTGCTGCATGCTGAGCTGCTCGGTTGCCTGCAAGAGTGCCCAGTTTTCTCGTGACAACAGATGCTGCTGATTTTCATGAGTAAAAATAGCTCCGGTACGGCTAAAGCGGATAGGTTGACGCGCGGGAAGTGTAGCCCATTCAGCAATCCAGACGCGGAAATCACTATCGCTTAGAGCTCCTCGCGAACTCAAACTTGCACGTAGGGGCAAAATCTCAGGCACGCCAATCAAAGGCAGGCTGCTGGCATGTTCCTCGTCTTCCAATAGACGATACAATGCATCCCAACTCAACAACCAGCGGTCTGTTAGTGATATCAGATAGTCTTCTTCAGCCAGTTGTTCAAGCCAGGATGCCAGAGCCCAAAGTTCCAGGTCATCAACCAGCGATTGCTGAAAATTGAGTCCGTTTTCCTCAATTTGGTACTGATTCTTCAGGTGGCGTTCTATCTGCTGACGGTTTCCCGTCAGTTTGTTTAACAAACGTTTCAGCATTATTTGATCCAGTAGCGATGAGGTTCTTTAGTCACAGGGGCGAAACCCAGTCGTAGCAACTCTCTTTCCGTTGTGTCATCCGGAGATTTGAGCTGAACGGAGAGCACACCACCTTTTTGTCGGTTATCGCTGACTATGCATGAGGTGTTTTCAACCAAGCGCTGTATTGCCGTATCCCGCAATGGATTGATGATTTTGATATCAGATACCGAGGCGGGTGAGGGGGCTTTTTTATCAACAAATTTGATGGGCTCTTCAGCCATCCAGCGGATACCCAGTTTGCGCAGTTCATCATCATATTTCAGCATCCAGCCAGTGAGTCGGGCTTTGGTGTAGCCTTCGGCTCGTGGAGTATGTGGAAGACGAAGAACATTACGGTATTTGTCTTTTAATTGGATATTAATATCCAATGAGTGTGACTCTGGGTTAAATGGAGCCTGACCCACTCGGTAGGCATACATCGCGTTCCCCGTCCCTGAAAACTCAACGAAAATGTAATCGTTAATCTGCATGATCATGGCGTTATCGAAACTACGTCCACCGCGCAGATGACTCAGTCGTCCACGATTCTCCTCGCGGAATCTCATAAAATCGCTGCCACGATCTTGCCAGGCATCGGGCCCCATAACAATACGGGTAAATCCCATCTGGTTCGCGAAGCGTAGCCAGTAGTGCAATCGTGCCTGATCAACATCGTCATTCCCGCGTAATAGCTCAAAGAAGTGCATCAGATCTTGCTTTGCCAGCCAGCCCCGTACCATTGCTGCGACGGGTTCAGAAACATACTGATGCCATTTGTTCTGTTGGCTTTTCAGTTGCGGGTTATCCCAATATTCCAGGGCGGCCTGTTTCAGAGCGGAATGTGCTTGATCACGATAAGTAGAATGGTAATAGCGGGTCAGCGTCGCCGTTATGATGTCATCGCGAAAACGTATCCACTGCGCCGCCAGGCCTAATAGCCAACTGATTTTGTCCAGATAATGAGGATCATCCAGAGTATCAAGCTGCGCCAGCAATACGGTGAAAATACGTTTCCACAACCAGCTGCTGTCGGGGATTTGCGCTATTTTTTCTAATGATGATAAAGAGTTGCTCTCGCCGGAAAGTAGCTGATGGGATATCACTCCGCCAGCCTGGGGCGTAAAAATGTCGTGGTAAAACTCAATAGTTTTCATCCATGACTTTTCTCTGCGAATTGCGGTTTTCACTACGAAGTAACCCTGGGCGATATGCCCACGCAGCACACACCAGTGTGGATTGTTCTCCGGATATTCGTGCCTGTAGGCAAAATAGCTTGAACAGAGTGCTGCCCAGTCCCGGCGTTTCAACGTTTTGGTTTCGAGCCGTCTTTTGATAGCGCTGTTTACCTTCGGGAAAAAATGCTCATCCTCCAGCAATACCGGCTGGTCGGGGGATAGAGGGTCATTATCGGCAAGGCCATAAAACACCATCCGCCACTCACGTTCAGTCAGTTCTTCCGCAAGGCGAAAACGACGCAGGGCTGCCAGTCGCATTTCATGCGGCGGTGTGGGTATCTTCTCTGCTTTATCAAAACGTTTTTCTATATCGAGGGCTGCAGAGGCCAACGCGTGAAAATCATTGCGTAGATAATTATCATCCTGCTGGCAGGAAGACATCTTCGCTGCAATACGCTGCGATAGAGAATTCAGTGCGGGTGTCATTGCGGCATTACCAACTGGCAAACTTCTTTATTCACGACCGGAGGGAAATCCACTTCTTCGGCCCCACCACGTTTATCCTTAAGCCCGAAAAACTGCATGCGCAACTCGACGCGGCGGCTGGCTTCTTTGCTCTCTTTCGCATTATTAAACGAGACACCACCAGCAAGGAAAAGCTTACGAATTTGGATCTGCTGTTCTGCAGAAATACTTTTTTGCAGAGGACTACGACTATCCAGCAAACTGCACATGACCCATTCAGAGCGCTGAAGGGAGAGATGTAGGTTGTAAAGGTACGAACCATCGGTGTCGGTAAATCCTTCAATGACGATTTGTTTAAACCACTTTTTGCCTTCATCACTGTCAGATGCCTCCAGTACAAGTGGAACGACATCCTGTAATGCTTTTTGCCCTTCGGCGTTCAGGAAAAAACGATTGTGGTCGAAACGACCTGCCTCACCAAAGCTGATGCGGTTATCGTGGCAATCCACCACGATGGTTTTGTTCACATTACGTGCATGCAGCTCCAGGCGCTCACATAATCTGGTGATATCCTGCCCTCTGACTTTTTCCCCTTGCTCCGCGCGTTGAATACGTTGTGTAACGGAGCTTAGCGACGCGACCATCACCACCAGAAATAGCACCATCATGGCGGTCATCAGATCGGCATAGGAGATCCAGAAGGGTTTCTCTGCTTCATCACCGCGGCGTTTTCTAACACCAAATGCATTTCCAAACATCAGCCGTCACTCCTCAGGCACGAACGCGTGACAGAACATCGTCAAGCTCACTGACGCTTTCTCCGATCTGTTCGACAGAACCTGCAAGCAGATTAGAGGCTTTGGCCATCTCAACGTCCAGTTTGCCCAGCGTTTTATCCAGGCTGCGCGAAACACCTTCTGAGAAGTCTTCAAAACCTTTTCCGAGCACGTCACTGACATTCTCCATAAAGGTCTGCGCTTCACGGTTATAGCTCTGCAAGCGCTCACCATGCTGCTTGAGGTCGGTAATGAATTGGCTGCGGGTAGTCTGTTCAGACTGAGTATTGGCTGCAAGCAACTCCAGCATGGCAATGGATTTGCTGACGGCTTCCCGATTGTTACGATAATCCGCGACAACGGAAGTGAGTTCGCTGGTGGCAAGGGCGAGCGATGAACCTGCCGATTGTGCTTTATTCAGTACGTCAGCCGTGAGGTGATTGGCTTCCGACACCTTTTCTCCTGCATGCTCAAAGCGCTCGGCCGCAACACGCATCTTGTCCGCGCCGTTTTGCATATCCTGAATCTGTCGGTTGGTTTGTTCTGCGAGTTTATTCAGTGTTTCCGTCGTCCCTTGATGTTGGCTGGCAACGGTTTCAATCAGCTGTTTAATCTGATCGTCTACTTCACTCATCACCCGCTGCGTCTGTTCGTGCAGGGACTGCTGGTTAGCCTGCTGGTTCGCTGATATCTGTTGCTGACCCTTATCTATCTGCCCAAACAGACTGCTCAACTGCTCCCCGAGTGCTTCGACAGAAGCCGCCATTTTTTCCATTGTGGCACTTTGCCCCTGCTGCACGGAATTCTGAATGGCTTCAATAAAGGCGGACATATGTTCTGCCTGGGCTTTTTCTCGCGCTTCGCTGTCGGCGAACATTTTCTCCAGTTGGCGTGCCATACGTTCACCAGCACCTTCGCCTTCAGCGCCAATTTTGGCGACAGAGGACTGTAAGCTGGTGAGCATGTCATTCATGCCCGCCTGCATGGCCTGTTGGCCCGATTTCATTTCAGAGAGCAGTTGTTCAATTAACTGCGCGCTGCCCTGACGGGAATCGTCGCTGACCTGACGCATGTCCTGTAGCAGGGCGGAGAAGCCGCTTTGCATCGTCTGAATCGCACCGACGGTTTGCCCCATCATTTCGTTGAGATTCGTAAACTGCTGACCAAAGGTAGTGTCGAGCTTCGCCATAAATGCAGTCAGTACATCCTGCAGCATGTTCTGTACCATGCCGCTTTGATCGCCGCTGGCGGTCTGAACTGCACCCGCAATTTTATCCAGCGGTGACTTCAGGCTATTTTCGATTGCGCCACTCACCTGGTCGGCAAACTGTGCGCTTGATTCGCGGTAGGTGTTGCTTAATGTATTCGCGAGCCGTTCATTTTCAACTTTCTGGCTTTCGGCGAGATGGAGCAGCATGTCACGAAGATCGGTGACCAGGCTCTCTTTCAGCTGGCGCGCCTGAGTGGCGCTTTCGTTGCTGGACTTCACCAGTGAGGCGAGATATTCCTCTCCCACCCCGCTGATATAAAGCTTGTCGATGGAAGCGGTAAATTTTTCCAGATATTTATAGCATTTCGCCAGAGAGAATTTCTCCAGCCATGTGACAACGATGGACGCAAATATAGCAACTGCAGAGCCAAGGAAAGCGTAAAGCACATCGTGCAGCAGATTATTGACGCTGCTGGCCACTTGCTCCGGTGTGCTGGGGTCAAAATGGTTCAGGCCAATCATCAACCCATAGAACGTGCCGATAATCCCCACCCCAGTCAGTATTCCGGGGAGATGCTTAAAGAATTCAGTATTAAGTGGAATATCTACCAGTTGCTGTTCTGAGAAAAAGTTGGCGCTCGGTGCGGTGGCGCGAATTTTCACAATTTTCTCTTCACTGCCAACCAGTTCGCGCTGCGGATGCAAGGAGTCTGCAAATTCATTCCAGGCATGCTTTAGCTCTGGTTGAACAAACAAATTCTTCAGATGTTCTAGTTGATTATCTGGCTCATCATTTTCAATATTATTAATTGACTGTGTATATTTTTTCAGTTGGTTAACAATTTTAACCGACCTGTAGAGATAAAAGAAAATAAAACAGAGAAATGCAACACTGACGAGGCCAATAACGGTTGCTGGCACCATATAGGGTTGCACAGACGTAAGCGCCAATAAAATGGAATTAAGCCAGGGCATAGTTTTACCTGTTTCATATAAAAAAAAGCCAAAGAATAACCATCGACAACATTCTGATTACCTTTAATCAAAATTTATGCGCAATTACTCACTTTTAACACTTTGTAAATTTATCGTTTCGATGCTGCGGGACTGCTCTTACAGTTCAAAGGATGAGCTGCGTATCTGGTAAAAGCGCTGAAGTTGCAAACGGAACGGCGGTTTAGTTTCCTATTATTCACCTCTCAAATGCAAATTTCTTTACGCAGTGGCGTTTGTAATCATTACCGTTCCGGGTATCATTTTGCGAACTGCATTCCAAAAATGAATTTGCAATAGGGCATGTTTGCTCTTTCTTTGCGATTTACCCCGAGGATTTTCATGAACAACGCCGAACAACAGTTCCTGAACGAGCTGGATAACAAATTCTGGAAGGCCGCTGACAAGCTGCGCGCCAATATGGATGCCGCCAACTACAAGCATGTCGTGCTGGGGCTTATCTTCCTGAAGTATGTGTCCGACGCCTTTGAGGCCCGTCAGCAGGAATTGATCAACCTGTTCCGCGATGTCGGTAACCCGGACAACATCTACGCCATGTCACGCGACGGCTATGACTCTGATGAAGATTTTGCACAGGCAATCGTTGATGAACTGGAAGTGGAAGATTACTACACCGAGAAGAATATCTTCTGGGTCCCTAAAGCGGCTCGCTGGGAAACGCTGAAAAACAAAGCCATGCTGCCGACCGGTACTGTGCTGTGGGTGGACGAAACTACCGGGCAGGACGTCAAGCTGCGCTCGGTTTCCTGGCTGGTGGATAACGCGCTGGATGAAATCGAAAAAACCAACCCGAAGCTCAAAGGTATCCTGAACCGAATTAGTCAGTATCAGTTAGGCAACGAGGTACTAACCGGGCTGATTAATACCTTCTCTGATGCAAACTTCAGCAACCCGGAATATAACGGCGAGAAGCTCAACTTAAAAAGCAAAGATATTCTCGGCCACGTTTACGAATATTTCCTGGGGCAGTTCGCACTCGCAGAAGGCAAGCAGGGTGGCCAGTACTACACGCCAAAAAGCATCGTGACCCTGATTGTCGAAATGCTCCAGCCTTATAACGGCCGCGTGTATGACCCGGCGATGGGTTCCGGTGGGTTCTTCGTTTCCAGCGACCGCTTTATTGAAGAGCACGCGGGCGAGAAGCAGTACAACGCCGCCGAGCAGAAGCAGAAAATCTCCGTCTACGGCCAGGAATCCAACCCGACCACCTGGAAACTGGCGGCGATGAACATGGCGATCCGTGGCATCGACTTCAACTTCGGCACGAAAAACGCCGATACCCTGTTGGATGACCAGCATCCGGATCTGCGCGCCGACTTCGTGATGGCTAACCCGCCGTTCAACATGAAGGAGTGGTGGAACGCGAAGCTGGAAAATGACGTGCGCTGGAAATACGGCACGCCGCCGCAGGGCAATGCCAACTTCGCGTGGATGCAGCACATGGTCCATCACCTGGCACCAAAAGGTTCGATGGCGCTGTTGCTGGCTAACGGCTCGATGAGCTCCAATACCAACAACGAAGGCGAAATTCGCCGAAACTTGATCGAGGCCGATCTAGTGGAGTGCATGGTCGCGCTGCCAGGTCAGTTGTTTACCAACACCCAAATCCCGGCCTGTATTTGGTTCCTGACCAAAGACAAATCCAGCGGCAACGGCAAAGCGCACCGCAAAGGCGAAGTCCTGTTCATTGATGCCCGTAAGATTGGCTATATGAAAGACCGCGTGCTGCGTGATTTCACCAATGAAGATATCGCCAAAATAGCCGACATCTTCCACGCCTGGCAGGCGGATAAAGACTACGAAGACGAAGCTGGATTCTGCTTCTCTGCAACGTTGGAAGATATTCAAAAAAATGACTTTGTGCTGACCCCTGGGCGCTATGTCGGTGCTGCCGAGCAGGAAGAAGATGATGAACCCTTTGCCGAGAAGATGGCACGACTGACGGCGCAGCTGAAAGATCAGCTGGAAGACAGCTCGAAGCTTGAAGCGCAGATTAAGGCGAATCTGGGGGGACTGGGTTATGAGTTTTGAATTATCAAGAGCAAACTTAAGTCGTTTAATAACACACAAAAAAGGTTTCGCTTTTAAATCAGAGGACTACCTTTCTTCTGGTGTTCCAGTTGTACGTGTAAGCAATTTCACTTGGGACTCTATTTCCAATAATGATCTACGATATGTTTCTCATAAAGTAGCTATTAGTAACAAAGTGGTACAGCTCAACGAAGATGATGTAATTGTTGCCACCGTTGGTTCATGGCCTCAGAACCCTGCTTCAATAGTAGGTAAGGTTGTAAGAGTTCCTCGTGAACTGTCAGACGCGTTATTGAATCAAAATACCGTTAGACTTAGAGTTATTGATGAAAAACCAGTTAATCAGAAATATTTATATATTGCTCTTAAAACTAAGGAGTTCTCTGACCATCTAATATCCAAAGCTCAAGGAAGTGCAAATCAAGCAAGCATTACTTTATCAGATATTTTCTCCTATGATATTCCATGGGGGACTTACCCGCAGAGAAAATATATTGTTAATGTTATAGATAGTATTAATTCTAAAATAGCCATTGCTAACCAAATCAACCAAACCCTAGAACAAATGGCTCAAGCCCTGTTCAAAAGCTGGTTTGTCGATTTTGAACCGGTAAAAGCCAAAGTTGCGGTGCTGGAAGCGGGCGGTTCGCAGGACGACGCGACCCTTGCAGCAATGACGGCGATTTCCGGGAAAGATGCTGATGCATTGGCTGCTTTTATGCGTGAACACCCTGAGCAATATGCTGAGTTAAAAGCCACTGCAGAGCTGTTTCCGTCTGCGATGCAGGATAGTGGACTGGGAGATATTCCGGAAGGGTGGCTCGTTAGTGATTTATCAGAAGTAGCACTATTGAATGCAGAATCATGGTCGAAAAAAAATACTCCTGAATCTGTCAGTTATGTGGATTTGGCAAATACCAAATGGGGGGTTATTAACTCTATAGAAACGTATCAATTTTCAGATTCACCAAGCAGAGCAAGAAGAATATTAAAACCGCATGATACAATCGTTGGTACAGTTCGGCCGGGAAATAGATCCTATTCCTACATAAATAAAACCGGATTAACCGGAAGTACTGGGTTTGCTGTACTAACTCCTAAGGCTCGAATTTTTAGTGAGTATATTTATCTCTGCGTAACCTCAAATGAAAGCATTGAGCGTTTAGCTCATTTAGCCGATGGTGGCGCTTATCCTGCTGTGAATGCCGATGTTGTACTTTCTACACAATGTGTATTGCCTATTGAACGAGAGATACGAGAGGCTTTACTCAAGATCTTTAGTTCAAAAACTGACATATTTTTCTCATACAGAGCTAATAGTTTGAGTCAAAATGAAATGCTCTCGAGCATACGCGACACCCTTCTCCCCAAACTTCTCTCCGGCGAAATCACCCTACCGGAAGCCGAGCTGGCAGTAAGCGAGGCGGAAAATGTATAAAGTCGACAGACATAAAAAATGCCTAGACTCCTTACAGGAAGTCTCTTTCAGCAGTCTCGGCTTTACTGAACGCGGTGATCTTCAGGAGTGGCTAGCAAAAAACCCCCAGGCGTTGACTCGTGATAATGACGACGAACTACTGATTATCCAGAAAGAGTTCGCCGGTTTTGACGATACCAAGGAGCGTCTCGACCTGCTGGCGATCGATAAACAGCGTAATCTGGTGATTATCGAAAACAAGCTTGATGACTCAGGGCGCGATGTAGTGTGGCAGGCGCTGAAATATGCCGGTTACTGCGCCAACCTGCGCAAAGATCAGATCCTCGACATCTTCCAGCTCTATCTCGACAAATACGAACCAGAAGAAATTCGTCCGGCGGCGGAAGTGATGGCGGAGTTTCTGGAGTGCGAAAGCCTGGATGAAGTGCAAATCAACCAGAGCCGCACGCAGCGAGTGATGATGGTCGCGGCCAGCTTCCGTAAAGAAGTGACCAATACCGCTCTGTGGCTGATGCAGTTTGGCCTGCGGGTGCAGTGTTTTAAGGTTAAGCCGTATAAATTCAACGACGATGTGTTTGTCGATATTCGCCAGGTGATCCCGACGCCAGAAGCGGAATCCTTCATGATCGGTATGGCACAGAAAGAAGCCGAAGAACAGTCCACCAGCGGCGGGGTCAAAGCGATCCTGATGATCCGCAAGGCATTCTGGACCAAAGCGCTGGAACGTCTGAAGGCCAGCCCTTGCACACTGTATAACAATATCAGCCCCTCGACCGACCATTGGCTCAGTGCTGGCTCCGGTATCAGCGCCGTCTCATGGAACCTGATTTTCAGCAAAAAAGAGAGCCGCGTTGAGCTGTGGATTGCCAAATCATCGGCGGAGAGCAACACCTTTGCATTTAATTGGCTGTATGAGCGTAAAGATACGATTGAAAACACTTTTGGCCATGCGCTGAAGTGGGAGCCGTTGCCGGGCAAAAAATCGTGCCGAATCTCTTTCGCCACGCCCGCCACCAGTCTGGATGAGAGCAACTGGCCAGCGATGATTGACTGGCTGTTGGTAAACCTGACGGCGTTTGAAAAAGCGCTCGACCCTTTTATCGCTCCATTGAATATGGCGCTGAAAGAGATTTCTAACGCGCCGGAAGAAACGGAAGAACCTGAGACAGAGGAAGCCCGATGTTGAGCGAAGACGATTTAGAACAACAATGCCTGCAATGGTTTGCTGAACAGGGTTGGGAAGTGCTGCACGGGCCAGATATCGCGCCGGATGGCGATAATCCGCTACGTGCCTCATTCCATGATGTGTTTCTGCGCCCGGTGATGCTGGAACAGTTGCAAACCATTAATCCTCATCTCCCTGTTTCCGTGCTGGAAGAGGTGATACTCCGTATTGCCTATGCCCAAAGCCCGGATCTGGTCGTCAGCAATAAAAGCTTCCACCACCTGTTGCTGGACGGTGTGCCCGTCGAGTACAAGCGTGAAGACAAGACGGTTCACGATAAAGCGTTGCTGATGGATTTTAACCACACAGACAATAACCGCTTTATGGTAGTGAATCAGGTCGCCATTCAGGGCACAAAACAGGTTCGTCGCCCGGATGTGATTGGCTATATCAATGGCCTGCCGGTGGTTGTGATTGAATTGAAAAGCCCGATTGATGCGAATGCCGATATCTGGGCTGCGTTTAACCAGTTACAGACCTATAAAAACGAGCTTAGCGACCTGTTTATCTGCAACGAAGCGCTGGTGGTGAGCGACGGGCAAAATGCCCGTATTGGCTCTCTGACTGCGGACGAAGAACGCTTCCTGCCGTGGAAAACCGTCGCTAATGAAGACGACAAACCGCAGTTTGACTGGCAGCTTAAAACCGTGGTGCAGGGCTTCTTTAACCGCGAACTTCTGCTCGATTACATTCGCTACTTTGTTCTGTTTGAGTATGACGGTAAACGGATGATCAAGAAGATTGCCGCCTATCATCAGTTCCACGCTGTGCGCGAAGCCGTCGCGGCAACGATTGTGGCGTCTACCGGTAAACACCTGCCGCTGCGTAGCAACATTACCCCCGGCAGTAAAAAAGCAGGTGTGGTATGGCATACCCAGGGCTCAGGCAAAAGCATTTCAATGTGCTGTTACGCTGGAAAGCTGCTGCAACAGGCGGAGATGAACAACCCGACCATCGTGGTGGTGACCGACCGTAACGATCTTGACGGGCAGCTCTACGCCACATTCTGCCAGGCGCAGGGCTTGCTGAAGCAAACGCCTTTACAGGCTAACGACCGCGACGAATTGCGCGAGCTGCTCAATGCCCGTGAATCCGGCGGCATCATATTTACCACTGTGCAGAAGTTTGCGCCTCTGGACAGTGAGCAGAGCCATCCAGCACTCAACCTGCGCAGCAATATCGTGGTGATTTCCGATGAAGCCCACCGCAGCCAGTATGGCCTGAGTGCGACCCTAGACCGCGAAACCGGGGTTTATAAATACGGCTACGCAAAACACATGCGCGATGCGCTGCCAAATGCGTCGTTTATGGGATTCACCGGGACGCCGATTGCGTCTGAAGATAAAGACACCCGTGCCGTGTTCGGTGATTATGTCTCTATCTACGATATTCAGGATGCGGTGGATGACGGCGCGACGGTGCCTATCTACTACGAATCCCGGCTGGCAAAACTCGACCTGAACCATGAGGAGTTAGAAACACTCTCAGATCAGGTGGATGAGCTGGTGGAAGATGAAGAGACAAGTCAGCAAGAGAAGACCAAAGGCGACTGGAGCCGTCTGGAAAAGCTGGTAGGTTCAGAGCCGCGTATCAAACAGGTAGCCGCCGATCTGGTTCAACATTTTGAAACGCGCAATGCAGCCATGAATGGCAAAGCGATGATTGTCGCCATGAGCCGCGATATCTGCGTGAAGCTCTACAACGCCATCGTAGCGATCCGCCCGGACTGGCACAGCACGGATGTCGAACAAGGCGCAATCAAAGTCATTATGACGGGCTCAGCATCAGATAAAGACCATCTCCAGGCTCATATCTACAACAAGCAGACCAAAAAGCGTCTTGAAACTCGTTTTAAGGATTTGAACGATCCGCTGAAGCTGGTGATCGTCCGTGATATGTGGCTGACTGGGTTTGATGCGCCATGCTGCCATACTATGTATATCGACAAACCGATGCGCGGCCATAATCTGATGCAGGCCATTGCGCGCGTTAACCGCGTGTTCCGGGATAAGCCCGGCGGGCTGGTGGTGGATTATATCGGCATTGCGAACGAGCTGAAGCAGGCGCTGAAAACCTATACCGACTCAAAAGGGAAGGGGCAGACCACGGTGGATGCCCGGGAAGCTTTTGCCGTCCTGCTTGAAAAAATCGACATCATTCATGGGATGTTCGCGCCCTTAGCAGGAAAATCAGGCTTTAGCTACGAAGGCTTTTCTCGCGATCCTTTGGCGTTCTTGCGCGATGCCGTTAACTACATTCTGGGTCTGGATGACGGTAAAAAGCGTTACCTCGACGTCTCGTTGGCGATGAGTAAAGCTTGGTCATTGTGTAATACCCTTGATGAGGCCGAACCTTTACAAGAGGAGTTCGCGTTTCTTTCGGCGGTTAGGGTGGGACTGATTAAGCTTGATCCGAAGGCAAAATTTGGCCAGTCAGAGAAAAATTCCCTGTTAAGCAAGATTCTCGATAACGCCGTTGTTGCGACTGGTGTCGAGGATGTGTTTGCCCTGGCTGGGTTAGATAAACCTAATATCGGTCTGCTGTCTGATGAGTTCCTGGAAGAAGTACGGGAAATGCCTCAGCGTAACTTGGCCGTAGAACTGCTGGAAAAACTGCTCAATGATGGCATTCATGCTCGTTCCGGCAACAACGTCGTACAGCAGAAGAAGTATTCCGACCGTCTGAAAGCCGTATTGCTTAAATACAATAACCGCGCCATTGAAACCGCGCAGGTGATTGAAGAGTTGATCCAGATGGCTAAAGCGTTCCAGGAAGCGATGGCGCGCGATGATGTACTGGGCTTAAACCCAGATGAAATCGCTTTCTATGATGCGCTAGCAGAAAATGAAAGTGCGGTGCGTGAGCTAGGAGATGAAACACTCAGAAAGCTGGCTATTGAAGTCACGCGGCAGCTGCGTAAATCCACCACTGTAGACTGGCAGGTACGTGAAAGTGTTCGTGCGCGGCTCCGTATTCTGGTGCGCCAGACGCTGCGTAAATACAAATATCCGCCGGATAAAACCGCGGGTGCGGTAGAGCTGATTCTGAAGCAGGCTGAAGTGGTGTCTAACAGCTGGACGGTATAGCGCCTTCACTTAGATTGAGAGGGCTAAATATCACTCTCCGGCAACGTTGAATGTTCCAATTCATTCGGTCATCTTTTTAAATTTCTATATTTGTGATTTTTCAATAAAGAATGGACACATTAAATCCACAGTTGCAAAGTGAATATAACCTCGGCACACACCCACTTTACGATCTGTGGGGCATCTGGCGTCGGCGGTCAAAAAAAATATCACTGTCTCCAGGCCAATTGGTATTCAAATATCATGGCGTAAGTGAGAAATTGCCTATTGGCGATATTAAAAATATTAAGTTAAAGCAAAGATGGTTATATGCTGAGATTGTAATTGGGACAGAACGTGAATCATATCGTTTAAATGGTTTCAACTTTCAGCAGCTTGAAACGCTTATCCAAAAGATACAGTGTGCAGCTCTGGATATTTTTCAGCATAGCGTCGAGTGGCGGGAGTTACTTGGGGTAGTCAAACGCTATCAAAAAGGGCATCACTATTTCTCTTCATGGGAATGGCGCTCTTTGTCACAGTTAGTTCTGGTAAAACAACGTTTGCAGGACCTTGCCATTGACGCCGATTTTATTGCTCGTGAAGGCAGCAACCCAATTGCACAACTGGCACTGAAGTTATCCGTGGCTGATGTTTCAGAATCAGGAAGAAATCACTTTAACGAGCTGGTCATCCCACAACTCTTGTCGTCTTATCAAACTTTCTTTGATCACATCGAATCACAGCCACTGAGTGCTCCTCAGCGTAAAGCATGTGTAACTAATGATGATCATACTTTGGTTATTGCTGGTGCCGGTACAGGTAAAACGTCGACATTAATCGGTAAGGCGGGGTATCTATTGAAGGCTGGTTTAGCTCAGCCTGAAAACATCTTAATGCTGGCTTTCGGTAACAAAGCCGCGCGGGAAATGGCTGAACGTATTTCTGAGCGGTTGCCAGAGAGTGGTGACAAGCTAAAAGCGACAACCTTCCATGCTTTCGGTAATCGTATCGTTGCTCAAAGTATTGGCGTCAAGCGTTCGCTTACACGTTTTGCTGAGCAAAATAATGAATTACGCCAATTTATTGAATCAACATTAGAAGCAGAAGTCAGCCTCCGTGATGATTATAAAACAAATTTAGTTAAATATTTTGTTTGTTATAGCACGCCAGGTCGTTGTGAATACGATTTCAATACCATTGAAGAATATCATGAGTTTCTACAAAGTTGTCGTCTGATTACCCTGACTGGGCAATGGGTTAAAAGTGTAGGCGAATTGCGGGTTGCCAACTATTTGTATTTGTATTCTGTACCCTTCGAGTACGAAGCGAATTATGAGATCAGCACAGCAACCATTGAACGCCGCCAGTATAAGCCTGACTTCTATTTGCCGGGAAGTAAGACCTATATTGAATACCTTGGCGTCGATCGGGAAATGAGAACGGCCCCTTTTGTCGATCAGGCCACATATCTCGAAGGATTAGCCTGGAAGCGGAAATTGCATAAACAGCACAATACCCGCCTAGAAGAGTTGTATAGCTATCAATTGAGCGAAGGGACGCTGGAAGAAAATATCCTCGATTTACTTAATCGGGTTGAGGAGCCACAGCATTTACGTGACACAGATACACTCCTAGATGAGCTTAAAAGCTCTGGTTCATCGCCGTGGCAGGGCTTTATAGATTTGATGCTCCGTTTTCTTAGCCTTTTCAAAGAGGGGCAATTTTCGTTTCCAGACCTCCTAGCGTCACCTCAACGTATAGATATGGGGCGTACCCAGGCATTTATCGAGTTATTTAAACCCGTTTATGATGCCTACGAAGCTCATCTCAAAGAGCAGCAAGAAATGGACTTCAGCGATATGATCGCGGAAGCGACAACGGCACTTCAGGAAGGACTGTTTCATCATCGTTATGACTATGTTTTGGTCGATGAGTTTCAGGATCTTTCTGGTGGGCGAGGGAAGCTATTAAAAGCATTACTGGGAACCCGGGATAACATGCGGCTGTTTGCAGTAGGGGATGACTGGCAAGCCATTTACCGCTTCAATGGCTCGGATCTCCGCTTTTTTACCCGCTTTGATCATCAGTTTTCGCCCGCGAGAATGTTACCTCTGGACAAGAGTTATCGTTTTAACAATCGCATACATGAGCTTAGTTCTACCTTTGTTACTCGAAATCCGGCGCAGTTGAAGAAAGAGATTACTACCCACGTACAGGTGGAACATGCGGCAGTACAACTGCTCGATATTCAGGAAAAAATACCCGGTATTGACCTTGCCGATCATAACCAAAAGAAAGCTGAGGCTTATCGTCAGCAAATCAAGAGAGCACTTACTCGTTGCCAAAATCGGGAATTGAGACTTAACAGTACCCGTCAAGCACCAGTAATGCTTATTGGCCGCTATCGTCTGGAAAATATGCGAGACCTTAAGGAACTGGACGTAAAAGCGCTAATGGTCGAATTTCCACTCCTGGATATCCAATACCAGACGGCGCATGCCAGTAAAGGCCTGGAAGCAAATTACGTGCTCCTGCTGGGACTCGAAAAGGGGAGTTTTCCATCAGCAAAAGAAAATGATGAGCTGATAGACCTTCTTCTCCCAGAGCAAGAGCCATACCTGTTTGCCGAAGAGCGTCGGTTATTTTATGTCGCCGTTACCCGTGCCCGTCACTATGTATTTATGATCTTTGATAGTCAGAACACCTCAGTTTTTGTTGAGGAAATTGCAAAAATGGGTAAACAGCTTATTACGAAAAGTGATTCTCTTGAGGTCGGTCAATGGCGTTGTCCAGATTGTGAATCCGGCTCCTTAACGGGCAAAGTGAGTCGCTATGATAAAAAATTCTATGTCTGCTCTCACTCCCCTGCCTGTGATTATATGGCTAGTGCCTGCAAGCAATGTAGCTCACCGATGGTGATGTACAATGGTATGCAAAGGATATGCGCGAATCCGGAATGTAAGGAGATTGAAATTGTCTGTCGACGCTGTGGTCTTGGCACAATGGTTAAGCGTAAGAACAAAGATGGTGGCGTTTTTTATGGCTGTAACCGCTATCGTAGGGATGAAGCAGACTGCTGTTATGAAAACATTACGAGCGAAGAGTACGATCGGAGAGTAGACATCGCAAAACAACATGCAGCGATCATGCAAGAGAGATGATGAAATCAACATTTGAGTGGATACGTAAAGCACAACGATGTCTGCGGATGCCATCGTCTTGGTTACCAACAACTTCGTGGTACGTCTTATTTTACTGCTCTGTGATTCAGATTCGCGATCGCCACGTGAGACTATTTTGCCGACAATGGGATTGTGATTCCGGTTGGTAAACTTACAGACAACCTGGTTGTGATCAGTGGTGCGGGCCACTTATCGGAACTCATTGGTTTTCTTGAACAGGGCGACATGTTCCAACCGTGTGGTGGGGAAGAGAGCCCTACTGGGCAGAAGCCCTATATGAAGTTTCACAAGTAATGCAGGATGGTGGCCGCTTGGTCACTATTGACGTTAAGAAAATCTGTAAATATCTCGGAAAAATGAACCATTCAATTTTAGATATCTTCCGACATACTGATTATCTCCCTTCAGTTATCTACTCTTTCGGCTCCGCTATTCAGCATAATAAGAGGCAGACGATTCACTATATTTGCAAATCCTCTGAGGTCGTATTGCAGCACGGATAGGAATGTTAGAAACCTAACTTCTACCCCTCCATACCACGAACCACTTTTCACGTAATGCATCCACCAGCAGCGAAAATGCTGGGGCTGACGCTGTTGATAGCGATCTCTGGCGCGCTCATCGCGTTGGCACCCAACTATATGATCTACATGGCAGGTCGTGCACTGATAGGGATCGCTATTGGGGGATTCTGGTCGATGTCGGCGGCGAGCGCGATTCGTCTGGTCCCTGCGCATCAGGTGTTGCGTGCACTGGTTATTTTTAACGGCCGGTTCGCGTTTGACCATAGCTGCTACCAAAGCTCTTTCACTATCAGCGGCATGTTCTTAGTGATAGACGCCACTCTGGCTTTATTGACGTCCGTAAAGGTCTCCACCCAACCCACTGAGGATGATTCTCCAATGAGAACGTTTCCCAGGCGCATTCAAAGGCGTTTAGCGAAGACGCGTACAAACGTGTAGGTCAGCCGAAAGAGCTGTACATCGTTCTTCAAAGATAACCTGAAGTAATGCAAAGAAGGGCGTCCTGTCAGGGCGCCCTTCTTCCACGATATTGCGGATAATCCGCTTCACGATATCTTTTGATGGCTTAATGCTTTTTCCCTCGTCGCATGCCGAGAATCACGTTCAGCCTGGAATCGTCTTCTACCGAATAACTGCCATTTTTTAACCTAAAAATGACGTCAAAAAGATCATTTCACTACATCTCACAGTGGTTTTTGTTATGAAATAACGAAAAAACACCATGGTAAGTCATTAGTTCTTTGTTTGTTGTTTTTTATAGTATAAAAACCCATTAATTTTCATTAAAAAATCAATGATTGCTAAACTATCTAATATTTATTTCTTAACAGGGAAATAGTTTATTAAGGTAATGGAGATATTTGTTCTGTCAAAAGTAAAAAATAGAGGGGAAATATTTTCACTAAATTAAAATTAATGAGCTTTTTGTTATTGGTGATTTTTATTAGCGCATTAAGTATTTCGTTTTTAACGAAATTAAAAGGCATAAAATATATGCCTTTTCCGTTAATTGAAAATCAGCGGTATATTATTTTTTCTTCTGTTTATTTTTACTTAAGGTTAAGTTAATTTATTGTTTTTAATGTGTTTTGTGTTTTAGTGATTCCGTTTAGTTGCTCTGCTATATAAGCATTGACCGTGCGTTTATGTTGTGTGTATGATCTAAACTCAAAATATAAATGTATTTAATTCCTTCTTGGTGTGATTCTTTTTACGCCGATATAAACCGTAACATTACGGTTTTATTATGCTTTTTAATTCGGTTTTTAATTTATTTCATCTCGCTGGTCGAAAAACAAATACGCTATACCCTAAATAATTCGAGTTTCAGGAAGGCGGCAAGAGAAGGAATCCCGATGAGCTTACTCAGGTAAGTGATTCGGGTGACCGAATGCAGCCAACGTACATGCAACTTGAAGTATGACGGGGATATTTGTTTGCCGAATTGCTGCCGTTCTTATGGATTATGGCGGGCTTTTGGTAGGAATCGACTTTACTTCTCCGGGCCCGAGTGCCCTTACGTTGGTATAGACACATGGCAAAAGGAACTGATGGTGCATCTGTCGCACCAAAGGAACGTATTAATATCAAATATGTTCCGGCCACTGGTGGTCAGCAGGCGGAAATAGAATTGCCGTTGACGCTGATGATCGTGGGAAATATGAAAGGGCGCACAGAGGAAACGCCGATCGAAGAACGTCAGACCGTATCGATCGATAAGAACAACTTTACCTCAGTGATGAAAGAAGCAAATCTGGAATTGAATTTCAGTGTGCCAAACCGCCTTGAAGAAGAAAGTCAGGACGACCTGCCAGTGAAACTGAGCATCGGCGGTCTGAATGATTTCTCCCCTGACCGCATTGCCCAACAGGTGCCTGAATTACGTAAGTTGCTTGATTTACGTGAAGCACTGGTGGCGCTGAAAGGCCCCCTCGGCAATATTCCCTCATTCCGTAATCGTTTGCAGGATCTGTTGTCCAGCGAAGAAGCCAGAGAGCAGCTTCTGAAAGAGCTCGATCTGGTCAAACCCGCCGAATAATTGATGTTTATTGACGAAATAGGGAAACGAATATGTCAATAGTTGAAGAACAGGTTCAGGCAGGAGCCGCCAATGCTTCTGGATCGCTGCTTGATGACATCATGGCTCAAGCGCGTATCAGCCCGGTTGATGAAGGCTACAGCGTTGCTAAACAGGGCATTGCCGCGCTGGTTGCTAACATTCTTGATAGCGGTAATGCAGCAGAACCCGTGAACAAAGCGCTGGTCGATAGCATGATTGTCGAACTGGACAAAAAGCTCAGCAAGCAGATTGACGTTATTCTGCATGCGAAAGAATTACAGGAACTGGAATCTTCCTGGCGTTCGATGAAACTGCTGGTTGATCGCACCGATTTCCGCGAAAACATCAAACTGTTGGTGTTGCATGCGACGAAAGAAGAGCTGTTGGAAGATTTCGAATTCGCCCCTGAAATCTCACAGTCTGGCTTCTATAAGCACGTGTATTCCAGCGGCTACGGCCAGTTTGGTGGTCAACCTATCGGTGGCGTAATCGGTGACTATGCGCTGACGCAAAGTTCACCAGATATCAAGCTGATGCAGTATGTCAGCGCCGTGGGTGCGATGGCGCATGCGCCGTTCATCTCTTCCGTTGCACCGACCTTCTTTGGCGTGGATCGCTTCACCGATCTGCCTTCCATCAAAGATCTGAAATCCGTTTTCGAAGGCCCGGCCTACACGAAATGGCGTTCGCTGCGTGAGTCCGAAGACGGTCGCTATCTGGGGCTGACGGCACCGCGCTTCCTGGCTCGCCTGCCTTATGACCCGGTAGAGAACCCGATTAAGGGCTTCAACTACAAGGAAGATATCAGCACCGATCACGAACACTATCTGTGGGGCAACACCGCCTATCTGATGGGAACGGCGTTGACGGACAGCTTCGCGAAATACCGCTGGTGTCCGAACATCATTGGCCCGCAGAGCGGCGGTGCGATTACCGACCTGCCCGTGCATGTGTATGAAGCCATGGGCCAACTTCAGGCCAAGATCCCGACTGAAGTCCTGATCACCGATCGTCGCGAATATGAAATGGCCGAAGAAGGCTTTATCACACTGACGATGCGTAAAGACAGTGACAACGCGGCGTTCTTCTCGGCTAACTCGGTGCAGAAGCCGAAGGTGTTCCCAAACACCAAAGAAGGTAAAGAAGCGGAAACCAACTACAAGCTGGGTACGCAACTGCCGTACATGTTCATCATCAACCGTCTGGCGCACTACATCAAAGTGCTGCAGCGTGAACAGATTGGCTCATGGAAAGAGCGTCAGGATCTTGAGCGTGAGTTGAATACCTGGATTAAACAGTACATCGCCGATCAGGAAAACCCGCCGGCAGATGTTCGTAGCCGTCGTCCTCTGCGTGCCGCACAAATCAAAGTGCTGGATGTAGAAGGAGAACCAGGTTGGTATCAGGTCACCATGTCTGTGCGCCCGCACTTCAAGTACATGGGGGCGAACTTTGAGCTGTCGCTGGTAGGGCGTTTGGATAAGGAATAAGACTTATGCCGTCTCTTTCTGCCTGGGAAAGGGGAAACGCGGCAAGTCTGTTTGATCGTATCCGTGGGGAGGAGCGTCGCTCCTCCCCTGAAACGGAAGTTGAAGCACTGATCGAGTCCGTTAAGCGTCAATTGGACAATGTGCTCAACACTCGGCCCGGAAATTGCCGCAGCGCACCTGAGCTTGGCGTGATTGATTTTAATGACGCGACGCAGGGTGGGGCGGACATTCGAGGGAAAATCCGGGAGGCGATCCGACAGTGTATCTGTCGCTTTGAACCGCGAATTGTTCATGTGGATGTCGACACATCGGACTATTTATCGAATCCGATGGAGATGTCGTTTCAGGTTACCGCCCGGGTCAGATTGGAAGATCTGGAGCAGGTTGCCTCTTTCAATATCCATATGGATAGCCACCGCCACTACAGAATGATCTGATTATGTCACTGGAACATTTTTTCAGGGATGAGCTGACCTACTTGCGCCTGCAAGGGCGTGAATTCGCCAAGGCGCACCCTGAGCTTACCCGATTTTTGTCAGAACAAACCACGGATCCAGACGTCGAGCGTCTGCTGGAAGGGTTCGCCTTTTTGACAGGGAGCCTGCGGGCGAAGATCGAGGATGAATTTCCGGAACTGACACACGGTCTGCTGGGCATGCTGTGGCCTAATTATCTGCGCCCCGTACCGAGCATGACGATTATGCAGTTTTCGGTACTCCCCGGCGCGATTGCCCAGCCCGCGTTTGTTGAGCGCGGCTGTGAGCTTGATAGTCTGCCGATTGATGATGTGGTTTGCCATTTTCAGACCTGCCACGATGCCTGGATTTATCCAGCGGATATCCGTGAGATCAAGGTACAGAGCGGCAACGATCTGTCCACCATTACGCTGGATATTGGGCTGCATGGCCCGCTATCGCTAAGCGATCTACAACTCGACAAGCTGCGCTTTTATCTGGGCGGTGATACCTATACGGCCTACGAACTCTATTTCTGGATTGCCAGCCAACTGTCGCACATTGAGCTGGAAGTCGATGGTCAGCGCTTCCGTCAGGAAGCCAGCGTGCTGAAAACGGTCGGCTTTGAGCGGGAAGATGCGCTATTGCCGTATCCCGGCAACGTCTATTCTGGCTACCGTATCCTGCAGGAATACTTTTGTTTTCCTGAAAGTTTTCTC
The DNA here is from genome assembly GCF_044751765.1 of Pectobacterium sp. CHL-2024. Classification (NCBI taxonomy): domain Bacteria; kingdom Pseudomonadati; phylum Pseudomonadota; class Gammaproteobacteria; order Enterobacterales; family Pectobacteriaceae; genus Pectobacterium; species Pectobacterium sp. CHL-2024. The sequence continues at coordinate 19,809 of NZ_JBIXKO010000018.1, read as the reverse complement.
TTTTTCCAACTCGCGGACGCGGTATGGCCGGAGCTTCCGCTGACGGTAACGGAATTCCGTCTGCATTTTTGCTTTGACCGCCCGCTGCCGGCGGAGCTGAAGATCCGTCCTGATTCGTTCATGCTCAACTGCGTGCCGGCAATCAATCTCTTCCAGCATGATAGCGAGCCGATCAACCTCAGCGGACGCCAGACGGATTACCCGCTGAAAGCCAGCTACCGCAACGCCGATAGCTTTGAAATCTTCTCTGTGGATAAGGTTGAAGGCTGGGTTGAAGGGAATTCAGGTCGTGCTCGGGGGATTCCACGCACCTATCAGCCTTTTGAGAGCTTTCAGCACCAAATCGAACGTGCCAAAGGACGGCTCGCGCTCTATTACCGTATTCGGGTAAGGGAAGCGGTGAACGGCAACGGGTTTGATCACATGCTCTCTTTTGTGCGTGGTGATGAGCAGGAAGTGATTGATTTAGATGAATCCATCTCGGTCACGCTGACCTGTACCAACCGATCGCGTGCGGCGAAACTGCCTGTTGGGTCGATCTGTGTGCCAACCGGCAATTCGCCGTCTTTCGCGACGTTTCGCAATCTGGTGCGGCCGACGCGACCGCTGCGGCCTGCCATGGATGGCAGCCTGCACTGGACGCTGATCTCCAACCTGTCTCTAAACTATGTGTCGCTGCTGCGGCGCGATGCGCTGGTGCAAATTCTGCGTACTTATGATTTCCCTGCACTGCACGACAAGCAGGCGGAACAAGCCTCGCGTAAGCGTCTGGCAGGGATCGAATCTATCGAAACCACACCGATCGACCGTCTGGTGCAGGGGATGCCGGTTCGCGGCTTGAAATCCATCCTGTCAGTACGGCAATCCGCGTTTTCCAGTGAAGGAGAACTCTATCTGTTTAGTACGGTGCTGGCGCACTTCTTCTCGCTATACGCCAGCGTCAACGCTTTCCACCTGTTGGAAGTGGTCAACATCGATAACAAGGAGCGCTACCGATGGCCGGTACAGATAGGTCAACACTCAATGATGTGACGTTCCGTCAGGATGTCTCACGCTTTAATTTTTTCCAACTGGTGGAGTTACTTAACCAGCTGGAAGGCGTGGATCTGGAACAAGAGCTGGATTTCCGCCCTGAACAGGAACGCCTGCGCTTTCGCTCTACGGCCTCCATCGGTTTTCACCCGAGCGATATCTTGCAGGTGGGACGTGATGAAGATGGCCGTCAGGAGCTGGAAGTCGCGTTTCTTGGCCTGCACGGCAGTCAGTCACCGATGCCCGGTTATTACCTCGAAGAGCTGGCCTGGGAATACGCGCAGGGCGAACAGAAGCTGGGCGTGTTTCTCGACTTTTTTCATCACCGCTTACTCACGCTGCTGCACCGCGCATGGCGCAAATACCGCTATCACGTCCGCTTTCAGAATGAGGGGGAGGATGGATTCTCCCGCCTGATGTTTGCGCTGGTGGGGTTAGGGAATGACGCCGTACGCGACAGCCTGCCGGTTAACCGCGCCAAGATGCTGTCCTACGCCGGGGTGCTCGCCAGCCCCAGCCGCTCCCCGGAAGTGGTCGCGGGCTTAGTTATTCACTGTTTTGACCTGGATGACGTGGCTGTCCTGGCCTGGCAGCACCGTCGCGTGCCCATTCACGAAGGGCAGCAGAACCGCCTGGGCAAAGGAAACATGATGTTGGGCGGTGATTTTGTTATCGGCGACAAAGTGAATGACTGCGCCGGCAAGTTTTTGCTCAAGGTCGGCAATCTCAGCTTTAGCCGCTTTCTCAGCTTCTTGCCCAACGGCGAGCATTTTCAGCCGCTGGTGCGTTTTGTCTCTTTCATTCTTCGCGATCAGTTGGCCTGGGATCTGCGTCTGGGTTTTGCGGAAGGCGAAGCTAAGGGCTTAAGTCTGGGCAGTGAGCAAAGCAGCCGGTTGGGATGGAGCAGCTTTCTCGGGCAGCCGCCCGCGGATCCCTATGTGACGATTTGTGTGCAGGAGTAAATGTGAACGTAACCCATCCACTCACGTTGGTTGTGCTCAACAGTGAGCAGCTCGATATCAATTCTCAGGTGCAGCACCAGTTCGATCACCGTGGTGGCACGCTGGGCGCGTCGGAAAAAGACCAGTGGCAACTGCGGGATCGCCTTGGCTCCGTGGTGCCGGAGCACGCCCGTATCGACATGACCGACGGCTATTTCAGCCTGTGCGATCTGAGCGGTCAGTCTTTTATTAACGGATCGCTGTCGCCGATTGGGCGCGATCGCAAAGTCATTTTGTCGCACGGCGATGAGCTGGTTATCGGGCCTTTCCGGCTGGGCGTTTATATCGGCGATCCCACCACGGAACAGGATATCGATCAGGTATTAGGGCAGGGCACGGTCGATGTGCTGGGCGGCTGGTTAACGGAAGATAAAAAAAAGCGCTCAACGGATCTGGCCGATCCCACGGTGGTGCTGAATGACCCGCTGTGGGCACTACAAAAAGAGCAGAGCCAGCCACTCTTGCCATCAGACAGTGAGACGGCCGGCGCATCGCTCACGACCTCTCTTTCTTCTTTTTCTTCTGCTGAGGACACTATGGATCAGAAATTTGTGGAATTACCGACCATCAACACACCGTACGCGGGAGAAGGGTTGGAGGGCTACAACGATGGCACCTCACTGGCACCGCTGATGCGCGGGCTGGGGCTGTCGCTTCAGCCGGGTGATGATGCACGACTGCGCGAAATGCTGGAAGAAATGGGGAAAAGCCTGCGCGCGATGGTGGAAGGCCTGCTGGCATTGCAGACGGAACAGGCGGCCATGGCGGACACGCATTTACGCCCGATTGAAGATAACCCGTTGCGTCTGGGGCTGGGCTATGCGGATACGCTGTCGGTGCTGTTTGCCGAAGGGAAGAGCCCGGTTCACCTGTCTGCGCCTGCCGCCGTGGAAGAGGTGTTGAACAATGTGCGGGTGCATCACATCGCGAACCAGCAAGCGATTGCCGTAGCGTTGGAAAATATTCTTCAGGCCTTCTCGCCTGCCGCGCTGCTCAGCCGCTTTGAGCACTATCGCCGCAGTGGCGAACCACTGGCGGCCGATGACGGCTGGGCGTGGCAGATGTATCAACACTACTACCGTGAATTAACGTCGCCGCGCCAGCAGGGCTTCCAGAAACTGTTCCATCAGGTGTATGCGCAAGCGTATGACCGTTCCGTGCGTCAACAGCAGGAGCAAAAATAATGCTGCGGGCTCTGTGCTTATGTTCCCTGATGTTCCTGCTGTCGGGGTGTACCACGCTGGGCAAGATGGCGCAGGTGGCGGCGAATCCCGACATTCAGGTAGGCAGTAATAATCATCAGCCTTCTACCGTGGGATTTAGCCTGCTGGCGGAACCGGACGTTAACCCGAATGATAGCGGTGAAGCCGCACCTATCGAATTCCAACTGGTGCTGTTGGCGGAAGATTCGCGTCTGTTAGCCACCGATTACGACCAAATCACGACGGATATCGAAAAAGCGTTAGCCAAGAATTACATCAATCATCAGGACTACACGCTGCTGCCGGGGCAGTTCAAATATCTGCCGCCCGAAGCGCTGGATGAAAAAGTGCACTACCTCGGCGTGGTGGCGCGCTATGCCGATGCGGAAAGCGCAGAGTGGCGCAAAGTCATCAAGCTAAAGAATACCGGGCAGACGTATCAGATCCTCGTGCACCTGCGCAGGGATGAAGTCGAAATCAAAAAAGACCAAGAAGAAGAATAACTATGTCGAGTCGCAATCGCATTATCTGGCGGGAAGGTCTGTTCATTAAACCGCAGCATTTTCAACAACAGCAAAGACACACTGATTACGCACTGCACGCGCGTCTCAGCGCCCTCAGTGACTATTTCTATGGCTTGCAGTCGCTGGCGATTAATGAGGAATACCTCAATTTTGGCCGCATCGCGCTGGTTAATGCCAGCGGGGTGATGCCTGACGGCACCGTGTTCAATATTCCAGGCGACGACGCGCTGCCGCTGCCGCTGGAGATTACCGACGTCGCGCTGGCAAACCAGAAAGTGTATCTGGCGCTGCCGCTGGCGGTGAATGGCGTCAGCGAAGTCGGTCAGCCGGGGCAGGGGATCGCCAGCCGCCTGCAATCGCACCGGCATGACGTGCGCGACCTGCACAGCGACGGCGGCGATATCGTTTCTCTGGAAGTCGGTAAGGTCAGCCTGCGCCTGATGCTCGATCGTGACGATCGCAGCGCCTATGCCTCGCTGGCGATTGCCAACATTCTGGATAAACGCCCTGACGGCGGCTTGATTCTGGATCCGAATTTTATGCCGTGCAGTATCAGCGTCACCGCGATCCCCACCTTAAAACGCTTTTTGGGGGAATCCGCAGGCCTAGTCGCGGAACGCGCGCGCAGTCTGGCACAGCGTATTGCCGCACCGGGACAGCAGGGCGTCGCGGACGTGGCCGAATTTATGATGCTGCAATTGCTTAACCGCGCGCAGCCCAAGCTGTCGCATCTGGCGCGCCTTGGCACGTTGCACCCTGAACGCCTGCACGAAACGCTGGTTGAGCTGTGTGGCGAGCTGATGACGTTTACCGATGAGTCGCGTCTGCCGCCTGAATTCCCCGCCTATCGTCACGAACACCAGCAGGCCAGCTTTGAGCCGCTGATGATGGCGCTGCGTCAGGCGCTGAGTACCGTGCTGTCGCCGCGCGCCGTCTCCATCCAACTGAAGAAGCAGCCGTATGGCGTGATGGTGGCGATGGTTGGCGATGCGGAATTGATGGCCAGCGCCGAGTTTGTCCTGGCGGTGCGTGCGCGTATGCCGCAGGAGCATCTGCGTAAACAGCTGCTGCAACAAACGAAGATCGCCTCCAGCGAGAAGATCCGCGAACTGATCAGCCTGCAATTGCCAGGTATCCCGCTACTGCCGCTGCCGGTTGCGCCGCGCCAACTGCCTTATCACGCGGGTTACAGCTATTTCCAACTGGATAGACAAAGCCCCGCCTGGCAGGTGCTGGTGTCTGGCAACACGCTGGCGTTCCACATTGCCGGCGAATTCCCGGAACTGGATATGCAGCTTTGGGCTATCCGTGGGCAGTAGTAAGGAGAGGAAAAGATGAGCATAGAGGTTATTAAAAACGATCAATTGGGCGATCTGCTTTTTGACCATGCCCGCCAGCTGGATATGGACTCCGATTACTGGTTCCGCCTGCGTGGACAAAGCATTAATCCGATGGTGGATGCGGTCACGCCGCTGCTGGGCATGGTAGAGCGGGTGCGCCAGCTCTCTGCCTATGAGGGTGTGGAAGATCTGTATCAGCGCGTGGTATCTGAAATTCAGGCTATCGAGCAGGAATTACACTCTCATGGCTACGAAAACGGCGTGATCTTGTCGTTCCGCTACATCCTCTGCACCTTCATTGATGAAGCCGTGATGGGACGGGAGTGGGGCGGTCAAAGCATGTGGTCGGCCCATTCTCTGCTGACCCGTTTTCACAATGAGACCTGGGGAGGCGAAAAGGTGTTTGTCCTGCTGGAGAAGCTGCTGGACGACCCTACCCGCTATCGCGACATTCTGGAGTTTATCTACCTCTGCCTCTGTCTGGGTTTTGAAGGGCGCTATCGGGTGATGACGCAAGGGCGTGAAGAACTGAACCGCGTCGTGAACAAGCTACATGACACCCTGCGTCCTGAACCCGCGAATTCGCCGACGGTCTTCCACCTGAATCTGGGGCAGCAAGCCTCGCGCTACCAACTACGCAGACAGGTGTCATTACGCACACTATTTGTCGGCGTGTGTGTGGTCTTGGTGGCCGCCTTCGGCCTGTACCGCTATCAGCTAACTCATCAAACCCAGGACGTACTGCGTCAGCTGGGAGAATTATTACAATAACAGGAGCTACACCGTGATTCGAATTGAACTGCCGACACTGGTTGAACGACTCAACCCCGTGTGCCGTCATATGCTGGAAGAAGCGGCGGCACTCTGTATTCAACATCAGGGTGCGGAAATCCGTATTGAGCACCTGTTGCTGAAAATGCTGGAAACGCCACTGTGCGATGTACGCCAGATCCTTAAGCGTGCGGGCGTGGATGCGGATGAGCTGTCTTCGCTGCTGTTGCCTTCCTCCATGGATAAAGAATTTGATGCGGGTTATCCCTCATTCTCCCCGCTGTTGGTGGAGTGGTTGCAGGATAGCTGGCTGCTGGCCTCGGCTGAATTCCAACATTCACGCCTGCGTAGCGGCATCTTGCTGCTGGTCCTGCTGATGACGCCCAATCGCTATGTGGCTGGCGCAGTATCCCGCCCGCTGGCGCAGATTAACCGTGAGCTTTTACGCCAGCAGTTTGATGAGTGGGTGAAGGATTCGGTGGAAACGGAAGTCGCGGTGCAGTCTGCCACGGCCGAACAGGCTGCTGCGGCGAACACGCAGCTCTCTCGCTATACCCAAAACGTGACGGAATCCGCCCGGCAGGGGCAACTGGATCCGGTGCTGTGCCGCGACCATGAAATCGATCTGATGATCGACATTCTCTCTCGTCGTCGTAAAAACAACCCGATTGTGGTCGGGGAAGCAGGCGTCGGTAAAAGTGCGCTGATCGAAGGATTGGCGCTGCGCATCGTGGCCGGTGCCGTGCCGGAAAGACTGCGGGATGTGGAACTGCTCACGCTCGATTTGGGAGCGATGCAGGCCGGTGCCTCGGTGAAAGGCGAATTTGAGAAACGCTTCAAAGGCGTGATGCAGGAAGTGAAAGATTCACCGCGCCCTATCATTCTGTTTATTGATGAAGCGCATACGCTCATCGGGGCAGGCAATCAGGCGGGTGGGCTGGACGTTTCCAACCTGCTCAAGCCTGCACTGGCGCGCGGTGAACTGCGCACTATCGCGGCCACGACCTGGAGCGAATACAAAAAATACGTCGAGAAGGACGCCGCGCTTTCCCGCCGTTTCCAGCTCGTCAAAGTCGGTGAACCGAATGCGGAAGAAGCCACGGTTATCCTGCGTGGGCTGCGCGGCATCTATGAAAAGGCGCACGGTGTTCTGATTGATGAAGATGCGCTTCAGGCGGCGGCACAGCTGTCGGCCCGCTATATCTCCGGTCGCCAACTGCCCGATAAAGCCATCGACGTGCTGGATACGGCCAGCGCGCGCGTGGCGATTAACCTGACGACGCCACCGCGTGCGGTCAGCCAGCTACAAACCCGCCTGCATCAGCAGGAGATGGAAATTACCCAGCTTGAGCGTCAGGCGCGTATTGGTCTGGGCAATACCGAAGAACGATTAGCTGAACTGCGTGATGCACGCGAAGCCGGTACGGTACAGCTGGCACAGCTGGAAGCCGACTGGCAGCAGCAGAAAACACAGGTTCAGCGTGTGATTGAACTGCGTACGGCGCTGCTGGATGAAGAGCAGTCTGTCGATTTTGATGCGGTGTCAGCCGCGGCGGAACTGGCAGCCTGTGAACAGGCGCTGGAAGCGCTGCAACAGTCCTCGGTACTGGTCTCTCCTCACGTTGATAAAACGCAGATTGCGGCCGTTATTGCCGAGTGGACGGGCGTGCCGCTGAACCGCATCTCACAGAGTGAAATGGATGTCGTCACGCGCCTGCCTGAATTCCTGGGGGATTTAATTAAAGGGCAGCAGTTGGCGATTGCTCAATTGCATAAACACCTGCTGACTGCGCGTGCGGATCTTCGACGTCCGGGGCGTCCGCTGGGGGCTTTCCTGCTGGTAGGGCCGAGCGGCGTGGGTAAAACGGAAACCGTGCTCCAGATTGCCGACTTGATGTTTGGCGGACGCAACTATCTGACCACCATCAATATGTCGGAATATCAGGAAAAACATACGGTTTCACGCCTGATCGGTTCACCGCCGGGCTATGTCGGGTTTGGTGAAGGCGGCGTGTTAACCGAAGCCATCCGCCAGAAACCGTATTCCGTGGTGCTGCTGGATGAAGTGGAGAAGGCGCACCCGGATGTCCTGAACCTGTTCTATCAGGCGTTTGATAAAGGTGAACTCGCCGATGGTGAAGGCCGGGTGATCGACTGCCGCAACGTAGTGTTCTTCCTGACGTCCAACCTCGGGTTCCAGACGATTGTGAACTACGCCGAGCAGTCGGATGTGTTGCTGGATGCGCTTTACCCTGAGCTGGCGGCCTTCTTCAAACCCGCACTTTTGGCGCGTATGGAAGTCATTCCTTACCTGCCGCTGGCGCATGACACCATGGTTGAGATCGTACAAGGCAAACTGTCGCGTCTGGTGTCCCTGCTGCAACAGCGCTTTGGGGCGGAAGTCATCATTGAGAACGAGGTGCCGGAAGAGATTCTGCGGTTGGCGAATCGCAGTGAAAACGGCGCGCGTATGCTCGAATCGGTGATTGATGGCGCCTTGCTGCCACCTGTTTCGCTACAGCTGCTGCAACGCATGTCTGCGGGTGAGCCTGTCAGCCGTATTCATTTCCGCGTCGAAGCCGGCCAGTTCCAGACTGAGGTTGAGGGCTGAGTATGCAACATGCCCTCGAAGTGGCGCTTGCACTCACCCGACAGCATGACGAGGCCGGTCTGTGCGACTGGCTGCTGGAGACGATGCAGGACGCCTGGCAGCCTCAAGGGATGCTACTGGGTATGGTGGATGTCAGCGGCAGGCAACTGACCTGCCAGGGGCGAGTGCATGAAACGCCGGTGGCGCTGAGTCTGGGCGTGGATGACTTTAGCCACCCACTGGCTTATGCGCTGCATAAGAATCAGGCGCGCACCTGGGATTCTCTCTATGGTGGTGCCCGCATTGAGCACCGTGAATTTCGGCAGATGCTGGTTTCTGTCGGGACGAACTGCGGGCTGCATGCGTTACCGCTGCTGTCGGAGAGCGGTAAACCGCTGGCAGTGCTGGCGCTGCTGGATACGCCGACGCGCCTGCAAACGCTGCATCAGCGCGGCGAGTGCGAGCGGCTGGCGCAGGTGTTTTGCCGTCAGCTTATGCTGCTGCGTGAGCTGGCGCATACCCGACGGGAGCAGGTCGCGCTGAGAGATTCACTTCGCCAGATTAAGGATGAGGGGCAAAGCCGTCGCGAGCAGGAAACGCGAGTGGAAGCCACGCTGATTGGTCGATCTGTCGTCATTAAAGAGCTGCATCAGCAGATTTATCAGGCGGCAAAACACCGTCTTTCGGTGCTGATTCAGGGCGAAACCGGTTCAGGGAAAGATGTGGTCGCGCGTCTGCTGCATCAGTGTTCCGAACGCGCCGGCAAGCCCTTTATTGCCATCAACTGCGCGGCGATCCCGGAAAACCTGATTGAAAGCGAGCTGTTTGGCTACCAAAAAGGCGCGTTCTCCGGCGCACAAAGCAACAAGATTGGTCTGGTCGAGCAGGCTAACGGCGGAACTCTGTTTTTGGATGAAGTCGGCGATATGCCGCAGTCCATGCAGGCCAAGCTGTTAAGAGTGCTGGAAACGCATAGCTTCCGTCCCCTCGGTGCGGAGAAAGAAGTGCATTCCGATTTCCGCCTGATTGCCGCGACCCATCAGCCGCTGGAACAGCAGGTGTCTGACGGCGTATTTCGGCAGGATCTCTATCATCGTCTTTGCCAGTGCCTGTTGCAGGTCGCCCCGCTGCGCGAGCGGCCGGACGATATTCGTCTGCTGTGCGAGCACTTCATCGGTCAATTTGCAGATAAACAGCAAAAGCACGTTGGGCCGTTGAACCGTGCTTTCCTGCGCCAACTGGTGGCGTACGACTTTCCCGGCAATGTGCGGGAACTGCGCAATCTGCTGGAAGTCGCCTGCGCGCATACGCCGGACGGTGAGGCGCTGTCTCTGTCATCGCTGCCGCCGGAACTGCGCGAGCGGCTGACGAGCAGCCCGCCTGAAGAGCAGGATCGCTATCAGCACATCCACGATTTGCGTATTGCCACACAGCGCTATGAAGCGGCTGTCATTGAGGCACGCTTGCGCCAGTTTCAGGGCAACCGCCTGCTGGTGGCCGATAGCCTCAATATCCCTAAACGCACTCTCGACCACAAATGCCAGAAGCTGGAGGTAAATTGATGTTTCTGACGATGGCACCCCTATTGTTGGCAACCGCTGCGACGCCCGATCCCGCCTGGCAGTCGTTATGGGAGCAGTGCCGCAATGAGACGGCTGCTGAGCTCCGGCTGGCCTGTTATGACGCGCTGGGGCGGGAAGCGGAACGCAGCGGCACGCTGTCCCCACAGCGTGATAACGCCGCGACGGGCGGAACGTTTCAACTGGGACGTGAAGCCGACAGCGGCGATATGACGCTCACCCGCGTGCTGGCCGATGGCAATACGCTGGTGATCAGCTGCGCCAGCAATATTACGCATTTGCGCTTAACGCTCAGCGAACCCTGGGCAGGTGAGTCCGTCACATCCCAGCTCGATGGTGTGACGGTGTCCGATAGCTGGTTTATCCGCAATCGCGGACTGCTGCTGGAGTCGGGACGCGGCCTGCCCGCGATTGATGCGTTAAAGCGCTGGATTGGGCATCGCGAACTGGTGCTTAACGGTGCAGACGGTCACGCGCTGCGTATCGAACTCGCCGGGCTGGGCGACGCATTAGCGCCGCTGCGCCAGCAGTGTCACTGGTAAAGGAGGCGTTCATGCATGCACACCCCTGGTGTAAACGCCTGCAAACCTCGTTGCCGGATGAGATGTTGCGCGCGGCGGTATTGCCGGACGACCCGCTCTGGGAAAAGGTCGAAACGGAGCTGGTCAAGCTCGGATCGCTGGCGCATAACCAGGTCGATCTTAACGTGGTGGCGGGTTACTGCCTGACCTTGCTGGAAAGCAAAACCAAAGACATGCGGGTACTGGTGCAGCTATTGCGCTGCTTGCAGCACCCGGCCAAAGCGACACCATTTTCTACTGCCCTAATGCTGCTGGACAGCTGGCTGGAAAGTTACTGGGTGCCCGCGTGGCCTGCCAGTCCGGTTCAGAAACAGAAGTTGATGATCCAGATTGTTCGGCGTTTTGAGAGCGCGCTGCCCCGTATTGCAGAAAGTGCATCCAGCGCAGAGCTGGAGCAATTGCAGCAGTTAACGGAGCAGGTGGCGACCCGCTGGGGCGAACTGGCCAGTGACAAAGCGGCGCTGATGGATGAACTGGTGCAGGGCGTTAAGCGTGCCAGACAGCGGCAGCAGGTGCAGGAACAGGCGAATCAGACGGCAAAACCGACTCCGGCAGCCAGCAGCAGTGGAGGCGTGGGCGGGAGTGAAACCAGCGCCAGCGCGGCCTCGACGCCCGTCAGTTCGGTGGAAATTAATTCATCCGATGAACGCGGCTGGCGGCAAACGCAGCTGAACGTCGCAGCGCTGCTGGTTGAGCGTCATCCCGATTCACCGATGGGCTACCGTCTGCGCCGCCACGCTATCTGGTCTGGCATTGCCACACCGCCGATGTCGTCCAAAGGAAATAAAACCCAGCTGGCACCCGTCTCGTCAGACCGCGTGGATGAATACCAAAGTGCGCTGGCGCAGGCTGATTTGGCGCTGTGGGAACGCATAGAACAAAGTCTGGTGCTGGCTCCTTACTGGTTTGATGGCCACATGCTGTCCGCCTCGGTGGCCTCACGGTTGGGACATGCTTCTGTCGCGACGGCGATTGCCGAGGAGCTTTCTGCGTTTATTCAGCGCTTGCCGGAGCTGCGTGAACTGGCGTTCAGCGATGGCGCGCCCTTTTTGACTGGGAAGTGTAGCCAGTGGTTGCAGTCCAGCCAGCCCGTTCGCGGCGGCGGTGGGGCGCGGCAGGACGATCTGGCAACGGAGGCAGCGGCCTGTCGGGATGAGAAAGGGATTGGGGCGGCGATGCAGCTATTGGATGAACGCATGCGTCGCCTGAAAGAACCACGCGACCGCTTTTATGCCGAGTTGGTACTGGCGGATTTACTCGCCGAAGAAGGGATGAAATCACTGGCAGCACAGCACTATCAGCACATGTGGCAGGAAAGCCAACAATTGGGCCTGATGCAATGGGAACCGGGAATGGTCAGCCGCGTGGAGCGGTTGGCGGCATCCCGCAAAAAATAAGACATTCGGAGTGAATGGTCACTTATGTTTAAAACAATCATAACCTTTCTACGCAAGCAGTTGCCTAAACTTAAACCCTCCTGGTTACTTTTGGGCGTGCTGCTGTGGGTCGTCGTGTTGGTTCTGGCCTGGTGGCTGGGGCCGCGTTTGACGGTGGGCGAGTCGCGTCCGTTGCAGGGAATCTGGGGCCGCGTGGTGTTCACGCTGGTTTGGCTGTGGCTGGCGTTCTCCTACAGCGCCTGGCTGGTCTGGCGTCGTGTGCAGCAGATGCGGGCGGAGCGTCATGAGCAGCAGGTGATTGAACAGGATCCCTTGCAGGTGTATGTCGACAGTCAGCAAACGTTTCTCGATCGCTGGCTGGAGGCGTTTCAGACCCAATTGGGTAAACGCGCGCTGTACGCGATGCCCTGGTATCTGACGATTGGTCTGGCTGGCAGCGGGAAAAGTAGCCTGATCCATCGCGCTAATCCGGCAAACAAAATGAATCCGAAGCTGGATGCGGAGCTGCGAGACGTGGCGGCAGGCCAGCAGGTGAGCAGTTGGGTCGGCGAATCCGCGGTGATTTGGGACCCAAGCGGACAGCTACTTGCCCAGCCTGAGCTGGAAGGCGATTCGCTCGGACAACGCCATGCTCGACTGTGGCAGCACCTGTTGCAGTGGCTCAGTGAAAATCGCCGCCGCCAGCCGCTCAACGGTCTGGTGCTTACGCTGGATATCTCCTGGCTGGCGCAGGCTGGCGTCGCCGATCGCAAAGCCTACGCGCAGGTGATGCGCGCCCGCTTGCAGGAAATTTCCGTCAACATTAATACGCGCTTACCGGTGTATATCGCGCTGACCCGGCTGGATATGCTGAGCGGCTTCGATAAGGTCTATCGCCAGTTGAACCGCGAGGCGCGTCAGGCCGTATTAGGGGTGACGTTTACGCCGCAGGCGAGCAACAGCAAAGGCTGGTTAGAAGAGCTGGAGCGCTTCTGGGACGAGTGGGTCACGCACCTGAATGACAACCTGCCGGATATGCTGCTGACGCAATCCGACAGAAGCGTGCGCAATTCGCTGTTCTCGTTCGTTCGCCAGTTGGCTGGGGTGAAAGACTACGTGATGGAAGTGCTGACGGAAACGTTAGCGACGGGCGAGGATCGGGCGTTCCTGATCCGCGGCGTCTACGTCAGTTCGGTCTACCAACAAGGGGTGCCGTTCGATGCCTTTGCGCAATCGGCTTCCCGCCGTTATCAACTGCCAGAGCCGATTAACCCTGCGCTGCGCGGTGAATCCAATACGTTCTTTGTGCAGCGTCTCTTCCCTGACGTCATTTTCCCTGAGGCCAGTCTGGCGGGGGAAAACCGGCTGCATAGCCTCTATCGTCGGCGTCGGCTGAGTATCGGCGTGGGCTGCATGCTGCTCGCCAGTCTGGCGCTGATTGGCAGCTGGCACCATTTCTATCGGGTCAATGAAGAGGCGGGACGTAACGTCCTGACGAAAGCGCAGGCCTTTATCGGCACCAATGAGCTGGAAGGCCAGCAGGGCTACGGCTATCAGCAGTTGCCGCGTCTGAATTTGATTCGCGATGCGACCTTATCGTTTGGTAATTACCACGAGCGCACGCCGCTGCTGGCCGATCTTGGCCTGTATCAGGGCGACAAGATTGGGCCTCATGTTGAAGGCACCTATCTGCAAATGCTGAATCAGCGCTTTCTCCCGGCGGTGATGCAAGGGTTGCTGGAAGATCTGAATCAGGCTCCGGCCAATAGTGAGCAAAAGCTGACGATTCTGCGCGTGATGCGGATGCTGGATGATGCGTCAGGGCGCAATAAAGCGCTGGTCGAACAGTTTATGGCGCAGCGTTGGCAGAAGGCATTTCCCGGACAGGGCAACGTGCAGGAACAGCTGATGCAGCATCTGGATTACGCCCTTGAGCACACCGATTGGCACAAGGCACGTGAGCAGAAAGACGCGGTAGCGATCAGCACGTTCGCGCCATTTAATGGGCCGATTACGCTGGCCCAGCAGGAACTGAGCAAGCTGCCGATGTATCAGCGCGTTTACCAGAGTCTGGTGATGAAGGCGACGCAGGTGCTGCCGCCGGATTTAGCGATTCGTGACGAAGTCGGGCCGACCTTTGACCCGGTGTTTTCTCTGCGTAATGACAAAGCGGGAAGCGTGCCTCGGCTGCTGACGTATCCCGGTTTTAGTGATTATTACCTCAAGCAGGACAAAGCGCTGTTAGAGCTGACGGCACTGGACGCCTGGGTGCTGGGACAGCGTGAGCGCGCGCAGTTCAGCGAGGCCGATCGGCGGGAAATTCTGCGTCAGGTGAATGACCGCTACATTACGGATTACATCAACCAGTGGCAGAAAGTGCTGGCGAACATTGATGTGCAGACGCTCGATACGCCGGAGCAGGCGCTCGATATCCTCACGGATATTACCGGCAACGATCAGCCTTTCCAGCGTGTGCTGACTACGGTCAGTGACAACACCCGTATCCGTAAACTGTCCGATGATGATAACGATACCGCGCAGAGTATTAACACGCGTACTGGTCGTCCGTTTATGACTATCAATGCGGCGCTGAGCGGACGCGGTGAGCAGGGGCCGCTGGTGCAAGAGGTCAATCAGAAGTTGACGGATCTCTATCACTATCTCGATCAGATCGTTAACGCGACCGATCCGGGACAGGCGGCGTTGAAAGCGGTGCAGGCGCGGCAGGGAAATAAATTTGCCGATCCGGTATTCGCCTTACAGCAATACGCCCGCAGCCTTCCCGCGCCGCTGGATCGCTGGGTAGGACAATTAGCCGGAGAGAGCGCGAGTCTGGTGACCGGGCTGGCGATGTCGTCGCTGAATCAGGAATGGCTGGATAAGGTCGTCACGCCATTCAATGAGAAGCTGGCGGATCGTTACCCCTTCGACCCGTCATCGAACAAGGATGTGCCGCTATCGGAAATGGAAATGTTCTTCATGACTGGCGGGACGCTGGACAGCTTCTATCAAACCAACCTCAAGGCGATGATGGAGAGCGGCATGCTGGAGGAAGGCATGGCATCACCTCTGCAGGCAGAGCTGGTGAAACAGCTTGAACGCGCTACCCGCATCCGCCAGACCCTGTTTAATGCGCAGGGCAGCCTGGAAGTGCATTTCGTTCTGGAACCGCTGGAACTGACGGCGAACAAGCGCCGCAGCGTACTCAATTTGGATGGACAACTGCTGGAATACAGCCACGGCCGTCGCCAGAAAACGCCGCTGGTGTGGCCAAACAGTATGCGCGACGGTGCCGAAAGCAAGCTGACGCTGGTGCCGGACGATCGTGAGCGTTCACCGCGCAGCCTGAGCTTTAGCGGGCCGTGGGCGATGTTCCGCTTAATCAATAGCGATCAGTTGACTCAGGTGAATGAGAACACCTTTGACGTGCGCTTCTCGCTGGAAAACGGCGCGATGACGTATCGCGTGTATACCGATGCCAGCCATAACCCGTTTGCCGGTGGTCTGTTCAGCCAGTTCACGCTGCCTGACTCGCTTTATTAATTTAACTCTCGGGAGCCTGCTGCTCAGGCTCCCTATTGCTGGATGATGTGATATGCAAGATGCACAACAGGCCCTGAAAGTCGGCCGCGATCCACGGATGCTGCCGGAGTTTGACGCACTTCGGGCGGAAATTAACAAGTTGAGTCACGCGTCTCGCCCTGACGTGGACTGGATGCTGGTGCACGATATGGCCACCACCATCTTTGAAAAGCAGGGCGTGGATCTCCAGACCGCGATTTACTTTACGCTGGCACGTTCACGGCTGGCGGGATTGACCGGCTTCACGGAAAGCTGTGAGTTTCTGGCGAATTTGATCGTGACGCAGTGGGATAACTTCTGGCCGCCGGTGCATCAGGAACGGGCGCGTATCGAGATGCTGGACTGGTTTATTGCTCGCATCAGCGAAGTGGTGCGGCAGTACGCCATCAGCCATGAACACAAGCGGCTGGTTTACCGTTGCGAACGCGCGCTGCAATTGATGAGTGAAAAGCTGCACAACTCGGGGCTGAGCCGCATACCTCGCGTCGAGAATTTGCTGCACTTCGTCGAAGGCTATACCCATTTGTTTGATGAAACCGAGATTGTCATTGTGTCGGACGATCAGGAACTGAAAAAGCAGGATATGCAGATTCCACCCATGGTGTTCTTTCATTCAGACATGGAGCCGGGTGCGACGGTGCAAAGCAGTGGTTCATCAGGCTCGGGTCAGGCTGCTCTGCCTGCGGGCAGCATTCTCATCGGACGGGAGAAAGGGCAAATGAAACCGACGGTATTGAAGATTGAGGCGCATAAAAAGCAGAAGCCCGCGTGGTTTTGGTTTGTCTCCGGGCTGCTGACCTGTGCGCTGCCTGTCGCGGCCATTACAGGCTGGCAGTATTGGCAGGAACAGAAAGCTGATGCGCTGGCGCTATTGCAACAGCCGGCGTATGCGTTGCCTGCTGCCCCCGACCATAATGACATTCGCCGGGTGCGTATTGCGCTGGGCGAGCAGAAATTGCAAGGCATGGAAGGTGAGCTGATTAACCGCTATCAGGCACAGCTGGAACAGGTAAAAAATGCGTCGCCGTTCTATCTGTATGAATACGGAAATGGCTTGAAAAACGTGATGCAGCAGCTCTATCCCGACTCGCTGGCGGTGAAAGAGATGGAACGCCAGTGGCAGATTGCGCTTGAACGTCAGCAGGGCGATGAACCAAAAACACGCGGGTACGAACAGGCCCGTGCCAGAGTCAACGACACGTTGCAGCAACTGCTGGAACTGGAGCGGCAGCGGCGGACGGTGACGATTTCCTACCTGAAATCAAAGCTCTACGATATGCAAAAAGACCTGATATCGGACGTTCCCTTTGGGATACGGCTGCGGGAGCTTGAGGCGCGTAAAACCAGGAACCAGTCGCTGACGCCTGCGGAGCTACGTGCGATGGAAGACGAACTGCGCGCCTTCAACGTTCGCTTGTACCGTTTGCAGCAGGGTAATTCTGCCAGCTGATTATCGCGAAGGGAAAAACGCTGAGCACATGATGAAATACAAAAAATTAGTGATAGTCCTGTCGGCCTGTTGGCTGGCGTCATGTCAGATGCCGGTCACATCGCTGTCTGAAACGGAACTCGCGACGTCGGCGAATCGGGGAAACGGTGAGGCGCAATATCAGTTGGCAAAGACGCTAGCCGCGCGCTCGCAGTACACCGAGGCGATGCAGTGGATGCAGAAGGCATCTGGCCTGTCTGAACTTCCCGCTAATGCGGAAATGCGCGCGGCCGCCGCACTTCAGGTTGGCGACTGGTATCAGGCCGGGCTGGGCGCGCCCAAGAACAGCCCGTCAGCCCGCCAGTGGTGGACAACGTCCTCACGTCTGGGAAATGGCGAAGCGGGACATCGGCTCGGTATGGACTGTCAGGTTCAGCATCAGGGAAAGCTGGTTGCGGCCTGCCTGAACGCATTTGAATCCTCTGCGGCAAATGGTTATCCCCCCGCGCAACTGATTGTTGCCCAGTGGCACGCGACGCATGCGGGGGGCGAAAAAGAGGCCGTGTCGTGGCTGCTGAAAGCCTCTGAGCTCGGCAATCGGGATGCGCAGTATCAGCTGGCGCAGCGCTATGAGCAGGGTAAAGGTGTGGTTATCCGTCGCGATCTGGCTGAGCGCTGGTATTTCCGTGCGGCGACGCTGGGTCAGGCACAGGCGCAGCTGTGGATGGCGCGGCACGAAGACGGCGAAAATGCGCTGAACTGGTATCAAAAGTCCGCGTCATCAGGTGATGCCGAAGCACAGCTTTGGTTGGGCAAGGCATACCGTGAAGGTAAGCGCTTACCTTGGGATGAGCAAAAAGCGCGTTATTGGCTGGAGCGTGCTGCGTCTGGCGGATCGGGTGAGGCCGATTATTTACTCAGCCAGAGCCAGACAACCCATGAAAAGCGCGAACAGTATCTGGTTCAGGCTTCCTCTGCGGGCTATATTCGGGCGCAACGTGAGCTGGGTGAGCGATTATTTACAGCGAACGAGTTCGTGCGTGCGCGTGAAGAATATGCCAAAGCGGCATCAGCAGGAGACACGGAATCCCGTCTGGCCTATGGCGAGATGCTACGGCTGGGACAAGGCGGCAAAGAGGATTATGTCGAGGCGATGAAACAGTACCGTCTGGCGGCGAATGACGGTAACCGCATGGCGCAGTACCGTATGGGGATGATGCGTCAGGATGGGCTGGGTGCCTCCCGCAATCGTATTCATGCTTACGCCTGGTATGCGATGGCAGCGACGGAGGGGATGAGCGAAGCCATTCATGCGCGTAACGATCTGGAAGCGACTATGCAGCCGGATGAAATCAAAGCCGGACAGCGGTTGGCGATGCACTGGTCATCGGGAAAAACAGAGTAATGCGTGGTGGTTGTTCGTTAGTGCTCACTTGCGGATAGGCAACCGCTGAGAGTAAATCGTTAAAGCAGAGCCGACAGCGCGTTGCGATCTGACTGGAACGTCGTCGCATAAATAAGTCGTGGCAATAAACAGGCGGGTGTTGCGTGATAGCAACACCCGTTTTTTGTTTTTATGACTCTTTTCATTACTCTTTTATTACGGGATGTCCTGACTTTGCCATTCCTGTTTTTCATAAAAAACGTAAGTGACCGCTTACTATTATTGTTATGACAATGAGTGATTTATCGCCAAACATAGTTTTTTGCTATTAATAAGCACGGTTTCTATCGGTTATTCATTTCATTAATTCATCGCTAACGCAAACTTTCAGAATAACTGCGCATTCTGCGCAACTTCTTGCTCACTTTCTGGTGTAAATCACTTTTTGCGCAATGTCTGCAAACGATTCGCGAGGTCTGCGCAACTTCTTGCTCAAATTTTACTTAGGGGAAATTTTAGTTAGGTGAATTTCTTTATAAAACATGAAGATAAATTTTGGCATGTGAATTGCTATACAGACGGTGAAGTTACTCATTCTGTTCAATAACTCATTCCGTTCAACAACAAGGAGCAAGACTATGCCAACTCCATGCTATATCAGCATCGAAGGTAAAACTCAGGGCAACATTACTGCAGGTGCTTTCACTTCTGATTCTGTCGGCAACATCTATGTGGAAGGCCACGAAGACGAAATGCTGGTTCAGGAATTCAAACACATCGTCACCGTACCGACCGACCCACAGTCTGGTCAGCCGTCTGGCCAACGTGTGCACAAGCCGTTCAAATTCACCGTCGCGCTGAACAAAGCGGTTCCGCTGATGTACAACGCCCTGGCGTCTGGCGAAATGCTGCCGACCGTGACCCTGAAATGGTACCGCACGTCGGTTGAAGGTAAGCAAGAACACTTCTTCTCTACCGTGTTGACTGACTCCACCATCGTGGACATCGACTGCAAAATGCCACACTGCCAGGACCCATCAAAACTGGACTACACCCAGTTGATCGAAGTGTCGCTGGCCTACCGCAAAATCGATTGGGAGCACACCGTTGCCGGGACTTCCGGCTCCGATGACTGGCGTGCACCGGTCGAAGCGTAATTCCCTCCGAACCCGGGCTTGTCCCGGGTTTTCTGCGTTTTTCTCAACGCGATGCTTTATCAACATGAACTGTGGTGTGAGCAGACTCAGACCACAGCGCAGGTTTTTATTTTAATCAGGATAGCGACGTGCCGCTCCGGGAAAACCCGAGGCGTGCGGTAGCCATGGCAACGGCGAAGGAAGAAGGAGAGGACGGGTGGCAAACAGTACAGGATTACAGTTCACCGTAAAGGTCGGTGCCCTGGAAGCAGGCACTTTCG